>JBBAUA010000114.1:0-1055 GCA_040398465.1 Hyphomonadaceae bacterium | reverse complement strand
TGCCGACCGAGGCGCTGATCGCACACGTGCTGGTCGGCAAGTATGCCGATCATCTTCCGCTGTACCGTCAGGCCCAGATCTATGGGCGTTCCGGGGTTGATCTCGATCGCTCGACGCTTGCTGGCTGGGTCGGCAAAGCCGGGTTCCATCTGGCGCCGGTCGTGGATCGACTGGCCGAGCGCCTCAAACAATCGACCCATCTCTTTATGGATGAGACGCGAGCCCCGGTGCTGGATCCGGGACGGGGTCGAACCAAGACGGGCTATCTCTGGGCGCTGGCGCGCGATGAGCGCGGCTGGAGCGGGGCTGATCCTCCCGGCGTGGTCTACTTCTATGGCGATGGGCGCAGCGGGGATTTTGCCGCCGAGTTCCTGACGGGATTTACCGGCACGCTGCAGGTTGATGGCTATGCCGGCTACAACCAGCTGACCCGCGAGGGGCGCAATGGTGGCCCGATCGTGCTCGCTAAATGCTGGGCGCATGCGAGGAGAAAGCTGAAAGAAATCTTCGACGCCAGCGGCTCGCCGATCGCCGAAGAAGGCCTCAAGCAGATCGCCGAGATCTATCGTATCGAGGCCGACATCCGTGGGGCTGGGCCCGACCAGCGCCTCGCCATGCGTCAGCAATTATCCGCGCCGCTGGTCGCGGCGTTCGGCGCCTGGCTCAAGGAGAAGCGCTCGCGGATCTCGGCCAAGTCCCGGCTCGGTGAAAAGCTCAGCTACATCGCCAACCAATGGGAGGGTCTCCAGGTCTTCCTCGCCGACGGCCGGGTCGAGATGGATAGCAATCCAGTCGAGAATCGAATCCGCCCGCTCGCATTGGGACGCAAGAATTTTTTGTTCTGTGGTCACGATGAAGGTGGCCGCTCGTGGGCCCGTGTTGCATCGCTCATTGAGACTTGCAAACTCTGCAAAGTGGACCCGCTCGGCTATCTCACCACAACGCTTGAGGCCATCGCCAACGGCCACCCCAAATCGCGTCTCGATGAACTGCTGCCGGGTCCGTTCGCGACGGCGTCAAGCTGAAATCGGGACGGCCCGCTCGCACCGCTTACG
>JBBAUA010000113.1:0-1079 GCA_040398465.1 Hyphomonadaceae bacterium | reverse complement strand
CGGCTGTCTTCCCGCTGGAGTGGGAACGCACTGTCAGCACGCTGCCCTGGCAGCACGTGGTCGTGTTCCGTAAACGCGGCTGAAGGCGCGGGCGGCCGGGAGCGTGGATGATTGCTCGCGCCAGTACGGTTCAAAGCCGCCCGGTTACACAAACCGAGCCATGAAAACAGCGGCCTGCGAGCCACTGCCGCCCAGCCAGGGTCAAATCGAGGATCGTTCGCGTGCAACAGGGCGCGACGCGACAGAACTTCAACTGCCGAACAGAACAATGCGGAACGACTGCTTCTGGGCGATGTCCCGCCCAACCTTCATGGAAGCGGCGACCGGCAGCTGACGAGCGGGTCTGCCATTGGTCACACTGCGGCGGGCTCATCCAGAGGCCAGCGTGGGGACAGGGAATGTCTGCCTCGCCCGGGATTGGCGGCGATCTTGGGCCTCGGCTTCACTGTCCTGGCGCGGCCTGTTTCGAAGCACGCATCGACACCGCGATGCGCCGCTCCCCCAGGAGGGCGATGTTCCCAGCCTCACCAGAGACCAGGTCGCGTTGGCCTGAAGGCACACCTTCAGGTCCATCCGATTTCATTAACCTCCCGGGCAAAACGAACCGACTAGTCGTTTGGCTGAACGAAAGCCCAGCTGACGCATGCACCGAAAAGCGGCAGGCTTTCCTACGATCTGAAAGCGCGTCATGCGCGTTCGTGATGGGGACGCAGCCAGTGACGTCATCGACACAGCGGGACACGGCGCGCGGTCATGATCAGCATGACCGGGTGGCGCGCCGGTCGGGAGCTGTCGGCGTCTACGATGAACGCGGTCGCATCTCAAGCTTTGGAAAGCCGTCACACGTCTGGGAGCGCCCGAGGCCCGCCGACGAATCGCCGGCGACGTGGGCGAGCGGCCGCGATGGGTCAGACAACGCTGCCACCAGCGTCATCAGAGATGTCGATACGGGGTCCTCTGATCTTGTCCTGTCTCCGCTCGACAGAGCGGCCGTCATCGGTGTCAGACTCGGTGTGCTCGCCTTCTCGCTTGGCTTCTGGTTTGTTGTTATCGACAAGCTCTCCTAGCGACGCGCGGGG
>JBBAUA010000112.1:0-1096 GCA_040398465.1 Hyphomonadaceae bacterium | reverse complement strand
GGTACATGCGTGATCCGGCAAGCGAGATCGGCTTCGCCCGAGGCGACGATGAAGGCGTCGCCATGGTCGGCAATGCCCGTCGTGAAGACGATGTCCCGCAGGTACATCTGGTGTTCCAGCGGCGAGGTAAGGCCAGCGTTCGCCTCCAACAGCGGGGCGTGGCTGGTTGCGATGACGCGGCTCGGATCGTCGCGGTCGAGCAGCGACCAGTAGGTGCGGTAGGCGCCGACGCTGTCGTTGGGCGCAACGCCGTGCCAGAGCGTGAGCCAGCCGCGGTCGGTGAGGATGGGCGGGGCGCCGCCACCCATGCGGGCTGTGGCCGTGGTGTTGGCGTGCGGCCGGATCCCAGGCTTGCGGTGCGGCTTCCAGTGCAGCGCATCGGCCGAGGTGGCGAGGTTGATTGAGGGACCGGCGCGCCACTCACTACCCGGCGGGTAAGCGAAGTAGAGATCGCCGAGCGGCCTTGTCTGCGCCCAGTACTGGCCATCGATACGGCCTTCGAAGATGAGCATATCCTTGTTCTGGTGATCGAGGATGATGTCCTCGAACGTCCAGTCGAGGCCTTTGGCCGATGAATAGAGCGTCGTCGAATGGCGTTCCGGGCTGACCGAGCATGTCGTCATCAGCCAGCGATTATCGACCCGGCTGATGCGCGCGTCCTCGATGCCGTAGCACTGGAAGCTGTGCTGGGGGGCGATAGCGCGGTCGTAGTGGATGGCGACAACGGTGAGGCCGTCGGGACTCAGTTCGACCGGCAGGAGCCAGGACAGCGACGTCAGCGCCATGACTTTCCAGTTCTCACCGCGGAGCATGAACTTGCGTGGATCGGAGGTATCCGCGGCATCCAAGGGCCAGGCGTCCAGGACATAGCGGCCATTGTCCCAGCGGATGGCATGGACGTGGCCATCCCCGACCGGATGGCGAAGCGCCTCGGCAATCCGGACCACCATAAGTAGATTGCCGTTCGGCAGGCGCGTGAGCCCGGGGTTGAATGCCCCCAGCACATAGGTTTCCGCATCCAGATGGCCGGCGAGCGGGGAGCGGGACAGGTCGATGTCGTCAGGGACCAGCACCAGCCTGTCGATCTCGAACGTCA
>JBBAUA010000111.1:0-1119 GCA_040398465.1 Hyphomonadaceae bacterium | reverse complement strand
TTGTGGTCCCTCGTTCGATCGGAGCGCCGAGAGACTGATTTGACAAGAATCGACGAGGCAATTCGCCGGCGCGGTCCACGGTCTTGGTCGCTATCCCTGCCGCAAGCCCGTCGACAGGTCCCAGGCCATGACGATCTAACCTCGCCCGTCGTGCATGCCCCCGTCAGGGACACGTTTGCTTTGTCCGCCCATCAAGCGTCCGTCGCATGACCGCTCAAGGGGCCGAGGCTTCGGACCTTCGCTCCTGCAGGCCGCACCAACCCCTTGCGCGGTCACCGCTGCGCTTGCTTTCCGGCCGCTCCTGAGGGGCGTCGCAAACGCGACCCCGTCGGGACTGATCCCGCGGGATCACAAGGAAAGCCATCATGGACCGCGCGTCCTTCGAACTCATCGGCAATGTCGGCAAGCTTGAGATCAAGCCTCTCAAGGGCGACAAGAAGCTCGCCATCATATCCTTGGCGACCTCCGAGCGCTGGAAGGCCGAATCTGGCGACTGGAATGAAAAGACCTACTGGCATCGGGTTGTCGTCTTCGCACCGGCCAAGGTCGCCTTGATCGAGAAAGCCGTTCAGGTCGGCACCCGCCTCCGCCTTGTCGGACAGATCCGTCCCGGCTCCTGGGAAGATGAGCGCGGCCAGACCCGCTACTCCATCGAGTTCGTGGTGACCGGTCTCGGTGATGTCGAGATCCTTGCACGCGGCAAGCCGAAAGCGGACGCACAATCCGAACCGGTGATTGTCGGCGAAGAAGCTCCGAAGCCGAAGCGCAAGCGCGCGGCCTGACGGCCTGGCCGGCGGCGTCAAGCCGCCGGCCTTGTCTCGCTCTCCCAACAATCCAGCTTCTCAAGGAGGTCATCATGACCGCCATCGCGAACACGCAATCGCTTCACGACGCCGTCACAGCCCGGATCATCGCAGAACTCGAACAGGGACGCTTTCCCTGGGTCCAGCCATGGGCGTCTTCATCAGGAGGGACGCCTCTTGGTCTGCCCCAGAACGCATCGACCGGACGAACCTATTCCGGGATCAACATTCTCCTGCTCTGGTCTGCCGCGATCGAGCAGGGGAGACCATCGCAACGCTGGCTCACCTTCAAACAGGCGCTCGCTCTCGGCGGCAA
>JBBAUA010000110.1:0-1256 GCA_040398465.1 Hyphomonadaceae bacterium | reverse complement strand
GACATCTCCGATTGATGGCGTCGCAATGCGCCAGATCCGCCGTTACGGCATTGAGATGGACGTATGCCCGACTTCGGGTGGCGTATGGCTCGACAAGGGCATGAAAGCTATCTTGCTGGCCCCGCTACTGCTCACCGCCGCGTGCAGCCACACCGGCATGTACGCCCTTTCGGATCGCACCCCCGCTGATCAGGCCATGACGTTCAACGGCACCGTGCTTTCGGTGGAGGCGGACGGCGACTTCCTGCTGGAAACCAGCGGCCGGCTGCTGTTGGTCGACGTCGGCGACACCGGCGCAAAGGTCGAGCTAGGCGATCGCGTGACCGTTACGGGACGCACAGACAACGACAAGGACGAAGCCGAAGCGCCGGAACTGGATGCGGGGTCCGTTACAGACTGGCTTCCCCCGTCGCCCTGACGAGATAGCAGCCCCGTACCGCCGAAACACAGAATGTGGCGATCCGGCTGAGTTGATCGATGGCGGTCAGTCAGAGACGGAGCTGCGTTGCGGCGGGAGCTCGCCCAGAACCAGCCCGACTCGACAACCGGCTGATGCTCGGCGCGTCGGCAGATTACAAGTTATTGTGCGAGCCATCGCAGAGCGGCGCTCTGCCGGTGTGCTTGCATTGGCAGAAATACACCGTCTTCGTTTCTTCTGCCGTCCAGGCCATCGGCGTAAATGACGTGTCCTTATGCGCGCCATTGCAGAATGGCTGATTTGTGGACTTGCCGCAGGCGCACCAATAATACGTCTTGCCCGCTTCCACTTCGATTGGCTTCGGCCCCTTTTCGGCCACTACCGGCTGCCCGCTCATCCTTGTTCCCCTTCTCGTGCGTCTCGGTACGACCCTCGGCGGATCGCCCGACTCTCGCCGCGCTTGTCGGCACGCGCCACTACATTGCTACTGATGGCAGGCGCGCACAACAATCGCTGTTCCGGCTCGCCCGGTCGGACGGGCGGCAGATCGCCCAGAAGCAGTCGTTCCGCATTGTTCTGTTCGGCAATCGAAATTCTACCGCGTCACGCCCCGATTGTACGCGAACGCTCTTCAATTTGGCTCTGGCTGGTCGGCAGGGTTCGGAGGCCTCTGCTTTTACGGCTCTGTTTGCATAGCAGCGCGGCTTGGAACTGCGGGCGCGAACCTCAATCAACGCCACCAGCCGCCCGCGCCTTCAGCCCCGTTTACGGAACACCACCACATGCTGCCAGGGCAGCGTGCTGACAGTGCGTTCCCACTCCAGCGGGAAGACAGCCG
>JBBAUA010000109.1:0-1335 GCA_040398465.1 Hyphomonadaceae bacterium | reverse complement strand
TGTGCCAGAGTGAGGGTGTTGAACAACACTCGGAGGAGGCGTCCATGGGACAGGTTAGCACTGTTGGTCTGGACCTCGCCAAGAGCATCTTCCAGGCGCATGGCGCTGATGCTTCAGGCGAGGTGGTGTTTCGCAAGAAGTTGGGCCGGAGCCGTTTGCTGGCATTCTTCGCCGGCCTGCCGCCTTGCATCGTCGCCATGGAAGCGTGCGCCGGCGCCCATCACTGGGGTCGCGAACTGACCCGACAGGGCCATACGGTCCGGCTGATCCCGCCGATCTATGTGAAGCCGTTCGTGAAGCGCCAGAAGAACGACATGGCCGATGCCGAAGCGATCTGTGAGGCGGCGCAACGGCCGAGCATGAGGTTCGTGCCGCTCAAGCAGGAAGAGCAGCAGGCCAGCAGTGTGGTCTTTCGCGCCCGGGACCTGCTGGTGCGTCAGCGCACCCAGACCATCAACGCCCTGCGCGGTCACCTGGCCGAGTACGGCTGGATCGTTCCCAAGGGCGTGCCGCACGTCGAGCGCCTGATCGCGCGTGTGGAGGACCCGGCGGAGGCGCTTCCGCCCGCCGCGCGGACCATTCTGCTGGTTCTCGTCTCGACCTTGCGAACGCTGGACGAGCAGATCGCCGTGCTGGATGCAGAGATCGCCTCACGCGCACGACACGACCCGGTCGCGCGCCGACTGATGACCATCCCGGGCATAGGACCGATCACGGCGACGGCTCTGATCGCGCTCGCACCGTCCCATGAAGCCTTCAAGAGCGGTCGTCACTTCGCCGCCTGGCTGGGACTAACGCCGCGACAGCGATCCACGGGCGGTCAACAGAAGCTCGGCGCGATCACAAAGATGGGCGAGCGAACACTGCGACGGCTGCTGACCATCGGGGCCAGCGCCGTTATCAAACAGGCCGCCATCCGAGGCGCGCCGGCAGGGTCATGGCTCGACCAGATGCTGGCGCGAAAGCCGAAGATGCTGGTCATCGTCGCCCTGGCCAACAAGAACGCCCGCATCGTCTGGGCGCTGCTGGCCAAGGGCGATGTCTACCGGGCTCCGGGCGTGCCGGCCTGACCGGCACGAACGCGAGACGTCGAAGCGTAGGATGAGCGAAGGAGCGTATGGCGCAACAGTCGGCGAGACGGGATCAGGAAAACCAGGGCTTTCCACCGTGCCTCGAGCACGCTTTGGGTGATTTGGACCGGATCCGCGAACTCCCATACAGGCCAGCGACGGCAAGCCGCCGCACAACAGGCCGGACAGATGGCAGCATCCGACTACGTGTCAGAAACTCCCGAATTCACTCTTGCGCTGAAGGGGGCGTCCACAGATGGGAAGC
>JBBAUA010000108.1:0-1420 GCA_040398465.1 Hyphomonadaceae bacterium | reverse complement strand
CCTGAAAGAACTTCGTAGCATCGGCATAAAGACACCGGTCATTCTGATTTCGGCGAGTGTTGGTCTTAGCGATCGCATACTGGGCCTCGAAGCCGGCGCGGATGACTACCTGCCGAAACCATTCGCCCCGGCAGAACTCGTCGCCCGGTGCCGGGCAGTCTGGCGGCGGGGCAAGTCGTTCAATGAGCCACCTCTGCAGGCCGGCAACCTCACGTTGAGACCGGACACGCTGGATGTAGCGGTGAATGGCTTTTCAGTTGTCCTGTCGGCGCATCAGATTCGGCTGCTCATCGCCCTGCTTCAACACGAGGGGCGACCGTGTCCGAGAGCCTACCTGCAGTCAGTTTGCAGCACATCCGGCCAGAAACTTGCGCCGAACTCCCTGGAAGCCAGCATCTGCCGGCTCAGGTTTGCGCTGCAGGAAGCTGGCGCCAGCGTTTCGATTGGGACCGCCAGGGGCATAGGCTACATCCTGCGGTCAACGACCAAAGCGACGCAAGATAACATGCGCGAAACGCTTCAAGCTTCGGGACAAAGCGCCAACGTTAGCGTGCAATGACGATCCGCCCGCACGGCACGCGAGACCAGTAATCCCGCAAAGTGAACCGCCCCGGTAACCCCGGAGACTGTTTGGTTTGGGTCAGGCTGCGACGGCTTGTTTCTCCATCAGAGCATAGTAGGCGGCTTCGGCCTCGGCAGGCGGGATGTCGCCGATGGGCTCGAGCAGCCGGCGACCGTTGCACCAGTCAACCCATTCGAACGTAGCGTACGCGACGGCGTCGAGTGATCGCCACAGACCCTTGCGCCAGATCACCCCAGCTTTGCAGAGGCCGTTGATCTTTTCTGCGAACGCGCTGCCATAGCTATCGCCAACGATTTCCACGGATGGCTCAAGGCCGGCTTCGGCCAGGCGCTCGGCGCCCTTGATGGACACGTATTGCGATCCGCGGTCAGAGTGACAGAAGGGTCCGCCACCAGGGACTGGCCTGCGATCATGCGGCACCTGTTCGCGTGCATTGAGAACGAGGCTGGCGAGAGCCGAGCGACTGGCGCGCCAACGGACGATCTTCCTGGCGTAAACGTCGATCATGAAGGCGGCGCAGACAAATCCGGACCAGTTGGCGACGCAGGTGAAGTCACTGACCCAGAACACGTTCGGCGCCGGCGCCTTGAAGCTGCGATTTACCCGATCGAGTGGGCACGCCGCCGACTTGTCGCTGAAAGCGGTGCGATGCGGCTTGCCGCGGACGACGCCCTTCAATCCCATGGCCTTCATCAGCCTTGAGACTGTGCAACGAACGACCTCAAGGCCTTCACGCAGCAGGCGCCGCCAGACCCTGCGAACGCCATAGACCCGGAAGTTCTCGCAGGACACCCGAAGGACCTGGGGCTTCAAGACTTCATCGCGCTGCACCCGCGG
>JBBAUA010000107.1:0-1471 GCA_040398465.1 Hyphomonadaceae bacterium | reverse complement strand
AACGGCGTAATCCACGTCATCGATACGGTGCTGATGCCCAGAGGTTGAGGCTTGAACGAAACGACATCAGACCGGCGAGACGAACTCTCGCCGGTCTTTTCGTGCGCTACTTCAAGCGTGCGATCGCCGCGTCCGCCGGCGGGTAGCCGTCGACTTTGCTTCTCGGTGGAACACGAGCGGATCGGCATTGCCCTTCGGCATGCGCGAGCCCGCTTCGGCGAGTTAGCCAAGAAGACAGCTTGACTCGCCATCGTCGAGGTGGGCTGCGCACGGTTCCGTGGACGGGGTGTTTGGGCTGAGGATCAACATTACTCGCGACGCTCTTGGGCGAAATCCGTGAGTTTGTCGGCAGCGGGCTCGAACGGTCATTTTGGAGCGCGACTGCCGATCGTTGGAGTATGGCCAACTGCGTCGGGTGGGGCCCATTCGCGACCCCAGCCCGTTCCCAAGGGGCGATATCGAGAGACCCGTGGGCCGAGGTTCTTGTAGCAGGTCACTTCCAGCGCCGCCGGAAGCGACCGGTCTGCCGACGCGAAACTGTTGCAGCCGCCCGCTAGCGTGCCGCCATGCGCCGATCCGCCCTCTTCGCCCTCGCCGTCATTGCCCTCTCCGCCTGCGCGACAGCGACCCGCCCGGCGCCCGACGGACAGACCCGCCCGCCTTTCCCGACGACGGAGACCCGCGCCGCCTTCGGCCTCGCGCATGTCGATGTCGAGACCACGGGCCTCGATCCCGACTATCATGAGATGATCGACGCGGGCCTCATCTACACCGACCTCGACGGGCGCGAGCTCGGACGCCTTTATGTCCGTATCCTTCCGACGCACCCGGAGCGGATCTCGGAGGGCGCACGCGCGGTCAACGGCTTCGACGCCGCCGACTGGACATCCCATGGCGCGGTGAGCGAAGCGGAAGCCGTGCGCCAGATCCTCGACTTCCATCGCCGCGTCAGCGCCGGGCGCACCATGATCTTCACCGCCTGGAACGCGCAGTTCGACACCCGCTTCATGACGGCGCTGCTTGCCGAGCACGGCGCCGCTTTCCGCGAGCTCTTCCACTATCATGTGCTCGACATCCCCTCCATGGCGTGGGGACAGGGCATCGAGAATCTCGCCGGCCGCACCGTTGGCCCGCGCTATGGGGTGGCACCCGAAACGTCCGTGCCGCAGGAGCACATCGGCATGACGGGCGTGGAGTTCAATGTCGCGGTCTATCGCGGGATTGTGGCGCGACGCGCCGCCGCCACACTTGACGCCCAGCCACGCTAGACACCTTGCCAGACCACGCCCGCACGACCTTGCGCGCCCTTGGACCTTGAACCCCTCCGGAACTTTCGGAGGCTTCTGGGTTCGGGGGCCGCAGCGAAGGTGACAAGTGGCTGACTCTGGGCGAACAACGTTCTCATTGCGCCATTGGCGTTCACTGACGGCTTTGGAGCGACCTTGTCGTCCGTAACCTTGCGCTACTCGGG
>JBBAUA010000106.1:0-1477 GCA_040398465.1 Hyphomonadaceae bacterium | reverse complement strand
CCGAAGGAAGAAGCGCCGCCGAAGCCACAACCGGTGAGAGAGACAGCACGCGGCTCAAAGTATGTGCCACCGTGCGAGGTGGGCGACATTGTGATCGTGAAAGCACTCCGCGAGGAGTACAACGGATTCAAGGGCAAGGTGTTGACCGTGTTGACAGGAGACGTCAAGGTCGAGATGCTCGAGGGGCCAGCCGTCCACACCAAAGGAAAAGTGGCGAAGATCAAATTCGCCCAGGTGAAAAAGGTGACCGACAAAACAGAGAAGGCAGAGCCGGAGAAGAAGGAGAGCAAGAAAGAGAAGCAATTCAAGAATTTGGGCGACTGGCTGGCGGAGGCCACGGCGGACATCCCTTGAGTCCAGCTGGCAGGGTTGCTTAACAAGTTTTGAGATGCATCTGGGGAGTGAGCATCGGCACGCATCGGTAAAAGCATGGCCACATGCCGCTAACTTCCGTCTGGCACAGAAAGGCAGCTAAGTCTAAGCCCGGGGGGAGCCGCTGAGTCCAGGCCCGAAGAGACCGCTAGCTCAGGGCTGCTGCTGGGATGGAGCAGGTCAGCGAAGTCCGGAGTCCGGGCCCGGGGGGCCGCTGAGTCCGGGCCCGGAGAGGCCGCTAAGTCCGGGCTGGGGGGGATTGAAAAGGTGAGGGATGTCAGGAGTCTGGGCCCGGGGGGCCGCTGAGTCCGGGCCCGGAGAGGCCGCTAAGTCCGGGCTGGGGGGGATTGAAAAGGTGACGGATGTCAGGAGTCCGGGCCCGGGGGGCCGCTGAGTCCGGGCCCGGAGAGGCCGCTATCGGGGCTGGGGGGATTGACAAGGTCAGCGAAGTACCTCGGAATCCGGGCCCGGACAGGCCGCTAAGTCCGGGCTGGGGGAGAGAGCAGGTCAGCGAAGTCCGGCCCGGGGGGCCGCTAAAACGCGAAAGTGTGGCCGCTAAAACACGAACGTGTTGCCGCTAAAACCGCAAATTTGGCCGCTAAAAGGCGCTAAATGTCACTAAATCGCGAGCTGAAGCGTTAATTTTTGTGCCCACCATATGCCACCTAAAAAAAAGGGGCCGGCGCCGCAATTTCACGGCCGCCTTTGGGAAGCGCTCCTCGCCTCAGCCGGGCCACGACGCTGGCGGCCTTGACGTGCTGTTTTTTTATGTGTTGCGTTTCTGATTATGCGGCCCGCAGCATCTCGGCTCAGGGACCCAATATTTCCATCGATTTCTTGCCGTGGCCTTGCCAGGCCTCCGCTGACAGGAGTTATCAGGAGCTCGCGGACAAGGGTCGATGCGCCGGCACACGGCGTGCAATGCCGAAGCAGCTGCATGCTGGTGCCGCAGCTGTCGAAGGGAGTTGGTACCTGGACCTTATGGGGTCTGCTCCGGCGGTGAAGCTGGCCGTGCACCGGCCGAGCCCTGGATCCGTACGTGCTGTCAGGATGGCTGGCTACACCGGGGCTGGTTTTGCCGATGGTGCGGCCGAGATGAGGCCTC
>JBBAUA010000105.1:0-1591 GCA_040398465.1 Hyphomonadaceae bacterium | reverse complement strand
TCGTCGCGCTCGGGTCCGATGCGGGGGCGCAGAACGTGCCGCGCTCATCTGTCTGTACGGCGGACAACTCCACGAAGGTCGAGGCGGCGGCGATCGCGGCTTCACCCGCTGCCTGGATGGGCCGTTGCGTGGTGGTGGACGGGCTCTATTCGGACGAGCGGGTCTATCGCGATGTGGACGCGATCTATGGCGTCACCGATGCGTCAGTCGGAGGGTATATCGACGGGCTGGGGCAGTTGCCGGGGGCATGGCGCGGCTCGTTTGTGGGGCGAGTGTCAGATTGCGCCGAGGCGGAGGAGACGTTGCTGGCGTCGCAGTTGCGGGCGCCGGGGATTAGCCTGCATGGCCGCGTGCTTGGCTGTACCAAACCCGAAGGTCCATTCCTGATGTTCATGAGCACGACGGGCGAGTTTGGTCCGTCGGGCGTGAAGCGACGTCTGCCGGGCGGCAAGGGCGGGGACCTGGAGCTGGCGAAGCAGGACTGGCCGCACCTTGGCGTCGCGATGGAGAAGGCCCGCGCTTTCGCGACGGCGATGCGCGCGGGCGATGCCAAGGCGCTGGGTGATGTTCTGGATGACGTGTACAGGTCGCAGCTCTTGCTGGGCGGCGACGACAGCGCGCTGTCCCGGCTGAAGGCCGGCGGCGGATCGCCGACCATATTTGTGGAGCGTGGCGCAGGCGTGGATGGCGTTGCCGCCGAGGCTTGCTGGTGCACGCAGCGCTCATGCGAAAAGCTGTGGCCCATCGACAGTCGTGATGCGGATAACCGTCCCGAGCGTCCCTATGCGTGCCTGCGCGTCGAGGGCGTCCTGCGCGACGGCCAGTGGCGCTATCGTCTAGATGCCTCGCACGATGTCGCGGGACTGCAGGAGCCCTGAGCAAGGACCAAAGAGAAAGGGCGGCTGCGCGTGTGCGCAACCGCCCTCCATGTCTCTGCCGGTGTCGCGGGCTAGAAGTGGTTGAGAACGGTCATGCCCAGCAAGCCGCCATCGCCTGTGTCGCTGGAGACGAAGCTGTATTCGAAGCGGAAGTCGAGCGAGCCTCCGCGCCAGCCGCCGCCGATGCCAATGGCCGGGCCGCCAATGTCGATATCGCCGTAGTCCACGCCGAGATACTCGCGCGAGACGCTGGCGTCGACATAGCCGGCCTTGGCCAGAAGATAGGCGTTGCCCTCCAGCGGTAGCGACAGCACGACATGCGCGCCCATGGGGGATTCGATACCGATCTCGCCATCGGCGCCGCCGCCCGACGTGGTGAACTCGGAGCGCGCGCCGCCGATGCCGATCTCCGCTTCGACCGCGATGTTGGCGTTGAAGGCAAAGCCCAGGCGACCCATGAAGGCGCCAGGCGAGGGCTGGTCCTCGAAGAAGATCGGCATGCCTTCGGCGGCGGCGTCACGATCGAGGAAGTAGAGGTTGATCCCGGCGCCGGCGTAGAAGCCGGACCCGCCGGACGTTTCGGGCGCGGGGGTGGGCGCCGGCTGTTCCTGCGCCATGGCGGGTGCGGCGCAAACGGCCCCAATCGCCGTGGTGACGGCGAGCAACGATAGCAGTTTCATGATTAGTCCCTCCCGGTGACGCGCCGATTTTCC
>JBBAUA010000104.1:0-2135 GCA_040398465.1 Hyphomonadaceae bacterium | reverse complement strand
CCTCTCCTCGGCGTCAGTCATCACCCGCAGTTCGGCCCGCAGCTCCTCGATGTGGTGCTCGATCGTGAAGGTCTTCGTGAACATCGTCGTCTCCTGTGTTTGAAGGACGATGTCGGCGGGCGGGCGTGATGGAGCGGGTCAAGGGATCGCGCCCAGGCGCGACCGCGCAGCGGCGATGGGGGTCACGATTTTTTTGGCTCTTCCGCCAAAAAAATGGTGGGGCCCCGTCGTCCCTTGAGGCGGTCCATCACGTCCGGCACACTGAAACGAACTGAGCAACCAATTCCCCTTCCGCGCGAGGCATGAGACAGCATGCGGACGCTGGCGCGCGCACGCCGACTGTCAGTACGGCCAACAGAAGAGAAGGCTGCAAGGAGCCTGCGCAGCGGACCTATCCGGTCCTGCATGGCGGGACGCGCCGTTTGCCAGCCTCCCGCCTCCAGCCGGGCCGCTCACCTCGCCGCGTTGGCCGCCCGCTCGATCTCACCGCACCGCACCATGAGTCTGGCGAAGGTGAGCGCGTCCACCGGCAGCAGGCCATCGGTCTGCATTGCCGCATAGTCCGCCTCGAGCTCCGCCAGATGCGGCCCCACCGGCACGAGCTGCAGCCCGCCCCCAACGGCGGCGTGATAGTCGATCCAAGCGCCTGCCGTGTCGCGCTCGCGGAAGAAGGCGCGCTTGTGCGTGGCAACCTGCGCAGCGAGGCTGGCATCCGCAATGGCACGCCCCGCGACGCCGTTGGCGTGGAGCCGCTCCAGATCGTACCAGTGACGCGCCTTGTGATCTCCGACGGGATCGCCACTCCGGCAGAAGACGTGCACCGCCGTCGCCTTCTCCCAGAACGTCCGTTCGGCCTTCATGACCCTGGGCCGGGCCGTCGGAAGGTCGATGTCCAGACCTGCCGCCGCGCTGTCGCAGGCGATATCATGGACGGCGGCAGGTTCCCCCGTGGCGCGAGCGCCAAACTCCAGAAGCACGGCGGATTTGACCTGCCCGTAGTCCTGTTCGGCGTAACGGATGCTGAGATTGCAGCCATCGAGCTCGACCATCGCCTGGGCGCCATCCCGCTCCAGCCGCGCCTGAATGATAGGTGCGACTGTGCCGCTGACCCAGGCAGGGAGCCGCTCGTTGCGTATGGCCTCGCTGACCCGCCTGATCTGGCTGCGCGTCTCCGGTATGTCGAGCACCTCACCGCCATCTCCTCGCGGCAAGAGGTCCGCGGCCAGCTCCCGGATGTCATGGGTCAGGTCGACGTCTTCGGAGAACCGCTCGATCAGGCGGTGAGCTTTCGACAAGGAAGTGCCGCCCTTGAAGACGAGGTGGGCGCCAACGGGATCCTCGAAGAGAGCCCGCAGCGCCCACACGACCCAGACGTCCTTCTCCAGCAGGATGGCGGTCCGGCCGACGCGTGCGACGGCGGCCTGGAAGAAGTCTGCCCTATCCCGCGCGCTGAGACTGAAGATGCTGTCCGGCATAGGCTGCTTCGCTTACCGCCGCCGCCATCCAGGTCGGCATGCCCGCCGCGCGTCGCGCGAGGGTCCGCCGCTCGGCTGGCTTGAGCGTGAGAAGCATGGCTCTGGCTTGTTCAACACCATCCGGTCCCAACCATTCGATCGCCCGCAGCAGTCTCTCATGGCGCGCGTTCTCGGCCAATGGAGGAGCGTGGCGCAGCTCGATTGTCTCGCCTGAGACCTTGAGCGTGCGAGTCCGTCCGCTTGTCACGTAGGTCCGGCGCAAAGGCACCTGCGTCGTCAGGCCAAAGGCGTTGGCGACAGCAGCGCCTGCAGGCGCGATCTGTTCGCCCTTCAGACGGGCGATAGCTTCCATCGCCTCCCCTGCATTAGGCGGCAGCAGCCCGAACCGGCTTTCCACGGGAACGGCGTAGAAGCCCCGCGACACGCGCACGAGCTTCTTCCGTCGGACAAGGCGCGCCAGCGCCTGGTCCACGGCGGCGCGATTGCCGAGGTGAAGCAGCTGCTTGGCGCAGACGGGCTCGCCCCGCTTGCGCGGCTTCAGGAACTCAAGAATGGCCTTCGACACCGTCATCTGACGTCTCCATAGTGTCAGATATATAGCTCATCTTCTGACACTTATCCACGTGAAAGACGAAAAGTCCGTTGCAATCGGCTGCCTTC
>JBBAUA010000103.1:0-2184 GCA_040398465.1 Hyphomonadaceae bacterium | reverse complement strand
CCCCATCAAGCATCCGATCGATATCCATGATGATCAGAAGGCGGCCTTCCAGGCGGTAGACGCCGCGCGATACGCGCGACCATGTCGCGTCAAGGTTGACGGGATTCTGCTCCTTGTCGCCGTCGTCGAGACGGACGACGTCGCCAATCTCGTCGATCAGCATGCCGAAGCTTTCCCCGCCATACTCCACGCCGATCGCAAGAGATTTATCGTTCGTGCCATTTTCCCGTTGACGCAGTCCAAGACGGGAATGGGCGTCGATCGCAGTGACAATCCGGCCACGAAGATTGAGAACACCCGCGATTTCCGAGCCCGACAAGGGAACCGGGGTCATCCTGGCGGGGCGGAAGACATCGTGGATCTCGGTGACGCCAAGCCCGAAGAGCTGGTCACCGATATGGAAGGTCACGAACTCACACGTACTCATGCGGCTTCTCCGCGGTGGATCGCGCGCTGGATCGCATCCAGCAGCGCATGACGATCAGACTTCGGAACCGCGTCGCCGTCGCGGCGGCTGGACATCTGGATGACCTGAGCGCCTTCGACCTCGGTGATCACAGCGCCGTCGGCGTCGGCGAGCACCACGTCGAATGTGGCGCCGGCGGCGAGGCGCGCGCGCGCCTCCTCGAGGCCTGAGGCGACGGTGACGTCATAACCGGCGGCGGAGACCATCGGCGCGAGCAGGTTGCGGAAGAAGGGGTGAGATTCGATCAACAGGATGCGCTTGCGATTGGCGCGCACGTCCAGCTGCACGGCTGCCGAGGCCCAGGCAGGCTCGGCCTGGCCAAGATAGTGGCTGACGTCGATGATCTCGGTGGAGCGGCCCTTGAGGACTGCGGTGCCGAGGACGCCGGGCGCCTGGTCGGTGAGCTGGAAGTCGAGAAGGTCTTCGACGATGTCGAGGATCGAGTCGACCGCAAGGCCAACAACCAGCGTACCCTGGCTGAACACCAGCATGGGCTGGCGCCCTTCCCTGCGGATCGCGCCGCCACCTGAGGCAAGCGGCATGAGGCGGCCGCGATACTGGACAACAAGACCACGGCTGGTCATCTCGAACGTTGATGCGTCGATCTCTTCCAGGCGCGTGACCAGCGACAGCGGGCAAGCGCGTGGTTCGGAGCCGCCGGCCGTGAACAGCAGCATGCTGATGCGGGTCTGGGTTTCCTGCGCGGCCCTGGCCGCGGCAGCGGCGCGCGTTTGCTCGTCGAGCAGACGGCTGACCGTACGTTCGACGTTGGCAATCGAGCGCGAGATGCCGTTCGGGTCGAGGATCATGATGACCGAACCGTCGCCAAGAATGGTGGCGCCGGAGTATTCGGACATCGAGCCGAGACGCTTGGAAAGCGGCTTCACCACGATTTCCTCTGTGTCGAAGACTTCATCGACGATCAGGCCAAAGCGCGTCTCGCCGACCTGCATGACGACGATGCAGGCGCTGCGATCATTCGAACCATCATCGACCATCAGGCCGAGTACGTCAGAGAGCGCCACAAGCGGCAGCATCCGGTCACGCAGGCGCAGGACGCGGGTCGTGTTGATCATCTCGATGCGGTGTTCGGAGCGCTTGCCCGCCCGCACCAGTTCGATCACCGAGAGCTGCGGCAGCGCGAAGCGATGGTCTTCCACGCCAACGATGAGGGCCGAGATGATGGCCAGCGTCAGCGGGATCTTGATGATGAAGGTAGAGCCCGCACCGAAGCTTGAGCGCAGATCGATGGTTCCACCGATCTGCTCGACATTGGTCTTCACGACGTCCATGCCGACGCCACGGCCGGACATGTTGGTGACCTTGGCAGCGGTGGAGAAGCCCGGCGCGAAAACGAGACGGTGGATCTGGGCGTCCGTCATCGCCATGGCTTCCGTGGCGTCGATGACGCCCTTCTCCACGGCCTTCTGGCGGATACGATCGGTGTTGAGACCGGCGCCGTCGTCGCTTACCTCGATGATGATGTGGCCGCCCTCGTGATAGGCGCGCAGCTTGATCACGCCGGTCTCGGACTTGCCGGCGGCGATACGTTGCTCGGTGGTTTCAACGCCGTGATCGCACGAGTTGCGGATCATGTGCGTCAGCGGATCCTTGATCAGCTCGAGCACCTGGCGGTCGAGCTCGGTATTCTCGCCCTCCATCTGGAGGTCGATCTTCTTCCCGAGATCCTGGCTGGCGTCGCGAACGATGCGCGGGAG
>JBBAUA010000102.1:0-2202 GCA_040398465.1 Hyphomonadaceae bacterium | reverse complement strand
GTTCCGTCAGCGGCCTGCGTCAGCGCGCCGACATCGGTGTAGCCTGCAGACACGGCCCGCTCGCGCGCCTGTTCCTGCGTGAACGAATTCGCGCCCATCGCTGGCGCGCCCTTCATGCGCTCCGCCGCTGACTCATCCGTCGCGACCGCAGGATTGGTCTTCTCGGAATCCGGCTGGCAGGCTCCCAGCGCTGCAGCCAACGCTGCAACGGCAACTAACGATCTCATGTTTTCCTCCGGCTAATGACGCGCAGCTCTTTGCGCGCATCGTGAGTGGGGAAAGAGATCGAAATCGATCGTCGGCAAGTGCGCGGCGCACAAATTCACGCACGACCTGCAGCGATAAAAATCGCAGTTGCGACGGAACGAAACACGAGACCAACTCATGTTAATCGCGAAGCGCCGTCATTGCGGAAAACGCGGGATACGCCTTCAGCTTGCACTCGCGCTTCAGCACGGTCCCACAAAACTGGTTCCGCATGTCGTGCGCGCCTAGAACGCAAACTCCAGCATCGCCTGCGCCACCAGCTCGCCCGAACCGGCAAACGTCACCCGGGCGTCGATCAGCGCCGAAGCCTTGCCGAACCGCTGCACGTTCGCTTCGATCCGCAGGTCTTCACCCTTGGCCGGGCGCACGAAATGCATGTGCTGATAAACCGTGCCCTTGGTTATGCGTTCGCCCGTGCATGCCGCCATCGACGCGACCGTGTCGATCGCCGACATCATCGCCTGCCCGCAGATCGCACCGCTGGAAAACTGCATCTCGGCGGACTGCGGCAGGCGCGCGGCCAGGAATCCCTCGCGCACCTCGAAATCGCAGAGCCCCTGCGCCTTCACCCACGGCGCATAGACCTGATCATACCATGCCTGCATGTTCGTGGCGGTGAGCGGCGCCTTCAGCTCCATGGTTCCCCCCGAGGCGCTTACGCCTTCAGCTTGTACCCGCGCTTCAGCATCGCCCAGCACCAGGCGCACAGCGCCAGAGTTATCACCGCGCACATCACGCCGCCGAACCACAGATCGCTCTCGGCATGTCCCGTGAAGCCATAGCGGAACCCGTCGATGATCTGGAAGAACGGGTTGAAATGGCTGATCGTCACGAACGGCTCAGGCAGCCGGCCGATCGGATAGAAGGTCCCCGACAGCATCGTGAGCGGCATGATGACGAAGTTCTGCACCGCCGCCATGTGATCGAACTTGTCGGCCCAGATGCCGCCGAGCAGCCCCACCGCGCCCATCAGCAGCGACGCGATCACCGCAAAATACAGAACGGCAAACAGGTTCGCGACCTGGAACGGCGTGATCTGCATGATCCACACCGCCGCATAGGTCACGATCCCCACCAGCACGCCGCGCGACACGGCGCCCGACAGGAACCCCACCGTCAGTTCCATCGGCGACAGCGGCGGCATCAGGAAGTCGACAGAATTGCCCTGCACCTTCGCGATGATCAGCGACGACGACGTATTCGCGAACGCGTTGTTGAGGATCGCCATCATCACGACGCCGGGCGCAAGGAACACCTCGAACGGCACCCCGCCTACCATCCCACCATTGCCCTGCCCGAAGGCCAGCTTGAACACGAACAGCATCAAGAGGGACGACACCACAGGCGCAAACAGCGTCTGCATGCCGACTTTCCAGAACCGCCGCGTCTCCCGCAGGCACAGCGTCCACAGCCCGACCCAGTTCACCGCCCCATACTGCCGCGGCCCGAGATGCGGGGCGGCGTCCAGCGGCGGCTTCGTCAACGTCTGATCCATGCCCGCTTCTTACGCCTCTCGTTCGCCCGCGCCACGGAAATGTTGCCGCTGACTTGTTTTCGCAAGGACGATCCCTGAGGCCCCCATGGTGAGCAGCGACCGCAGGGAGCGCCCGTCGAACCACGAGGGGCCGGGCTCACAGCCCTCCCAACCAGCCGATCCTGCACACCCCTCACGCCCCCCCTAACTCCGGCAATTCCAGCACCCTGCGCCGAGCAAACCGGCCGATTCCATGCCAGCGAATCCCCCGCCCCTCCGCGCGGCCGCATACTCCGGGCATGCGAACCTTCAACACCCCCGCGCAGGCCTCGGCCTTAGAGACGAAATACATGATGCGACCCTTCACCTGGCCGCCATCGACTCATGACGCGCCCACTCTGTGGGAGCGGGCGAAAGCCATGTTCTCAGCGCTGACCACAAGGTTCGGCTCGGCCATGCGC
>JBBAUA010000101.1:0-2673 GCA_040398465.1 Hyphomonadaceae bacterium | reverse complement strand
TCGCCAGGGCGAGGTTCATCCGCAGCTCGTGGTGCGGGCGTCGACGGGGCTAGTGCGGGCCTGATCGGGGGCTTGACCGGAGGGCTTGTTCGCGAGTTTATGACACCGGTTTCCGCAAGCGCTGCAGATGCGCGTCTGGAGGAGGAGCCACGCGGTGTTCGATAAGGCCTATCACGCAACCCATCCCGACATGATGGACGGGACGAGCAATGGCGATCTGCGCGCGCGTTGTCTGATCTCGGGGCTGTTCCCGCCGGACAAGGTCCAGCTCGACTACTGCCATAACGAGCGGATGATTTTGGGCGTCGCAGCGCCTGTGACGATGCAGCTGCGCAAGCTCGTGCGAGACCTCCCCTCAAGCGCGGGCCCAACCTCCCCGGATGCAGCGATCCTGCATCCGGGGTTCTTGTTTACGAGGACGTGATGAACCCGACCGCCGTGCAGCCCACACAGTCGCGCTACTACGTTCTGGCGATCCTCACGCTGGTCTACGCCTTCAATCACATCGACCGGCAGGTTCTGGTCATCCTGCTCGAACCGATCCGCACGGATCTCGGGCTTCAGGACTGGCATCTTGGCCTGCTCTCGGGTCTCGGTTTCGCGGCGGTCTATTCGACGGTGGGGATTCCCGTTGCGATCTGGGCCGACCGCGGCGTGCGGCGGGACATTGTCGCGCTATCGCTCGGCGTGTGGTCATTCATGACGGTGCTGTCGGGCTTCGCCCAGACATACTGGCATCTGCTGCTCGCGCGGATGGGCGTGGGTCTCGGCGAGGCGGGCGGGACGCCGCCAGCAACGTCGATGATCGCGGACCTCTATCCGCCATCACAGCGCGCGACCGCGCTGGGCGTCTACACGCTGGGCATCGGCCTTGGGATTCTGGCGGGCTTCCCGCTCGGCGGATATGTCTATGAGCTCTATGGCTGGCGCGCGGCCTTCTTTGTCGCCGGAGCGCCGGGACTGGTGCTGGCGCTCATTGTCTGGCTGACGGTTAGAGAGCCGCAGCGCGGACAGTCTGAAGCGCGTGTCGATACGGCGCGGCCCACGATCGGGCAGACATTCACGTTCATGCTGAGCCAGCCCGCGTTCCTGTGGTTACTTGCCGGCTGCATGCTGATCTGCGTTTCTGCGAATGCCTTTCTCGCATGGACCTCGCCGCTGCTTATCCGCACCTACAATGCGGGCGTCGGCGAAGTCAGCCTGGCGCTGGGCCTGCTGGTCGGCGGACTTGGCGGTCTCGGCGCGGTGTTGATCGGCATGGTGTGCGATCGCCTGTCGAAGCGGGACCTGCGCTGGCGCCCGTGGATAATCCTCGCCTGCGCAATCGCGGCCCTACCCTTTGCGTGGGGCTTCCTGAATGCGGGGTCCATTCAGAACGCCTACCTGTTCAACATCGTCCCGAGCTTTGTCGGTCTGATCTATGCGAGCGTGGCGTACACGGCTGCGCAGGAACTGGTCGGCGTGAAGATGCGCGCCACTGCGAGTGCGTTCACACTGTTCTGCCTGACGCTGCTGGGCATAGGCGGCGGCCCTACGCTGGTCGGTTTCCTGTCCAGCGCGTTTGCCGCGGACGGCCCCGCGATTTCGCTGCGTCGCGCACTCGAATTCATGCTGCTGTTCAACGCCGCAAGCATCGGATGCCTGTTCATGTCGTCGCTGACCTACCGGCGCGATGCGGCCAGGGCGGCAAAACACTAGGCTGGCCGTCGCGACGGCCTGACCGGCAGGATTCACTCGCGGGACAGGAAGGCGGTGGCTCCGAGGACGGTTGCGAAAAGAGTCATGAGCGTGATCACGACAGCGATGAAGGGGTGAATGATCATTGGAATGTCTCGCTTGATTCAGACGTCAGGCCGGCACCACGGAAGGCGATAGAAGCCGTCCGCATCGCAGGCGTAGGTTCGGGACCCGGAAGTGACCCGCCACGAAATCTTCGCGGGTGTCCTGGTGATGTCCGAGATGGCGATGAGGTTTGGATCGACCCCCTCGATCGCCTGTATGGTCGCCTGTCGAATCTTGTCCTGCGACGCCTCCTCCATCTCTGTCCCTGCGCAGCCTGACACCGAGGCGAGAGCGAGTGTGAGTGCGGATGCAAGCAACTTGTGTCTGGTCATGAGGAAGCCTCAGGAGCGGCGTGAACTGGAGTTGCAGCTGAGGGACGCAATGCCGGCAGGTGCTGGGTCACGCGGTATGTCATGTCGCGGCCATCGCTCTCGTGGATGGTGAGGTAGCTGCCAAGCGCGAGTGTATGATCGCCGAGCCGATAGACGGGCTCGTCATCGCCCTCATCTGGTTCGTCGTAGTGGAAGTACCAGTGCGAGCCGCGATGGGTCAGCTTGCCATCGGCGTCGCGGGCGACGCCCGGCTTGAAGCGGACGACCGAGCATTGCTCGCGCACGGTCTGCCATTCCGCCACGGATAGCGTTCCATCCGCGTCGAGCGGCGCAATGACGACGTAGCCCTGGCTGTCGTCGCCAGCGGGAAAATCCGGATTGCGGGCCAGCCGCAGGACCACTTGTGTCAACATGAGCACCTCCACTGCTGGACGATGCTGCCTCCGGATCGCGGGCAACTCTCTGACCCAGATCAATCGGCCGGATCGCTTCTCCGCCAGATTCCGGATCGAGCCGCCAGCGTCATGACGGGATCCACGATGAACAACAGACGCCTAGT
>JBBAUA010000100.1:1706-3123 GCA_040398465.1 Hyphomonadaceae bacterium | reverse complement strand
GGGCCCCAGTAACGCCGTAGGTAATGTGGGGCCTGACTGTCCGGAGTCGGGGGGTACTCCGGCCATAGGAATTATGAACAGGTGCCGATGGGGGCCGCCTCCCACCGTCGCGAAATCAACCCAATAGCGCGCCTATCGGCGCCGTGACCCTTCGCCGATTCACAAAGAAGGTGCGCGCATGCCGCCTCAACATGAACTTCAACTTCGCAATCGGCGCTGTCTGGTCGAGCGGCAAGACGCATCGAGCGCATACAACGGCCGGTGAGCAGCCTGTTCGCGTCTCGAAGCCCGGCGCTGCGAGACGATCATGCGAAACCGAATCCCGCCTCGACCCGGCGAACGTGCCAGCGCTGGCCCTTCTGGCTACCGCCCTGCTTCGAGCACGGGAAGCGCCGGATGCTGTGGCAGCCTCACGCCGGGCAGGAGATGAACAGACGGATCTGACGAACAGGGGCCCTAGGGATTGGCAAGTTCGACCATGACCTCATTGCGCCGGAACATTGGCAGCGTCCATGGCGGATCATAGAACGCGAACACCGGCGTTCCGATCGGCCTGAGGCCGAGCGTTGCGACCTGCTTCATCAGGTCGCCGCGAGCCCGCTCCATCTCGCTGGCCGAACCTGACCCGCTGAAGCGGACCACTGCCATGCGCTTTGCCGGATAAGGGACGAGTTTCACATCGGGACTCGCGGGAGACGGCAATGTCTCCATCGTGTATTCCGCGGGCATGGTGAAGCCGACCGTCCAGCTACTGGCGCTGCCTGCACGCTGGGTCACAGGCGCGGTCATGGCGATCTGTTCGCGCGGGGCCTGCGTGACCGGAGCCGTCATGGCGATCTGCGGCCCTTTGCGGTCCTTGGCGAAGATGTAGTCGGCAAGCGGCTGGAACCCGGAGTTTCGGGCGCGCTCTGCGCCGCCCTGCAGCGTAACCTCGGCGACGATTACGGGCGCATAGTCGCGGATCTCGAAGTTTTCGATCTTCTTCACAAGTGTGAAGGCAGGTTCTTCTGTCGCCATGGCCGGTGAGCCACCCCATGCGGTTACAGCAAGCGCCAGAATTATCGTGCGGACCGCATGGTTCATGAACGTCAGTACGCGCGAAGCACGAAAATGGACCATCATGGCTCCAGATCGCCCAGGGGCTGCGGCCAGCTGCTGGCGAGGCGCGATCGGCCTGGCTCAACAAGGTTGATGTCGGTGAAGAATGGCCAGTACCGACAGGACCGATGATCTGGCCCCTGAAAGGTTACCCATTCGGCACGGAAGGTAGCGGCGTGGTCTCGCCGGTTGGGGCGAAGGTGCGGGTCGTCCGCTTGCTGATCCGCGCTGACGTCCGGAGCGTAAGAGTGCCGCGGAGTTCAATGATGCAAAGTCGCGCGGCCACTGCAATCGGGCAGACGCTGAAGCGAGCGTGGGA
>JBBAUA010000100.1:0-1606 GCA_040398465.1 Hyphomonadaceae bacterium | reverse complement strand
ATCCTGTCCTTCCTTGGCGGCATCTATTGGGGCCTTGCGATTGCGTCGCCTTCGGCCCGATCGGCTCACCTGCTCCTTTTCCTGGGTGTCGGCGTGGCGCCCCAGCTGCTTGGCTGGGCCGCACTGCTCGTGTCGGGTCAGACGGGATTTATTCTGACCGCCACAGGCTTGCTGGCGCTTCTGGTCTCTGATCGCGCCGCGGTGAACTACGGGCTGGCCCCAGCGTGGTTCATGGGCTTGCGATGGCCGCTCTCTGGCGCCGCTGCGGCGTCACTGCTCCTCGGGGCTTTTTCGTAAGGCCTCTCGCGCGCGAACCCGTGGGCGCGTGTGTCGTCGCAAGGACAGATCAGGTGAAAGACTCCCGCTATCGCAAAGTGCCGTCCGCTCGCCTCTCCCGCCTTGCGTCCTTCGGGCAGATGGCCGGCGGCGTCGCGGGCGGCATGCTTGCCGAGGGTGTGCGTCGCCTGGCCTCTGGTGAGCGTCCCAGGCTATCCGATCTCTTGCTCACGCCAGGCAACGCAATGCGCGTGACCGACCAGCTTTCCCGCCTGCGGGGGGCTGCAATGAAGCTCGGACAGATGATCTCGATGGACGCCGGCGATATCCTGCCGGGCGAACTGACAGCTATTCTCGCCCGGCTTCGGGACACGGCGCATTTCATGCCCCCTGCCCAGCTGAACCGGGTATTGGCGAGTGAGTGGGGAGCCGACTGGCGAGGCCAGTTTGCGCATTTCGAGGCGACGCCGATCGCAGCTGCATCGATCGGACAGGTTCACCGGGCTGCTCTGCCCGACGGACAGGTGGTGGCCGTGAAGGTCCAGTATCCGGGGGTTGCCCGCAGCATCGACGCAGATGTGGACAACGTCGCCAGCCTCCTGCGCATGTCCGGCATGTTGCCCCATCGACTCGACATTGCACCGCTTCTTGAAGAAGCGAAGCGCCAGCTCCACGAGGAGGCAGACTATATCCGCGAAGCCCAGCAGATGCGCCGATACCGCACCATGCTTGCGGGTGACCCGGCTTTCATTGTGCCCTTCGGGGTTGATGCGCTCTCACGCAAGCAGGTTCTGGTCATGGAGTTCGTGCCCGGCGAGCCGATCGAAGCGCTTCAAGCGGCGCCGCAGGCAATACGCGATCGCACGATGGCCGCATTGCTTGGCCTTGTGCTGCGCGAGCTGTTCGAGTTCGGCTATATGCAGACGGACCCGAATTTCGCCAACTATCGCTGGCAGGCGGAAACCGGCCGGATTGTTCTTCTGGACTTCGGAGCGGCGCGCGCGGTCCCGGGCCACACCATCGAGGCGTATAGCCGATTGCTGCATGCAGGACTGCAAAGCGATCAGGATGCGGTCATCGCAGCTCTGATAGAGGTTGGATTCATCTCGGCAGCGACCCTGCAGCGCCACCGGCATGTGATTGATGACATGGTGTCGCTGACACTGAAGCATGCCGGCAGAGCGGGACAGTTTGACTTTGCAGACCGATCATTTGTCGGGCCGCTCCTGCAGCATTCAGAAACCATCTTCGCTGACCGGGGCGCATGGCATGTGCCGCCGGCCGACACATTGTTTGTACAGCGCAAGATCAGCGGCACGGCTTTGCTTGC
>JBBAUA010000099.1:0-3255 GCA_040398465.1 Hyphomonadaceae bacterium | reverse complement strand
CCACATCGAGGAGCTGCGGGCCGAACTGCGGGTGATGACTGACGCCGAGGAGAGGCGCGAGATCCAGGCTGAGTTGGCGGCAATGCTGCGGCGTGCCGGTGATATCGACCGGGAAAGCGAAGCAATGATCTGACCAATTTGGCGAGAGCGGTACACGTCGCTCTCGCTGCATTCGGTCTTTGTCATCCCCAGGTGCGATGACGATTGATGAGCAGTCTCTGTGCCCTGAAGTGTGAGGGGTCGTGAGGCATGAGAGGGCGGTGGAGGTGGGTGGGGGCGGTTTGCAAGATAAAGATAGAGCGGCGCTTTTTTCAAAATCGCCTGTCTGCACATAGAGATAAGGCGCGGCGCATTCACCTCCACGTTGCGTCGGATTTGCTGGGCCTCGTTTGTGACGCGCAAGTGCTCGACGACACGTCGCGTTCTGTCAGATTCGGCTCATGCAGCGGAATCCCGGAGACATCGAATTCGAGCCTCGGATGGGCAGGAGCGGCGAAGAGCGCGGCCCGCATCTCGGGCAGCTGCGCAAAGCCGTCGGGATCGCAAAACACGTCAGGGCGCCGCGCTCCTCGCCCTCGCCGATCAGCCGGACGGGCGTACGCGCTCATTTCGCGAAGGGGGTGGCGACACGGGCGACAAAGTCTTCACCAACCCAGCGGCGGGTGGTGGTGAAGGCGCGCTATGTCTCTCATGGTGCAGCGCGCGGCGCCCCGCTTCGCACGCACGTGTCCTATCTTGCGCGGGAGGCGGGGCCGCAGAAGTCGCCGGGTGATCCAGCGGTAGAGCAGCGCCAGGCGAATGATCTGGAACGGTCAGTCGACTATCTCGCCAGAGAGGGGCGTGAGCGCGCCGGCGACTTTACGTTCTACAACCATCGGGAGAGCGGTCTCGACGCTCAGAAGCTGACCGCCAGCTGGGTCGATGACACTCGGCACTTCCGCCTGATCATCAGCGCGGAGGACGGGGCGGCGCTTGGAGACCTCAGACCCTTCATCCGCGAGGTGATGGCCAATCTGGAGGCCCGACTTGGCACCTCCCTGGAGTGGGTCGCCGTTGACCACCATGATACTGACAATCCCCATACCCATGTCCTGATCCGCGGACGGCGCAGCGACGGACAAGACCTGTTCATTCCATCCCGGATGATTTCCTCGGGCATCCGGGAGCACGCTCAGGAGGTGGTCACGCGCGTGCTGGGGCCACGCCATTCGGTCGACCTGGTGCGCGAGCGCGAACGCGAGATCCGCGAGATTGGGGTGACCTCACTTGACCGGGAGTTGGCGGCGCAGCTGCGCCGCGCCGGCGCCAGCGTGAGCCGGCCCGATCTTGTTGCGCGACTGGAGCAACTCGAACGCTGGGGCCTGGCGACACGCCGATCTGATGGCTGGCGTCTTGCCGATGGTTTGACTGTCCAGCTGGGCGCCATGAAGGAGCGCGCCGAAGTCGAGAAAGCTGTTGCCCATCTGCGCCGTGGGCAAGCGAAAGCGCTCCTGGCTGCCGACGCGAGCGCTCCCGTGCTGGGCGAGCTTGTCCATGGCAGGCTCGATAGTGATTTCGGTGACAATTTTCTTGCTGTGGTGGAGAGCGGCGCCGGGGAGCTGCGATACGCGCGGTTCGAGTTGACAGACGATCTCGCCATCCTGGCCGACATTCCTTCCGGCTCCATCGTCGCGTTCGAACCGGCCGTCGCGCGCCCGCGGCCGTCCGATGAAGCAGTCGCGCGTGTCGCGGCCAGAGCCGGCGGGCTCTATTCGGCGACCATCCACGCGAACCTCGAGGCTCACGTCGACACCGGCCTCATCGCGGCGAATGTCCGTCGGCTTGAGGCCATGCGGCGCAGCGGCCTGGTCGAGCGACGGGCGGACGGCGCCTTTGCGATCACTCCGGATCATCTCGAACAGGCGACACGCTTTGAAAGCGAGCTTGTCCGGAAATCGCCGGTGAACGCGCGCGTCGTGAGCTACTGGACCTTGAGTGAGCAGGTCAATGCGCTCGGTCCTACGCATCTGGACCATGTGCTCGCCGGCAAAGCCATGGCTCCGGAAGGAGAAGGCGCATTCACGCGCCGGCATGCGATGGCGCTCCAGCAGCGACGCCTTTTCATGATCGAGCAGGGTTGGATGGGCGAGACTGACAAGCAGCTTTCGCCGACGGCGTTGCGGACCATGGCGGCCAATGAACGAGCCGACCTTGCCAGGCGACTGTCCGTCGAGCTTGGAGTGAGGGTACTGCCGGAGTCGCCCTCCCAAGTGAGCGGCGTCTACGCGCGACGGATCGATCTGGCTCAGGGCCGCGTCGCAATCATCGTGCAGGAGCGCCTTGCCTATGTTGTCCCGTGGCGCCCCGCGTTGGAGCGGTTCGCTGGCCGGGAGGTCGAAGGCGTGCTGCGCGGCCAGACCCTGTCATGGGGACTCGCTCGCGGTTTGGGACCGAACCTGCCGCCGATGGGATGAAGCAGGTCAAAGCGCGGCGGAAGCGCGCCATTTACGCCGACTACATGAGCCGTGTGCACTTCGGAGGTGAAATGCTTGGCGCAGTGCTCACAGGATGTGGATAACCACCCGGCATTCCACTTGAACCGAAGATGACAAACCGATCGCGCAACTCCCGCATAGCTGACCTCAACCAGCCAGACCTGTTTTGCGTTGGCGGTTTATCGACGTCTGCACCGGCTTTCATTGAGGGGGGCGGCGCTCCCAAGGCCGACGCTACCCGGCATCAATCCGCGCATTCTTCGACGCGGAAAGCCAATGCATCGTCAGTGCCGGTCGCGAAAGATGTCGCTTACGGCGACTTGCAACCCCGCCCGTCAGATCGCGGATCGACAGCTCAGTCAGCTCGGCCGCGTTTTGTGGAGCAGCAGGTTCAGACGCTTACGCTCGAGGACATGCCTTCCTATCCTGTTGATCTGATCGCTTCGGCCAAACGCGCGATCAAGGAAATCAACTCGGACCGGGTGCTGCTGACTTACAAAGAGATAGCTGCCTTCTTCGGAATTTCGCGCGCCACCGTGGCGCGCAGGCTGAAGGATGGGCTTGTTCCTGGAATCCGCTTTCAATACGGCCGCGTGCTTGAAGACGGCTCGGTGCGGCGCCTTGATCGAACGCAGGTGCTCTATCTGCTGCTGGCTGTCCGAGCCAACCGCACGTAGTAAGGAATCGCGGGCAGGTCGCCTTCGCTCGCGAACCAACACGACAACAACTCTTCAAGTCTTCCGCGCTCAGTGCGTGCTCGATTGAATTGAGACGGGTTGAG
>JBBAUA010000098.1:0-3903 GCA_040398465.1 Hyphomonadaceae bacterium | reverse complement strand
CGGAAGTGCATCGCTCAATTTCGGTCATTCTCACGCGCGGAAGTGACCAGCTCAGGGGCTCGCCAGCAAACAGCGAGTACTCAAGCCAGATCGTCCAGCGCAGTTACCCCTGCGCTGTCGTGGAAGACGGTCGTGTCCAGATCCTTTTGCGCCCAACCCAGGTGGTCGCGAAGCAGGCCTTTGAACACCTGACGTGAGTCGACGGTCGGCATCAGATCCCGGTTCTCGAAAAGGGCAGAAGATCTGAGCGATGGCCAGTCGCCATACATGCGGCCGCCCTTGATGGCGCCGCCGGCGAGGATAGCTAGGCCGCCGGTACCGTGGTCGGTTCCACCACCGCCGTTGACGCGCACGGTGCGACCGAATTCCGAGACGGCGACAATCGCGGTCTTGGCCCATGATTGTCCGAGTGACGCCTTCAACGCCTTGATGCCGTTGTCGAAAGCGGTAAAGCGCTGTTGAAGCGCCGCGTTCTGGCTAGTGTGCGTGTCCCAGCCTTCGAGGCTGACGACGGCGATCTCCGGGCCGTTGGGCTGCGAGAGGAATCTGCCGGCGGCTTCGAGTTGGGTCACATACTGCGCAGGGCCGCCCCGGCCGCCGCCCATCGCTTTCGTCTCCATCGCGCCCGCGACGGAGTCAGCGCCAAGCGCGCTGATAAGCGCAGGCTTGAGGATTGGGTCGTTCTCGTAAAGGTCGAGAAGGCGGGCGAGTGTGTCGTCGCTGGCTTCGGGAAGCACTGCAGGTGACCAGGACGATGTTTTCGTGGATGCGCCGCGCAGAATCAACGGCTGGGTCGGGCCGATCGAGACAGCGGCGTAAGCGCCCGGCGCCTTCTGAAGCGCGCGATTGAGCCATCCGTCTGCGCTAACCTTGGCGATCTCGCCGCATTCGAGCAGGTCCTGCGCCTCGAAGTGGGAGCGTTCGCGATAAGGCCCCGCGAGCGCGGGCACGAAGGCGGCTTCCTTCGACGCGTACATCGCCGCCAGCGCCGGCATGGCGGAGTGGAGCGCAAAACCGTCGGAAAGCGGTATCGCCTCGGCATCGACGAGAGCCGCTCGGTGAGAGCGGATGTCGGGATCGTCGATCTTCGGCAGGGCCGCGATGCCGTCCATGGCGCCGCGCAAGATGATGAAGACCAGCTTTCTGCCCTGGGACGCGCCCGTATTGGCGAACGCGCCAGGCGCCGCCGTGACAAGGGTGGCTGCGCAGCCTGCGAGGAGGAGGTGGCGGCGATTGAGAGCGATCATCATTACCTCCGCTGAAATTCAGGAGACATCAGAGCGATGGTGAAGCCCTGCTCTGCGCTTTCGGCGCGAGCGACCGCCTGGCGTGTCTTATCGCTGGCGATCCGACCGAGCGCACGATCAAGGAAATCGCTTGGCGTTTCGCCCCGCGCCATGCGGCGCGAGACAGCGTTGGCCCATTCGAGGCGCTTCTTGATCGCGTCAGAGCCGGACCATGACGTCGTATCGTCTGGCCAGCCCGCAGGAGATGGTGCGCCAAAGGGTTGTTGGGCAAGCGACGTATAGACAGCGCGTTGGGCGCCGCCGAAGGTCGCTTGCGCCCCGGCGGCGCGGGCCGCAGAGACGAGGAGTTCTTCTGGCGATTTGAACTTCTGCGATGTTTCGTTCCAAGCCTCTTCAAGGTCCACCACGGCGCGCGCGAGCAGGGAGAGGTCGCCGTCGGTCTTCGTGAAGCTCGCTTCGAGTTTTGCAACGGCGGAGGCTGGCGGCGTGTCGCTGACGAAGTGTCGGGCGAGCTTGGTTGCGATGTGTTTCGCAGTCGCAGGATTGGCTGCGAGATCATCCAGAACTGCGGCGGCCTGATCGCGCGCGGAGACATTGTAAGTTTTGCGCAGCACCGTTCGCGGGCCGGGTTCGTGGAGCGTTTCGACAAAAACGGCCTCGCCATACCTGTCGGCCAGCGCGGCTGGAGCCTGTTGCCTCGCGCGCTGGCCGCGACCGCCCTGCCCCTGCGCGCCGAGACTGGCGAGGCGCACGGTCTGCGGACCGGCGACGGTCCAGCCCGTAAGCGCTTTTGCGAACTCGATGATGTCGGCCTGTGTGTAACCAGAGCCGACGCCAATTGTATGGAGCTCGAGAATCTCTCGGGCGAGGTTCTCATTCAGCCCGGCATCGCGCCGTTGGGCAGCCTTTGTCGACGGCCCTATTGAGCGGGCTGCATCGAGATAGACCAGCATGCCAGGATGGAAGGTGGCGGCGGCTAGGAGCGTCGAGAACCTGCCGAACACGTTTGCGCGAATGGCCTCGCGTTCGAACGGGCCGACCAGCCCAATCACCTGCGCGTTGCGGGCAGCAACAGTGAAATGATTGGCCCAGAAACGATGCCAGCGCTCGGCGAAGGAATTCGGCGTCGTCGCAGCGTGACGGCTGCGCGCTTCGACTTCCCGCAGCAGTCCGTCGCGTGTTTCACGCTGGACCTGCTTCTGGACCATCTGTTGCGCCTCGGACCGCACGCCGTTCGCATCCTGCCCTGGCGCGCCGTTCATGCCGAAGGCGTCCTGCCGCGCTTCAAAGACCTGCTTCGCGGAGAGAAGATCGTCTGCCGGCATCAGGGCTGCGGCAGGCGTTATCTGCGCCTTGAGCCAGCCGCGAGGATCTGACGCCGCGGCGCGTATCTCGCCTGGGCCTGCGCCCATGCCGAAGCGGGTGGCTGCGATGGCAGCCTGCAATTCGGTCATAGGGTCCGCTCCCTGAGCTAACTGTGAAACGTTAGCGCACGCGCTCTTCAAAAGTATGTCGGGCGACGCCCAGCTTGTATCAAGACGTCGCCATGAACTCCCGGTGAACGATAGCGCGGTTCGCGATTGTACGGTTAGAGCCACGATGGGCGCAGCGCTGGAAAATCACCCGAGACCGCTGGCAGAATGCAGCGTCTTTTCAAGCTGACCTTCCCCGCTCATGTCCCCACTTTCTCGGCAAGAATTGAACTGTGGCGCTAACCTGACAAAGCCTGCGCCGCACGTCAGTGTCGAGACGACTTGCGCCTGGGAGATGGCTCGTACCAGTCCTGTCTTGCCATATCTTCGATTGCCCATATCCAGGTGGCACCGAAAGCAGATCGACTGGCGCCAGGATGATCGCGCGCCCGGCAAACAACACTTGCCGACCACAGCCCATCCAACGGGAATCGCAAGGCCACACTTGCCGTCCCGACAAATCAGGCGTGGCCCGAAAATCCCTGGGCAGGTTACCAGGACGTTCGAATCTGTCTCCGGTCTCAGGCCGTCGGGCCTTGCCCCTAGTTTGCCAGGGCAACGTCGATCACGGCAATCGCATCGTTGATCGCGGCCACCGCGCCGGGCGCCCTGGATTTCAACGCGACGAGCTCAGCCTTGATCTTGGCGGCCGCGTCTGTGTTGCCGAGCTTTGCCTCGACCCAGCCCAGCCGCCCCGATGCTTCGACCAGGGTAGGTTGTAACCTGAGAGCTGCCTGAAGCGAGGTCCTGGCCCCCAGATAGTCGCCGGAGGCTGCCTGCGCCTGCCCCTTCATCAAGGCAGCTTCATGGTCATCGGGCCTTGCGGCCAGCACGTCGTTGAACGCGACGATCGCTTCCGACCAGTCGCGCGCAGCGATGTAGTCGATGCCCTGATTGAAGCGTGCGGCCGAACTGATCTTCGCGACAGCACCGACGCCATCGATGAGGGCTATTCCGCTCTCGATAGCTGAAGCTTGAGGACACGCGCCCTTGCACCCGTCCTTGAGGCTGACGAGCTTCTGCCGCTGCTTGGCAGCCTCGTCGGCATTGCCAAGCCGCGCCTGTACCCAGCCAAGCCGGCCAATTGCGTCGACCAGGTCAGGCTTCTCGGAAACGGCGCGGACCAGGTGACGTTGGGCTTCCCTCAGGTCTCCGAGACCGATCTGGGCAACGCCCATCATGAG
>JBBAUA010000097.1:0-4225 GCA_040398465.1 Hyphomonadaceae bacterium | reverse complement strand
GGCCCATTGCGGACGTTGAGTTCAAGCTTGCCGCATCCGGCGCGTACGCTCGGAATCTGTCTGGAGCAGGGCGGTCGTTTGACTTCGCCCGCAGCCGCACAAGCCCAGCAAACGCGCACCAAGGCAAGTTGACAGCCCTCGCTTGCGAGCTTCAGGATTCCGATAAGCCCAAACTGAGCACTGCGTGGTGTGCGCGTATGCCCAGAACCTTCTGCAGCAGGGTGGTCATTGGCGGACTGTCACGCCTTTCTCGGTTTCCAGCTGACGCGCTCCTCCGAGTATGCCTGCCATGGCGTGATTGCCCTCGTGGCAGGCATACTCATGGACCTGCTGCTTGGTGGCGTAGAAGCTGAGCTCCGCCCGCCATGGAGTTGAATAGATCGCTGGGTCTTCGACTGCGAATTCATAGAAGATCTCTCCGTCGGCTATCCGGGTGAACCGTTCGGTGACCTTGCCAGACCGAGATACCGGTATAGAGCTCACCTGAACCTGCTCCGGGCGGACGTTGATTGTTTCCACGACTAACGTGCCGCCCTCATACCAGCCGACGCTATCGCCAAGCCAGGGGGCCATCACATCTGGTCGGTGAGCTCTGCGTGCCTCGGAAGCAGAATCGAATGTCGGCACGATGCGGGCGTCATGAACCATCTCCACCAGGATCATCACGTGATCTGGAGCCTGCAGGATCTGATAGGTATTGTTATACAGCGTGCTCAGCATACCAGGACCGCCGGTGTTCCCGAATCCGATCAAACAGCGCTCTGATAGCGGCGGGGCTTCCGGCCCTTCGTTGCCCCCAACGCCGGTTACGTAGCGAGTAGAGGCTGGCCGCTGCCTTGCGTAGTCTGCCCGCATCGGCACGCGGCCGCTCGGCGGATCAACAACGTAGGACGACCGGAACTCGCCTTTCACCAGAGCGAGTTGTTCGCCCGGCGCGACCCAGAACTGGTCATAAGCCTTCACGCCGAAGTCAGCCGCGCCGCTGACGGGCGCTGCGGCATCCGGATCGCTGAATTCTTCCGTCGGCGCGCCCTCGGGGGCAAACCCCGCAATATTGATCCTGGCGACAACAGCATCGGCTTCAGCCTTGCTCAGGATCAACTTGTCGACGCCCGCCGGGCGGTTGAGGGTCGTCAGCGAGGCGTTGGTCCAGGTACCGGTAAGGTCCGATCGCTGGCCGATGGCGGTCGGACAGGTCACAAAAACTGCTCCGAGTGCAAACAAACTGAATATCCGCATGCCGAACCTCCAACGAGTCTTGCCGCTCCGAGGTTGGCGCCAAGGCATGAAACAAGTCCATAGCTCGAGGGATAACGTAAGGGCTCGTCCGCCTGGTTTTCTCCGGCCCATGCCAAGGCCACCAAATCGCTCGGAGACAATTGTGAGCGCCGAACAAAATCTGTGAAACTCGAGCAAGATACTTGAGGAGATGCTCGCGCATCGCGGCGTCGGCGTCAGTTCCGAAGGCGCGAGAGTAATGGCGCCAAGCGTATGAAACAGGGCCGCCGTGCGCGCGCTGCCGCAACAAAAACTGCCGGGGACGCGGGATCCGCGAACCTCTTTCTGCCGGAAGTTCCGCCACCAGCGGGGAGGCCAGACCACGCGGGGCATCCCGCGTCCCCGGGGCCCTCCATCTCTTCGGAGACCCAGGGCGACAGCATCACAGGCGGTTCACACCGGCCTCGAGGAGAGCGTGTATCCGACGCCGGGCTCACCCACATCGCAACGTGCGAAACACGAGCGCCTACTGCTCCACCACCGGCGCCATCCACACCTTCGCGCCCGGTCCGTGGCCGATCGCGCGCAATTGCGAGATCAGCGCCTCCGCACGCTGCCGACCGATCACGCCCGCAAGCGCGCCGAGCACCTGGCCCTCCGATGCGCCGGCCTGTGCGCCCGACATTGCGCTCGTGAGCAGGTCGAACGGCGTCGCGGTGTGGATGTTCATGCGCAGGTCAACGCCATCCGCCTCGGTAAAGCCAGCAAGATTGCGGGCCTCCTCGATCGCCGTGATCAGGTCGCCCGTCTTGTTGACCAGCCCTTGCGCCAGCGCATCCTCGCCCGACCACACGCGCCCGCGCGCAATCTCCTGTACCTTCTGCAGCGGCAGCTTGCGCCCTTCCGCCACCAGCCGCGTGAAGCGGTCATACGTGCCTTGCAGGGACTGCTGCAGTTTCGCCTTCTGCGCGGGCGTGAAGTCCTCGGTCGAATAGGCCCCCGCAAATTCACCGCCGACGCCCACCGACGCCGGGTTGATCCCGAACTCGCGCAACCCATCTGCAATGGCGAACTTGCCGCCGAACACGCCGATCGATCCGGTGATGGTCGAGCGCGTCGCCACGATGCTGTCGGCGCTCATGGCCACATAATAGCCGCCCGACGCCGCCGCCGACCCCATCGACACAACGACTTTCTTGCCCGAAGCCTGAACCTTCTTCACCGCATTCCAGATCTGGTCCGAAGCCGTCGCCGACCCGCCGCCCGAGTCGACGCGGAACACGACAGCGTTGATCTCGTCGTTTTCTGCGATCTCCATCAGCTCGGCCGCGACGCGATCGGAAGCAAACATCGGCGTCCCGATCGAGAACACGTCGCCCGAACTGCCGCCGCCCGTCACGATGTCGCCTTCGCCGCCGACGATCGCGATGACCGCCTTCCCGTCGGGCGACCGGCCTCCATAATTCGCGATCGTAACCAGCTCACCCTCAGCGCGCGTCCGCGCAGCGCCCGCCGCCTCCTCTGGATAGCCCAGCTTGTCGACAAGCTTCAGCTCCACGGCGCGTTCCGAAGAATAGGGACTTGCTTCCAACAACGTGCGCAACGCCGCCGGCTGCATGTTCCGGTCCGCTGCGATGTCCGCAATCGAATGGCCCCAGACGCTCGTCGCCAGCGCAGTCATCGCCAGCGCATGCGGCTCGGAATAGCCCGTTCGCTTGTAGGTGTCGGCTGCGTTCTTGAATTCGTAGAACTGCTCGATCTGCGGATCGACTTTGAATTTTTCGAACGCCCCGCCAAGGAACAGCGTCTCGAACGTGATGCCCGGCGTCTCGAACGACGTGCCCGGCTGCATCCAGATCTCGTTCGCCGCCGAGATTGCGCGATAGGACGAAGGCCCGCTCGCCAGGAACCCCTGTGTGTGAGCGATGATGAACTTGTCGGCCGCCCGCAGGCGCAGGAAGGCCGAGCGCAACTCCTCCGCGCGCGACGAGCCGAGGTCCACCTCCGGCGCGCGAACGAACACGCCCTTCACATTGGGATCGCTCGCCGCCGAATTGAGCCGCAATAGCACCTCGACGAAGGACACATCGCCGAACGCCGCGCTGAGGGCATCCGCCGCCGGCTGGTCAGGCCACGACCGGCGCAGGTCGACCTCAATGACGGCGTTTGGCACCCGCTGCGGCTCGCCCGAGGGCAGGAAGGACATCAGCAGCATCAAGGGGATCAGGACGAAAAACACCACCAGCGCCGCAAGGCCGCCAAGGAAGGTGAGGAGGAAAGTACGCATGCAGGTCTCCGGGCGCTTGACCTGCCTTAGCCGCAAACACACGTCCACGTCACCGCCGGAATGCCGGCATGTTAATGATTTGATGGGGCGGGAGCTGTCCTGGTCGGAGTAGCTGGATTCGAACCAACGACCTCTTGCTCCCGAAGCAAGCGCTCTACCAGGCTGAGCTATACTCCGACGGAGGCGGGGCTATAGCGGCTTTCCGATTGGCGCGCAACGGCGGAAAAAGCCCGCCAAATCCGATCGATCGGGGCGACCTCTGCAGGCGAAACTGCGTCAAAACAGGGCCGATCCGGGCAGTTGCTTTCCGCGCGCGAATTGCATAACTCTCCGCCCTCTCCCTGCACTGGGGCGTCGCCAAGTGGTAAGGCAGCGGTTTTTGGTACCGCCATTCCGGGGTTCGAATCCCTGCGCCCCAGCCAGGGAGAAATCGTCTCCGGCCCCTTCGCCGTTGAGACGCAGGATCTAGCCCGGCATCGTCGACCTGGCGGCGGAAGTTTCTCCTGCTTGCGCCTCGATCAGCTCCGGGATGCCGTCCTGGCGACGGGGCTTTGCATGAAGGCGAGGAAGTCGATGCGACGCTCTCCTTACCAGGGTGGCCCATGTCCATGGTGGTCCCGCCAGTGGTTGGGGGGCTGATGTCCACGCGCAATAGCGACTAGTCTGAACCGGGCTCGATCTTCATGAGCACACTGTCGGCGCCTTCATCCGTGATCACGT
>JBBAUA010000096.1:0-4507 GCA_040398465.1 Hyphomonadaceae bacterium | reverse complement strand
CTAGTTTGCCTTCTTCATCCATTCGCGCGCAGCACGCTGCGCCTTCTGGATTTCGACCTGCGACATCATCTCGGACATTTCCTGACGGCAGAGCTTCGCTTCGCGATGCCCGCGCGTGGCGGCGAGGTTGAAGAACTTGTGCGCCGCGACGAGATCGACAGCGACGTCGAGCCCCTCCGAGTAGGCCAGCGCCACACGGTAGAAGTCTTCACCAGTCGCTTCCTTGGTGAGGAAGGTTTCGGGGGCTTCGATCCGGATATCCGCGTACGCCATTCTGGCATCCCTTTGACTTTCGGGAAGTTGGCTTCGTCTCTCTGGACGCCGCCCCTTCCCACCCACCGCCGCATCTGCGGCCTTGAAGATGATTGAAGCGGAGAAGCTTTGCGGCGTAGTTAATACTGAAGATTTTCGACAGTCTTCTTCGAACTATTTGTGTTTACATTGATTCACGAGTCTGAATCGCAGATACACAAGTATTAGCGGGGATTCATGACTCTAACCGCGCTGGCGCGAGACCATCTGCATACGGAGCGATGTGTACAGCGCGATCGCGGCAGTGTTTTCCTCGCGCACCTTGAGATCGACGTGAGTTGCGCCACGCCGCGCGAATGCGTTGAAGGCGGCGAGCATGAGCGCACGGGCGATTCCGCGCCGCCGCGCGCGCGGATCGACGGCGAGGTCCTTCACGAATGCGGAGGTCCAGCACTGGGCGATGCCAATGACGGCTGCGCCATCCATGGCGAGAAAGACGAGTTCGGGATCAAACTCCTTGTCCTTGCGCAGGGCCTTCCACCACTGGCGAAAGATCGGCGCGCCGCCTCCGCCCTCCCAGAAGCCCGCTTCGAGAACGCCATGCGCCGCCTGAACCAGCCTCTTTTCGGGATTTCGTCCCAGTGTGAAAAGAACGACCCCTTGTGGCACTTGTGTCGTTTCGACCGGGCCGGACAAATCGCGCCGCATCCGCAGGACGTCGTGAGGCATCAGACGCCGGCCCTGTGCTGGCCGCGACCCGGGGCGCTCACCAGAACACCTGTGAAAAGCAGGAAAATCGGGGCTCCGGAGGCCATGGGCATCTGTCACCGTCTCCTTATATACTGCCGATGTAGCGGCCTCGCTGCTTGCGCACCAGCGTGAGGCAGCAACGCCTGTATTCAGGAACCCTGCGAGCCAGCGATGACCACGACAACCGGCCTGTTCGAACCCATCTCCTACAAACTCTGGACGCAAGACCCGAAGGCGTTCGCTGAGCGGCTGGGACAGGGCTTCCGCGAAACAGGATTCGCGGTGATCAGCGATCACCCCATCGACCAGGCGGTGATCGACGCCGGCGTTGGCGCCGGAAAGAAGTTCTTTGCGCTGCTGGATGAAACAAAGCGCGGCTATTTCATTCCCGGCGGAGGCGGCCAGCGCGCCTATACGCCTTTCGCAACCGAGGTGGCCAAAGGCGCCAAGGCGAAGGACCTGAAGGAGTTCTGGCATGTGGCGCGTGAGCTTTCGCGGGACCACAAGTATGCCGGCCTGATGGGCGCCAACCTCTATGTGAAGGAAGTGCCGGGCTGGAGGGAAGCGACAAATGAGATGTTCAGCGCGCTCGATACGTTCGGGCTGGACATCCTCCAGGCTATCGCAATGCACCTGAAGCTTCCGCCGGACTTCTTCAACGACAAGGTGCAGGAAGGAAACTCAATCCTGCGCCTTCTGCACTATCCGCCGCAGACCGAGCCGCCGCCGGAAGGCTCAGTCAGGGCGGGCGCGCACGAGGACATCAACGTGATCACGCTCCTGCTCGGGGCGGAAGAAGGCGGGTTGGAGGTTCTGCACCGCAATGGACAATGGCTGCCGGTCAATCCGCCGCCGGGATCTCTGGTGGTGAATATCGGCGACATGCTGCAACGGCTGACGAATGATGTGCTGCCGTCGACGACGCATCGCGTGGTGAACCCGAAGCCGGAGCGTTCGCGCTTTCCGCGCTATTCCACGCCGTTCTTCCTGCACTTCAATCCGGACTACGCGATCACCACCCTGCCCGGCACCATCTCGGCGGAGCGGCCGAACAGGTATCCCGAGCCGCTGAAGGCTCAGGACTTCCTTGAGATCCGGCTCAAGGAAATCGGGCTCAGGATGTAGCTTCCGCTGGGCGGCGCGCGGCTTGCTGCGGGTCGACGTGGGCGATGGCGCGGCCGAAATAATAGCCTTGCGCCATGTCACATCCCAGGCCGGCAAGGATGCGGGCCTGCTCTTCGGATTCGACACCCTCGGCCACAACAGTGAGACTCAGGCTCTTTGCCATCGAGATCATGGTGCGGACCATGACGCCCGCCTCCTTGTCGGTGATCATCGCGCGGACGAAGGAGCGATCGATCTTCAGCTTGTCGAATGGCAGCTGGCGCAGCTGAAGGAGGCTGGAATGGCCGGTGCCGAAATTGTCGAGGGCGAGGCGCACGCCCTTGGCCTGCAGCACATCCACGATTGCGCGGGCGGCATCACGGTCGGTCACCAGCGCGGCTTCCGTGAGTTCGACTTCGAGGCGAGCCGGCGGGAAGTTGGCCTCTTCCAGGATCCTGAGCAGTTCGTGCGCGAAGTCCGGCTGCTCGAGCTGAACCGGGGATACGTTGAGGGACAGGTGTGGCGTGCCGGGAAGTTTGCCGGCCTCCGCGCAGGCGCGGCGCAGGAGGTTGAACGTGAGCTCGCCGATGGCCCCGCTGGCTTCGGCGGCGGGGATGAAGTGAGTTGGCGGAATGGGACCGCGTGTCGGGTGTGTCCAGCGGGCGAGGATTTCGTAGCCGCGCACGCTGCCATCCTGCAGGTTCACCAAGGGCTGGAAGTACGGTGCGATCTGGTCTTCGCGGACGGCGGCAGCGAGTTCGCCTTCGAACAACGCGCGCTGGCGCACGAGGTCGTCCATGCCGGTCTTGAAGAAGGCGAACCAGCCGCGATGCGCATCCTTGGCGCGACGCAGGGCGAGGCTGGAGCGATGGAGGAGCGTCTCAGCGTCGCGGCCGTCCGCCAGGCCGACGGCGGCGCCGGCGGTGGTGCTGATCGTGAGCCACTTGTCGCCGGACATGATGGGCGCCTCGATCGCCGTGAGCGTGGCGGAGAGCCACTCCATAAGTTCGTCTTCGGCCTGATTGGGTAGCAGTACGACGAAGTCATCCGACTCGAGGCGCGCCACGAAGCCATCGATGCCGGCGCGGACGTTCAGCACCTTGCCAACGTGGATCATCATTTCGTCGCCAGCGGGACGGCCGTGCGCGTCATTGAATTCACGGAACTTGTCGAGGTTGAGCATCACCACGGCGAGGCGCTTGCCGCCGTCCGTCTCGCTCAGCAGCCAGTTGAGCACGCCCTTCAGGTGCCGCCGGTTCGGCAGGCCAGTAAGCTGGTCGTGCATGGCGACGCGGCGCGCGCGCTCTTCGGCCTGGAGGCGCTCTCGCAGGGCTCTGATATGAGTGTGGTAGCGGGTGATGATGTACAGGGCGAGGCCGACACTCGCGATGATTACGGTGCCGATGAATTTCGACAATTGAAGGTGCTCGAAATCGGTGGCCCACGCGTTGATCAGCCCGACCACGTCGAGGTTCACCGACAGGATGAACCCTGCCGCGATGAATCCCGCGAAGATCATCAGGTCGCGGCGCACCTGTTGAGCGACACGCTTTTCGATCGATGGCTGGTTCTGGATAGCCGCAGTGTTCATCGGAGCTCGCCTCGTGTCCCGGCTAAAGGATGCGCAGGGCGGCTTAAGAATGGCGGGGGGGAAGCCCCCCGAATTTTGTGCAAATTCGTGGCTATCGATCAGCCAGTCTGTTTGAGGGAGCGGGCGTTGCGCCAGCCTTCGCTGGACATTTCCCAGTAAATGGATGGTCGCGTCCCGCCATCTGGCTTGATGGAAATCACCTCGCCCATCTGGACGAAACCGAGGCGCGACAAGAGGCGGATAGAACGGTCGTTGTCGCGCGCGGTCGTCTCACAGATGCGGGTGACCCCGAGCTGGTCGAAGCACTATTCGACGGCGGCGAGGCCGCACGCGCCGCCGAACTTGGCGATCGACCATTCCAGCCAGACCTGCACGTCGAAATAGGCCCTCGCTTCGCCCATGGCGTTGAAAGAGGCGAGCAGGATGTCCTCACCCCGTGCGCGCTCTTCAAGGTGGGCGCCGATGAAGCGCTCCATCGTTTGGGCGTTGATCGGACCAGGAATCGTGTAGATGCGCGTGCCGATGCTTTCGTGTGAGAGAAGTGCGGCGAGCGCGGCAGCGTCGGCTGGCTGCGCAAGCCGGGCGCCGGCAATGCGCCCGTTCACGAGCTCGGCGCGGCGGATCAAGACGCGCAGGCGTGCGGCCTCGCCTAGCTCAACTGCAAGTCTTGTTTTCGGAGTTTCGTCAGACACGTCGCCGCCCCCTCGACGACAACTAATGGCTGTAGTCAAACGAGACGAAACCGCTAGCTGGGGCTAGCCCTTAGTCCCCATCGATGCGGCCGCGGTTTTTCTTCGTTTCGGAACGATG
>JBBAUA010000095.1:0-4747 GCA_040398465.1 Hyphomonadaceae bacterium | reverse complement strand
CATGGATGCCGAACAGGCACGGTTCGTTGGCCCTGGCGTTGCGTGCGGCGATGCGAGCGAGTTTTACCGCGAAGCGATGCGCGCGCGTGTCGGGATCGTCTAAGGGATGCGGACATCGCTCGCTCCGTTGGTTTGAGCGCGCATTCCATGTCCGGGCGTATGCGTGGGGGGCGCACATGTCTGGAATCGGCCGGGTTGAGCCCACCGCCCCATCTTGGTCGTCGCCACCAACCGCTCTGAACGACCGCTTTCGCACTGAGTTGTCACGCAGGCAGCAGCATCAGGCTACGGCTGAAGCTTGCCGGAAGCAGCCTTTCGCCGGCAGCCCGGTTCCAAACGTTCGAGCAGGTCCGAGGGCGGCGCGTTGGGCAATCGTCCCCCAGGCGCAAAGGCAAGGCCCTGCCGCTACTTCGCCGGGCTCATGGTTACCGTTGATGGGAATTCCGGATTTGGAGATGGCTCTTGCGCCTTCTCCGTCCAGCTGACGATGGTGCGCACCGTGCGGCGCCGGGGTTCGTCGGCAAGCATGAAGTCTTCATCGTATTCCAGATCGATGCGTCCGGGCGAGGCCGCGATGACGCGATAGTCAAGGAAGTCGCCCAGAAGAAAAGCTCTTTGGTCATGCGGCGAGACGAAGGCCAGATAGACCTTCAGGCCGTTCATCGCTGGATCTCCGCTCCCGGTTCCGAAAACCCGCACCGCGCTGATGTCTGAAAGATTGGGCAGGTCGTTGAACTTGACGACGGCAAGCGCCGCCATCGCTGGATCATCCTCAGCAAGCGGCTCCCAGGTTTGGGGCTCGCCTTCGCCAGCAACGAACGCGGCGGGCGCCTCAACTCCGGCTGGCGCGGACGCCTCAACTTCGGCCGGCGCAGATGTCGTGGCAGGGGCGCAACCTAAGATGGTTGTGCAGGCGGCGATCAGTCCGACGAAAACTGTACTGCGATGCATCGACCTACGCCCCCGTTGAACACGCAGCGACACGGTAAGAAGGCATCCGATCATGCGCAAGCCCTGGGATGGTCGTGTGCGCCTTCCGCGTGAGGGGAGGCGACGCGCGCTGGACTTCTTGCCCTGACGGCTGCCGGGGCCATCGAAGATGGACGCTTCAGGGCCTACTCAGGAAGAGGGCTTCTCTGATGCTTGACCGTAGCGCTAAGCGCTCAGGCGCTTCACGAACCATTCGGTGAGTTTGTTCCAGACGTCGCGGTCGGCTTCGTCTTCGACCCCGTGTTCGAGGTTGGGGTTGTCGTTGACTTCGATGACCATGGGGCCGTCGGGGCCGCTCTTGAGGTCGACGCCGTAGAAGCCGTCGCCGATGAGGTTGGCGGCGCGGACGGCGACGTCGACGACGTCAGCGGGGGCTTCGGCGACGGGGATGGATTTGTGGCCGCCTTCGACGGACTCGCCGCCTTCCTGGTGCTTGATGATCTGCCAGTGGCCGCGGGCCATCTTGTACTGGCAGACGAAGAGCGGACGGCGGTCGAGCACGCCGACGCGCCAGTCGAATTCGGTTGGGACGAATTTCTGGGCGATACAGAGGTCGGAGTCTTCGAGGAATTGCGCAACGATCTCGCGGAGTTCCTGCATCGAGGACGCCTTCCGGATGCCGCGCGAGAAGGAGCCGTCGGGGATTTTCAGGACGACAGGGAAGTTGAGGCGGTCGGCGACGTCTTCGAGGTCTGTCTTGTCCTGGATGATCATGGTCTCGGGCGCGGGGAGCCCTGCGCCGACGAGCCGCTCCCAGAGATAGACCTTGTTGGTGCAGCGAATCATCGAGATGGGGTCGTCGATCACCGGCATGCCTTCGGCGACGGCTTTGCGCGCGAAGCGGTAGGTATGGTTCTTGATCGAGGTCGTCTCGCGGATCATCAGGGCGTCGAATTCGCCGAGGCGGTTGAAGTCGCGACGTGTGATCGGTTCGATCTCGACGCCGTCCTTTTCGGCGAGGCGGGCCCAGTGTTCGAGGCTTTCGAGGTTGGAAGGGGCGAGCTTCTCGTTGGGGTCGTGCAGCACGGCGATCGACCATTTGGGGACGACGCGGGCCTTCGGACTCTTCCAGGTGCGGCCGGTGTAGGCCGTGAGACTCTTCACGAAGAAGTCGAGCTCATCGTCCTCAAGTTTGGTGAAGGGCGTGATGCGGATGCGCTTGATCTTGTACTTGCCGGGCGAACCGTTGGTGGTGGTTGTGACGATCACGACGGGCGCACGATACCAGTCGAAGAGCTGGCGGCCGAACTTGCGGAAGCGTTCGTCCTCGACCTCGCCGAAGCACACGACGAGGCGTTCCGGGACGGGGCCCTTGGCCGGGTTCTTGTTGAGGTCCTTGTGCAGGAGCTCTTCGAGGATGGAGGCGGTGTCGTCCGGAATTTCGCGGTCGTAGAGGTCGAGCAGGGTCTCAACCGTGGGGACGACGCGATGGCCGCGGGCCTCGCCCAGGAGCGAGGCGTAGTAGCCGTCGGTCTGGTAATTGTAGTTACGCGCGAGGTTGATGATCTTGGGGCGCGAGCCGGACAGAAGTTTCGGCTGCAGGACATAGTCGCGTGTCGTCATCATGCGGAACGGCGCGCCGAGGGCGGCGAGGTCCCGCAGGTCGTCCGCGATCAGGATCCAGTCATACCTCAAAGTCTTGCCACATCCTGATTGCGCCCCACCCGTCTGCATAGAAGCCGGGCTCGATCTCGAAGCATTTGTAGCCGTAGCCGTGATAGCGCTTCAGCAGCGCATAGCTGGTTTCCTTGATCTCAAGATTGAGTCGCGGAATGGCGTTCTCGTGGCAGTAACGCTCGACATGGCGAAAAAGCTGCTCGCCGAGGCCCTTCCCCTGATGGGCGGGGGAGACGGCGAGGCTGTCGAAATTGGCGACGCTGTCTTCGAGGATGAGGAAGGCGTAGCCGGCGATGGCGTCTCCCTCCATTGCGCAGAACAGGGCGGCGTGGTCGTCGTCCAGCACTTCGGCGAAATCATCGCGCGACATCATCTTGTCGGCGTAGCCGGCTGCGAAGCAGGCCTGCTCGATCGCGACGAGGGCGTCTATGTCCTCAGGAGCCATGTCACGGATCATGAGCGCGACGGCGAGCCTCGTATGAGCGACGCATGCTGGAGCGTCGCGGAGAGGTGGGCTTAATACCAGTCGGGTGAGTCTGTCGATAGACAGGGTCTGTGCGTGGAGTGATGCAGATGCCGAAGCAGGGCGAGCGGGCGATGTGGGCAGGGCTGGGCGTCGTGTCCGGGCTCGGCATGGCGCTGGCGGCGTGGCTGTTCATCGCGCCGGATGTGGGGCCGCCGCCGACGATACCGTTCCAGGACAAGATCTTCCACGCCCTGGCGTTTGCGTGCCTGACCGGGCCGGGCGTGCTGGTGCTGCCGCGCCGCTATCTGTGGTTCTGGGTGGCGCACATGGTGGCGCTGGGCGGCGGCATCGAGCTGGTGCAGGCGCGCGGCGATGAGGGGCGGTCGGGCGATGTGCTCGACTTTGCCGCGGACGTGGTGGGGATTTTGGTGGCGCTGGGCGTGGGGCGGTGGTTGCGGGCTCGGTTCGAGCGGACCTAGCCCACGTCCTCACTCTCGCCTTCGCCTCCCGGCGCGGCGTCGGCGCCGAGGGTGAAGACGCGCGGGCGGGAGTCGGGGGTGAGCTCGTAACCGTAGGGTTTGCCCCATGGGTCGGCCGGGACCTGGCCGTCCTCGACATAGGGGCCGCGCCAGTTGGCGGCGCCGGGGGGCGCCTTCACGAGCGACTCCAGGCCTTCGCTTGAGGACGGGTAGCGGCCCATGTCGACGAGGTAGAGGCTGAGCGAGGATTTCAGGTGGTCGATCTGCACTTTCGCGGAGTCCGTCTTGGCGCGGCCGAGATAGCCGAGCACCTGCGGGGCGACGAGGCCGACGATCAGGGCCAGGATAACGAGCGCGACCAGCAGCTCCATCAGCGAGAAGCCCGCTTCCCGTTTGCTGGATTTCGGCTTCATGGCAGGCTCCGGAACGTTTGAGATCAGCATGCAAGTTGCATGCGTGCAGGGTATCAACACATGTTGGCCAGCTGGAACGCTAGGTAAAGACATGCCGCCGGGCGATGGCCTGTTTCTCCTTAACATCTATGTCGCGCTCGCCTCGCCACTTGTTGGATCGGCGGCAGCGGCAGTCCCTGCGCGGCTGGCGCGTGGCGGGACGTGGGCGGGCGCACCGTCCACCTGCGAGGCGTGCGGGCGGCGGCTGGGGCTGCTGGAGCTTGTGCCGGTGCTGAGCTGGCTGCTGCAGCGGGGGAAGTGTCGGGGGTGTGGGGCCGCGATCTCGCCCGCCTATCCAATCATCGAGCTGGCCGCTGTCGGCATTGCTGTGTGGGCCTGGTTCGTGACGCCGGCCTACATGTTTGTGCCGACTTGTGTGTTCGGCTGGCTGTTGCTGGTGCTCGCGGCGATCGATTTTCGCACATTCCGTCTGCCGGACGTGCTGAACGCGGCGCTGCTGCTATGCGGCCTGCTGACGGCGCAGCTGTTCTATCCGGAGCGGATGCTGGAGCAGTTGGCGGGGGCGGCGCTGGGCTTTGGCGGCTTGCTGGCGGTGGAGCTCGCCTACCGCGCTTTACGCAAGCGGGACGGGCTGGGGCGGGGTGATTCCAAGCTGCTCGGCGCCATGGGCGTCTGGATCGGGCCGGTGGGAATCGCACCCTGTGTCTTTATTGCCGCAACTGCGGCAATCCTCTTTGTACTGATCAACGTACACGTCCGAAAACGCCAGCTGACCGGTGACA
>JBBAUA010000094.1:0-4875 GCA_040398465.1 Hyphomonadaceae bacterium | reverse complement strand
AGCGCCTTGCGGACCTTGGGATCAACCGTCCCGCCGCGCATGCCACAGTCGCGCTCGATCAGCCCACGCAAACAAAGTTGTCTTTGACGGGAGCAGCCTCGCCATTCCACCGATAGGCCGCCAGCTTGCCGCCCTTGGCGACACTGTAGTCGATGCAGGCAACCCGCTCGGACAACGGACCTGGCTCGCCTCTGAGCCAGTAGTGCCCGACAAAGACAGGCTTGTCGGGGGCAGGGTGTGCCGGCGGTGGCGGGAGAAGATCCAGCTCGGCCAGCTGCGCCGCGGTGAGGCTGGCGCCTCCGAACTCAAGTCGCTGCGAAACCGCGAGATCTGGCGACGTCCACCATTTCAGGCGGGCTTCCGAACGTGGGGTCCCGTCCTTGTCGGTAAATGCGAACGCCGGAGGCAGCTTATGCTCCGGTCCCTTGAGGATCGTCTCGACCGCCCGATGCACCCCAGAGCTCTTGTCTTCGTAGAGACTCAATGTGCGTTCGGAGAGGCGTCCTGTGTCCGTGAGATGCGGCCGAAGCGTCCTGAAGCTGTCTTCGCACCAGCATGCGTGCACGACACCGAACGCTGCTGTGTCCATGAAGAGCGGCAGCGTCATGAACCAGGAGATCATGTCGCGATGCTCAGGCGACCCGAACGGGTACTCCGCGAGAAAGGCCGCATGCTGATGCCGGTTCTTGTCGGTGTGCGGACGGACAAAGCCGTCTCGCGCGGGCGTGGCGTAGCAGATGGCATTGAACTCGTGATTGCCCATCACGGCTGATGCGCCTCCGTGCTCGACCATGGGCCGGACAATCTCGAGCGTCCTGCGCTGTTCCGGTCCGCGATCGATGAAGTCGCCCAGAAAGATGACGCGTCGTTCGCTGTGCTGCCAGACGCCATCCCGGCGCACATATCCGAGCCTCTGGAGAAGACGCTCCAGTTGCTCTGCACAGCCGTGAATGTCCCCGATGAAATCTACGCCATCCATGTGTGTGTCACCTGCGCCGGCTGTTCTGGACCACCCATCGTGCCGCTGGTCGCTGTGAACCGGCGTCGGCGAGGGATCCCTTGTCATCCTGCTAAATCAACGCGATGGCGTGCCGATCGATGTCCGGACCCCACGCCGGTTCACAGCGAGCCCGATAGTGGGCGCTGTTGCAGCGTGACGTTATGCCGATCACGACGATAGCAGGCCGCTCGTCATCCGCAGGCGAAATACCTGCCTGTCACTCTTCGCTCCGAACCTGACTGCCGTCTGAAGGCTGACTGTTGTCCGCGTTCGTCCGCCCCATCGCGCCCACGCGGATCTGCCAGGGAATATCCTCAGGCGGAGCTCTGCCGATGACCCCTGCCGTCTTTGTCGACAGCGCTGGTCGGCTTCCGCCCCGCAGGACGGGAATTCTCTGCAGAAACGCCTGGCTGCCTCCCGCTGGAAGCAACGCGTTCGTGTCCAGCGTGACGCTGCTGAGAGGCAGGCCGAAACGATCGACAAGGGCAATCAGCAGGGCGTCAACGCGACGCGCTTCTGACGCCCCGTTGTTCATGCGGCCGGCGACCTCCAGGTACAGACCCGCCTGGTCGAGCTTCATTCTGGATGCCGTTACCTCCACGACAACGTCGGGAACACTGCTCCCGGCCCGTCGCAGGGCAACCTCCCCAAGCGCCGAGAGAGTCCTGATCGCATATCTGCGAACCTTGTCCGCATCCGCCACTGCCGGGGCTGTGAGTGCCTTCTCCGATTGCGCCCGCTCGACAGCCTTGAACGCCTGGACCGCATCCCAGGCCTCGTCGGCCGCCTCGGCGATCGCAAACATGTCCCGCCATTGCAGGCGCTGATCTGCGCCAGCGCATTCGGACCTTGCTGACTCCCGGCAGTCCCATGCCCAGGCGGCTTCACGACGAAAGTATCGCGTGAGCGAATTGAGTTCCGTTGCCGAATAGGTGTTGGCAGCCGCCCCCTCAGCCGGCTCGGGCGCCTTCGCCAGGCTGTAAGCATCGAGCTGGTCGTCGATGATTTCCCACACTGACCTGGACTGCGATGCCGGCAGCTCGCCAAGCAGGCCATCGGACGTCGACCTTGCTGAATCGAAGAACGCACAGTCGCGCGGCCATCTGTAACGGAAGGGCGGCGCGAAATGCACGTAGACGTCGCTGGTGTTCCTGGGCGGGTTGAGCAGGCGGATATCAAAGGATCTTGCTTCACCAGGCTCGAGATACTGGAAAGGCAGCAAGGACGACTGACCGGACAGGACGAAATCCCAGCGATCCAGCGCCTCCAGGGTAAGCGGAGGCATCTCCATCCTGGTCTTGCCAGTGTTTCGCGCCGCGCCCGAAACCACCGTCACTTCCCTTCCATTCTCGAAGACGGAAACAGATGTGATGTCCTCGAGATTGACGCCCTTGTAGGAAGGCTGGGGCAGGTCCCTCTTTCGGACGATCGGGCTGAAGAAGATGTCGACAACCGGGAGCGGGCTGAGAGCGCCCTGGACGGCGTCCTCGCGCCTGCGTTCGGCCGTTTCGATCTCGGCTTGTGTCGCCCGGCCTGCCGTCATGGCGACCCGCATATCGCGCACGACCAGGGTCGCCGCATGCGCCTTGCGCGCATTGCCGTCATCAAAACCAATCTTCTGCATCAGGCAGATCAGGGCCGCCGTCTCATCCGGCGAATAATCGGGCACGCGGCGAGATGCCTGCCTTTGCCCTGTCACAACGATGCGATCACTCTCCGCAGAAGCATCAGCTCCGATCTGGGAATTCCATTCGCCTGGAGGCCCCTCTGCATTTGCTGCGCTGACCAGCTGATCCTGGATCAGCGGTGTCTCCGGCTGCGCCTGCGCAACGCTCTGATCAGCAGCCTCCGGGGAGGGCGGCGTTTCGGGAGCGAGCAGGCCGAGGCCGCTTGTCATCTCCGCGCTGATACGAAGTTGCTCCGCGGGTATGTCGAGCTCAAACGGCTTGGCGTCAAAGCTGAAGCAGGCCGACATGGGGAGCACCGCTGCCCCGACCAGGGCTCTGCCGATGCAATGCCGGACAGAAAAATCCATGAGCAGCTCCAGCGAGTTGGTCGGCGCAGCAAGCCACCCGCCCGAAAAGGCGCCTGGTGACAGCCCGCATGATGCAGGCTGTCCTACGCTTGTACACGACTTGCAGATTGTGCGGCCCGGTAACATTGCGGATCGTGGCAGGCCCGCAAGCAGACATATTGAAAGAGCAGGGGGCCACAGCTTTAGGCAGGCGACGAAGATCGGCAGTATCCTCCACGACCCGGACCAGCCAGACCCAGATCCGGAGGCAACTGACGGGCGCCCGGAATCTTTGGGGGCGTCCACATGAGTGATGTAACTTGGGGCGGGCCATCGGTCTGCCCGCTCAGGCCGAGCGCGGCGCGTTGGACAGCTGAAAGCCGTCCTCGAGACATTCTGCTGCAGTGTGACAGTGCGAGTGGCATCGGTCAGTCACGGATCACCCAGCTCGCCTCGTTCGGGATCGAGAGCGCCGGCGACATCGATCGCGACGCAATCATGCAGGCGCCGGGGTTCGGGCCGCAGCTGGCATCCAGGCCCTGCACCTGGCGCGATGACCTGGAGCAGTGGTCCAGGTTCGATCCTGCAACCCCTATGCGGCGCTGTGAGCGCGATCTGAAGACGCCGCTCGCGCACTTTCAGAATGAGCCGAAGAAATCAGCGCGCCAGGTGCAGGTCCAGGAGAGGCGACTGGCGACGATGACGGCGCGACTGTCAGCGCATGACGGCGCGGTCGCAACTGCCGTTGCGGCGGCGGCAGCCGCCAGGACGGGCGGTGGCGGGGTGACGATCAATGCGGGACGAGGCCGTCGCCACCATCCCGGGTCTGCCTGACTTTGCCTGCTTCAGACCTGAGGATTTCAGTAGGTTTCCCGGGAGCTGCAGGTCGCGGTAGAAACACGGTGTTGGGGGACGGGCCGCGTAGTCGCAAGGCAGGGGTAACTTCCTGCTGGGCCTTCAGCGGGCTTTCTGTGAGGTCTCTTCGGCTCCACAGTTCGCCCGCTGGAGGCCGACCCTGCGGAGCATGGATGCTTGCTGCAAAGAGCCCCTGCCGCCTCAGGTCATCTCCGTAACACCTCGCGCGAGCCAGTCAGGAGTCCTGCTTGTCCCGGCGCGCGCTTCAGGTGCACCCCGGAGCAGGCCTGTGATTTTCCGGAGCAGGCCTGTGGCGCGCTCAGTTCGCCGTCCCGAAAGCCCGTCCGTCATGTCCCCCAGCCAGATTGACAGCTCACCTAGGGCTGTATCTCACCATAAAGCATTGCACGCGCGACGGCTTCGGCCACCGTCCTGCAGCGCAGCTTCCTACGGGCATTGCGCAGATGAAGCTCGACAGTGACGCGTGCAAGTGACAGGCGGTGCGCGACCTGGTCTATCCGCTCTCCGCGCGCAATGAACTGAAGGACATCGCGCTCGCGACCGGACAGGCTGGCGGCATTGTCATGCCGACGCAGGAGTTCACCGACGGCGCCAGCGTGAAACAGATGAGCCAGTGAGACGAGCTCGGGGAGGCGCCCGGCGAACATCCTGCTGAACTCTGTCTCGCGCGCGGAGGAGCCAATCATGATCGCGGCGCCCGGAAGGCTGGATCCGCGCGGGCCCGCAAGCGGGACAAGAATGCCTGACCTGAGGCCGGCCTCACGCGCTTCTTCAAAGGCGATGTGGCTGTGGGTCCCGCGGGACGGCGCGTTGTTCCAGCGCATCGGAGCGTGGTTGCCCGCCCGCACATGAGCGAGTACGTGATCGACAAGATCGTATCGCCTGTCGACATAATGAGCGAGCCAGTCGCCTGCCATCGTCGACAGGGCAGGGTCGCAGCGCGCGTCCATGCGCGCCGCTGTTTCCAGATCCAGGAAGCCGTAGT
>JBBAUA010000093.1:0-5101 GCA_040398465.1 Hyphomonadaceae bacterium | reverse complement strand
CCGGCGTGGGATCAGGGAGCCCGTGGGCGCGCTGCACGATTGATTTCGCAACTAGCCGAGGGGTCCTCTTCTGGCGCCTGTTCACAATCCGAGCCGTCTCACTGTCTCGCTCATCATCCCTCAAAGTCGTCGACGAGCCGATTATTGGGCGCATTGATGGGTGCGCAGCACAGGGAGTCGAATTCTTGAATAGTCATTGGGGTAATTGGTCGAGCCGAGGCCAGACAATCCGTTCTATCTAAACGCGCGCTCGTCGAATGCGAAGCTCCCGTCCATGCCGGCGGCGGTCAAGATGTAGTCGCTGATCGATCCCTGCGCGCGCCGAAGCCAATCCAGATCCGCAGTGAGGTAGTCGAAGCTGACATCGCCTTGAAGGCTGTGCCCCATCAGCAAGCGGATCGCGATCTCGCTCGCGCCTGCGGCGGTCGCAAGCGTACGATAGGTATGACGAAACACGTGCGGATGAGTCCGAGCTGCCTCCTGCTTCTGAGCAACGTAGGCCGCGGGCGGCGGCAATGAGCTGAAGTCGATCTTGTCGACATGCCGCCACCCCTCCCGCTCGGTGGAATCCAGGGTAGGCCGGCGCGGCCCGCGCAGGCTGGGAAATACAAACGGATTGTCGCCCGCGAAATCGTTCTCGACCGTTCGAGCTGTCAGCAGCGACAGGATCACATCGGGCGTGGGCAACAGCAGGGTCTTGGCGCCCTTGGTTCTTACCACCAGGGTCTTTTCAACGGGGTCGATGTCCGACCACTGCATGCCCAGAAGCGCTCCCTCGCGAAGCCCGAGAAACAGCAGCACGAACGCCGCCTTGCGCGCCATCTGATGTTCCAGGCACTCGATGGAGCGCCAGAGCGACTTCACTTCCCTTGTGACAAAGCCAGCGTTGCGCGGAACGACTTCGTTCATGTCCCAGATTGCTGGCGCAGCCGGGACCTTGGCGGGCATAACCTTGTGAGCGCGATTCCAGACAGCCCGAAGCACGCGCATCTGTGTATTGGCTTCGGCAGGTGTTCGCTCGGCGACCTGATTGAAGTGCTTCACCAGCTCGCGCGGATCACCACTAAAGTCCGCCAGCGGACGGTCGGCAAATTGCTTGAGGGCTACTTCGACGATCCGTTTGTGTTCGGCCTGGGTAGAGGGAGCCAAAGGCTTGCGCTTCTTACCAGTCCGGGCGGCCTTGTAGAGGTCATAGGCGGACCTCAGCGTTACGGACTTGGCCGCCTCTTCTTCGTCGGGCGTCAGGGGGTACGGTTTGGTCCGTGGATCGTTCCCGGCGCGAAGTTGGGCCTTGAGAGCGGTTGCGGCGTCCCGAGCCTTGACGAGGGACAGGCCGGATCCGTCCGCCTTCCACTTCCCAAGGACAAACTGGGCGCTTTTGAAGCTGCCGTCCGTTTGCTTCGTTTTCCCGGTGAAGAGAAAAGAGATGTCGCCCGACCGCCCTCGCCTCAGCCGCATCCCGGACACTGACCGCCGGCCTGCGTCGGCGAGTTCGTAGTACGGCCATCCATCGGGCGGCATTGGCCAACGGAGCAACAAGGCTTCGGTTACCGCGGATGCCACCTCGGCTGGCCCCACCCTGTTAGCCTGAAAATGGCGCGCGAGTTCGGCGCGCTTACCCTCAGATTTTTTGGGCTTCGCCGGAGCCTTTCAAGCCGGAATTTCTACATTTTCTAAATAGCGCACGCTGGCCCCCAAATTCGTTCCCAGACCGCCGCCACAAACCGCCCTATCTAGAAAATATGTAGAAATTCCCAGAGAAACGTCGTCTGCCGAGCGACGACTCCAAAAAACGCCAAGACACAAGTTATGTCGACGTACCAACGGCTTTTGCAATTCGGGGAAACAAGAGGTAACGTCTGTATACGGACGATTTGAATCTACAAATCTGGGGGTCAGGAGTTCGAATCTCCTCGGGCGCGCCAGTAAAATCAATGACCTGGCTGGAGACCACCCGCCATTTTTGGCAGGTCTTTGTGCATTGGTGTCCAGATGGTGTCCAAGCCTCGGAAGCCGCTCTGAGACCCTCTACGTCTGAGAGACACCGCACCCGCAACGGGGTAGGCAGAGGGTCCAGATCTCGCAATTCTGCTGTCCCTCGGGGGTAAAAAATCAACAGCCATGTTCACACAACTGGCCAACGTCCGGCGGTTGTTTTCGAACAACTGCTTCCGATCCGCCAAGATCCAACGTCAGGACGTGTGAAGCGCGCCTAAAGGCGGCGCACGCTGGAACTGGATGCTCAGCGCCTGATAGCGCTGGATCGGGAGATAATCGCCTGATCGCGCAGTAGTACTGTTGCCCTGCCCGAGCGGGGGCGCACCGACCTGATCGCTCGCCTGAACCGTCCGGAGAGCTGGGATCTGTAAACTTCGTCTCCGCGACCAAGATCCCTCGCGCACTTCCACACGCAGGGGTCAGGTCGGCGTTGATCGAAATCCGCCAAACCCTTGCCCACGCTGGTGTGCCCACCTCAGCGCCGCTTCCACATGACCGATGACAGGGCTGATCGCCGGCCATATCTCGCAATGAAGGCCACCGGCGGCAAGATCCACCGATAGCCTTCATCCTATTCACGATAGCACCAGGCGCCAGACCCGATGCAATTCAGGTCTGGCGACTGTTCATGTTCAGCACGGCACGAGGTCGTACTGTGGCAGGCTCAGGTGACGCAGATCGAGAGCCATATCGTTGAGCTTAGCTTCAGGAGCCACCGCCAGATTGACCTTCTGGGCCAGGTCGAGCGGCCGGACGTCATGGTCCGCATTTTCAACCATGGTCCGACCGAAGTCATGGCTGGACGATGACCGGTCCGGCTGCAGCCGGAGCTCCGTCAGATACTGCTCGTCATGCGCATTCGCTTCCATCCTGTGGTGGCTGTTGCGGTTAGTAGCCGCATGATCGGAGACCATCTCGCGCAGCGCCTGACGGGATTGCCCCGCAAGGAGAGCGCCCAGACCGTCGGAAGACCCGAAGGCCGGGAGCTGCGAGCTGGCAGCCGACGTCTCGCCGACCGTGGAGGCCAGAGCAGCGACGCCCGTGCGCAGGTCGTTGAGGCTCTGACCGCCGAAGACGTCCTGAGCGCGTGCCTGACCGAGGATCGTATCCGTTCCCCCGTTAGACGCGAACACCACGCGGTGATCAGACTGGAGTCCTGAGATATCGACCGTATCGTTGGCTTTTGAACCAGTGATCGTGATCGTGCTGTAATCCAGGCTCGTCTGCCGGAAGTCGCCGAAGACTGCAATCGTATCACCCGCAAACGTGCCGCTGTTGACGACGCCGTTGGCATCGTTCGCCGTCGTGTTGGTGGTGTTGATCACGATCTCTTCGACGTTGTCGAGTTCGGCAATGATCGAGGCGTTGGTCGTGCCGTTGCGGGTCACCACGATCTCGGTGTTGGCGTGCAGGCCGGTAAGGCCCAGCGCCAGCGCCTCGGTGCGTGTGTAGATCCGGAAGGATTCCGCAGTCGCATCCCCGGTGAGCGTGAACGTATCCGTCCCCGCGCCGCCGTCGACGATATCGCGGTTTCCTGTTGCCGCAGCCTGGACGATGAAGTCGTTGCCATCGCCTGCCACGATGACGTCGTTGCCAGCGCCACCATTGATGGTGTCGACGCCTTCGAAGCCAAACAGGATCTGGGATCCAGCAGTACCCGTCAGCGTGTTGTTCACCGCCGTGCCCGACGCCACCGTATAAGCGACGTTGTTGAAGCGAAGCGTCTCGACCAGGCTGACAGTATCGACGCCTTCTGCTGCACCCGCGTCGACGACAATGCTTGTCCCCGCGTTCGAGAAGGAGGCCGCCGTCATCGCCGTAACATAGCTGGCGATGTCGGTACCTGCGCCGCCGTTGATCACATCGTTGCCAGCGCCGCCCGTGAAGGTGTCGTTGCCGGCCTCGTTGGCGGCGTTGCCGAGCGTATCGTTGCCAGCGCCGCCGCTGATGACGTCGTTGCCGCCCGCGCCGATCAGCGTGTCGTCGCCCGCGTTTCCGGCGAGCGAGTCGGCGCCGCCACGGCCCAGGGCAATGTCATCACCCGCCGTTCCGGCAAAGGCAGCCGCGGTGTTGGTGGCTGCCTGCCAGTTCCGCCCGGTGACAGAGGTCGCCGCTGACACGACGGTTTCGCGGACGCCTGCACCATCCGTGAAGCTGACGGAGATCCGCAGGAATTGCCCCGCCTGAGCGCCTGCCGTGATGCCGGCCAGGTCCTGCGGCGTGAACGTCGCAGCAGTCGCGCCCGTAATGTTGGTCCAGGTCGTGCCGTTGGCCGAGGACTGCCACTGGTAGGCAAAGACGCCCAACCCGTTGCCATCCGCGATCGAGGCGGTGTTGATGTTGAGCACGCTGCCTTCCGTCGGCGTCGTGTCCGCGATCACGGGAGCGCCCGTAACTGGCGCCTGGATGCGGACGGTTGCTGCGCTGACCGGGGCTTCAGCAAATCCCTGATGGTCTGTGTAGGATGCACGGACCGAGATCTGCTGGTTGCCGTCGGCAGCCGCGAGGACGTAGTTCGACGCGGTGGCGCCATCAATGGCGAGGCCATTGCGAAGCCACTGGTATTGCGGCGTGGTGCCGTTGCCGTCAGGATCGGCCGTCAGGCTGGCGCTCAAGGTCTGGCCGACCGTTGCGGCGCCGGCGATGGTGACCGCCGCAGTTCCATCGTTGATCGCCAGGACAGCCGCTGTGGCAGCCGAGGCGACCGTTTCCGCATTGCCAGCACCGTCCGTGAAGCTTGCGACGGCGCGGAGCTGAACGGCAGCTCCACGTGCGAAGCTGGCGAACAGGGCATCCTGCGGGGAGTAGGCCGCGGTGGTTTGGCCGGCGATGTCCTGCCAGGTCTGGCCATCGCTTGAGGCCTGCCATTTCAGGGCAAAGGCGCCCAGACCGTTGGCATCCGCGACCGACGCAGTGTCGAGCACGAGCGTCTGGCCTTCTGTCGGCGTCGTGTCGCTGATGACGGGGGCACCCGTCGCTGCAACCTGACCGATGACCGCAGCGGTTGCTGCGCTGACCGGGGCTTCAACGAAGCCCTGATAGTCCGTGTAGGACGCACGCAGCGTAATCGCAGCGCCAGTATCAGCCTCGACAAGCTTGTAGG
>JBBAUA010000092.1:0-5305 GCA_040398465.1 Hyphomonadaceae bacterium | reverse complement strand
ACGCGCCCGCCAGAGCCGTTGGCGTTCATCACGCGAATGCGGCCCATCCCGACGTCGGTCCACTCGACATAGACCAGCCGCTGGCCATCACGCGACCATGACGGAAACAGCTCCATCTCCTGCCCACGCGTCTGCGTCAGCCGCGCTGGCGCGCCATCCGGAAGCTGCTTCGCATAGAGCTTCCCGAGGCTCTCGAACACAACGCGCTTGCCATCCGGCGAGACCGACACAAAACGCGGCATCTTGGTGCGGAACGTATCCGGCGCCACGTCGATCTTCGGCTGCGGCGGATCGATCACCACGCGCGTGTCATTCACGCGGAACGGGATCACCTGCGATGCGCCGCTCATGTCGACGCGGCGGATCTTGCCGCCCGCCCAGAACACGATCGACTTGGAGTCCGGCGTCCAGTCCATATTTGGATAGAGGCCGTTGACCGCCCACGTCTCCTGCAGGTCCTGATCCAACGCATCGTAAAGCTTGGTGAGATCGCCCGTCTCCAGGTCCTTCACATAGAGTTTCGACATGTTTCGCTCGCGTCGCACGAACGCCAGCTTCTTCCCATCCGGCGATGGCGCGGGCCGCGTCGCGCCACCCGCGCCCTGCACGGCCGTGCTTACCTTGCCGGTCGCCAACTCGTACTTCTCGATCTCGAACAGGCTGCCATTGGAATCCTGCGCATACTCGAAGATTGGGCCCGGCGAGACGTTGCGCGTGTAGTAGAAGCTGCCGCCATCCGGCGCATACACCGGTTCGCCAAGTTCCTTCTGCAGCGCCTCGCTCGCCTTCTTCACGGCGACAAAGCCGTCGCCGCCGCCGACGTGATAAATCCAGATCTCGCCCGTACCGAGCGAGCGCGCCGTGGTGAAGTGCTTCCGCGCCGCGATGAAACGTCCATCCGGGCTCCACGCCGGCTGGTTCAGCAGCCGGAACTCCTCCTTGGTCAGCTGGCGCTTGTCAGATCCATCGACATTCATCAGCCAGATATTGTCGCCGCCGCCACGGTCGCTGGTGAACGCAATGCGCTTGCCGTCCGGCGAGAACTGCGGCTGCATTTCGTAGGGGAGCCCTTCGGCGATCCGCGTGGCTGTCCCGCCGGTGATCGGCATGGTGTAGATGTCGCCCAGCATGTCGAACGCGATCGTCCGCCCGTCCGGGCTGACATCGACGTCCATCCAGGTTCCCTCATCGACATTGATGTTGACCATCCGCGTCGGAAGGGGCGGAGCGGCGACATCCCATTTGGGCTTGTCCTTCTTCTCCTCCGCCGGCGGCTGGGGCGCCTCCTGCGCCACCGCTAGCGCCGCAGCCGCGACCACGGCGATCCCGCCAAGCATCAGTCGAAACTTCATGAGACCCCTCCGGCGCTGGCAAGAGCATAGACCTGCCTCGCAGCTACGGGAAAGGGCCTTCGATCTCCCAAAATATAGTCGCACGCGCAAGCCAGCGCCCTACACAGCGCGCCGGAACATGGCTACACCCGCCCAACCTTCATTACGTGAGCGCTCACCACTTGTCCGACGCTTCGCCCCAGATGGCGACATCGCCGCCCATTCGCCGGCTCCCGCTCTGGGAGTTCGTGACGATGACGGCGATGTTGATGGCGCTCAACGCTCTGGCGATCGACATCATGCTGCCCGCCCTGCCCGACATGGCGGTGTCGTTCGGCCTCGCACAGGCGCTTGAACATCCGATCCAGTGCCCGGCGGTGCTCGATCCCAACTCCAACGACCAGCAGCTGATCATCGTATCCTACATGCTCGGCTTCGGCGTCTCGCAGCTGATATATGGGCCGCTGACTGATCGCTTCGGCCGCCGGCGAGTCCTGTTCGTTTCGTTGTTCTTCTACGTTCTCGCAGCCATTCTCTGCGTCTACGCCCCAACCTTCGATCTGCTGATTGCGGCCCGCGTCTTCATGGGGGCCAGCGCCGGCGGCAGCCGGGTCATCGCCGTCTCTGCAGCACGCGATCTCTATGTCGGTCGGCAGATGGCCAAGGTCATGTCGCTTGTGATGATCGTTTTCATGGTGGGGCCAATCCTCGCGCCCTTCATGGGTCAGGTCTTGCTGCAGTTCATGACCTGGCACGGCATCTTCTGGGTCCTCGCCGCCTTTGGCGTATTCATGTTCCTGTGGGTGCTGATCCGCCTGCCCGAGACCCTCCCGCCCGAGCGCCGCATCCCGCTCAATCCGCGATCGATGCTGCGCAGCTACTGGCAGGTGATCCGCACGCGGGAGGCGCTGGGCTACACCATCGCATCCGGTTTCCTGTTCGGCGCGCTGATGAGCTACATCTCATCCTCCGAGCAACTGTTCCACAACGTCTACCCCACCGGCGACCAGTTCCCGCTCTGGTTCGCTGGCGCCGCCATCGCGATGACGGCGTCCAACCTGATCAACTCGCGCATCGTCGAGAAGCAGGGCATGCGCAAGATCTCGCACGCCGCCCTCATCGCCTTCGTTATCGTCAGCGCCATCCACGCCGCCTTCGCACTCGCCGGCCCGGTGGACTTCCCGATCTTCTACACGCTGCTGCTGGCCGCCTTCTTCTGCATCGGCTTCCAGGGGCCGAACTACAACGCCATCGCCATGGAACGCCTTGGCGCCTTCGCGGGCTCTGGCGCCGCCCTCATCGGCTTTGCGTCATCCTTCGTGTCGGCATCCATCGGCGGCCTGGTGGCGCGCCAGTTCGACTGCACCATCACGCCGATCTTCGTCGGCCATTTCATCCTAGGCGGCCTCGCCCTGCTGGTTATCTTCATCACCGAGCGCGGCCGCCTGATGCAATCGTCCGCTTCAACAAACTGATCCCTCCTGCGCGGCGGATAGCCAATGATCACCGTCCACCACCTCAACAACTCCCGCTCCCAGCGCGTACTGTGGTTGCTGGAGGAGCTCGGCGCGCTCTACGAGGTGAAGCGCTACCAGCGCGATGCGAAGACCATGCTGGCTCCCCGCGAACTGACGCGCATCCACCCGCTCGGCAAGTCGCCCGTCATTACCGACAATGGAAAGACCATCGCGGAGACCGGCGCCATCATCGAATACATCCTCGAGACCTACGGCGACGGCCGTCTCATACCGAAACCCGGCACGCCCGAACGCCTTCGCTTCACCTATTGGCTGCACTATGCCGAGGGCTCGGCGATGACACCGCTGTTGCTGAAACTGATCTTCACGCAGATCCCGAACAGCGCGCCGGGTCTAATGCGCGGCCTCCTGAGATCGGTGATGTCCAAGGTCCAGGAACGCGTCTCCGATCCGCAGGTCTTGCTGCATATCAACTATTGGGACGAGGAGCTCTCGAAGTCCCAATGGTTCGCCGGGAATGAATTCACCGCCGCCGACATCATGATGAGCTTCCCGCTCGAAGCCGCCGGCAGCCGCGCCGGCGCGCGTTCGCGCCCGATGATCGCGGCCTTCCTCGACCGCATCCACTCCCGCCCCGCCTACATCAACGCACTCAAGAAGGGCGGCCCCTACGACTATGCGAGCTGATGCGTGCCCCCAACCTTCGCAGAATTCCTGATCGCCGCCATCGTGATGGAAATCACGCCTGGTCCCAACATGACATGGCTCGCGTTGCTGGCGGCGCGTGAAGGACGGATCGCAGGGCTGCAAGCCGTCGCGGGCATCGCCACAGGTCTCGCCCTTCTCGCAATCATCGCCGCCACGGGCGCCGCCGCGCTGATCGCGACATGGCCGCTGCTCTACACCGCGCTGCGCTGGGGCGGCGTGCTCTTCCTGCTCTATCTCGCATGGGAGGCGTGGGTCGGCGAGGAAGACACCGGCAAGCCGCCCGAGCCCCGGCGCCACTTCCGCCGTGGCCTCATCGTCAACCTGCTGAACCCGAAGGCTGCCGCCGTCTTTATCGTGATGATCCCGGCCTTCGCCGGACCCGACGCGCCAGCAAGCGTCCTCATCACAATGACGCTCACCTATCTCGCCATCGCCACGCTCGCACACGCGCTCATCGTCGCCTTCGCCGGCGGCTTCGAGAAGGCACTGGCCCACCCGCGCCGCGAAAAAATCGTGCGTCGCATCTTCGCGCTCGCGCTCGCAGGCGTCGCGATATGGTTTGCCTTTGGGACCGCGCGCACATGATCCCTCGCGAACTCATCGCCACGGCAAAAGTCCCCGGCGGCGTCGAACTCCGGCTGGTCCGCCATGGCGATGATCACATGATCATGGTCGACAACAACGAACTCATGAGCAGCCGCGTCGGCGGCTCTGAGGAGGCGCTCGCGACCATGACCTGCGACCGCCTCGGCAAGGGCGCCTCGCCCAACCTGTTGATTGGCGGCTACGGCATGGGCTTCACCCTGCGCGCCGCGCTCGCAATGCTGGGCCCAAACGCAAAGGTCACCGTCGCCGAACTCGTCCCCGAAATCATAGCCTGGGCGCGCGGCCCCATGGCGACGCTCACCGCAGGCTCTCTCGATGACACGCGCGTGCATCTGATCGGCGGCGACGTCGCCACGGCGATCACGACTGCAACCAACCGCTACGACGCCATCCTGCTCGACGTTGACAACGGCCCATCAGGCCTGGTCCGCGCCGCCAATGACGGCCTCTACTCGGTGAAGGGCCTCGGCGCCGCGATGTCCGCGCTGAGGCCCGGCGGCATTCTCGCTATCTGGTCCGCCGCCCCCGACACCGCTTTCACCAAGCGCCTGAAGCACGTGGGCTTCGGCGTAGAAGAGGTCACCGTCCGCGCCCGCAGCAATGGCAAGGGGCCGAGACACACGATCTGGTTCGCAAGCCGCCGTTAGTCCTCGACCTCAGCCGACGGGCTCTCCACACGCCACCCCGCGCCCGCGCCCTGCGCCATCAGATCGCACAGCCACGGCAGCGCCGCACGCAGATTTTCCGCCACACCGAACGGCGCATTTGCGATCACTACGCCCGCCCCGCCCAGCTTGCCCTCGCCGATCGCGCGCACCCACAGATCAGCGACCAGCACCTTCTCCGGCGCCACGCCGCCCTCCTCGATCAACATCGAGGCCAGCTCGCCATCGAATGCCGCCACCTGCTCGAGATCCTTGATCGGACGCCAGAACACATAGACGCCCTGCGGCCAGCGCTTCACGCCCGCACGCGCGGCCTTCAGCATCCAGTCGAAGTCCGCCTTCCGCGCGCCAGCCACAACCTCGAACGGCGGATCGACCAGCACAAGCCCCCGCCGCTCCGGTGGCGGCAGATAGGCCGGCAGCGCATCGAACCCGTCGCGCTGTTCGATCTTCACCCGCCGGTCGCGCCCCATCGCCTCACGCAGCAACTCCGTGCTCGGCTCATGCAGTTCGCACA
>JBBAUA010000091.1:0-5615 GCA_040398465.1 Hyphomonadaceae bacterium | reverse complement strand
TCTCCAGCCGGTGCGGCTGGAGGCCGAAGGCCCGCCAGATGCTCTGCACGCTTGAAACCGACAGGCCCGAGGCCTCGGCCATGCCGCGCGAGGACCAGTGGGTGGCGTTCCTCGGCGTGCTCTCAAGCGTCCTGACGATGACCGCCTCTGTGCGCACGTCCTCGATCGTCCGCGGCGCGCCCGGTCGCGGAACGTCGCGCAGCCCGTCCCGCGCGACAACAATCTGGATGAGCACCGCTCTCACCCTGATTGTCGCACCATGACACTCGCCTGATTGTTGCGATTGATTCAGCCAACGCCGCTTTCGCTCAGCGCGTAGCGGGCTCTGCGCGTCCAGCGTCTCGAACTGGTACGCATTAATCATGAACGCAATGTCTGGTTCGCGCAGACAGGGAGGGGCGTGAGAGGTCGCCGTCCCCAAAGCTGAATAACGTCTACTCTTTGCGTGACCGAAAGAAAGGCCAACCGCGATATAAGAGCGGCGCGAGACTAATGGTATGAAATATCCAGAAATGCAAAATGGTTAATTTGTGATTAGAGAAACGGTAATCACATTTAATTTCTTGTCCAAGTCGTCAGCAAAATCTCCCAGCATAGAGTAAGGACTTCCAATGGCTGCCTTCAAGCTTAACGCTCAGGATCTCAAATTCGTCCTCGAGCAGATCAGGATAGCGGAGGCCAACGCGGCCGGAATCCCGCTCAAGCAAATCTACCTCGACGCCCAGGGTAACTGGTTCGACCCGATCACGATGCTGCCCTACACGGTCGCGTCGCTGGGCGTGGTCCAGGCGATTTCAACTGATCTCGTTCCCAAGGGCCTGCGCAATGTGGACGGCACAGACAACAATCTGACGCCGGGCAGGGAGCATTGGGGCTCGACGGGTTCGATCATGCCGCGCGCGCTTGATGCCGTTTACACAAATGACGCCGATGGCGACCGCATGCCGCTCGGCCCGCCGGGGTCCGGCGCCCCGACCATCACCAACACCGACTATGGTGTTGCCGCCAGCGTCGCTGACGCCGACCCGCGCATCATTTCCAACCTCATCGTCGACCAGACCGTGAACAACCCGGCTGCCATCGTTGCCTGGCTGAACAACCCCATCGCTCTTGCCGCATGGCAGGAGGCCAATCCGGGCATGACGCCCGTTGCCCCGGGCGCTGTAACCGACCCGCTCACCCAGCTCGAGATCACCAACACGGATCTTGCCTTCCTGCCCAACATCGCGCCGGATGAAGGCCTCTCCGCCCCTTACAATTCCTGGATGACCTACTTTGGCCAGTTCTTTGACCATGGCCTTGACCTGACCACGAAAGGTGGCAGCGGTACGGTCTACATCCCCCTGATGGCGGACGACCCGCTTGTCACCCGCGGCCCCGATGGCATTGCCGGGACCGGCGATGAAGTGCCTGCCAGCCAGCAATTCATGGTGCTGACGCGCGCCACCGACATGAATGGCGCGGCCCCGGGCAATGAATCGAAGAACATGACGACGTCATGGGTTGACCAGAACCAGACCTACACCTCGCATCCGTCCCACCAGGTCTTCCTGCGTGAGTACGCAACCGTCAACGGCAAGACCGTCGCAACGGGCCACCTGTTCGACGGCGTCACGGTCGTGAACGGTGTTGATACTTACGGCCTTCCGACCTGGGCCGAAATCAAGGCCAACGCGCTTGAATTCCTCGGGATTGAACTTGTCGATCACGACGTGCTCAACATTCCCCTGATCCGCACGGATACCTATGGCCGCTTCATTGCGGACCCGGTAACGGGATACGCTCAGGTCGTTGTGGGCCTTGGCGCTGACGGCATTCCCAACACGAGCGACGATATCGTCGTGTCTGGAACGCCGGACTCCCCGGTCCGTACCTTCCAGCCGTTCATCGTTGACGGCGTGCAGTTTGCCGGCGCCGTCCGTATCGGCCACGCCTTCCTGGACGACATCGCCGATGCCGCCGCTCCCACCACCTATGATCATGATGGCAACCCGGCCACGGCGAAAATCAGCGCCGCCGCGGACGCGGATACAGTGATCACCGAAGGTGATCAGCCGCGCAACTCGCAGGGCCAGAAGACCACCTTCGACAACGAACTCCTTGCCGCTCACTATGTGACCGGCGATGGCCGCGGCAACGAGAACATCGGCCTCACCGCCGTGCACCACGTCTTCCACGCTGAACATAACCGTCAGGTCGAACAGCAGAAACTGACGATCCTTGCCAGCCGTGAACTCGCCTTCATCAACGAATGGCTCGCCGTCGATCTGACCAGCCTGGCTGGCGCGCCCGGCGCAAACGCGTCGCTGGCGGCGCTCAAGGCCTTTGCCGACACCCTGACCTGGGATGGCGAGCGCCTCTTCCAGGCCGCCAAGATGGCGACCGAGATGCAATACCAGCACCTCGTGTTCGAAGAGTTTGCCCGCAAGATCCAGCCGCTGATCGACCCCTTCGTCTTCAATGCCGTGACCGACATCGACCCGACGATCTTCGCCGAGTTCGCCCACACGGTCTACCGCTTTGGCCACTCGATGCTGACCGAGAACCTGCCGCGTATCAATGGCGCAGGGGAGGCATTCGACATCACCACTGACCTGGTCAAGGCCTTCGTCAATCCGGTCAGCTTCCAGCATGTTGGCGGCGATCCGGCTGACGACCTGACAGCGGATGAGGCGGCTGCCTCCATCGTCCGCGGCATGACCATCGAAACCGGCAATGCCATCGACGAGTTCATGATCGACGGCCTGCGCAACAACCTTCTCGGCCTGCCACTCGACCTTGCGGCCCTGAACATCGCGCGCGGCCGTGAAACCGGCGTGCCCTCGCTCAACCTGGCGCGCCAGCAATTGTATGAGGCGACCAGCTCCACCTTCCTGAAGCCTTACGCCAACTGGATCGAGTTCACCCAGAACCTCAAGACGCCTGCGTCAGCCGTCAACTTCCTGGCGGCCTACGGCAAGCACCCGACGATCCTGGCCGCGACCACGCTCGAAGAAAAGCGTGATGCCGCCATGCTGCTCATGCTCGGCAATGCCGATGTCAACGGCGATGGTATTGCCGAAACCGCACCTGCTGACCGCATCGACTTCCTCGCCAGCCGTGGCGGTGTCTGGACTGCGCAGACCAGCGGCCTCAATGACATCGACCTCTGGATCGGCGGCCTTGCCGAAAAGACCATGCCGTTCGGCGGCATGCTCGGCTCGACCTTCAATGCGATCTTCGAAGCGCAGATGGAAAACCTGCAGGACGGTGACCGCTTCTACTACCTGACACGCACTCAGGGTCAGAACTTCCTCGTCTCGCTGGAACAGAACTCGTTCGCCAAGATGATCATGGCAAACACGAACCTGGCCCAGCCGGGCGCCGATGGTGTTCGCGGCACGCCGGACGACATCATCGACCGTCACATCGGCGTCGATAGCTTCGCCACGTATGAGTATGTTCTGGAGGTAAATGCGGCCAACCAGAATGACTATAACGGCGCCGAGGCGGGTGTTGACCCAACGACGACTGATCCTTTCCTGCTGTCGCTCGGCATGAACAAGGTGACCCGCGACAATATCGTCAGCAACGCCGTGGAAACCCGCTACCTGAAATTCGTTGGCGGTGAGCACGTTGTCGCCGGCGGAACGAACGGCAATGACGTCCTCATCACGGACGCTGGCGACGATGGCATCTGGGGCGATGCTGGAAACGACCGCATTGAATCCGGCGCGGGCGTTGACCTCGTCAACGGCGGCTCCGGCGACGATATCATCAGCGACAGCGGCGACACCGGCGACTTCCTCAAGGGCGACGAAGGCAACGACGTCATCTCGAACTCGAACGGCAACGACATCCTGATGGGTGGCGACGACAAGGACGCCATCTTCATCGGCGTGGACAGCTCCGAGGTCTTCGCCGGCCAGGGCAACGACTTCGTGCGCGGTGGTCAGGGCGCTGACCTGATCATGGGCAATGAGGGCGACGACTGGCTCGAAGGCGGCGACGGCTTCGACACGACCGCGGGAGACAACTCCGAACTCTTCTTCGACAGCAAGATCATCGGCCACGACGTGATGTTCGCTGGCTCAGAGGAGCACGATTTCGACGCTGAATCCGGCGACGATATCATGGTTCAGGGCGAAAGCGTGATGCGCAACGAGGGCATGTGGGGCTTCGACTGGGCGATCTACAAGGGCATCAATCACGGTATTGAAGCCGACCTGACCATCTCGGTGTTCGCCACGGAAGCCCAGAACACCCTCCGTGACCGCTTCGACTCAACCGAAGGCGTCTCGGGCTGGGACTATGATGACATCCTGATCGGCGATGACCGGGTCTATGATACAGCTGCTCAGGCTGCGGGCCCCGGCGTGACAGCCGCGACCGGCGAAGGCGTGTTCTTCATGGACGGCCTTGACCAGGAGGGTGTCAGGCGGATCGCGGGCCTCGACCCGATCATTCCGCGCCTCGGGGCGGATGGCTACTTCAACGGCGCCAACGTCCTGCTTGGCGGCGGCGGCAGCGATCTCATGTGGGGACGTGGCGGCGACGACATTCTGGACGGCGACCGCTGGCTCAACGTCCGCATTCGCATCACCAACACCCCCAACCAGGCCAACAATGCCGGCAACGAAGTCGCGACCGTCGATAACCTCACCCACGTCTTCTCGGGTATGGTTGGCGCACAGGCGTCGTGGAACGGGATGTCGCTCTACCAGCTGCTGGTTGACGGCGTCATCAATCCGGGCCGCCTCAACATCGTCAGGGAAATCATCACGGACGATGGCGTTGGCGACATCGACACTGCCAAGTTCTGGGATGTCCGCGCCAACTACACCATCACGCAGAATGCCAATGGCTCCTGGCAGGTTTCGCATACGGGCTTCAACCCCGCGAACGTGCCGCTCGGCCAGAAGCTGTTCTCTGACGGCATCGACACCCTGTTCAACATCGAGCAGGCGCAGTTTGCCGACCGGCTCTTCTCCTTCATCCCGGTCGCTGCGACCGGCGCTCCGGTCATCCTCGGCGCGCCTGTCGAAGACCAGGCCGTGACGATCGACACCACGTCAATAGCTGACGCCAACGGTTTGGGTGCGTTCTCCTACCAGTGGCAGGCTTCTGGGGATGGCCTCACCTGGACCACCATTGCCGGGGCAACTGCCGCCACGTTCATTCCGACCGACCTCCTGCTCAACGGGTTTGCCAATCCGACCAGCGTGCAACTGCGCGTGACGGTCAGCTTCACCGATGAGCTTGGCACGCTTGAAGCCCTGACGTCTGTTGCCTCGGCCAACGTGGTCACGGTCAACGACGGCACGGCCGACGTCACTGTTGTCGGCCCGGTTGCAGGAACCTTCAACGTCGGTGACACATTCACCGCCTCCGTGTCGGCCGATCCGGACGACATCAACCAGCCGGCCGCAATACCGTCCTTCCAGTGGCTGCGTGACGGTATCGCCATCGATGGCGCGACGTCTGCCGCCTATACGCTGCAGGCGGCTGACGCCAGCACTGCGGTCACCGTGAGTGCGACCTACACCGACGCGCAGGGCTTTCTTGAAGCTCCGGAAGCCTTCATTGGTGGTCTCGTCCAGGCCCCGGCAACGGGTCTGCCGACGATCACCATCACC
>JBBAUA010000090.1:0-5637 GCA_040398465.1 Hyphomonadaceae bacterium | reverse complement strand
GGGCGCGCAGGAGCACAAGGGGATGCTTCCACGCTTCATGCGGCCGATTACACGGCCGCAAATACCCCCGCCGATTCTGGGCCACTGTTTCCCCCAAACACTTGGCGGAAGCGATTGAGAACGTTGGAGTTCGGCGTTCAGTTTCCCTCAAACGCGAGCAAGCGTTTTGCCCCAAACCCGGCGTTCCGCGGGGTGGGGGCGGCGCTATCCGGCCGCCTTGCAGCGCGTGGGGTTTGCGGAATTTGCTGGAGTGCTAAGGGAGTGGCGAAGAGGATGAATCGATGAAGTGGCTGGTGCTGGCGGGCGTGGTTCTGGTTGCAGGCTGTGGGGAGGCGACGCCGCCGCCGAGCGAGACGCACGTGGCGTTCACGAAGGCTTGCGTTGCCGGGGGAGACGCCGCCGACGTGTGCGAGTGCCGGGCGACGAAGATCGATGCGCTGGTGGCCGACGGGTCGGTTAGCGAGGAGGTGCAGCGGGCTTTCCTGCTGCAGGCGCAGGGCAAGGAAGACGAGGCGGATGCGATCATGGTGACGCTGCCGCCGGGCGACCTCCTGCACCAGCCGAGCCTGATCGCAGAGGCGCAGCTTGCGTGTGCTGCGTCGAACTAGGCGTCGCAGTCGATTGACGTTGAGCGTGCGGTGGAAGCCGGATAGAAGCGGCTTCCGGGATTTCCAGACAGGTTCACGCTCGCCATGAGGCGCCCTTCAGCATCGCTTCCGGGGCTTGCGGTTTTGCTGCTGGCTGCTGTCGCAATCGCGGGATGCAGCCAGAACGAGCAGGGCCGCAAGACGATCGAGGCGCAGTGCATCGCCGGCGGCGGAGCCGAGGATGTGTGCGCGTGCCTCGCCAAGACGTCGGCCGAGCGTCTGGACAAGGAATTGTTCGATATCGTCGTGCTCGGCGCGCAGGGCGAAGACCTGGAAACGGCGGAGCGGATTGCGGAGCTGCCGCCGGAGCTCGAGAACAAGCTGTCAGCCGTGGTCCCCGAGATCATCAAGCAGTGCGGGGCTGAGAGCTACCTGGTTACAGGCTAGGTCCCTCGTGAAGTGAGCGCGTCCGCAATCCGAGCAGGGGTGCCGATGGCTGGCGGAGCCAGATCGGGATCAAGGAGCAGGCGCAGATATCGAACAGCCACGGCGCGACTGCGTGCGCAATGGGATATGCCGAGACGGGAATTTCGGCAGAGGCCTGACGCCCTGCGATCAGTGCAGATGCAAACACCCGCGACGAAAAAACCACGCTTCGGGAATGAATCAACTCGCGCCCGTTTTGAGTATTGCGGAGGACGCGCCTGCGGTGCACCAAAATCACTCGTACGCTGCGAAGCGTATTCCGGGATCCGCGCCGCTCTTCGGGGCTGTTGAGCGGACGGATCCCGGCTCGCAGCCTCTCATCAAATCGAAAACGAAATGATCGGCTAGCCGGCTCCCGTGCTAGCCCCGATTGCGTTGTTGTATCAATGCGGCGACGCGGGATGGCGTTCGCAAGGATCAGGCATGAGCAAGTGGGTTCTCGGCATCATTGGCGGTTCGGGGCTGTATCAGGTTCCGGGGATTGAAGGCGGGCGGTGGCAGACGGTCACGTCGCCATGGGGCGTGCCGTCGGATCAGGTGTTTCGCGGGACGTTGCATGGCGTCGGCGTCGTGTTCCTGCCGCGGCATGGTCGTGGGCATCGGCTGGGGCCGACGCAGCTGAACTATCGCGCCAACATCGACGTGATGAAGCGCTGCGGCGTGACGGACATTCTCTCGCTGTCGGCATGTGGGTCGCTGAAGGAGGAGATGGCCCCGGGCGATTTCGTGATCGTGGACCAGTTCATCGACAGGACGTTCGCGCGCGAGAAGAGTTTCTTCGGCGAGGGTGTCGTGGCGCATGTGTCGATGGCGCATCCGGTGTCGTCTCGACTGGCGGGCATGGCGGCCAAGGCTAGCGCGGCGGTGGGTGTGAAGACGCACCGGGGCGGAACCTATCTCGCGATGGAGGGGCCGCAGTTTTCCTCGCTTGCGGAATCGAAGCTGTACAGGTCCTGGGGGTGCTCGGTGATCGGCATGACCAACATGCCCGAGGCGAAGCTGGCGCGCGAGGCGGAACTTCCCTACGCCACGGTGGCGATGGTGACGGACTATGACTGCTGGCACGAGGAGGTGGCGGCGGTGTCGGTGACCGACGTGCTGAAGGTGCTGCATGGCAACGCGGAGCGGGCCGCGGCGCTGGTCTCGCGCGTGGCGGGGCGGATGGCCGAGGGGCCGCGTGACCCCGACCCCGATGGAATTGATACCTGCCTTGACCACGCGATCATCACAGGGTCGCAGCATCGCGATCCCGCGCTGATGGCGCGGCTGGATGCTGTCGCTGGACGGGTGTTACGGGCTTGACGGAGACCCATGCGTCCCGCCACATCCGACACGCGGCGTGACCTCGGTGCGGGGTGAACTGGGCGCGGTGTGGAAGAGACGAGCCTAGATGCCCGACAACCTGCTGTTGTTCATCGGGCTGACCACGCTGGTCAGTCTCGCGCCCGGCCCCAACGTCATGTTCATCATGTCGCAAGCGGCGTTGCGCGGGCATCGCGCGGGGATGATGGCGGGTCTTGGGATCCAGGTCGCCAATGTGGTGTATTTCGCGCTGACGCTGTTGGGGCTCGGGGTGCTGATCTCGACCTCGGAGCTGCTGTTCTTCATCCTCAAATGGACGGGCGCGGGGTATCTGGCGCTGATCGGCATTCTCGCGCTGGTGCGATCGTTCAGGCCGCAGCCGGTCATCGATCCGGCTCAGCCGGCGCCGGTGATCGCGGTGCACCGTGGGGCGTTCTTCGACGGGTTGGTGATCGGGTTCGGCAATCCGAAGACGATCTTCTGGTTCCTGACCTTCCTGCCGCAATTCATCAGCCCGCAGCAGAGCCTCGCGAATCAGATGCTGACGCTGGGCATCATCGGCACGGTGATCGATCTTGCGATCCAGTGGATGTACACGCATGTCGGCGGGGCGATGTCGCGGTTCCTGGCGCAGCCGCAGATCAGGCGCTGGTTCGAGCGCGGCGTGGGCGTGGTGTTCATCGCGATCGCGCTGATGGTCGCGTTCGGGATGCAGCAGCACAAGTGAAGGGATGGAGCGATGACGCCGAAGCTGCATATCGGGGACAAGAATTACTCGTCGTGGTCGATGCGGCCGTGGCTGGCGCTGCGGGTGGGCGGCATCGCGTTCGACGAGATGATGCATGCACTGTCGGAGATGGGCGGCAAGCCCGCATTCGGAGCGTTGTCGCCCAACGCAAAAGTGCCGGCGCTTGATCTCGGTGGCGGGGTGGTGATCGCGGAAAGTCTCGCGATCTGCGAGTGGGCGGCGGAGCAGCAACCAAGCCTGTGGCCTGAGGATGCAACGGCGCGGGCGCTGGCGCGGGCGGCGAGCGCGATCATGCATTCGGGCTTCCCGAACCTGCGCAACGATGCGCCGATGAACATCCGCCGGCGGAGTGATGCGTCGCGCATGACGGCTGATGGGTTGGCTGATGCAGCGCGGGTGGATGCGCTGTGGCGTGAGTGGCTCGCGCGGTCTGGCGGGCCGTTCCTGTTCGGGCGGTGGTCAATTGCCGACGCAATGTATGCGCCAGTGGTGACGCGGTTCGTGACCTACGCCATCCCGCGCTCGGACGTGGCGCAGGGCTATATCGACCGGATGTGGGCCGAGCCGAATTTTGCAGCGTGGGTGGACGGGGCTGAGGCGGAGACGCGGCAGTTGCCGAGGTCGGATCAGGCATAGCGCCGTCACTTTCCCGACAAGCGGGGATGATCTACCTAACGCTGCGCGAGACAGGGACGCCCCATGGAACTGAAAGACGCAATCCGCACCATTCCGGACTTCCCGAAGCCGGGGATCATGTTCCGGGATGTGACCACGCTGATGGGCGATCCGCGGGCGTTCCGGCAGGCGGTGGACGAGCTGGTGCAGCCTTGGGCCGGCGCCAAGATCGACAAGGTGGCGGGGATCGAGGCGCGCGGGTTCATTCTCGGGGGGGCGGTGGCGCACCAGCTGTCGGCGGGGTTCGTGCCGCTGCGCAAGAAGGGCAAGCTGCCCCACCATGTGATAACCGAAAGCTATGAACTGGAGTACGGCGTCGACTCCATGGAAATGCATACAGACGCCATCGCGCCAGGCGACCGCGTGCTGCTGGTGGACGATCTGATCGCGACCGGCGGTACGGCTATGGCGGCGGTAAAGCTCCTGCGGAAAGCGGGCGCAAAGATCGCGGGCGCGGCCTTCCTGGTGTGCCTGCCGGAACTGCAGGGCGACACGAAGCTCGCGGGCCAAGGGATAAACGTCAGCTACCTGGTGTGGTTCGCCGGACATTAACCCTTGGCGTTTCAATGAGGTAGCGCGGGCATTGACCCGGACCGCCCGGACCGCCACCTATGGCGGGCACGTTCCATCGGAGTTTCCATGACGAATCGCCCCAATTTCTTCCACCTCGACGAGGACGACGAGGACGACAGCCCGGATTCGAAAAAGGAAGAGAACAGCTCGTCCCAGCTCGACAAGGCGCTGTTCGATTCGCGGACGATCCTGCTGACGGGCGAGATCAACGACAAGATCGCGCGGTCGGTGTGCGCGCAGCTGCTGGCCTATTCGGCGGTCAGCGACAAGCCGATCCTGCTGGTGCTGTCCTCGCCGGGCGGTCATGTGGAATCGGGCGACATGATCCACGACATGATCAAGTTCGTGCGCGCGCCTGTGCGCATTCTCGGCACGGGCTGGTGCGCCTCGGCCGGTGCGCTGATCTATGCGGCGGGCAAGAAGGAAAACCGCTTCTGCCTGCCCAACACCCGCTTCCTGCTGCACGAACCCCGCGGCGGCGTTGGCGGCCAGGCCTCCGACGTGGAGATCCAGGCGCGCGAAATTATCCGGATGCGCGAGCGGCTGAACAAGATATTCGCCGCGGCCACCGGCCAGACGCTTGAGCAGATCAAGAAGGACACGGACCGGGATTACTGGATGAGCGCCGAACAGGCGCTTGCCTACGGTCTTGTGGGCAAGATTGTGACGACCCACTCCGAAATCGCCTAGGGGCCTCCAGATTTCATGATTCCGCAGATGCGGGATTTGGGGGCATAGTCTCCCCCGGATGAACTGGCAGGGGCGCATACGTCTGGTCCTCGAATCGTCCGGCTGGCGCAGACATGCGCCGGCTGGCGCGTCCGTGCTCGTGCATGCGGTGCTTCTGTCTGCGGTGGCCGGGATGATGGCGACGGCGCTGCCGCCTTTGCCGGATGCGAGCCGTAAGGTTGTACTCGCGGTGGAGCTCGTGCCCGTCCTGGAGATCTCCGAGCCTGTGCCCATGGCGGGCGCAACGCCGCCGCCGAGGACAAGGGCCCCGCGCCCGGTGGAGACGCCATCAGCAAGTGCAGAGGCGCCTGCGCCACGTTCTGCGGGACCGACCGCGCCGGCGGCAGATCCGAAGGACAGGAAGGCGGGCGAAGACCGCGTGTATCTCGGCCCGCCGTCGATCCTGAATGACCCCGGTGTTCCGCCCGGGCTCGCCAGCCTGATGGGGAAGGACCCGTGCGAGGCGCGCTATGGCCCGAAGGCAAAGGAGTGTGCCGGCCGGGAGCTCGCCGCGCGGACGGGTGCCATGGATTCCGT
>JBBAUA010000089.1:0-5645 GCA_040398465.1 Hyphomonadaceae bacterium | reverse complement strand
GGAGGTCGATCTTCTTCCCGAGATCCTGGCTGGCGTCGCGAACGATGCGCGGGAGCTTCTTCCAGGCGGAGCCGATTGGCTGCATCCGCGTCTTCATCACCGCTTCCTGCAGCTCGGCGGTAACGCCTGAGAGGCGCTGCAGAGGCGCCTTGAATTCACTATCAACCGAGTTGCGCAGGATCTGCATAAGCTGGTTGCGCGTAAGCACCAGCTCCGAGACCATGGTCATCAGGCTTTCAAGTACATCCACATTCACGCGAATGGTGTTGGCGCCGATGGCGCCTTTCTTTTCATCGTCGTGTTCGACGACGGCCGCGACCGCAGCGACCGCGGCAACGACAGGCTTGATCTCCTGCACTTCAGGACCTTCGGTATTCATGAAGGCAGCTTCCAGATCGGCAAGTGAGACTTCGCCCGGACGCAGGAAGCGGCCCTGGTCGCCATCCCAGCGGCCTTCGCCTTCCTGTGCTTCTGGCCCTGGGGTAACTTCGGCGACGACAACCGGAGCGATGATGACCGGCGCGGGCGCCGGTTTGGGTGTCGGCGCAATGGCCTCACCCTGGGAGACACGCTCGAGCTGCGCGATCAGATCGCGATCGTCGCCTGGGGGTTCAACCTGTTCGGCGGCGAGGTGGGCGAGGATCAGCTTGATGCGATCGACGGAGGCCAGCACGAGCGTGACGGACGCGGGCGTGACGGGCAGCGCGCCGTCGCGGAATTTCCCGAGAAGGGTCTCGCCAGCGTGAGCAATCGATTCAAGGCGCGGAAGGCCGATGAACCCGCACGTGCCCTTGATGGTGTGAACCAGGCGAAAGATGTTGTTCAGCGTCGCCTTGTCGCCGGGATTGCTCTCGAAACGCACAAGCTCGACGTCGACGACATCGAGGCTCTCGGCCGTTTCCGTGAGGAATTCGCTGAGAAGATCATCCATGACCGGTTTCCGCAGCACGCGAAATTTCGTGCTTTGGGCAAATAGACTCCCTGCGGATTAAGATTTCGCTGCGGATTGTTAAGAACGAGGCAGCGGGAGGCGCTGTCAGGATAAACAGGCGGCAAAACCTTCGCCCGTCAGGGTTCGGCGACTGGCCGGAAAGGGCCCCAACTTCAGGCCCTTCCGGCATTGCTACCAATGGCGGGGCCGCGCGTGAGCTGCCGGCCGCAATGCAGCTATGGCTTCTACTTGAGCCGGTGTGGCTATGTGTGGACGTTGGGGTCATACGTTGTAAGGCCTTGCCGATCTCGCAAGGCTCTGGGTGAATCCATGCTGCTGGCGTTGCAAAAGGTCGAGAAGTCCTTCGCCACGTCCGAAGGCCCCCTCAAAGTACTTCACGGCATCGACTTGCAACTCGACGCCGGCAGCAGCCTCGCGCTGACCGGCGAGTCCGGCAGTGGCAAGAGTACAGTGCTGCATCTGGTGGCTGGCCTCGACAGCGCAGACGCGGGCCGGATCGAGTTGGCCGGGCGGAATGTGGTGGAGCTGGACGACGCTGGGCGAGCCGCGCTGCGGCGCGGCGTGGTCGGCCTGGTATTCCAGCAATTCAACCTGATCCCATCGCTGGATGTCGCATCTAATCTGTCATTTCAGGCGCGACTGGCCGACCGTCACGACAAGGCCTGGCAAACTGAGCTCGCCAGGCGTCTGGGCCTGAGCGGCCTGCTGACACGCTACCCGGAGCAACTCTCTGGCGGACAACAGCAACGCGTCGCCATCGGCCGGACGCTGGCCGCGCGCCCGCAGCTTGTCCTGGCCGATGAGCCGACCGGGAATCTTGATGAGGAGACCGGCGATGATGTGCTGGCGCTGATGCTCTCGCTGGTGCGTGAGGCTGGCGCCTCGCTGCTGATGGTCACGCACTCGATGCGGCTGGCTGATCAGCTCGACGGCCGGGTTCACCTCAAGTCAGGCCGTGTCGTCTGATGTGGTGGGCGGGACTTCTTGCGCTTCTATCACATTGGCGCAGGCAGCCCTTGCAGCTGGTGATGCTGCTGCTTGGTCTTTCGGTTGCGACAGCGCTGTGGACCGGTGTGCAGGCCATCAACGCCGAAGCGAGGGCGAGCTATCGCGAGGCGTCGTTCGCCGTCGCGAGCGGAGCCGTAGCTCAACTTGTTCCCCGGTCCGGGACAAGTATTCCTGTCACTACCTATGTCGCGCTGCGGCGGGCAGGGTGGCTTGTGTCGCCGATCCTCGACGGTGAGGTGATGTTCGGCGATGTCCGCATCAACATTGTTGGTGTCGATCCTTTGACATCACCGCGTGAGGCGCTCGCGGTCGAGCTGGGAACCGACGATACGCTGGAGCGGTTCCTGTCGCGCGAAGGCCTGATGTTCATCAGTGCTGATATGAAGGATCGCCTTGCCGGCGCCGCGACCCTTCCACTTGCCGTCGACGACGGCCTTTCAGATGGCGTGGGGATCGTGGACATTGGTCAGGCGCAGACGCTCCTCGGCGCCGGTGACACAGTCAGTCGCTTGATTATCGCTCCCGAGCAGCCCGACGGCCGCCCGCCGCTGGAGGTGGTCGCCCCCGATCTTGTGTTTCTGGCCCGATCCGACGCGACGGATCTCGCGCGGCTCACCGACAGTTTCCACCTTAACCTGACAGCGTTCGGGCTTCTGGCGTTCGTCGTCGGGCTGTTCATTGTCTACTCAACGATCGGGCTTGCGTTTGAACAGCGCCGGCCCGTGTTCCGGACGCTGCGCGCTCTTGGAATTCCAGCGCGCGTCCTGACAGGCCTGCTCCTGCTCGAGCTTGTGTTTCTTGCGCTCGTCGCGGGGCTGGCGGGCGTCGTGATGGGTTATGGAGTCGCCGTCCTGTTGCTGCCGGATGTTTCTGCAACGCTGCGAGGCCTTTATGGAGCAGACGTGCCGGGAACGCTTGAGTTGCGCGCCTCATGGTGGCTGGCGGGACTCGGGATCGCGGTGCTCGGAACGCTCGTCTCGTCGGCCGAGAGCCTCTGGCGCGTCAGCAGGTTACCCATGCTTGCCCCGGCGCAGCCTCGCGCCTGGGCGCGCGCCTCCGAGACAACCCTTGCCGCACAGGCTTTCCTGGCCCTTCTCCTGTTTGCCGGAGGTCTTGCAGCGCTCGTCCTCGGGTCGGGCGTTGTCGCAGGATTTACGGTGCTGGCGTCCCTGCTGCTGGGTGCAGCGCTGCTGCTGCCGGGATTGCTTGCCGGTGTCGTCGGACTTGGCCAGAGACTGGCGCGTGGCCCGCTGGCGCAGTGGTTCTGGGCCGACACGCGCCAGCAGATTCCTGGCCTGTCGCTTTCGTTGATGGCGCTCCTGCTGGCCTTGTCGGCCAATATCGGCGTTGGGACCATGGTCGGCAGCTTCCGTCTGACGTTCGTGGCGTTTCTCGACCAGCGTCTGGCGGCTGAACTCTATGTGGAAGCCCGATCGCCAGAGGAGTCCGCCTCACTGCAGGCCTGGCTGGCGCCACGCGTCGATGCCGTGCTCCCGATCGCTGTTCTCGAAACCGAGCTGGCGGGCCAGGCGGGGCAGCTGCTAGGCGTATCGGATCACGCCACTTATCGGGCCAACTGGCCTCTGCTGCAATCCGCGCCGGACGCCTGGGACAGGCTGGCGCAGGGCGAAGCCATCCTCATCAACGAACAGTTATCGCGACGCGAAAACCTTGGGGTGGGCGATCGTCTCGATCTGCGGGGCCAGTGGACCGCGCCGATCGCTGGCGTTTACGCGGATTATGGAAACCCTGCCGCGCAGGCCATGGTAGGGCTGGCGACCCTGCAGGCGCGTTATCCAGAAGCATCGCAGACACGCTTCGGCGTGCGAACGGAGCAGGCGGGCGTCGAGGCCTTGCAGACCGAATTGCGTGACAGGTTCGATCTTCCCGATGGCGTCATCGTGGACCAGGCCAGCCTGAAGCGCATGGGGCTTGAAGTGTTCGAGCGCACTTTTGCCGTGACGGCGGCGTTGAATGTCCTCACTCTCGGGGTTGCAGGCCTTGCGTTGTTCGCAAGCCTGATGACCTTGTCCGGCATTCGACTACCCCAGCTGGCGCCTGTCTGGGCGATGGGCATAACGCGTCGGCGGCTGGCGATGCTGGAGCTGGTGCGCACGCTCGCGCTCGCAGCGCTGACGCTTGCGGCGGCCGTGCCTGTGGGTCTCGCGCTGGCGTGGGTGCTGCTGGATGTCGTCAATGTAGAGGCGTTCGGCTGGAAACTGCCAATGCACCTGTTTCCGCTGGACTGGGTCCAGCTTGGAGGGCTTGCTCTGGCGGCGGCCTTGCTGGCGGCCGCCATTCCCGTGCGCCGGCTGTCGCGGCTCGCGCCGTCTGATTTGCTGAGGGTGTTCGCCAATGAGCGTTAGAGTCCTGCTGCTGTGTTTTGTGATGAGCGGTCCTGCCAGCTCTCTCGCCAGCGCTCAGGGCTTTGCAGGACTTGGCGCGCAAGTTGAAGGCTTCACCATTCCGACGCCAGGCTATCAGTTCGCCTTTCCGGCTGATCATGGTGCGCACACCGACTTTCGCATCGAGTGGTGGTATCTGACTGCCAACCTGAAGGATGCGGACGGTGTGGATTATGGCGTGCAGTGGACGCTGTTCCGCACCGCGCTGGCTCCAGGAGATAAGGCGGGATGGTCTAGCCCGCAGCTCTGGATGGGTCATGCGGCGCTTACATCGGGCTCGGAGCACTTTGTGGCGGAGCGACTGGCGCGCGGTGGGATCGGTCAGGCTGGCGTGACGCCGGCTCCGTTCGCAGCGTGGATCGACGACTGGGAGATGACCAGTGAGGCGCAGGTTGGCGCAGACGTGTTGTCCGCGCTTAGCTTGGGCGCGTCAGGCAGTGGCTTCTCGTACGAACTTGCACTCAAAGCGGACAAGCCGATCGTGCTGCATGGAAAGAAAGGATACTCGGTAAAGTCGGAACAGGGGCAGGCCAGTCGATACTACTCGCAGCCTTTCTACACCGCAGCCGGTTCGTTGAAGATCGGCGACCGGAATATCGCCGTGACGGGCCGTGCGTGGCTGGACCGGGAGTGGTCGTCCCAGCCGCTCGCCAGCGATCAGAGCGGCTGGGACTGGTTTTCACTGCACTTCGATAGCGGCGACAAGATGATGGCGTTTCGCTTGCGCGGCGGGGGGGGCGCATTCACGTCTGCAAGTTGGATCACGGCAGAGGGCGATGTGACGCCTATGGGATCGGGCGATCTGGTGCTGACGCCACTCGATAGTGCGATCGTCGCCGGCCGAATGCTGCCGGTAGCGTGGCGCATCGACGTGCCGCTGCGCGGGGTCAGCGTGACGACGCGGGCGCTCAATAAGCAGGCTTGGATGGCGACGAGCGTGCCCTACTGGGAGGGTCCTGTAAGCGTCGCCGGATCGCATCCAGGTCGGGGTTATCTCGAGATGACGGGGTACGAATGAAACGTCGCACCGCTCACCGCCGCGATCGTGCTGGTGACCTACCCCGCACTTTTCGGACCGAGGGGGTTTGAGAGACCGCAGTCGCGCAAAAGGATGGGCTGATCCCGTCGCCGTTCCTCACCCGACGCGATACAGCATAGGCGCCATCCGAGTGACCGCAACGGGCCCCGAGTCAGCAGGGCCTGCGATTGGGGAATAGGGCTCGGTCCATCCAATCGAGCCAGTCACCCTGACCGCGCGGACCCGGCAGTTCTTCGCCCAA
>JBBAUA010000088.1:0-5678 GCA_040398465.1 Hyphomonadaceae bacterium | reverse complement strand
AGGCCATGAGGCGGTCCACGGGGGCAGGCCCAGGAACCAGGTGAGCAAAGAGCTGCGCCAGCCGCAGGACCAGTCTAGCAGTCCCGCTGCCTACATGGAGGTGAGCAGCGACCGAAGGGAGCGCCCGTCGAACCACGAGGGCGGGCTCACCTATGCCCGAGGCCCGCCCGGATTCTTCTCAAGAACCGAAAAACTGAATTGTCACCCCAGCGCGCCCGCGCGACTGAGAACGCCCCCGCGCGCTACACGCGCACCGGCGTCTTCGACCTCATCGTCCGCACCACGCCGTCCGCGGATGACATCAGCATCGTGTGCGTCTCCACCACCCCGCGCCCACGCACGGCGCCATCGAGCAGCGTACCCTTGGTCACGCCCGTCGCAGCAAAGACGACGTCGCCCGACACAAGGTCGCCGATCGCATAGCGCCGCCCGGCATCCTTCAGCCCGGCTCGCTGCGCCTGGATCTTCTCGGCCTCGTTGCGAAACACGAACCGCGCCTGCATCTGGCCGCCGACACACCGCAACGCAGCCGCGGCCAGCACGCCCTCCGGCGCCTTGCCCTGCCCGACATACATGTCGATCCCGGTCTCCGGCATCGCTGTGTTGATCACCCCGGCCACATCACCATCCGGAATGAGATTGATCCGCGCGCCTGCCTTGCGGAGGTCAGCGATGATCTTTTCGTGGCGCGGCCGGTCCAGCACGCACGCGACGATCTCGCGCACATCGACGCCCTTTGCCTTGGCAAGCCGGATCGCATTCTCGCCCGCATCCGCATCGAGATCGACCACGCCGTTGTCATATCCCGGACCGATGGCGAGCTTCTCCATATACAGGTCCGGCGCCTGCAGCAGCCCGCCCCGCGGCGCGGCCGCAATCACCGCCAGCGCATTCGGCATCGCCTTCGCCGTCAGTGTCGTGCCTTCCAGCGCCTCGAGCGCAACATCAAGTTCAAGCCCGCCGCCCGTGCCGACCATCGCACCGACATTGAGGACGTCGCCATCCACCTCGCCGACAACCACCCGCCCGGAAAAATCGATCGCTGCGAGCGCGTCGCGCATCGCCGCTACGGCCGCCCGCTCCGCGCCGATCTCATCGCCCCGGCCGACCCAGCCCTCCGCCGCCATCGCAGCCGCAATGGTGGCGCCGGCCATCGCATAGCCCAGCGTCGAGCAGGACGTTGTCAGCTTGCCCATGTCGTCTCCTGCCCCGAATCATTGCCAGAGGCATACGCCCGGCGGAGTCGGCGCCCAAGCGGAATTCCCGTTTCCGGGAACGCCGCCTGATGCTGCGCTGCACTCTGAGGCGAGACTTAATTGGCGGTGATCTGCCCGCGAATCTCGCCACCGCGGTTCGCGGCCGTGTGGACATTGACGTAGTATTTGCCGGCCGCCAGCTCAGCCGCCTGGGCATCGGTCAGCACTGCCTTGCCGGTGATCGGGCTGGTCGCCGCCGGGAAGGGAATGACCGGACCCGCATTCCCGCCCGGCTCCGCGGGACCATGGATGTGCGCCGCCATCGCCGGCCCTGTCAGGCCTTCATAGGTGACAGTGTAAGCCAGTTCCTTGCTCGCGGGGTCGTAGGTGAAAGTGCCAACGCCCTTGCCGCTCGACGTGATGCCGGCGCCCGGCGCCAGCGTCGCCGAATAGCTCGGCAGCTTCGGCGCTTCCGGCATCATCGGCTCGGTCGCGCACGCGCCCAGGAACAGGCCGGACGCAACTACGGAAGCAAGGAACAGTCGTTTCATGCGATGCTCTCCCATACGAAGCCGGATCACCATCCGGCCTTTCTCATGGCAGCCTATACCCCTCACCGATCCACGGCCACCCTCTTGCCGACCGCATCCAGCCAGCCCAACAATCGCCCATGACCCAAACGCTGCGCCCCAATTCGCTCGACGCATTCTGGATGCCCTTCACGCCCAACAAGGCGTTCAAGGCCGACCCGCGCATGGTCGTCCGCGCCGACGGCATGTTCTATTTCACAGCTGATGGCCGGAAGATCCTCGACGGCACCTCCGGCCTCTGGTGCGTCGCCGCCGGGCACAACCAGCCTAAGATCGTCGAAGCCATCCGCAAGGCTGCAGGCGAACTCGACTACGCCGGCAACTTCAACCTCGGCCACCCGCTCGCCTTCGAATTCGCCAACCGCCTCACCGGCCTCACGCCCGATGGCCTCGACCGCATCTTCTTCTCCAACTCGGGATCGGAGAGCGTCGAAAGCGCTCTCAAGATCGCGCTCGCCTACCAGCGCGCGCGCGGCAAGCCGAACAAGTACCGCCTGATCGGCCGCGAGCGCGCCTATCACGGCGTCAATTTCGGCGGCATCTCCGTCGGCGGCATTGGCCGCAACCGCCTCGGCTTCGGCCCGATGGTCGGCGGCGTCGACCACCTGCCGCACACCCACGACATTGCCCGCAACGCCTTCACACGCGGCCAGCCCGAACACGGCGCCGAACTCGCCGACGCACTCGAACGCCTGGTCCTTCTCCACGACGCCTCGACCATCGCCGCCGTCATCGTCGAACCCGTCGCCGGCTCAACCGGCGTTCTCGTCCCGCCCAAAGGCTACCTGCAACGCCTGCGCGAACTCTGTACGAAACACGACATCCTGCTGATCTTCGACGAGGTCATCACCGGTTTCGGCCGCCTCGGCGCGCCGTTCGCCTCACAGTATTTCGACGTTAAGCCAGACCTGATCACGATGGCGAAAGCGATCAATAACGCCACTGTCCCAATGGGCGCAGTCGCCGCATCGCGCGAAGTGCACGACACGCTTCTCGCCAATTCCGAAACGCCGATCGAACTGTTCCACGGCTACACAATGACCGGCCATCCGCTCGCCTGCGCCGCCGGCCTCGCCACGCTCGACGTCTTCAAGGAACAGCGCCTGTTCGAACGCGCCGCCGAACTCGCGCCCTATTGGGAGAATGCGCTGCACTCCCTGCGTGATGCACGCAACGTCATCGACATCCGCAATCTCGGCCTCATCGGCGGCATCGAACTCGAACCGCGCCCCGGCAAGCCCACCGCCCGCGCCCTCGAAGCCTTCCGCGCCTGCTTCGACAAGGGCGTGCTGATCCGCGTCACCGGCGACATCATCGCCCTGTCGCCACCGCTGATCATAGACAAGGCGCAGATCGACCAGATCGTGGAGACGATCCGCAACGTGCTCGACCGCCTTGAATAACAGAAAACCGGTCAACACATGACGCTCACCGATATCCTTCTCATTGCCGCGCTGCTTGTCTTCGTGCTCGCCTGGTGGGTACGCAAGGCGCCCGCGCGCCGCATCGTGTTGATCGCATCAGCGGTCGCCGCCGTCGTGATCGGCATCGCGGGCTTTCTCGATGATCGCTGGCAAAACGTCGGCGGCGCGATTGTCGGCGCAATGTTCCTGGCCGGCCTCGGCGGCGTTGTGCTGAAGAACCGCTTTACAAAGACAGACCGCACCGGCGGCGTTCCATGGTTCTCCGGCGTCTTCATCACTCTGGGACTTGCGGCGACCACCGCAACGATCCTCATCTTCCCCGTCTGGCCGCTTCCGAAACCGTCAGGTCAGTATGCTGTCGGCGTCCGGCCATTCGAGATCAGCGACGCCAGCCGCAAGGGCGTCTTCAATGCAGAGCCCGACGCGCCACGCCGCCTGCTCGTGCGCGTCTGGTATCCGGCGCAGTCCACGTCAGGCGATCCTGCGCCCTATTTCAACGCCGCCGAGATGACGAGCACGGTTCCTTCGATAGGCAGGCTCGCTGGCGTGCCGTTCTTCTTCAGTTATGTGCGCCACGTGAAGACGAACTCGTTCCAGAATGCGCCCTTGCTTGCAGACGCGATAAACCTGCCCGTCGTCTTCTACAGCCACGGCTACACGTCGTACCTGAATCAGAACACAGCGCTGATGGAAGAACTGGCCAGCCATGGCTATCTCGTCTTCTCGGTGCAGCACACCTACGACTCGGCAGACACCGCTTTTTTGAACGGGGATGTCGCTCCGACGGACCCGAATATGACGGAGACCATGTCGGAAGAGTCCGGCCGTCCCTCGCAAGTCGATGCCTTTGGCGGCGACACGCTCGACAAACGGATAGAAGCTGCGCTGGCCTTTCAGGAATTCGCGGTCAGGAACGGTTCCCGCATCGCGATCGCCAGCACGAAGCAGTGGGTCGCTGACCGCCTCTTCCTGCACGATACCTTGCAGAACAATCCGCCAAAGGAGATCGCGGACATCGCGCAGGCCGGTGATCTCGACCGGGTCGGCGAGGCTGGGATGTCGTTCGGCGGCGCCATCTCGGGAGAGATCTGCATGATCGACAGCCGCTGCGCAGCAGGCGTCAACATGGACGGCGGCAACTTCCCGTTCTCGTCCTTCAACGCAGACATTCCGGCGCCCTTCCTGATGTTCCATTCGGATCCTGCCTACCTATACGAGGCGATGGAGCGACCGCTCCCCGAGGGCGGCGCGCCGCGCAGCTTCAACGAATTCTCGTACGAGCGCATCGCAACTGCTGGATCGCGTCCGGACGTCTACCGCGTTTCGCTGAAGCAAACGCAGCACCTTGGCCTTTCCGACTCCGCCTGGTTCGTCGGCCAGCCGGTGCGCGGCATGCTGTTCGGCGAAGCCTCGGCGGAAACAATGCTCGGCGCCCAGAACGCCTTCATCCGCGGCTTCTTCGACAAACATCTCAAGGGTGAGGCCAACAACTTTCCGGCGCCGCAACTGGCGGAGTATGAAGGCAGGGTGGTGACCATCCCAAATAGCGACCTGCCGGCCTGGTGGAGCGCGAAGCCGGAAGCGGAACGCGCGGCGCTCGAAGCGAGGATCAATGCGGTGAAGCCACGATACGAGGCGCCGCCCGACCCGGACGCCCCCGCGCCAACGCCTCCACCTACCTGACCGCAAAATCGAAATACGTGTCCGGATAGGGCTCTTGATTGAGCGTGAAGTGCCACCACTCTTCTTTCAATGGCCGGAAGCCCTGTCCGACCATCACGCCCTGCAGCAGCATCCGGTTCGCCCGCGCTTGCGAACTGACGTCCTGGTCACTCGGCCATGAGCGCGTGTCGAACAAGTCGTAAGCGCCGCCCATGTCCAGCTCTGCGCCCGTGCGCACATCTACAAGCGTGACGTCCAGTGTCGATCCGCGCGAATGGCCCGATCGTTCTGCGATATAACCAAGTTCGAACAGGCGCGACTTGTCGACGTTCGGATAGTAGTCCGCCTTGCGCTTCTGGTCGGATGGGTCGCGCGCCCACGCTGCAAAGTCAGCAACGGCGCGGGCAGGCCGATAGCAATCGAACACTTTCAGGCCCAGGCCGAACTCCGAGAGCCTGGCCTGCACACGCGCCACGGCCGCGACAGCTTCAAGGCTAAGAAGACAGACCGGCGCTTCGTAACCAGTGATCGGCCGCCCGATGAAGTTCTCGCTGCCAGCATAGCGCATCTCGACGACGAGGCTCGGGATCGCCTTTCCGGCGTCGGCAGATCCAGAACTGTCCTGCCCGTCAGCCGGCAGGCCAGCGCACGCCGCCAAGGCGCCGGCAAGGAAGCAGACAGAAAGAAGTCGCATGCCCAACTGGATACCTGCCCCTGAATGAAGTCTGACCAAACGCAATGTCATTGGTAGGCGGACCGGCGACTCCCGGCAACGCCGCTCTGGCCAAAGCCTCAACTTCGCCTAG
>JBBAUA010000087.1:4546-5886 GCA_040398465.1 Hyphomonadaceae bacterium | reverse complement strand
CTTCGCGGCAACTGGGCGCCGCTCCTGCAGGAGCGAACGCACGCAAGTCTCCATGTCGAGGGCGCGATCCCGCCGGAGCTCAACGGGACCTACATCCGTACAGGTCCCAACCCGAAGTCGGGACGCTCGCATCACTGGTTTCTCGGCGACGGCATGGTGCACGGCATTCGCCTGCGCAACGGCAAGGCGGAATGGCATCGCAACCGGTTCGTTCAGACCCCCAACATCACCGACCCCGTTGAGCGTCCGCCAACAGCGCCGCGTGAACTCGTGCGCGGCACCGCGAACACGCACGTGGCCCTGCATGGCAAGCAGATCCTGTGCCTCAACGAGGCTTCGTGGCCCTGGCAGATCGACCAGGACCTCAACACTGTCGGCGTTCAGAATTATGGCGGCGCGCTCACCTGCTCGATGACGGCGCATCCCAAAGTATGTCCGGAGACGGGCGAGCTGCTTGCCTTCTCCTACTTCGCCTCTGCCCCGCCTTTCCTCCACTATATCCGTGTGGGAGCTGATGGCGTGCTGAAGCAGATCGAGGGGATCGACATTCCGAACAAGGTGATGATGCATGATTTCAGCATCACCCGGAACCATGTGGTGTTCATGGATCTGCCGCTTCTGTTCAAACCGAAGCTGATCGCTACGGGCATGCCCTATCAGTTCGACACGTCCGCCGGCGCGCGCCTCGGCGTGATGCCGCGCAATGGCGCGAGCAAGGACTTGCGCTGGTTCCCGATCGACCCCTGCTATGTCTTTCATACGGTCAATGCGTACGAGGACGGCAGTCGCATCATCATGCACGTCTCGAAGATGAGGTCCGCCTTCGGAGCCGATTCGAACGATTACTCGAACGTGGCGCGGCTCTGGCGCTGGACGATCGATCTCGACACTGGAACCGTTTCGGAAGACCAGATCGACGACCGGCCCGGTGACTTCGGGCGCGTCAACGAAAGCCGCGTCGGCCTCAAGGCACGCTTTGGCTATCTCATGTCGCTTGGCGGCGAAGGCAATTCCGAGGAGCCGATCTACGGCCCGGAGCTCTTCAAGTACGATCTGCGCGATGGCTCGCGCGCTACCCATGAACTTGGGGCAAATGTGCGCGGCGGTGAGCCTGTCTTTGTGCAGGGCGGGGCGGGCGAGGATGAAGGCTGGGTGATGACGATCTGCCACGATGAGGCGAGCGGGCAGTCAAGATTCGTGATCGTCGACGCCCAGAATTTCGGCGGCCCGCCGGTTGCGATCATCCATCTGCCCGAACGTGTGCCCTACGGTGCGCACGGCAGCTGGATACCGCTCCAGCACTGAGGCCTGGCAGCTATTCGAACACCACTGTCCGCGCC
>JBBAUA010000087.1:0-4446 GCA_040398465.1 Hyphomonadaceae bacterium | reverse complement strand
CGGCCCTTCGCCGTCATCACATCCGGCTGGTCGACATGCGTCGTCGGCTCCACCGCCTGTGCGATGATCGGGCCCTCGTCGAGATCGCTGGTCACATAATGCGCCGTCGCGCCGATCAGCTTCACGCCGCGATTGAAGGCCTGCGTGTAGGGCTTTGCGCCCTTGAAGCCCGGCAGGAAGGAGTGGTGGATGTTGATACACTTGCCGGCCAGCTTCGCGCTCATCTCGGACGAGAGGATCTGCATGTAACGCGCTAGCACGACGAGATCGATCCTCTGCGATTCGACCAGCTCGAGGATTCGCGCCTCGGTCGTCTCCTTGCCGTCGCGATCGATCGGCAGGTGATAATAGGGAATGCTGTTCCGGTCCGCGAGCCAGGCGCAGGTCAGGTGATTTGACACGATCGCCGGCACGTTCATGTGCAGCGAGCCGATGCGCTGGCGATAGAGCAGGTCATTGAGGCAATGATCCGCCGTCGAGACGAGGATCAGCACGTTCGGCTTCGCCCGCGCGTCGATCACCTCCCAGTCCATGCTCCATCTGTCGGCGATCACGCCGAACTCGGCCTTGAACTTCGCCAGCGTGAAGCCCGGCATCGTCGGTGCGAACAGCAGGCGCATGAAGAACAGGCCCGACGCCGCATCCCCGAAATTCGCGGTCTCCGCGATGAACAGCCGCCGCTCTGCAAGAAAGCCCGCCACGTCGGCCACAATCCCGATCGCGTCGCGGCACGAGGCGCGGAGAATGAATCTTTCCTGGCTTTCCGGTGTCATGCGTCGAAACCCTGCAGGCGCTGTTTCACCCCGTCCCCGGACGTGGCAAGTAACCCGACACTCTAAATCCGGGCCATGAACATCATGGAAACGCGTATCTTCATCGTCCGCCATGGCAATACGTTCGACAAGGGCGACATCGTCACCCGCGTCGGCGGCCGCACCGACCTGCCGCTTTCAACCTCCGGGAGAACACAGGCTCAATCCCTCGCCCGCCACTTTGCCGGAACCCCGTTCGCCACCGCCCGCTCCGGCCCGCTGAAGCGCACGCGCGAAACCGCCGCCGCCATCCTCGCTGCGCAACCCTCCGCGCCCGAACTCCTCACCGACCTCTTCCTCCGCGAGATCGACTACGGCCCGGACGAGAACCGGCCCGAGGAGGAGGTCGTCGCCCGCATCGGCAAGGCCGCCATGGACGCGTGGGAGCATGACGGCGTCGTCCCGCCCGGCTGGCGCGCTGACACGGCGGCGGTCATTGGCAACTGGCAGGAACTCTTCCACGACCTGCGCAATGAACCCGGCAACCACCTCGTCGTCACCTCGAACGGCATCGCCCGCTTCGCGCTCAACGCCGCCAACGCGCAGCGCTCCGACGCCAAGCTCGCCACCGCCGCCTGGGGTGTCATCGTGGTGGAAGCTGGTGAGGCGAGGGTGGAGGCGTGGAACCTCCGCGCGCCAACCTGACGCATCAGTCGTCGCGCTTCTTGCCCGCCTTGGGTCGCGCAACACCGACACGCACACCCGAAGGCGCCGAGCCCGGAGAGGCTATGCGCCGCGCCATCTCCTCCTCGATCAGCGCCAGCGTGTTCTTCGCCGCAGCGCTCTTGGCATGCTTCACGTCGCGCGAAATCCTTGTGTTCGACTGCTGGTAGGCGCGCAGCTGGAAGTCGGTCATTTCCGGCAGGCGCTTGCTCAACGCTGCATCGTCGCTGCTTGCAGCAGCCTTCGCTGCAACCGGCTTCGCCGAAGGCTCTTCAGCCTCGTCCTCGATCTCGTTCACCTGCCGTGACCGGGCAGCCTTTGGCGCCTTGGCGGATTTCTCGCCCCTGGGCGCTTTTCCAGCCTTGGGAGTCTTTGGTGAGATGGCCATCTGCGGGCGCCTTTCTGGCTGCGTACCTGGCTCACATGGCGGGGCGCGTGCACGGGTCAAGTCCCGCAGTCACGCCGCCAAAGCCGGAAGCCGCGCCCGTTCCGAATCTCAACGGTTTGGGCTGCGTCGAAACAATCGCACGCCGCCTCCGCCAGCACAACGTGCGCTGCGACCGCCCGCCGCGCCCCTTCCCACCGAACGTTACAGTTTGCAGCGCAAGGTGATTTGCCCGAGACTCACCGGAAAGGCATCCCTGCCGCCTCCCAACGCAAGCGTGAGTGCGTCCCCATGAACTTCATCGATCTCGCCGCCCAGCGCCTGCGTATCGCCCCGGAGATCGACGCCGCCATCGGCCGCGTCCTGTCCACCTGCGGCTTCATCATGGGCCCCGAGGTTACAGGCTTCGAGAAATCACTCGCCGCCTTCGCCGGCGCCAAGCACGCGCTCGCCTGCGCCAATGGCACCGACGCGCTCCTTATCCCGCTGCGCGCCTGGAATATCGGCCCGGGCGATGCGGTGTTCGTCCCCAGCTTCACCTTCGTCGCCAGCGCAGAAGTCGCCCCGCTCGTCGGCGCCAGCCCGGTCTTCGTCGACGTCCTGCCCGACACCTACAACATGGACCCCGCCAGCCTCGAGGCCGCGATCGAATCCGTGAAGGCCGCCGGCAAGCTCACGCCGCGCGCCATCATCGCCGTCGATCTCTTCGGCCAGCCCGCCGACTACCCCGCCATCTCCGCCATCGCAAAACGCCACGGCCTCAAGCTTATCGCCGACCAGGCGCAGGGCTTCGGCTGCACCCTCAACGGACGCCAGCCTCTCGAATGGGCCGACGTTGCAACCGCGTCCTTCTTCCCCGCCAAACCGCTCGGCTGCTATGGCGATGGCGGCGCAGTGCTGACCAATGACGACTCGCTCGCCGGTCTCGTCGACTCCATCCGCATCCACGGCAAGGCCAGCGCCGAAGACATGGCAGCCAAGAAATACGACAACGATCCGCGCTATCTCAACATGCGCATCGGCGTGAACTCACGCCTTGACGCCATGCAGGCCGCCATCCTCTCCGAGAAGCTGAAAATCTATCCCGACGAACTGCAGAAGCGCGACGCCATCGCGCAGCGCTACAACGCCGGCCTCGAAGGCCATGTCCGCCGCGTCCCCACCGTCATCGCCGGCGGCTTCTCGAACTGGGCGCAATACACGATCGAGCACGACAGCCGCGACGGCCTGATCGCCCATCTCAAGACGCAGGGCGTCCCCACCGCGATCTACTACCCGATCCCGATCCACATGCAGGACGTCTATGCCGTCTATCCGAAAGACCCCGGCGGCCTGCCCGTGACGGAAGACATCCGCAACCGCGTCATGTCGCTACCGATGCACCCCTACCTGTCGGACGCCGACCAGAACAAGGTGATCGACGCCATCCGCGGCTTCAACGGCTGACGGTTGCGCGGCATTCCGTTCCGCGCAATCTCGCACTAGAAGCATCCCATGCCGCTTCGCCTTGCCTTCATGGGTTCGCCCGATTTCGCCGTGCCGACGCTGGAGGCGATCATCGCCGCCGGCCACGAGGTCGCCTGCGTCTACTCCCAGCCGCCGCGCCCCGCCGGCCGCGGCAAGCAGCTCACGCAGACCGCCGTGCACGCCGCAGCAGCGCGTCACGGCCTCGACGTCCGCACGCCGCTCAACTTCAAGGCCCAGGAAGACAAGGACGCCTTCGCCGCCCTCAACCTCGATGTCGCCGTCGTCGTCGCCTACGGCCTCCTCCTGCCGCGCGCCATCCTCGACGCCCCGCGCCTCGGCTGCTTCAACCTTCACGGCTCCATCCTGCCGCGCTGGCGCGGCGCAGCCCCCATCCACCGCGCCGTGATGGCGGGCGACACCATCACAGGGGTGCAGGTGATGAAGATGGAAGCTGGCCTCGACACCGGCCCGGTCATGCTCACCGCCACTACGCCCATCAGCGAATCCGACACGACCGGCGACGTTCACGACCGCCTCTCACAGCTCGGCGCCGCGCTTATGGTCGAAGGCCTCGCCCGCCTCGAACGCGACGATGCACCGCTCACGACGCAGGCCGAGGAGGGCGCGACCTACGCCTCGAAGATCACCACAGCGGAAGCCCGCATCGACTGGACGCGCCCCGCCGCCGAAGTCGCCGCCCACATCCGCGGCCTCTCGCCCTTCCCCGGCGCCTGGTTCGAACACGAAGGCGAGCGCATCAGGGTTCTCCACGCGCTCGCCGATGCAGGGCAGGGCGAACCGGGAACCGTCCTCGACGACATGCTTGAGGTCGCCTGCGGCGCCGGCGCCGTGCGGCTCACCCGCCTGCAGCGCGCCGGCAGGGGCAAGGTCACGGCCGATGAGTTCCAGCGCGGCGCCCGCATCGCAAAGGGCGTCCAGCTCACGTCAGGAGACAAGCCATGATGGACAAACCCGTCATCCGCGTCGCCCTTCAGTCCGACAAGCCTGCCATTCAGGAGCTCAATACCCGCGCCTTCGGCAAGGAAGACGAAGCGCGCATCATCCGCCAGCTCGAAGCCGATGGCGACGTCATCATCCAGCTCGTCGCCGAGATGGAGG
>JBBAUA010000086.1:0-6035 GCA_040398465.1 Hyphomonadaceae bacterium | reverse complement strand
CGCCGTGACGACCGCCGTGACGACCGCCGCGATCGCCGTGGCTGGTATGATGACCGCGGCGGCCACCACTACTGGTCGCGCGGCGACCGCTTCGACCGCCGCCACTACAACAGCTATGTCGTGGTGAGCGACTATCATCGCTATCGCCTGCCGCCCCCGCGTTACGGCCAGCACTATTACCGGGACAACGACACCGGCGAGATCCTGCTAATTGCCGCCGCAACGGGCCTCGTTCTCTGGGCGCTGACCAACTAGGCGAGACAAAGCCAGCGGCCTGGCGCCGTTCTCTCTCACCCGCCGGTCGCCGCGGCCGCCCCTTCCCCGAGGGGCGGCCGCTCTCGTTCGGGCAACTTGACTTCCCCGTGGCCGCGGCGACAGTCCGCGCCAGCAACAATCACAGGGAGCGCGACATGCGCAGCATTCTCGCGGCAGTTTCGGTCATGGCGCTTGCAGCGGCCTGCAGCCCGGCAGAACCGCCCAAGCCGGTGGCGCTCGCGCCCTCCGCCACGGCTTATGCCGACCTGCAGAAGCTGCTGATCGAGGCCAAGCCGGGTGACACGATCGAGATCGGCGAAGGCCGGTTCGACTTCACCGACGGCCTGTCGCTCACGGTCGATGGCGTGACGATCAAGGGCGCGGGGCAGGACAAGACCTTCATTTCGTTCAAGGGCCAGACCGGGGCGGGCGAGGGGCTGCTGATCACGTCTGACAATGTCACGGTGACCGGCTTCACGATGGAGGACCCCAAGGGCGATGGGATCAAGTCCAAGGGCGCCGACAACATCACCTACAAGGACCTGAAAGTCGTCTGGACCGGCGGGCCGCTGGCGACCAATGGCGCTTACGGCGTCTATCCGGTCGAATCCAAGAACGTGCTGGTCGATGGCGTGACGGTGAGCGGGGCCTCCGACGCCGGCATCTATGTGGGCCAGTCGGAGAACATCATCGTCCGCAACAGCCGCGCGGAATACAACGTCGCCGGGATCGAGATCGAGAACTCGAAATTCGCCGACGTGCACGACAATGTCGCGACCAAGAACACCGGCGGCATCCTGGTGTTCGACCTGCCGGACCTGCCGGTGATGGGCGGGCATTCGACGCGCATCTTCAACAACCAGGTCGTCGAGAACGACACGCCGAACTTTGCGCCTCCCGGCAACATCGTGGCCAGCGTGCCGACGGGGACGGGCGTGCTGTTGATGGCGAACCGGAATGTCCACGTGTTCGGCAACACGTTCGACAAGAATCAGACCACGCATGTGATGGTGGTTTCCTACTCGAACGAGATCAAGGATCCGAACTACAACCCGCTGCCGCGCGACTTCGTCATTCGCGACAACACCTACGGCGTCGGCGGCAATGCGCCGGCCGGGCGCCTCTCGCCGCTTGCGGCGGCGCTTGGCGGATCGCTACCGGCAATCGTGTGGGATGGCGTGACGAAGTATGGCGACAAGACCGAAGAGGTGCGGATCGCCGTGCGCGAGAAGCCGGAAGTGGGCTTCATCAATCTCGGCCTCGGCAGTACGCCCCCGGATCTCACCAAGGCCAATCCGTCGCCCACGCGTCCCGCTGACGCGCAGATCGAGGAGCCCAAGCCGGTTGTGCTCGAGCACGACAAGCCGAAGGCGGCCGCGGAGGGCGCTTGAGTCGCGGGGTGAGCCTGCGGTTGCGTATTGCAACCGCTTGCTGCTCGTCGATGATCGCTGAATGACGCGAATGCGTGTTTCCCTCCCGGCGTTGGTTGCCGCTTGCCTGCTTGCCCTGTCGGCCTGCGGCCAGCCCGCTGGCGTGCGCGACGCGGTGATCGTCGGCGAGGACCCGGCGCCCAAGCTGTCGGACTATGGCCTGTTCAGCGACGTGTCGGCGCGGGAACCGGCCGAGGGCGTCGTGCCCTACGATCTCGTCAACGCGCTGTTCTCGGATCACGCAGCAAAGCATCGTGCGGTTTACGTGCCGAAGGGAAAATCTGCTGCCTACACAGAGAGCGGCGTATTCGATTTTCCGGTCGGGTCCGTTCTGATCAAGACCTTCGCGTTTGCGCCGGACATGCGCGAGCCGGCGAAGGACGAGCGGTATGTGGAGACGCGTCTTCTGATCCGCAAGGCGGACGGGTGGGTCGCCTATCCCTATGTGTGGAATGCCGAGCAGACCGAGGCGGTCTATTCGCCGGTGGGCGATAAGCAGGTGATCAAGACGATCTCGCCGGATGGCGAGGCGCTGGCGATCAACTACGCCGTGCCCAATCGCAACCAGTGCAAGGAATGCCATTCGCTTGGCGACGACTTCGTGCCGATCGGCCCGACGGCGCGCAACCTGAATCATGTTGGACCGCAAGGCGTGGCGCAACTTGCTGACTGGGAGGCGCGCGGGATTCTGACGGGTCTGCCGGCCGATGCGCCGGCGGCGCCGTCGATCAAGAGTGATGCGCCGATCGAGGATCGCGCGCGGGCATGGCTCGACATCAACTGTGCACACTGCCATCGCGCGGGAGGAGGCGCGTCGAACTCGGGGCTGTTCCTGGCGTGGAACGAGACCAACCCGACAGGCTGGGGCGTACACAAGCGGCCCACGGCGGCGGGCAGGGGGTCGGGCGACAACCTGTTTGTCATAGAGCCGGGGCATCCGGATCAGTCGATCCTGTTGCACCGGATGGAGTCGGTCGAGCCGGGTGTGGCGATGCCGGAACTTGGCCGCTCGCTGATTGATCCGGTCGGCATCGCGCTTGTTCGCAGCTGGATCGCCTCGATGCCACCGGTCGAGCCTTAGGCCCAATCCGGCCTGAATTGTTTCACGCAACCGAAGCGCAGCCGTCAGATGGCTGTCATCGATTCAGGCGAGATGGACCGCGCAGCCAGCACGAGCTGCGGATAACGACGGATCCTCCCCATGATCGCCATCAGAGGTCTTGCCCTCGCCGCCGTTGCTGGCGCGTCGGCCATCGCGTTTGCGCCGCCCGTCGCCGCAGGCCGGGACAGCGCATCCTTCATGATCGAAGCGCGCTACGACGCAACGCGCACCGCGCTCGACAATTATCTCGCCTTCGCACGCCAGATCGAGCGCGCCTGCAGGCAGCACGGCGTTCGCGGGCTCGAGGTGCGCGAGCAGGAACGCGACTGTGCGCGCGAGACCATGGACCGGCTCGTGGGTCGCATGGATCGCGCCGACCTTACCGCCCTCAATGATCTTCGTATCGGCCGCCCCGCTGACTCCTCCCGCATGCTTGCCGTGCGCTGAGGACCACGTGGCTGCTGGGCGGGCGGGGACCTCGTCTCCGCCCGCTCCGTTTTCTCACGCTTTCAGCAGCGGCAGACCCGTTCGCTTGCGCCAGCCATTCAGCGCCTCAATCGGGTTTTCCGCCCTGCTGAAATAGCCGAGTGGCGTCTCGGTCATGTACGGTCCAATACACTGGAAGTGCCGCCGACTGAGGTCGATCGCCTGCACCATCACAAGAAGACCGGCCATGTTGTTGTGAGCCACCACGGCTTCCGACCCTGTCATGGCGGGCGTTCTATCAAGTGTTTCCCAGAACAACGCATCGATCGTGCCGGCAAACTCCCGGAAGGCAGGGTCGTGAAGTTTGTTGGAATAGGCGATCTGCAAGTCGCGGTCTTCACCGAGAGAAAAGCTGTAGAGCCACTCTTCGACGTGCGCCCGTGCGGCCATTGCGACCCACGCCGCGTTGTGGGGCTTGCCCGCATACATGTTGGCAGTCTTCCACATCTCTTCAATGGAGCCATGCCATTTTGGCGCGACGAACATGAGATGGTTTAGTGCAGCGAAGATGTTGTGCTCATTCGCCTGAGAGAGGCGATGCGTCAGCTTTGCGAGCACTGCGTAGTCACCGCCCAACCCCATCTCGCAGCGAATCTGACACGCCGTTATCGTTGTGTCGCCGGACGCAACGTCTGAGGCTGCCGCCAGCATCGGTTCTGCAGCGCGCAGGCACCGGCGCATGTTGTCGAAGCCGATCTGCGTGACATCGTTGGCGGGGGCGCTGCCGCGATGTCGCCACGCCCAGCCGATGCGAATTCCCGCAAGAATTGCGGCAAGTGCTGGATCGTCCATGTCTGTCGGTAAATCCGAATCGACCGTTGAAAGCCGACCAAGGCCCTGGATGAAGTGATAGCGATCGCTGGGCGCAAGTGATCGATAGATGGCCGCCAGTCCATCCCAGTCTTCTGCCGCGAGCAGCTGAAGCCCTGGCGTGACGTGCGGGTTGCCTTCCGCCTGATCCCAGGCTGGCAGCCTGGGCTTGCCGAAAATCCCCATTTTCGCCCCTCTTTGCCGCACGTGCTTACCTTGCCGCGTCATCAACGCAAACGGCCGCCCCGTGAGGAGCGGCCGCTGCGTTCATTCTAGGACTGCGTGGAGGTTATTCCGCGTCTTCCTTCGGGCCTTCGCTGCGTTCGCGACGCGGGCCGCGGTCGCCACCACGGCCACCGCCGCGGCCGCCACGATCACCGTCGCGACGCGGACGATCACCGCGCGGCGGACGATCGCCCTGCGGGCCGTCATCCGTGACGCCTTCGATGGCTTCGCCGGTTTCCTGGTTCACGGCTTTCATCGACAGGCGGACCTTGCCGCGATCGTCGAAGCCGAGGAGCTTCACCTTCACGGTGTCGCCTTCCTTCACAACAGCCGAGGGCGACTCGACACGATCTGCAGCGAGCTGCGAGACGTGGACGAGGCCGTCCTTGGCGCCGAAGAAGTTCACGAACGCGCCGAACTCCATGACCTTGACGACACGGCCTTCGTAGATCGCGCCGATTTCCGGCTCGGCCGTGAGGCTGACGATCCACTTCTGCGCAGCGTCGAGGCTCGACTTCTCGACAGCGGCGATCTTCACCGTGCCGTCGTCCTCGACATTGATCTTCGCGCCCGTCTTTTCGACGATCTCGCGGATGACCTTGCCGCCCGTGCCGATGACGTCACGGATCTTGTCGACCGGGATCTTCATCGAGATCATCTTCGGAGCATTCTCCGAAACCTCGTGACGCGCGCCGGTCATGGCCTTGCTCATCTCGTTGAGGATGTGCAGGCGGCCGCCATTCGCCTGGGCGAGGGCGGTCTTCATGATGTCGAACGTGACCGAGTCGATCTTCAGGTCCATCTGGAGCGAGGTGACGCCCACTTCGGTACCGGCAACCTTGAAGTCCATGTCGCCGAGGTGATCTTCATCACCCAGGATGTCGGACAGGATGGCGATGCCATCTGTTTCCTTGATGAGGCCCATGGCGATGCCCGACACCGGACGGGTGATCGGAACGCCAGCGTCCATCATGGCGAGCGAGGAGCCGCACACGGTGGCCATCGAGGAGGAGCCGTTCGACTCCGTGATCTCGGACACGATGCGGAGCGTGTAGGGGAAGTCTTCCGGCTTCGGCAGGACGGCTTTCACCGCGCGCCAGGCCAGCTTGCCGTGACCGATTTCGCGGCGGCCCGGGGAGCCGCCACGGCCGGTTTCACCAACCGAGTAGGGAGGGAAGTTGTAGTGAAGGAGGAATTTCTCCTTCTTCGTGCCTTCGAGGCCGTCGATGTACTGCTCGTCTTCAGCCGTGCCGAGGGTTGCAACGCAGAGGGCCTGCGTTTCGCCGCGGGTGAACAGCGCCGAGCCGTGCGTGCGCGGCAGGATGGAGACGGTCGATTCGATCGCGCGGATCTGGTCGGTCTTCCGGCCGTCGATGCGCATGCCGGTGCGGATGATGTCTCCGCGCACGACCTTGGCTTCGGCTTCCTTGAACTGTTCCTTGAACACCAGCGCGTCGGCGCCGGTCGGGTTGGCTTCGGATTTCACGAGCAGGGCTTTTGCCTTCTCGCGGGCGACGCCTACTGCGGCGTAGCGATCGGCCTTTTCCTTGATCTTGTAAGCGGCGGAGAGGTCCGCGCCGGCAATCTCCTGGATCGATTTGAGGAGCGCGGAGTGATCCGGGCTTTCGAAAGCGAAGGGCTCTTTTGCGGATTTTTCCGCCAGGCTGATGATCGCGTCGATGACGGCCTGGAAGCTCTCATGGCCGGCTTTCACGGCGCCGAGCATG
>JBBAUA010000085.1:0-6280 GCA_040398465.1 Hyphomonadaceae bacterium | reverse complement strand
TGGTGCTGCCGGGGAGGATTGAACTCCCGACCTCAGCCTTACCAAGGATGCGCTCTACCACTGAGCTACGGCAGCATCCCGCTCAAGGAGGGTCCGCATAACGGAAACCCCTCCCATTGGGAAGGGGAGGTGGTAGAGAGGCCATAATGTCGCGGAATAGCCAGCAAAAGCCCCAGAAACCGAACGCCCAGGCCGACAGGCGCGCCAAAAAGCTGGCGGAGGCGCTGCGGGCGAACCTGAAGCGCCGGAAGGCGGCGGGGCAGGCAGGGGATGCGGATAGCGCCGGAAAGTCGCGTCCAGACGCGGATTAGGCGTCGGTGCGCCTTGTGCCGGCCAATTTCGGGACCATAACCAACCTTCATGGACAAGCTCTCGATTCTCGCGAATGGCCCGCTTGAAGGTCGGATTCCCATATCCGGAGCCAAGAACTCGGCGCTCAAGCTGATGGCGGCGTCACTCCTCTGCGAGGAGCCGCTGGTGCTGACCTCGACGCCGAACCTGGCGGACACGCGCTTCATGGAGAAGCTGCTGCAGAGCCTGGGCGTCGTTGTGGAATGGCCCAAGGGCGAGGCGCTGTGCCGGATGCACGCGGAGAACATCACCTCGACCATCGCGCCGTACGATCTCGTTCGGAAGATGCGGGCGACGTTCAACGTTCTTGGACCGCTGCTGGCGCGTGTGGGACATGCGACGGTGTCGCTGCCCGGCGGATGCGCGATCGGCGCGCGGCCTGTGGATCTGCACCTCAAGGCGTTCGAGGCCATGGGAGCCGACATCGTCATCGAGGAAGGGTATGTGAAAGCGGCGGCGCTGCGCGGCCTCAAAGGCGCGCACATCGTGTTTCCATTCGTGTCCGTTGGCGCGACCGAGCACGCCATGCTGGCCGCTGTTCTGGCGGACGGTGAGACGATCCTCGAGAACGCTGCGTGCGAGCCGGAGATCGGCGACCTTGCTATCTGTCTGAATGCGTGCGGCGCCAAGGTTTCGGGTTACGGCACGCCGACGATCCGCATTCAGGGTGTCGCAAAGCTGACGGGCGCGCGGCACGACGTGATCGCGGACCGGATCGAGGCGGGCACGTTCGCCATCGCGGCAGCGGCGACCGGCGGAAACGTATTGCTGGAAGGCGCGCGCGAGGAGGATCTCGGCGCGTTGATCGACTGCCTGCGCAAGGCCGGCGTGACGGTCGAGGTTGAACCCAAGGGTTTGCGGATCAAGCGTGATCCATCCGTGCCGCTGAAGGCGGTCGACGTGGTGACGGCGCCTCATCCTGGCTTCCCGACCGATCTGCAGGCGCAGTTCATGGCGCTGATGTGCATCGCCGAGGGCACGAGCACGATCCGCGAGAACATTTTCGAGAACCGGTTCATGCACGCGCCCGAGTTGAGCCGCCTTGGGGCGAACATCCAGGTGCGGGCGAACGAGGCGGTTGTACGCGGAGTGCATCGGTTGAAGGGCGCACAAGTGATGGCGACGGATCTGCGGGCGTCTGTGAGCCTCGTTATCGCTGCGCTGGTTGCAGAGGGGGAGACGGTGGTGAACCGGATCTACCACCTCGACCGGGGTTTCGAACGGCTCGAGGAAAAGCTTGGTCGGTGCGGCGCGAAGATCACCCGGCAGGGGGATTCGGCCTGACCTTGGGCCGGACGCTGTGTCGCTGGAGAAATCCGGCTTTGTGGTTTAGGGAAGGCCACCGCCGCGGGCGCTCCACGCCGGCAGTTCGGACAGGCATTGCCCATGGATGAGGAACGGGTTTTGAGCGCGCTGAAGCTCCTGGCAGAGGACGCCGACGGGCTGGCCGTCATTGCGGCCGCAGCCCAGGACGGACTCGTGAAAGCGCAGGACATCCGGTTCGACGCACGCTCGCGCACGTTCGGCATGGAGATCAACCGCTTCCAGTGGGAGCGGGCGGGCAAGCGCATGCCGTTCTTCCGGTCGCGTTCGGTGCTGGCGTTCGCGGGCGTCGAGAGCGTGCGGACGCGCGGCGTCACCAAGGATGTGGATGCGGTCTACTCGCTGATGGATATCCGGTTTGCGCCGGATGCCGAACCGCCTGCGGGCGTTGTGACGCTGGTCTTTTCGGGCAACGCGCAGTTCGAGGTGAAGGCGGAATGCCTGGACGTCACGCTGGCGGATATCGGGTCCGCGTGGCCAACGCGGCGCCGCCCGGATCACGAAAAGAAGCGGTCATGAGCATTCGCCGCTTCAACGCCGTCGATGTCGGGTTCACCGAGGCGTTCGGTAAATTCCTGTCGCTGCGCCGGGCGCAGGGCACGGAAGATGTGCATGCCGTCACGGCAGTGATCGTTCGCGATGTGCGGCAGCGTGGCGGCGAGGCGGTGGCCGCGCAGACCGGCCGGTTCGACAAGGTCGAGGTCGATCCGCAGACTCTTCAGGCGAAGGGCGTCGATCTGCTGGAGGCGGCGGAGCGGTGTGCGCCGGATGTGCGCGAGGCGCTGAGCTTTGCGGCGGAGCGGATCGAGCGCTATCATCGGGAGCAACGGCCGAAGGATCACAGCTTTGTCGATCCGAACGGGCTGGAGCTTGGCTGGCGCTGGTCGGCTGTGGACGCGGTCGGACTCTACGTGCCGGGCGGGCGGGCGAGCTATCCGAGTTCGGTGCTGATGAATGCGATCCCGGCGCGGGCTGCGGGCGTGAAGCGCATCGTGATGGTGTCGCCTGTGCCTGGCGGGGTTTTCAATCCGGCTGTTGCGTATGCGGCGGTGCGGGCGGGCGTGACGGAGTTCTACCCGATCGGCGGGGCGCAGGCGGTGGCGGCGCTTGCTTATGGCGCTGGCGATCTCAAGCCGGTCGACAAGATTGTGGGGCCGGGCAACGCCTATGTGGCGGCGGCCAAGCGGATCGTGTTCGGCGATGTCGGGATCGACACGATCGCCGGGCCTTCGGAAATCACGGTCGTCGCCGACAACCAGAACAACCCGGAATGGATCGCCGCGGACTTGTTGAGTCAGGCCGAGCATGATCCGCTGGCGCAGTCGATCCTGATCACGGACGATGCGGAATGGGCATCGCGCGTCGAGGTGGCGGTGGAGCGGCAGATCGTGCAGCTGGCCACGTCGAAGACTGCTGTGGATGCGTGGCGCGACTTTGGGGCGATCGTCATTGCGCCGCTGGCCGGCGCTGCAGAGATCGTGAACCAGATTGCGCCGGAGCATGTGGAGATCGCGACGAGTGATCCTGATGCGATCGCGAACGATGTACGTCACTCGGGTGCGATCTTCCTGGGGCGGTATGCGCCGGAAGCTCTGGGAGATTATGTGACCGGGTCAAACCACGTGCTGCCGACATCCGGCGCTGCTCGGTTCGCATCCGGGCTTTCGGTGCTGGACTTCATGAAGCGCACGTCGGTGCAGCGCATCAGCGAGCAGGGCTTCCGGCATCTGGCGGCGGCGGCCGAGACTCTCGCGAAGTGCGAGGGATTGCCGGCGCACGGCCTATCGGTGTCGATACGGCGGGGCGGGGGATGACCTCAAACGCGCGCATCGCCTCGATCGAGATCGACGAGAAGAGCCTGGCGCCAGCCGGGCCTGACGCGGAGCATGAGCGCAAGGTTGCGATCTTCGACCTGATCGAGAGCAACAGCTTCAAGGTGATCGGCCACGAGGGCGGGCCGTACAACGTTGTGCTGTCGCTGGCCGACAACCGCCTGGTGTTCGAAATCTCGGAGCAGGATGGCTCGCCGGTTCGGAAGCTGTTGCTGTCGCTGACGGCGCTGCGCCGGGTGATCAAGGACTACTTCATGATCTGCGACAGTTACTACGACGCGATCCGGAGCTCCTCGCCTTCGCAGATCGAGGCGATCGATATGGGGCGACGGGGCTTGCACAATGAGGGGTCGCAGGTGCTGACGGAGCGACTGGCGGACAAGGCGGAAGTCGACTTTGACACCGCCCGCAGGCTGTTCACGCTGGTCTGCGCGCTGCATGCCCGGAGCTGATACTCACTGCTTTTTCAGGGGAATCGACTATTCCCCGCGAAACCGTGTATAGGGGCCTCGCCCACGACCCAGCCGCCTGTAAGGATTTTCATGGCGAAGGAAGAGCTTATCGAATTCGAAGGCACGATCGTTGAATTGCTGCCTAATGCGACGTTTCGCGTGAAGCTGGCCAACGATCACGAGATCATTGCGCATACGGCCGGAAAGATGCGGAAAAACCGCATCCGCGTCCTGACAGGCGACAAGGTGCTCGTCGAGATGACGCCCTACGACCTGACCAAAGGGCGCATCACTTACCGCTTCAAGTGACGGCGGCCCCAGCGGCCAGTCCGGGGCTTGCGCTTGCCAGCGCGAGCCCGCGACGGCTGGACTTGCTGCGCCAGATCGGCTTGGTTCCGGACCGGGTCGCCCCCGCTGACATCGACGAGACGCCCCTGCGCGACGAGCGGCCCGGCCAGCTCGCGCTCAGGCTCGCCGTTCAGAAGGGCGAGGCGGCGCGGGCGGGGGTCGCGGGGATGTTCGTTGTATCGGCCGACACTGTGGTGGCGGTTGGGCGGCGCATCCTGCCCAAGGCCGAGACCGTGGAAGAGGCGCGGGCTTGCCTGCGTCTGCTGTCGGGTCGCAAGCATGATGTACTCACCGGCGTTGCCGTGTTTGCTCCGGATGGGCGGCGGGCGTCGCGACTGGTGGAGGCGCGTGTCGCGCTGAAAAGGCTCTCGCATGTGGACGTCGAGGGCTACATCGGCAGCGAGGAGTGGCGCGGCAAGGCTGGCGGCTATGCGATCCAGGGACAGGCTGGCGGCTTCGTGACGGGGATTTCTGGTTCGTACTCCGCCATCGTTGGGCTACCGCTCTATGAGACGGCGGCGCTGCTGGAGGGGGTTGGCTTTCCGATTGCGCGGCGGTGGGGGAAGAGCGCTTGAAGGCGCGGCTCGCCATCGACGATGCAGTTGGCGAGACGCGCCGGCTGTTGCTCGACGAACAGGGGCGGGCCTTTCGGTTGCATCTCGAACGCTGGAGCGAACGCGGCGCGCGCGCTGTGCTCGGCGAGATCCGATGGGGCCGGATACGTTCGCGGGTGCCCGGCAATCGCGGGTGGTTCGTCGATCTTGGCCACGCGCCCGAAGGCGTGGTTGAGCCGACGCAAGCTCAGCGCATGATCGAAGGCGCGATGGCGGCGTTCCGCGTGAAGGCTGAAGCGTGGGCGGACAAGGGGCCGCTGCTCTCGCTGGCGGATGTGTCGCCCAAGCTGACGGCGCCGGATCGGCCGGATCTGCATGCGGCGGCGCCTTCCGATCCCTTCCTGGAGGGCGTTTCAGTCGATCAGACAATCACGGGCGCGGAGGCGCGCACGCTGGTGGATGCAGCGATTGACGAGGCATCGCACGGCGTCGTGCAGCTTCAAGGCGGCGGCGACATTGCGATCGACATGGCGCGCGGCGCGGTGGTGATCGATGTCGATGGCGGGCAGCGCAAGAGCGTTGGCGATGCGGAGCGGTTTGCGCAGGAGTTGAACCTCGCGGCGGCGGAGGCGGCGGCGCGGCAGATCTCGCTGCGGTCGCTGGGCGGGCTGGTGCTGGTCGACTTTGTCGGAATGAAACAGGCGGAGAGTCGCCGCGCCGTGGTGGCGCGGTATCGCGAGGTGCTGGCGGGTTATCTCGGGCGCACGAGCGATGTGCTTGAGATGTCGCGGCTCGGCGTGGTCGAGGCGGCGGTCGCGCGGCGGGGGCGGCCGCTGTCGGATGCGCTTGGATTGCCCTCGGTCGAGCGCGCGGCGCTGGAGACGCTCCGGGCGATCGAGACGGCGGGCTGGCAGGATCGCGGATCGCGTCTTGTGGCGCGTGTCAGCCCGGAGGTGGAAGCCTGGCTGGACCATGACCATATCGGCTGGCGACAGGCGCTGGGCGACCGCATCGGCCAGCGCTGTACGGTGGAGGCCGCACCGGCGCATGGACCACGGCCGGATGTGAGGAGCGTTTGATGGCCTGCCCGATCTGTTCGAAGCCCGCAGAGCAAGCCTTCAAGCCGTTCTGCTCACGCCGCTGTGCGGATGTGGACCTGTCGCGCTGGCTGAAGGGCAGCTATGCGATTCCCGGGGAGCGGGCAGGGGAAGAAGGCGAGGAGGGCTTTGACGCCTCGAATCCGCCTGAAAACAACCCCTTGCGCCGCGACGCAAAGAGCATGGACACGGAATAGGCCTGCCACTATACCTCCCGCCTTCATCGCCGCGAGGTGGTGCGCCCAGGTAGCTCAGTTGGTAGAGCAGCGGATTGAAAATCCGCGTGTCGCTGGTTCGATTCCGGCCCTGGGCACCATTTTCCC
>JBBAUA010000084.1:0-7106 GCA_040398465.1 Hyphomonadaceae bacterium | reverse complement strand
GACAGCATCACAGGCAGTTCACGCCGGCCTGAATGCAGACGTGTGTCCAACATCCGTGAGCCCGGCCAATCCCCGCCCTTTGCGCCTCGCCCGCATCACGCTAGACCCCGGGCTCAAGCTCAAGACCCCCCCAAGAGAGAGCCATGCACGACATCCGCGCCATCCGCGAAAATCCGCAAGCCTACGCCGCCGCCCTGTCGCGCCGGCCCACGGTGGACGGCGCCTCCGAGATCGCGGCCATCATGGCGCTCGACGAAAAGGTCCGCGCCGCCATCCTGCGCAAGCAGGAGGCCGAGCAGGCGCGCAACGCCAAGTCGAAGGAGATCGGCAAGGCCAAGGCGTCGAAGGACGAAGCGCTCGCCCAGACCCTGATGGCCGACGTCGCCGCCGCCAAGCAGACAATCGAGGGCGCGGGCAAGCAGGAAGCAGACGCCACGCGCGACCGCGACGATCTACTGGCGCGCCTTCCTAATGTGCCGCTTGAAGATGTGCCCCAAGGCGCCGACGAACACGGCAATGTCGTGCAGCGCACCGTGGGCGAGCCGCGCAAGTTCAACTACGCCCCGAAAGACCACGCCGATATCGGCGAGAAGATGGGCCTGATGGACTTCGAAGCCGCCACCCGCATGAGCGGCTCGCGCTTTGTCGTGCTGAAAGGCCAACTCGCAAGACTTGAACGCGCACTCGCAGCGTTCATGCTAGACATCCAGACGGGCGAGAACGGCTACGTCGAACACGCGACGCCCTTACTAGTAAAAGAACACGCGATGTTCGGAACCGGACAGCTTCCTAAGTTTGAGGAGGACCTGTTTCAGACGGCCAACTGGGACGTAATAGTCGAGAACATGTCCCGCTATTTTGACGCGAAGGCGGCGCCCAATTTCGATGATCCCACAGAGATTGGCCCTCGATTTAGAGCGTGGTTGGCGCAGGGCGCTCTGGCAAATCAGCACGAAGACAGGCGCTACCTCATCCCCACCGCCGAAGTCTCGCTCACCAACATCTACCGCGAGCAGATCGTCGACGGCGACATCCTGCCCGTGCGCATGACCGCCGCGACGCCGTGCTTCCGCTCGGAAGCGGGCAGTGGCGGGCGCGACATCAAGGGCATGATCCGCCAGCACCAGTTCATCAAGGTCGAACTCGTCTCGATCACGAAGCCCGAGGGCTCCGAAGCCGAACACCTGCGCATGACCAAATGCGCCGAAGGCATCCTCGAACGCCTCGGCCTGCCATATCGCACCGTGCTGCTCTGCACCGGCGACATGGGCTTCGGCGCCCGCAAGACGTACGACCTCGAAGTCTGGCTGCCCTCGCAGAACACATATCGCGAAATCTCCTCGTGCTCGAACTGCGGCGACTTCCAGGCCCGCCGCATGGATGCGAAGTTCCGCAGAGAGCAGGGCGCCAAGCCCGAATTCGTGCACACCCTCAACGGCTCCGGCCTCGCCGTCGGCCGCACGCTGGTCGCCATCCTCGAGAACTACCAGCGCGAGGACGGCAAGGTCGACGTGCCCCAAGCGTTGCGGCCCTACATGGGCAATCTGGAGGTGATCGGATGATCCGCAAACTGTTCATGGCGCTTGCAGCGCTTGCTGCCGCCGCCTGCGCCGCGCCCGCGCCTACCGACACGCCCGCAACTACAACCTTCATTGGCATCGACGGCCGCCCGCTCGTCTCGGCAGAGGGCATCATCGACTATTCCGTGCAGGAGGCGCTCACCGCAAACCCCGCTGCCTGCGCCAAGGCCGGCGGCGCGCTGCAGCCGGTCTGCCGCATGCAGAAGCCGATGTGCCTCATCACCTTCAGCGACGCGGGCAAGTCCTGCACCGACGGCGCGCAATGCGGCAGCGGCCGCTGCCTCGCCGGAAACCCGACAGCCAGCACCGGCGGCGGCCCCGGCGCCACTGGCCAGTGCTCCACGACGAACGACCCCTGCGGCTGCTACCAGCGGATCGAGAAGGGCGTCGCCCAACCGACGCTCTGCGCAGACTGAGGGGAGGGCAGGCCATGGGATTCTCGCTCGCCTGGTTCGCAGCACAGGGCATCGACCGCGATGACTTCCTCGAACGGCTCGGCTTCACCGACACCGGCGAGGTCGACGAGTATTTCGAGCAGGACCATTCCGGCGGCGAGCTTCCCGGCGGCTGGTACATCGTGATGACCAGCGACCTCGGCCTGCTCGCACCCGACAAGCTGGCGCAATGGTCGGCCGGCGGGCGTCTCGTTACGGCGGTGGTCCACGAGGGCGCGATGAACTCCCTCGCCACCGAATGGAAGGATGGCCGCCAGCTCTGGTCCGTATCGCACGATGGCAGCGACGGCGGCGATCAGCTTGCCGTCGAAGGCCAGCTGCCCGACGTGTTTGAGGAGCTGAGGCACGAAGCCGAGGCCGCACAGGCCGAGTCCGACAAGGAAGGCGGCGGCGTCGATTTCGTATTCGACATCCCGCTCGACCTCGCCGCCGAACTCACCGGCTTCCGCCACGACGAAATGGGCTTCGACGACGACATCCCGCCCTTCACCGCGCTGGAGCGGACGCACCTGACATGACACGGGAAGCGCAGCGCCGATGAACGACACGGACCCCCGCTTCCAGGCTGCGCGGCTGGTGCTCCAGTTGCGGCAGGCGGGCGTCACCGATCACAACGTGACCGAAGCGCTGGAAACGACGCCGCGCGACCAGTTCACCCCGCGCCCCTTCGAGGCCGATGCGTGGGAGAACGTCGAACTCCCCATCGACTGCGGACAGAGCATGACGCGGCCCGTGACCGTCGGCGTTATGGTGCAGGCGCTGGGCGCCCAGAAGGAGCACACCGTCCTCGAGATCGGCTGCGGCACCGGCTATGTCGCCGCCGTGCTCAGCCGCCTCGCGCGCCGCGTCTACAGCATGGACCGCTATCGCACGCTGGTGGACAAGGCCCGCGTCCTGCTCGAACGCCTGCACCTGGCGGCGCAGATCGAGGTTCGCCACGGCGATGGTCTCGCCGGCTGGCCCGAGGCCGCGCCGTTCGACCGGATCCTGGTCATGGGGGCCGTCGCCGAACTGCCGCCGGAACTCGGCCGCCAGCTGGCGCCCGGGGGCGTCGTCGTCATGCCGGTCGAACGCGCCGGTCGTGTGGTCGTCGTGCGCCTGGTGAAACAGCCCGATGGCGCATTTGCGGAAACCGTCGTCGCTCCGGCCAGTTTTGCTCCGCTAGAGCCCGGAATTGCAAGGGAACTCTGACCGCAGCGCGCTTCAGCTTCCGGTAAGCATGATCGGTGCAGTCTGCTCCGGATTTTCCGGAGGACCGATGGCGATCCCGTTCGCCCTGCGCGCCTGTCTGCTTGCCTCCGCCGCCGCGGGGATGACGGCGTGCGCTACGAATCCGCCCCTGCAGGCCGCCGCCATCGACTATCGCGGCGACGATCCGGCCCGGCCAGTCGCCCGCGAAGCCCCACGCCCCACCGTGCTTGCCGATATGTCTCGCCCGCCCACAGTGGCCGCAGCGCCCGTCGCTCCGGATATTGCCCGGCCGCGACCAGCCCCGATCACGCCGACCTATCTCGAACCCTACCAGCGCGTCGCTGATCTCGGCGCCTCACCCGGCACATCCGTTGTCGCCGAGGCCCGCAGCCTTGCGCCCGAAGCGGGCAGGCGCCCCGGCGGCCCGCGAAAACTGCCCGGCGACAATCCCTCCGCCCGCGCCGTGGAAGTTCAACCGTCGGACACCCTCTACGACATCTCGCGCCGCTACTCGGTCAACATGCGGGCGCTGATCGAGACCAACGCGCTTGAGCCGCCCTACGCGCTCGATGTTGGCGGCACAATCTTCCTGCCGCCGCCCAACATCCATGTCGTGGAAGCCGGCGAGACGCTCTACGCCGTGTCCCGACGCTACAATGTCGATACCCGCTCGCTCGCCCTCCTGAACCGTATCGCGCGCCCCTTCACTGTCTGGCCGGGCGACGAACTCCTGCTGCCCCCGCTCGCCCGCGACCAGGCGCGCGAGCCCTCGAGGCCCGTCACCGCCGCACCCGCGCCCGTGACCGTCGCTGCAGCCAAACCGCCCCAGCAGCAAGCTGTCGCCCCGCCGACAGCCAAGTCGCCCGTCCCGAGCCCGCCGGTCGCGGGACCCCCGGCCAAGCCTCTCCCGTCCGCGGATGGGCCCATCGCGCTGGCCGGCACGGCCGCCACGACCGCGGCGGTCACGACCAAGCCGCTTCAGAAAGCCCCAGCGGCCGTCGCCTCGCCGCCCCCACCGCCCCCGCCTCCCGTGCAGCAGGCGAAATCCACACCCTCGACCGCCTCTGGCGAGTTCATCTGGCCGGTCTCGGGCAGGGTGCTGAAGGGCTACGGCCCCGGCTCCGACGGCAGTCGCAATGACGGGATCAACATCGCCGCGAACAAGGGCGCCGACCTGCGCGCCTCCGCCGGCGGGGAAGTGGTCTATGCGGGCAATGAACTGGCCGGGTTCGGCAACCTGATCCTGATCCGCCACCCGGGCGGCTGGGTCACGGCCTATGCCCATTGCGACACCATGGCTGTGAATGAAGGCGACCTTGTCCGGCAGGGCCAGGTCATCGGCACGGCCGGATCCACGGGCAATGCGGGCGCGCCGCAGGTGCATTTCGAGCTGCGCAAGGGCAAGGAGCCGGTCGATCCGACCCGCCACCTGCCGCCGCTCCAAGGCTAGCCTGCAACAGGGCCTGCCAGAATAGCGCACATTGCCAAGGGGGCGCCTCCCGATATAGTCCGCCCGCTTCAGCCTCCCCATATCCGAGGGAGAGCACAGAGATTCCCACGGAGACCCGATGCTGCCGATCCCGATGTTCTTCCAGCAAGCCGCTCCGGCCGCCGCCGCCCCCGGCGGCGGCGACATGCTCATGAGCCTCATGCTGCCGATCGGCATGATCGTGATCTTCTACTTCCTGCTGATCCGTCCGCAAAACCAGCGCATGAAGAAGCACCGCGCCATGATCGCGGCGGTGAAGAAGGGCGATACCGTCATCACCCAGGGCGGCATCATCGGCCGCATCTTCAAGCTGGGCGACGACGAAGTCACCATCGACACGGGCGAGGGCGGCAAGCTCCGCATCGTGCGCAGCATGATCGTCGACGTGAAGAACAAGCCCGACCAGGCCCCGGCCAACGACGTCAAGGAAGGCTGATCCTTCCATGTTGCTGCGCTTTCCGCCCTGGAAGGTAGCTCTCGTCCTCGCGACGTTGCTGCTGGGCCTTCTGCTGACCGTGCCGAACGTGCTGACCGAGAAGCAGCGCGAGGACTATTTCAGCTGGTGGCCCACCCAACCTCTGAAGCTGGGCCTCGACCTCAAGGGCGGCGCGTCGATCACGCTGGAAATCCCCGAGGACGACCTGCGCACGAACGAGCTGCGCGAGGTCAACCGGATGGTCGGTGAGAAGCTGCGCGAGACGCCGCTTATCCCGGTCCGCGAGCGCACCCCGCAGGGCGATTCCGTCATTGTCCGCGTCTCCAACGCGGCCGATACGCAGCGCGCGCTTGAGCGCCTCAGGACCTTGGGCGGCGCTGACGTCTACACCATCAACCAGCGCGCGGACGGCGCGATCGAGGTGAAATTCACCGAAGCCCGGTTCGACCAGCTTATGGAACAAGCTGTGCAGGCCTCCCGGCAGGCGATCCAGCGGCGCGCAGACGGCTCGGGACTGGTCGAGCCGAATATCGTCCAGCAGGGGGAAAACCGCGTTCTTATCGAGGTTCCGGGCCTTACCCCGGAACGCGTCAACGAGCTCGTTGACCTGCTGACGCAAGCGGGCGTCCTGACCTTCAACATGGTCGATACGCAGGCGGACCCGAGCCAGTACCAGATCGGCGTGCCGCGCAACAACCGCGTCGCCTTGCCGGACGAAAGTCTCGGCGGCGCGCCGCAAGTGATCATGCTCGATCCGATCATCTCGGGTAACGACCTGTCGGGCGCGCAACAGAGCTACGACCAGTACAACGCGCCAAACATCTCGTTCCAGCTGCACGGCCCTGGCGCCCAGAAGTTCGGGCGGGCGACGGCGGCGAATGTCGGCAGACCGTTCGCGATCGTGCTCGACAACAAGATCATCTCGGCGCCGACGATCAACTCCCCCATCATGTCCGGCTCGGGCCAGATTACCGGGTCGTTCACCATGCAGGAGGCCAACGACCTGGCCGTCGTGCTCGAGTCCGGCCAGCTGCCTGCGAAACTGGTGGTGGTCGAACGCCGCGTCGTCGACCCAAGCCTCGGAGCGGATTCGATCCAGGCGGGCGTGATGGCGTCAATCGTCGGCGTGATCCTCGTGGCCATCTTCATGATCGCCACCTACGGCCTTCTAGGGATCTTCGCTGTCCTCGCCCTCATCGCCAACATGTGGATGATGATCGGCGTGCTGTCGGGCTTCGGCGCGACGCTGACCCTGCCGGGCATCGCCGGCATCCTGCTCACCATGGGCATGGCAGTCGACTATAACGTGCTGATCTTCGAGCGGATTCGCGAGGAGAAGCGGGCAGGGCGGTCGCCGATCACGTCAGTCGAGGCCGGCTACGAAATGGCGATGGCGACCATCGTCGACGCCAACGTGACCCACCTTGTGGCGGCGCTCGTCATGTTCAACCTCGGCGAGGGGCCTGTACGCGGGTTCGCCCTGACGCTGGCGATCGGCGTCCTCACCTCCATCTTCACGGCGGTCATCGTGGCCCGCTGGATCATGTCGATCTGGCTCCGCAGCGCCCGGCCGAAGTGGATACCCATCTAGCGGGTGCGGCGCGAAGCGCATTTTTCCCCATGGACGTATGGACGCCTTTGTCTTAGACGGTCGCCTTCAACCCCCCGGAATATCATGAAATCGCCTACCGGAACCTCCGAAGCCAATGCACCTGCTCCGAAGAAGCGGACGGGACCGCTGACCTTCATCAGCCAGGTCCGGGCTGAGGCGCGCAAGGTCACCTGGACAAGCCGCAAGGAAACGATCGCGGCTTCGATCATGGTGGCGATCATGGTGGTCATGGCTGCAATCTTCTTCTACGCGACGGATTCCCTCGTGAAGCTGCTGGTCTGGCTTGTTACGGGCATCTCAACAGGGACGCCGAGCTGATGGCTGACGCGCGCTGGTACATCGT
>JBBAUA010000083.1:0-7422 GCA_040398465.1 Hyphomonadaceae bacterium | reverse complement strand
TTACATTGGCCAGGAAATCATCCTTGGCCTGGTTCGCGGCCTTTTCGCTCGCAGCCAAGGTCTCCAGCCGTTTCGTAAATCCGTCCAGTTCGCCCACCGCCCGAATGAGCTGGTTGTCCGAACGATGAAGCGCCCAACCGCTCAGCGCGATAGAGCCGCATGAACCCAGCGTCGCTGCGATCGTGAGCAGCGCGGGTCCTGTATCGAGTACCGACCACGCGTGGGTCGACAAGAAAGTTGTCAGCGCGAGAAGCGGTGGCGTGACGAGGACGACCAGAATCGACCTGCTCTTGTAGCCGCCGATCACGCCGATCATCGCAACCGAGAACAGCTCGACAATGGTAGCCATTCGCGCCACCTCACTGCCGCTCTGCCATAGCAGAACTGCGTGCGCGACCCACCCAAGCGCGATCGCGCCCACCGCGAGCAGATGGGGAATGCGGTAAGACAGATTGCCTGCGACCAGTCGCTTGCGAATCCACCAGGCCACAACTTCCAGGCTCAGGATGAGCGAGAGCCAGATCCAGCCCGCCGTCGCCGAAACGAAGACGAAGAGGAATCCCGAGACAATCACCGATACCGGAAATCGGACCCAGGACATCGCATCATTGTGGCGGGCGTTCCGGATGACGCTATTGCGTTCGACCGGCTCGTACGTGGCGCCTGGAGACATTGCGGGTTCATCCACGCTGCACGCTGGCGGATGCGGATTTCTTCAAAATCGGCATAGGCGCCCCGTGGCGCAGACCGCGACGTGCTCCCGAAGGATTGTCACCTGCGGTTCTGGCCCCCATTCGGATCAGTGCGGCGGAGAGAAGACATGGTCAAGAAGCTGCTTAATCTGTTTTAGGCCCGGCATGGGTAGAACCCGGCGAAGCCTGCTCCAGTGTGCTGAAACTGCCGCAATCGCCGGCGGGCCTGACGCTGCGTCCCGCGAGCGTTGCCTGCGGCCTGGCGCGTCTCGATCTGTCTCGGAGCCGATCAACTATGTGTGCCTCCTTGCGGAGATCGAACACGTACCTCTGGGACATTGGCTTGCTCAAGCTTGGCCCGCCAAGCCTCGCGGACTCGGACATGCCGGGCCAGTCCCGGCGCCGGTCTCGACCCCATTCTCGGCGATATCTTCGCTCGCGCCGCTGGGTAGGCGCGTCTGGAGAGAGCGTTGTCGGTTAACATATCCGGCGGCGTGGCACGGTTTCGAGAAACTTCGGTAGCAACAGCCAACTCCTGCGCACTAGAGGCGTTGCCGTGCAGATCTTTACGTTGCAGTTTCGGAAGGACATCCTATCGCCAGACAACAACCTGCCCGACGCATAGTCACCCGCACCGTCGCGCCACCTTTCAATCAGTCATGGTGAGAAGGCTGACCCGGCGCCGCGGCAAGCATATGTTGGCGAGAGCTTCTCGTGACTGAATTCAACCAGAGGGATGGATGAATCCGACAGGGGGTTGGGTTAATCATTCCCCTATAAGGTTAGCACCGTCCGGGAGGGCCGGAGCGGTACGCGAGTTGCAGGGCGGCCTGTAATGCGGTTGCGTTCGCCATTGCGGCGGATGCTCCAGTCGGGGAGTGGTAGCAAGCCGTGAAAGTGCTTGTCATTGAGGACACGCTGAAGCTGGGGACCGCGATCGTGGAAGCGATGTCGCGGGCGCAATTCAATTGCGAGCTTGCGACCAATCTTCGCGAAGCCCAGACCCGCGTCGATGGCGCGGACTATGACCTGATGCTGCTCGACCTCAGCCTGCCGGATGGCGATGGTCTCGATTTCCTTCGCAAGCTTCGCGCGGCTTCGGTTCGCACGCCGGTGATCGTGCTGACGGCGCGCGGCGGACTCAACGACAGGATATCCGGGCTCGATGACGGCGCTGACGACTATCTCGTGAAGCCGTTCGAGCTCAACGAGATGGTGTCGCGTTGCAAGGCCATCCTGCGCCGGACTGACCGCGCGATGGCGGACTCCTTCCGGATCGGCAAGCTCCTGTTCGACCAGCGTTCAGGCATGGTGAGCGCCGAGGGCCATCCGACGCCCCTGCCCCGCCGCGACAGCATGCTGCTTGCAGCCCTGATGCGCAGGCAAGGCAAGGTGTGCACGCGCAAGCATCTTGAGGACGCGGTGTACGAACCCAACACTGAAGTGTCGACCAATGCGCTCGAAGCAAGCATCTATCGTCTGCGCGCCTTCCTGACCGCCGCGAAAGCGGGCGTGGAGGTACGGACCGTGAGGGGGGTAGGCTATGTTCTCGTGGTTGAATAAGCCAAGACAAGCCGGCTGGTCGCTGTCGCGGCGACTTACATCGCGCATTGTCTTGATTTCCGCGATCATGACGCTGTTTGTGACCTGCACCATCATCGTGCATTACGGTCGCGACATTCCAGAATTGCAGCAACGTACGGTCTTCGACCTCGCAAAGCATGTCGGCAACGAAATGCCTTTCGAAGCTTCGGGCGAAGACCTTCGTGCGTCGATCAATGGCGCACATGACATTTTCGCCCGTTTCCCAGACGCCTACGAATGGCACGTGATAGATGAGAAGGGCGACTTCGTCGCTTCCTCTATACCCGTCGATCGCTCAATCTTTCCTCCGGGTTTGCCGCCAGACGAGTGGGATTCACCAAGCTCGCTGGGTGGATGGGAAGCAGGAAAAACATTCACGAAGGATGGCGTCGTCAGACACGTCGTGACGGTTGCGCATCTGGACCCCGCCGGCCTGCTGTTCTGGCTGATTGTGGACGAAGCCTTGATGCACATCTTGTTGCCCTTGGCGCCGTTCATCGTGCTTATCCTGGTCTTCGTCTCTACCTCACTCCGTGGGACGCTGCGCCCTCTAGAGTCGCTCGCCGAGCAGGCCAGGCGAGTACAGTCGATGGCGGACATCCATCCGCTTGATCCCAAGGACGCTCCGCTGGAAGTTGTGGATCTGGTGAACGCGGTCAACTTTTCGCTGGAGAAGCTGCGCGCCTCGATAGAGGCTGAGAAGCGCTTCCTCCAGGACGCGGCCCACGCTCTGCGTACCCCGCTGGCGATCGTCAAGGCTCGCCTGGAACTCGACGGCGAGAACATCGACAAGCGAAGCCTGCTCGAAGAAGTTGATGGCCTCATCCGGCTCGCGACGCAGCTGCTGGCCAGCGCTAACGCTGAACGCCTGGTTCTCGGGGCGGACGCGCGCGCCGAGCTTGGCGCATTGGCCCATGACGTAGTGTCCAACATGACGCCGCTGGCGCTTCGAGCTGGCGTGGACCTTGGCTATTCCACCGACGGACGCGAAGCGCCGGTGCGTGGCGACTCGGACGCGATCAGCCATGCGCTGAAGAACCTGATCGAGAACGCGCTGAAATTCACGCCCCGCGGCAAAGCCGTCACGGTGCATGTCAGCCACAATCCGCCGACAATCACGGTCGAGGACGAGGGTCCGGGCGTGCCTCCGAACAAAGCCGAGTTGGTGTTCGAGCGCCATTCGCGCGGCAAGTTCGGCGATGGCAAGGGCGCGGGCCTGGGACTGTCGATCGTGCGGCGCATCATGCATGCGCACGGCGGCGAGGCGATGGTGGTGCAATCGGAAAACACAGGGGCTTCGTTCAGGCTGTCCTTCCCCGCAACCATCCGCGCGACGAGCGCAAATGACGACGAGCCGCGGCAGACAGCGGCGGCGGCCTAGCCTCCGGCTTCAAACACCGCACGGGCGATGGCGCGCGCGAGCGTGCTTGCAGCGAGTTCGCCAATGCGCGCAAGCATGAAGGCGCGGTGCTCGTTGCGCTCAACTTTCGCGGTCGACAGGCAGAACACCACGTCGCCATCGAAGGGTGCGAAGACCGGGCGTACGGCGCGGGCAAGGCCGGCCATCGCCATCTTGGCGATCCGCTGCGCCTCAGCCGGCGCAAGCGCGACATTCGTCGCGACACAGCATAGCGTGGTGTTCGTTCGCCCCGCCATTGCCGGCAGCGGGTGGATGCCGGGATTGCTCTTGGCCGCGCCCCAGTCGTCCGGATCAAGCGTGTAGCCATCTGCGGGGCGCGCGCCGCCGAACTCGCCGGACTGTTCGTAGGGCCATGCCCAGAACGCGTTGGAGCCTGGCATCTTCACCGAGCCATGCGAATTCACCGCGGCCAGCGCGCCCACCACTATGCCGTCATGCGTGGCGATGCTGGCCGAGCCCAGCCCGCCCGGTCCGCCGCCGGCGCGAGCGCCAAAGCCTGCGCCTGTTCGGCCAAGGTCGAAGGCTGCCCCTGCGTTCTTCAGCGCCTGCATGCCAAGCGCGCGATAAGGCGGGTTTTCGACCCACGCCTTGTCGCCGCCGTTAGCGAGGTCATAGAGGATCGCTGCTGGCACGATGGGCGACGTCGGAACTGAGCTGCTCGGGAACAGCGCGAAGCCCTGCCCTGCCGCGCCCAGCGCCGCGGTCACGCCGTCAGCCGCCGCAAGACCGTAGACAGAGCCGCCCGAGAACACGATGGCGTCCACCGCATCGACCAGGGTGTCGGGCGCCAGCGCGTCGGTCTCGCGCGTACCCGGCCCGCCGCCAGCGACGACCACGGCCGTGACTGCGCGCTTTTCCGGCCGGATCACGGTGACGCCCGTGCCCACGGCCGCGTCGTGGGCGGAGCCGACCAGAAGCCCGCCCACATCGGTTATGAGGTTCTCGGGACCAGGACGCGCACTCAACTGGCAGTTCCCGTCATTTCACAGGCCTCAAGGCAGGCTTCAGTTGCCGTCATTGCAGGACGGTATAAGGGGGCTGTATGACCTCACTGTTTCCCCTGCGCAACAAGGAGCGCCCGCGCATGCGCCACACCAGGCTTGCCGGCATTGCCGCCTTCGCCCTTCTGATCGCGGCGCCGGTCATCAGTATGGAGGGCTGCACCAGCCCGCCAGCTGCCGGGCCGTCGACGGCGTGGAAGCTGGAAGGCCGCGCCATGATCTCGGCGGCCGACAAGCGTGCTGTGGAAGCGGGCCTCGCCGCGATCAAGGCTGGGGGCAGCGCCGTCGATGCAGCGATCGCAGCGCACGCCGTGCTGGGCCTGGTCGAGCCGCAGAGTTCGGGCATTGGCGGCGGTGGCTACATGGTCGTCTATGATCGCAAGTCCAATACGACCACCGTGTTCGACGGTCGCGAGACGGCGCCGGCTGCCGCGACAGCGGACTACTTCACCGTCAACGGACAGAACCTCGGCTTCGGGCCAGCCATCACATCCGGAAAGTCGATCGGCGTGCCGGGCGCGATCGCGCTCTACAAGGCGGCGCACGACAGGTATGGCAAGCAGCCTTGGGCGGCGAACTTCGACGCCGCGATCAAGCTGGCGGACGAAGGCTTCATCGTGTCGCCGCGCCTCGCGGCCGCGCTGGGATCGTCCTACTATGCGAACGGGCCGCTCGCGAAGAACCCGGCGACGGGCGCGTACTTCTTTCCGAATGGCAAGGCGCTGGCCGTGGGCGACCGCCGCACCAATCCCGACTACGCAGCAACCCTCCGCTCGGTCGCGAAGGATGGGCCTGCCGTCTTCTACAGCGGCAAGATCGCGCAGGACATCGTCGACGCTGTCCACTCGGGCGACATCCAGGGCGCGCTCTCGCTGAAGGACATCGCCGACTACAAGGTGCTGGCGAAGCCGGCCGTCTGTGGTCCGTTCCGCACCTATCGCATCTGCTCGGCCCCGCCCTCGTCCTCGGGCGGCGTGGCGATGAACCTGATCATGTCGCTCTACGACAGGATCGCTGCAGCTAGCCCCGACGAGACGCCCGCCGCGAACCTGCGCGACTTCGTGCTGGCGCAGCAGCTGGGCTATGCCGACCGCGATCACTACGTCGCCGACCCGGACGCGGTGTCTGTGCCCGTCGCCGACCTGCTCAATCCCGCCTATATCAGCGCGCGCGCCGCCAGCGGCTTCAAGCCAGGCGACGCGCCAAAGCCGGGCGATCCCGGCGCAGTGCTGCATGGCAAGCCGATCGTCGACATGTGGGGGCGCGATGCCAACACGGCGCAACCAGGTACGACGCACCTGTCATTCATCGACTATGAGGGCAACGCCGTCTCCTTCACAGCCACGGTGGAAAGCGGATTCGGCTCGCAGCGCTGGACCAACGGCTTCCTGCTCAACAACCAGCTGACCGACTTCACCCGCCCGCCGACCCTCGGCGGCAAGCCCGTCGCGAACGCACCGGGTCCTGGAAAGCGCCCGCGCTCCTCAATGTCGCCCACCATCGTGTTCGACGAGGCGGGCGATCCCTTCATGATCACCGGCTCGCCGGGCGGTAACTCCATCGTCGGCTATGTCTCGAAGACGCTGGTCGCCGTGCTCGACTGGGGCGCGACCGCGCAGCAGGCGAGCGCGCTTCCCAACGTCGTCGCACGCGGCCCTGTCGTGAGCATCGAGACGGCGGACGAGACCGGCAAGCAATGGTCGAAATTCCTCTCCGACGCCGGCTTCAGGATCCGCGAAGTGGCCGGAGAGAATTCAGGCCTCAACCTGATTGTGGTGCGTCCGGACCGTCTCGAAGGCGGCGCCGATCCGCGTCGCGAAGGTGTTGCGATCGAGGCTGTGCGGTAAGTCCGCGCACGCGGGAACGACAAAGCTGTATGCATCGTCATGTTCCGCTGCGGGTTCCATCGGAACTGGCAATGACCCCTCACGTTCTGACGGGAGTGCTGCGCCGCCCGGCGTTGCATCCCTGTTTTGAGGAGAGAACCTTTGACCCGAGCAAAACTTCCGATGGTGCTCGCGGCGTCCGTTCTGGCGCTTGGCTTTGCTGCCTGTGCTCCGGAAAACCCCGCAGCCGAAGCCGTCCCGGCCGACACCGCCGCGCTTGATGGCACGACCACGACAGAAACCGCCGTCGATTCCGGCGTGACGAACTTCGTGGAGAAGGCCTCTCTGGCCAACATGTACGGGATCGAAGCCGGCAAGATCGCCCTTGAGCGTTCGCAGGTTCAGTCCGTGAAGGACTTCGCGAAGATGATGGTCGATGGTCACTCGGCCGGCCTTGCCGAGCTGACGACCCTTTCGACCGCCGCGATGGTGACGCCGCCGTCAGCGCTCGACAATGACCACATGGGCAAGCTCGATGCGCTGCGCAAAGCGTCGGTCGAGGACTTCGATGACGTCTACATCGACCAGCAGACCGAAGCTCACGAGAACACGCTGAACCTGATGAAAGACTTCGCGTCCAACGGCAAGGACCAGGGCCTGCAGGCTTTCGCGAGCAAGATGGCGCCGACGGTCGAACAGCACCTCACCACCGTGAAGGCGCTCGACCAGTCGGATGCGGACGACGTGACCGAATCGCCCAGCAAGACCTGACCAGTGCCGGGCACGGACGCGATCCCGCCCCGACAGCGGTAGCCCCATGAGGGCCCACGGCCTTGCTGTGGGCCCTCTGCTGTTGCGTGCACCTGTTTCTTAGTCACAGCGAACAATTTAGTTCTAAG
>JBBAUA010000082.1:0-8548 GCA_040398465.1 Hyphomonadaceae bacterium | reverse complement strand
ACGGCTGCCGTGGTGCTGGCCATTCCGATGGCGATCATCGCGGTGATGATCCGGCTCGACAGCAACGGGCCGGTTCTGTTCCGGCAGAAGCGCCACGGGTTCAACAACGAGATCATCCGTGTGTGGAAGTTCCGCACCATGTGCCCCGACAAGGCTGCGGAGAACGGGATCATCACGCAGACGGTGGCAGACGATCCTCGCGTGACGCGCATTGGCCACTTCCTGCGCATCTCGAGCCTTGATGAGCTGCCCCAGATTTTCAACGTACTGAAGGGCGAGATGTCGATCGTCGGCCCGCGTCCGCACGCTGTTGGCATGACCGCAGGGTCCATCGAAGTGACGCGCACGGTGGGCGACTACGCTCACCGCCACCGCATGAAGCCCGGCATGACCGGCTGGGCGCAGGTTAACGGATCGCGCGGACCCTGCCACACGCCGGACGAAGTGCGCGAGCGCGTTCGCCTCGACATGGAATACGTCAACCGCGCCTCGGTGTGGCTCGACCTATGGATCGTTCTGAAGACCCTGCCCTGCCTCCTGGGTGATCGCGAGAAAAGCCGGTGAGCACGATGCACGCGACCAAGCTAGTCCATGACCAGATGAAGCCTGCCCTTTCGGGTGAGCGGATACACGACAATGTCTATTGGCGCGGAGCCGCACCGCGGCTTTCCGTCTGTGTGCCGGTCTATCGCTATGACGCGACGAAGCTGCTGGATGCGCTGGCGGCATGCGCCTCGTCATCGCTGGTCGAGATCATCCTGTTTGACGACGGCAGCGGCGACCACGAGCTGGTTGCGAAACTGGAGTCGCATGCCGGCCGGACGGCGGCAGCCGTACGCATCGTCTCCGCGGCGGCCAATCGCGGGCGCTCGGCGGCGCGAAACGCAGCCATTCGTCATGCGCGCACGGACTGGTACCTGTTGCTAGACGCCGACATGATCCCGGACGACGTGCAGTTTCTGGAACACTATCTCGACGCCGTAGACACGACGTGGGAGCCGGCGCTGGTCGTCGGCGGGTGTTCGCTGAAGACAGCGCCGAAGGACCGGAAGTTCGCGCTTCACCGGTGGCAGGCGGAGGCTTCGGAATGTCTTCCGGCCGATGTGCGCAACGCAACACCGGGGCGCTATGTGTTCTCCTCCAACGTGCTGGTTCACAGGCTGGTGCTCGATGCCTGCCCGTTCGACGAGCGCTTTGCGGCGTGGGGTTGGGAAGACACGGACTGGGGCCTGCGGGCGCAGCAGTGGTTTTCGGTCCGACATATCGACAACACCGCGACGCATATGGGGCTCGACACTGATCGGGACCTTGTCACGAAGTATGCGCGATCGGGCGAAAACTTCGCGCTGATGACGACGCGCCATCGCGGTGAAGCGGAAAAGATGCCGCTCTATCGGCTGGCCACGCGGCTTCGCCGCCTGCCGATGCGCAAGCAGGCGACGGCTCTTGCGCGCGGCCTTGCCTTGTTTCGCGGCCTGCCGCTGGCGCTGCGCGGTCGCGCGCTGAAGGCGTGGCGGGCGCTGGTCTATGCGGAGGCGCTGGGATGACGCAGTGGAACTACGTTCCTTCGCGCGCCCTGCCCGCGAAGGTGCAGCGGCGGGTGACGATGTGGCGGCGCGCGAACCAGGCGTTCGTTGCGCCGGACCGTCCCGTGGTCACGTTCACATTCGACGACTTTCCGAAGTCGGCGCTGAATGGCGCTGACATCGTTGAGAAGCGTGGCGGGCGCGCGGGGTTCTATGCATGCACGTCATTCATGGGACAGCGGAGCCCTGTGATGGGCGAGATGTTCGATGCGGCGACGCTGGTCGAGCTTCGTGCGCGTGGGCACGAGATCGGCGCGCATACGCATGCACATCTGGATTGCGCACGGGTGCGCTTGTCGCGTGTCGAACGCGATATCGGCGAGAACCTTGTCGCATTGGCCGAGGCGGGGCATGACGCGACGGTTTCAGCGTTCGCCTTTCCGTACGGCGAGACGACCTATGCGGCCAAGCAATGGGTGGGCGACCTGTTTGCGACCGGACGTGGCATCCTGCCAGGTCTGAACATCGACGAGGTCGATCGCAGCCAGTTGCACGCGGTGGAGCTGGGCGCATCAGCGGTGCATCGCAGGCGCGCGCTTGCGGCGCTGGAGGCTTGTATCGAGAAGAAGGCGTGGCTGTTCTTCTTCACGCATGATGTTGGCGAAACGCCGACCAGCTACGGCGCCCCGGTTGACCTGATCGAGGAGCTGGCGGTGCGTGCGGTTGAGGCGGGCGCAGTCCTTGCCGCGCCGACGCTGGGGGCGGTGCTGAGCGGCGTGATCGACTGAGACGTCCGTGCGCCGAGCGCGAGCTTGGCGCAGACGAAGGCGTAGGTCGCCCAGATAATGCTGTTCTGGGCGGCGATGATGCTCTCCGACGTCGCGAACAGAAGAAACTGCGCCAGGAAGCCGAGCGCGAAGACGCCGGCCGGTGAGGCCATTGACAGGCGGCTGGCGCGCCAGAGCGTGATCGCCAGATCGATCGTGTAGATCGCAATGCCGACGACGCCGAGCGAGATGGCGAGATCGAGCCAGCCATTGTGACCGGAGGGCGCGTTCCAGTCGACGGCGCGTTCTAGCCAGTAGCGCGGTTCTGAATCGAGACCCCAGAAGGCGAGATAGCCATAGCCCAGCATGGGCTTCTTCTCGATGGCTTCCCCGAGCGAGGCCCAGATGTCGGTGCGGCCGGTGAGCGTCTCGTCCTTGCCGAGCAGGCCCAGGACCGCATCAGGCATGGTGATGTAGGCGAGCACTGCGAGACCGCCGATGCTGAGGCCGGACCAGACGAGCGCCAACGACCAGCGCTTGCCCTTCAGCATCCACCACGCAGCGAAGAGTGTGCCGAGGCCGAGGCCTGCGCCGAGCAGCGCGGTGGCGGAGCGGGAGAAGATCACCAGGGCTAGCGCCAGTAGCGCGCCGCCAATCCACCAGCGACGGTGGGCAGGATCGCGCCAGGCGAGGAAGGCCAGCAGGAAGGATGCGCGGGCAGCGTGGCCGCCGAGCGCATTCTTCTCGCTCCATCCGCCCATCCATGCACCGACATGGACTTCGCTCATCCGGGCGAAGCCGGGAGCGACGAGACCGGCGATGAAGCTCGCCGCCATCAGGAAGAACCAGACGGCGCCGAGAAGGCGCAGCGCCGTAAGCCAGTCGAAGCGCGCGGCGAGATAGACGCCCACCATGGTGGTGGCGAGGAGCGCGATACCGCGCCGGAAGCTGAGCTCCGGATCGATCGACCAGAGGGCGGAGGCCATGGCGACGAGCGCAAGCAGGATGAGCCAAGGCGCACGAATCGCGGCTCGCCATGCCTGGCCCATGGCGAAGAACAGGCCGACGGCGATGAGGCCGTAGAAGGGAAGCCAGAGATAGCGGAGCATCGTGCTCTCAGGCACTTCGCCGGTCACGTCGGCGGGGCCCGGCGCCAGGAGGCGCGGCAGGAAGGCTTCGGCAAACATGAACAGCGTCAGGCCGGCGAGCGCGAACTCAGCACGGGTGATGCGCGGCTGCGCGATCATCTGGCGAAGCGGTCGGCGACGCGGGCGTCGCCCTTCTGCCGGTTGAGCACGACGCCGGCGACCTTGCCGCCGTGCGCCTCGATCTCGCGGCGGAGCGTTTCGACGTCGGACGGCGTGGCAGCGTCCTCGCGGACAACGATGACGGTGCGGTCGATCTGCGACGTGATGGCGAGACCAGCGCTGGCGAGTTCGAGCGCGGGAGCGTCGACGATGGCCCAGTCGGTAACCGACCGCACGGTCTGCCAGTAGGCGGGTTGCGTACGGATACGGATGGCGTGGTTCGGCTTCAGGCGCGCGACGTCGAACTGCGTGACCATCAGGCGCGTGTCGCCGACTCGATGGGCGGTGAACAGGCCGAGGCCGGACATGGCTTCCGGATCGGCGGGTTCGATCGAGAAGAAGGGCTGGGTCTTGAGCGCAGCCGAGTAAGGCGGGCCGACGCCGCCCATTGCGTCGGCGAAGGGGCCGATGGCGAAGCTGTTGAACAGATGGTTGCGCTTGAGATCGAGGTCGACGAGCCAGACGGCGCGATGCGCCTGCTCGGCGGCAATCAGCGCAAAGGAAGCGGCGACGCTGGAGACGCCCTCGCCTGCCCGCGCGGCGATGAACATCACGCTGCGCCCGCCATCGAGGCTGGGGGATTGGGACAGCGAGCGGTGGAGGTCGCGGAGGTCGGCGCGCAGGTCCTTCATTCAGCGCTCCCGCACCGTGGCGAGGACAGGCAGACCGAGCGTACGTTCGATGCCGTTGGCGGTCGCGAAGCTTGAGACGGACCATGCGCGCAGGAGGCCTAGCGCAAGGGCGGAGATGAGACCGAAGATGGCGACGGCGATCAGGATTGTGCGGCGGCCGGCGTCGCCGCGCGTGGGGGCGCGCGCGGCTTCGTAGACGGAGATGTTGTCGACATTGCGCGAGGCAAGCTCGGCGCGGGCGCGTTCGGCCTGTTCGCGCGTGGCGAAGGCGCCCGCGGAGGATTCGAGCGCGTCGCGGTCGCGCTTGAGGCGAAGGTATTCCGGTTCGAGGCTTGCCAGGCGGGCGATGCGATCGGCACCCTGTTGTCGCTGTGCTGCGAGGGCGGCGGCGCGGCCGGTGAGCGCGCTGATGTTGGCGGTCTGTACGGCGCGGTCGGCCTCGAGCGCCTGCCAGGTCGGGTTCGGTCCGATGCGGCGCAGGCCCTGTGCGGGCGCGGTGGCGAGGAAGCCCTGCAGCTGGGTGATCCTGCGGTCGATGTCCTTCACGGCGCGGCTGTCGGGCAGATAGCGGGTGAGCAGGTCTTCGCGCTCGAGGCGGAGCTTCACCAGCTCCTGCTCGGACGTGGTCTCGACATAAAGATCGACTTCGCGCGGCGTGGACGCCATCTGGCGGGCGAGGCCGGCGGATTTGGCTTCGGCTTCGCGCAGTGAGGCTTCGACCTTTGACTGTTCGTCGGTGATGTCGCTGAAGAGCTTGGTCGCGGATGCGGTTTCGGCTTCGTAGTCGCTGAGGGCGTGGCGCACGAGATAGTCGCGGAGCGCCTTGTCGGCGGCGGAGAGACGGTCCTCGATCAGGCCGCGCTGTTCGGACAACCCTTCAGCGCCGCGGCCGGAGAGAACCTGCTGGCGGTAGGACATGTACTCAGTGACGAAGCGATTGAGCGTTTCGGCTGCCAGCTCGGGATCCTCGTGTGCGAACGTCATGTGCAGGATCGAGGATTTCGGCGCTGACGAGATGTCGAGATTTTCGGCGAAGACTTCGAGCGCATCCTGATCGACGACATAGCCATCGCCATTGCGCGAGCGGAGTTTCGCTTCGGCCAGTTGCGGATAGAGGCGCGAGAGACCGACGTTCTTGATCACCCGCTCGGCGATCGCCGGTGAGCGCGCGAGTTCGCCTTCGGCTTGGAGAACTTCTTCCTGCTGCGGGAACGCACCCTTGGCGGCATCGCCAACCACGGGGTCGAACACATACTCGGCGCCAAGGCGCACGAGCAGGCGGGTGCTGGCGGTGTACTTCGCTGGTGTCAGCAGGGTGAAGGCGACGCCGAGCAACAGGATCGGCACGAAGACCAGCAGCATCAGCCATTTTGCGCGCCACAGGTGAAGCAGCGTGTCAGCGACGCCGAGACGCGGACGCAGCCGGCCGACGCGCGGCGGCGCGGTAGGGCGTTCCGGTGCGCCCGAAGGCGCGCGCTCGGTCCAGGTTTCGACGCTCACGGCTCTCTACTCAGGGGACGTGTCCCGTTGTTAACGGATCAGCCTTCGCCCGCGCCGCTTAAGAACCGGTTAGCCATTCCGGGCGACACCTGCGTTATGTCGGGCCATATGTCGGGATTGGGTCCTTTCGCACTGGCTGCCATCGCCGGGCTTGCAGCGCTTTCGGGCTGCATGGGCGATCCTGTGCCCGTACAATCCCCTGACTTTCCAATAGCTTCGTATCCGTCCTGGCGCGCCGATGACGCGACCTACCGGTTTTACCCCGGCGACAAGTTCCGGATGGACGTGCGCACGGCGCCGGAGCTTTCGGCGGAACTGACGATTGCGCCGGATGGCCGGATCGCCCTGCCCTCCGTGGGCCCGGTGATGGCGAGCGGCCAGACCGTGCGGCAATTGCAGGCGGCGCTGGAGGAAATCTACGCCAACGAATTGCGCGATCCGGCGATGGTTATCACGCCGACCGAGTTCGGCTCGCAGAAGGTATTCGTCGGCGGCGAGGTGAAGGAGCCGGGCGTCTTTGAGCTGCCCGGCGAGATCGACGTGCTGCAGGCCATCGTAATGGCGGGCGGCTGGACGCTGGAGAGCGAGCCGACGAAAGTGATCGTCATGCGTCGCCAGCCGGGCGGGCAGATGATGACGCGCATGGTCGATGCACGGGGCGGCCTGGCGCGTCAGGCGCTGTATGACATTGGCCCGCTTCGGCGCTTCGATGTTGTGTATGTGACGCGCAGTGCGATCGCGGACGAGAACCAGTTCGTGCGGCAGTTTGTACGTGATGCCCTGCCGATCGATTTCTCGCTGTTTTATGATGTGGCGCGTTTCTAGGGCGAACTGCACTTCCAACTTACAGTGACGCGTCCTAGAAAAGACCCATGAAACTAGAAGCCCTGCCCCGCCGGCGCTACACGCCGAACCCCACACCGATCCAGAAACTGGAGCGGTTGTCGAAGCATCTCGGCGGGCCGGAGATATGGATCAAGCGGGACGACCTGACGGGGCTGGCGGGGGGCGGCAACAAGACGCGCAAGCTGGAATTCCTGGTGGCGGATGCGCTGGCCCAGGGCGCGGATACCCTGATCACGGTGGGCGCCGTGCAATCCAACCATTGCAGGCTGGCGCTCGCCGCCGCCACACATGAAGGGCTGAAATGCCGGCTTGTGCTCGAGCAGCGTGTGCCGGGCAGTTATCGAAAAGAAGCGAGCGGGAACAACTTCCTGTTCGACCTGCTCGGCGCCGAGACGCAGACCGTTGTCGAAGGCGGTAGCGATCTGAATACCGCAATGCGAACGGAAGCTGACAAGCTGAAGGCGCTCGGGCGGAAGGGGTACATCATCCCGGGCGGCGGCTCGAACGCGCTTGGGGCGATGGGCTACGTCGTGTGCGCGCGGGAAATCATGACGCAGTCGCTGGATGCCGGGTTGTCATTCACGGACTTCGTCGTGGCGTCGGGAAGCGCGGGGACGCATGCGGGATTGCTGGTCGGCTTCAACGCAGCAAATGCGGGCGTGCCATTGACGGGCGTGAATGTGCGGCGGCCGCGCGCCGAGCAGGAAGGCAATGTGTACAAGCTGGCGGTGGAGGCGGCGGCGTTCGCCGGCCTGCCCGCGCCGTCGCGCGAGAGCGTTGTCGCGCTCGATGAATGGGTGGGGCCTGGCTATTCGCTGCCGACGGACGAAATGGTGGAGGCGGTGCACATGTTTGCGAGGCTGGAGGGGGTGCTGCTCGATCCGGTCTACACCGGCAAGGCGGCGGCGGGACTGATCGGCCTCGTGCGCCGTGGTCATTTTGCGAAGGATGGTCGCGTGCTCTTCGTGCATACTGGCGGGGCGCCTTCGCTGTTTGCGTATCAGAGCGTGCTGGCGGGCTGATGAGAACGTTTCGGCTTGCGTGGATGCTGTTCGTGGGGCTGGCGGCTGTTGTCGTCGGCCTCGGCCGCCATGTGATCGCAGACATGCTGAGCATTCCACGTCCGCCCGGCCAGTATGTGATGATCGGGCTTGCTGTGGCGCTCGCCGGGCTTGCAATCGCACCGATGTTCATGTTCCGGCGCGGGTAAAGTCATGGCCGACACGAAAACTGTTGGAGTTATCGGCGGACTGGGGCCGCTTGCGACGCTGGACTTCTTCGAGCGGGTCTTGCGGCGGACGCGGGCGGTGCGCGAACAAGATCATCTGCGGCTGATTATCGACAACAACCCGAATTTTCCCGACCGGAATGCATACGCGCGCAGCGAAGGGCCATCACCCGGCCCTGCCCTGGCGGCGTGTGCGAAGGGGCTTGAGGCCGCTGGAGCGGGCGTCATCGTGATGGCGTGCAATACGGCCCATGCATGGGAAAGCGAGATACGTGCTTCGATCACCGTTCCGTTTCTGAGCATCATCAAGGAGACAGTGGACGTCGTCGCGGAGCTGCGCCCCGAGGCAGTGGGTGTTCTGGCGGTCGACGCGTGCCTGTCGGCAAATCTTTATCAGGACGCGCTGAAGGGCGCCGGACTCAAGACCGTCCTGCTGAATGCAGACTCGCAGCGGACGTTCATGGAGCTGATCTACCGCATCAAGTCGGGCGACAGCGGCGAGACGGTCAAGCGCTCGATGGTCACGCTGGCACGTAAGCTTGAGGCGCAGGGCGCGGAAGTGATCATCGCCGGGTGCACGGAAATACCCATCGTGCTGATGGCGGATGACATCGAGGGCGAACTTGTCAGCTCAACGGACGTCCTGGTGGAGAGGACGATCGTGTTCGCTGGCGGAGAACTGAAGACCTAGTTTGCCTTCTTCATCCATTCGCGCGCAGCACGCTGCGCCTTCTGGATTTCG
>JBBAUA010000081.1:0-9234 GCA_040398465.1 Hyphomonadaceae bacterium | reverse complement strand
CTAGCCCTTAGTCCCCATCGATGCGGCCGCGGTTTTTCTTCGTTTCGGAACGATGGGCCTTGCCCTCCAGCCGCCGCTGTTTCTGCGCCTTGCTGGGCTTGGTGGCGACGCGGCGTTTGGGCTTGATGAGGGCCTTCTCCAGCAGCTCAACCAGACGCTCGCGCGCTTCTTCCCGATTGCGGGCCTGGCTGCGGTGGGTCTGGATGAAGAGGACGAGTTCGCCTTCGTCGTTGATCCGGTTGGCGAGGGCGCGGCGGATCATCCATTTCTGTTCGTCGTCGAAGGCGCTGCTTGTCTTGATGTTGAAACGCAGCTGCACAGCCGTCGCGACCTTGTTGACGTTCTGGCCGCCGGGGCCGCCGGCGGTAACGAACTTCTCTTCCAACTCGTGCTCGAAATTGTGCAGGAAGACTTTTGGCACGGCCTACCTGTTCAGTCGCGACAGGAGGCTGGAGGTGTCCCAACGGCCATGACCTTCCGCCTGCACGTCGGCGTAGAACTGGTCCACCAGCGACGTGATCGGCAAGGACGCGCCGCTTGTGCGCGCAGCATCCAGAGCGATCCGGAGGTCCTTGCGCATCCAGTCAACGGCGAAGCCGAAGTCGAACTTGCCATCGACCATGGTCTTCCAGCGGTTCTGCATTTGCCAGCTTTGCGCAGCGCCGGCCGAGATGGCCTCGATGACCTTGGCCTCGCTGAGGCCATTTGCGCGGGCAAAGTGCAGGCCTTCGGCGAGGCCCTGCACGATGCCCGCGATGCAGATCTGGTTCACGGACTTGGCGAGCTGGCCCGCGCCGGCCTCGCCGATCAGTGTGATCGCTTTCGAATAGGACATCATGACAGGCTCGGCCTTGACGAAGGTGTCTGCCTCGCCGCCGCACATGACGGTGAGTTGGCCGTTCTCGGCGCCGGCCTGCCCGCCGGAGACGGGCGCGTCGATGAAGCCCGCGCCTTTTTCCTTTGCGGCCGCTTGCAGCCTGCGAGCGAGGCCGGCAGAGGCGGTGGTGTGGTCGGCGATCACCTGCCCGGCCTTCAGCGCCGGAGCGAAGGCGTCGAACACGGTCTGCACGTCGGGATCGTCGCCGAGGCACATGAAGATGTGAGTGGCGCCGGTGATGGCTTCGGCGGGCGTTGCTGCGGCCTTGCCCGTGTTGGCGGCCGCCCAGGCGCTGGCCTTGGCTTCGGTGCGGTTCCACACCGTCACGGCATGGCCCTTGGCCGCAAGATGGCGCGCCATCGGCCCGCCCATAACGCCCAGACCCAGGAATGCGCAGGTCACCATGAGAGCCGTCCATGCTTGAGACTGGCGCCTTCTAGCGCAGGCTCAGGCCGGACGGTAGCGCTCGAACACCTTGCCTTTGGCTCCGGAATGGCGACCATCAAGACCGACAGAGGTGATTGCGGACCTGGCCGCCCATCTAGTCGCCCGACCGGAGCGTTACGAACCGCCCCCGGAAAAAGCCCAGCGCATCGACGCCGGGATCGGCGCGGTAGGCTACGACATCGCCATAGATCACCTCGTGATCGCCCATGGGCTGGCGCAGGCGCAGGCGGCAATCGAGGCTGGCCACGGCGGCGGTGAGGACGGGGGCGCCGCTTTCCATGGTGCAGATCTGTTCAGGCGGGATGACGCGGTCGCCCTTGCGCGAGAACCTTTGCGCGACCTCGGCATCGTCGGAGCGGAGGATGTTGAGGGAGAAGGCCGGGGCCTCGGTGAAGACCTTGAACGCAGCACTGGAATGGGCGAGGCACCACAGCACGATCGGCGGGTGGAGTGACACCGAGGTCAGCGAGTTGATGATCATCCCATGTGCGTTGCCCGCCTCATCGCGGGCCGCCACCAGCGCCACGCCCGTTCCAAAGCCGCCCAGGGCGCTCCGATAGGCACGGGGGTCGAAATCTGAAGGGCCTTCGGGATCTTTCATGCACGCGACCTTAACTGTACCGAGCCTATAAGTCCCGGTTAATACCCAGGATCAAATTCGCCATGAGTGGCAATAAGCCAGTCGTCATCAAGAAAGTGAAGAAGGTCATCGGGGGCGGCCACCATGGCGGCGCCTGGAAAGTGGCCTATGCCGACTTCGTCACCGCGATGATGGCGTTCTTCCTGCTCATGTGGCTGATCAACACGACCTCGCCTGAACAGAAGCGCGGCATCGCCGACTATTTCGCCCCGGCCAGCGTCTCGCGCTCGTCGCAGGGGTCGGACGGCCTGCTGGGCGGCACCGCGTTCCAGGAAGACGGCGCGCGGTCATCCGGCTCCAACCGCAAGCTCGACGAAGAGCTTAGCGAGGAGACCGAGCGCACGAAATCGGGCGCCCCGGAAGATGGCGAGAAAAGCTCCAGCGAGCCGACGGAAGCCGCGCTGGCCCAGGCCATGGCCAACCGCGAGACAGCCGAGTTCGCCAGCGCAGAGGCGTCGCTGCGCCAGGCGCTGCAGGATCTGCCGGACTATGCCGAGCTGTCGCGCAACCTGATCATCGAGCAGACGCCCGAAGGCCTGAACATCCAGCTGGTCGACCAGGAAGGCCGCGCGATGTTCCAGGGTTCCTCCGCCGAGCCCCTGCCCCGCACCCAGCAACTTCTCGAGATGGTCTCGAAGGTAATCGAGCAGCTGCCGAACCGGATCAGCATTTCGGGCCACACGGACAGCGTCGCGCCGGGACGGGCCGGATACTCGAACTGGGACCTGTCAGCTGACAGGGCGAATGCCGCGCGCCGCATCCTCGACAAGGCCGGCGTTGATGGCGATCGCCTCTATCAGGTCGCCGGCAAGGGCGATCGCGAACCGCTGTATCCCGACGATCCGGATCTTCCCGCCAACCGCCGGATCAGCATCGTCCTGTTGCGCGAAGCGCCTGTGATGCCGTCCGACCACGAGCTTTGAGGCCGCAACGACCGCCTCTCCGGGGCGCATCGACGCGCGACAGAAAGCAGTGCAGGATAATTTCCAGTGGCGCGCGTGGCCCGGCGGCGGTTACAGTCGAATCGACATGAAAGAAACTGACACCAGGGAAATCATCCCGCCGGACTTTGTCCGACGGATGAAGTTTTACCTGACGTCGCCCCAACCCTGCCCTTACCTGCCTGGCAAGATGGAGCGGAAAGTGTTCGCCAACCTTGCCGTTGAGGGCGCGGTTGGCCTGAATGACAGCCTGACCCGCTCGGGGTTTCGCCGTTCACAAACCATCGCATACAGACCGGCCTGCAAGACATGCGGGGCCTGCCGCTCGGTGCGGATCGACGTGGCGGCTTTCCAGATGTCCAAGCGGTGGCGGCGGGTGCTGGCCCGCAATGCCGATCTGGAACGCGAGGCAAATCCCGCTCGGGCGACGCGCGAGCAGTTCCGCCTGCTGAAACGCTATCTCGACCGGCGTCATCCCGGTGGCGGGATGACCGACATGGAAATCCGCGACTATGCGGGGATGGTGGACGCGAGCCCGGTACACACCGCGGTCTTCGAGTATCGCAACCGGCTGAACGGCAAGCCGGGCGATGACGGCGTGCTTCAGGCCGCGGCGCTGACGGACGTGCTGCGCGACGGGCTCTCGATGGTCTACTCGTTCTATCGACCCGAACTGGCCGATCGTAGCGTCGGTTCGTTCATGGTGCTGGACCATGTCCGCCTCGCCCTGGAGCTGGGCCTGCCGTACGTCTATCTCGGCTACTGGGTGCGGGGCTCCGAGAAGATGGGGTACAAGGCGGACTTCACCCCGCTCGAGGTATTCGACGGCGAAAGCTGGCGGCCGCTTCTCGAGGAAGAGATCTAGTCTCTGTGTCGTCGGGCGTGTGCCTGGCATCTTGACGGCGAGGTTCCGCGGAGGCGCCTACAGGAAAAGCTCCAGCTGTACGTCGGCGCGTGCATAGGGCGATGGCACAGAGTGTTTCAGCGGCTGGAAGCCTGCGTCGCGATACAGTTTCAGCGCTGGACCAAGCACCGAGTTCGTTTCGATGTAGATGCGGCGTATGCCCATCTCACGCGCCTTCTTGACCGCCGCAGAGACGAGCATTCGCCCCGCGCCCTTGCCTTGGGCAGAGGGCCGCACGCCCATCTTGGCCAGCTCGACCTCGCCCTCGCCAATGACGATCAGCGACACCACGCCCACGGGCTCATCACCCTCGCATGCGAACAGGATCGCGCCGCCATCGCGCAGGACGTATTTGTGGGGATCGCCCAGAACCTCGCGATCCTTTGCTTCGACCGCAAAGAACCGCTCGATCCATTCGAGATTTATGTCGCGAAAGGCCGCCTCGTCGCCGGCCCTGAAGGGGCGGACGACGATGGCCATCAGAACTTGACCGTGGGCGCGATGTTGATCTGCGCGCGCTCGGCCTCGCCGACATCGAACATCTCACGCTTCGTGAAGCCGGTGGAGCCCGCGATGATGGACGAGGGAAACTGTTCGATCGCCGTGTTGTAGTCGTTGACTGCGGAATTGTAGAACCGGCGGGAGGCGGCGACCTTGTCTTCGATGGCCGAGAGTTCCGTCTGCAGCTGGATGAAGTTGGCGCTGGCTTTCAGGTCCGGATAAGCCTCGGCGAGGGCGAAGAGCTTGCCCAGCGCGCCGCTGAGCGCGCCTTCGGCGGCGCCCATGGCGGCCGGCCCCTGCGCCGATGCGGCGGCGTTGCGGGCGGCGATGACGGCGTCGAGCGTCGATTTCTCGTGGGCGGCGTAGCCCTTCACGGTCTCGACGAGGTTCGGCACCAGTTCACGGCGCAGCTTCAGCTGGATGTCGATGCCGGAGAACGCCTCGTTCACGGTCTGCCGCTTAGCGACCAGCCCGTTGTAGATCAGGATAGCGACGAGAACGATGAAGGCGAGGACGCCTAGCCCGACATAGATTGGAAGCATTGCCGCCGCCCCGTTTTTGACTGCCCGACCGATTCCCGGCCCCGCGGGCAACCTACAACAAGACCGGCGCGAATCCACAGGGATTCCGTGGCTCCTCCGGCGCTGGCCGGTTCACGCTTTACTTGCGACGTCGCGCGAGGATCGCCAAGAATACGCGCGGCGGTACGAGATAAGATCATGACCACAGGGCCAGGAGCCATCGTTGTTGGCGCAGGTATCGGCGGGCTGGCCGCCGCAGCCGCCCTTTCCCGCCATGTGGCGGATGTCCTCGTCGTCGATCGCGATACCCTGCCGGACGACAACGCAGCGCGGCTGGGCGTGGGCCAGGGCGCGCATACTCACCAGCTTCTGAAGGCCGGCGAACTCGCGCTTGAACGCCTGCTGCCGGGCATCACCGACGATTTCGTCGCCGCCGGCGCGGTGCAAATGACGGTCGGCCGTGACGTGAAAGTATACGATTTCGGCGGCTGGATGGACGATTTCGACGCCGGCTTCGCCGTCACCAGCCTGTCGCGCCCGGCTTATGAGGGCGTCCTGAGGCGGCGTGTCATTGCGCTTGGTAATGTCCGCTTCCAAGGCGAGACGCCCGTCCGACGTTTTGTCGTGGAGGCCGGGCGCTGCACGGGCATCGAGCTGGAAGACGGCGCGATGCTCGGGGCTGATCTGGTCGTCGACTCCACCGGGCTGACGGCGCCGCTGCTGCGCCAGCTTCAGGACGATGGTCACGCCGATTTCCCGACCGAGGAAATCCGCATCAACGTTGCCTATACCACCGGCCGCTTTCGCCGCCCGGAGAAGTGGCGCGATGACCAGACCGGCTTCTTCGTACTGCCCTCTCCGCCGGACACGCATTTCGGCCTGATGCTGCCGATCGAGGATGGCCAGTGGATCCTCTCGCTGGGCGCTCGCGGCGGCGCGATCCCGCCGCGCGACCCGGATGGCTTCAAGGAATACGCGAAGGGCCTTGTCGAGCCGCACGTCTATGAACGCATCAAGGACGCCGAAGTGGTGGGCGAGCTGCGCACCTTCCGAAAGCCGACCGCGACGCGCCACCGCATCTGGGAGGCGACAAAGTGGCCGCAGCGCCTGATCCCGATCGGCGACGCGATGAGCAGCGTGAACCCGACCTATGGGCAGGGCATGACGGTCGCGGCGTGCGAAGCAGATGCGCTTGAAGCACTTCTTGGCCAGGCCACCCCGCTCGAGGAACTGGCCCGTGCGTATCTCGCCATGGCGGGAGAGATATCGGGACGCGCGTGGAGCCTGTCGACCAATTCCGACTACGTCTATCCCGAGACCGAGGGGGAACGTCCCGCAAACTTCGCGATGAGCCGCGCGCTGGCGGCGACACTGCGCAAGCTGGCGGACGAGGACATGGAGTTTCGCCGCCTGCGTTATCGGCTGGTGCACATGCTTGATTCCGCCGACGCGCTCAGGTCGGGTCCGCTTGCGGTGCGGTTCTTCACGGCGTTGCAGGGGTCCATGGCGTCATGAGCGACGGCTTGCTGCGGCCGGGACTCGCCGCAGATATCTTCAAGCTGCAGGAGATCGAGCGCAACGCCGCCACCTTGTTTCGCGGCTGGCCCGGCATCGACACGTCCGCTCTCAACTCCGTCATCGCCCTGTCCGACCACCTGCATTCGACTGAACAGGGCCTGTCCATCGTGATGGACGTGGATGGTGAACTGGTCGGCTTCGCGATCGGCGACATGCAAGGAGAGGACGCGTATCTGCGCGAGCTGGACGTGGCGCTGGTCCACCAGCAGCGCGGGTATGGCGCGCGACTGGTAGATGCGTTCGTTGCGGCAGCGCGGGTAAAGTGCGTGCGGCACATCTATCTGGCGACGTTTCGCACGCCACCGTGGAACGCGCCGTTCTATGCGCGCATGGGGTTCAAGGAAGTTGCGCGCGCCGACTACCAGCCGTGGATGGCCGAGCTCGAAGCATCGCAGGCGGCTTTCCTCGACCTCTCGACGCGCATCTTCATGCGGCTGGATTGATCAGCCTGCCCGCTCGCCCAGCTTGCGCAAGTTCTCTTCGTGCGACTCGCGGCTGACCGCGTAGGGTAGGATTGAAGCGATCATCATGAGGCGCAGCACGCAGATCGCCGGCACATACCACCAGCCCAGCGTCTGCAGCGCGCTGTCCGGCACCTTGTCGGGCGCGACGCCCGACGGGAACTGGGCCAGATCCAGCAGCAGCGCCGCGGCCATCAGGCCGAGCCCGACCGTGACTTTCATGATGAAAGTATTGGCTGCAAAGAACACGCCTTCCGAGCGCCGTCCGGTTTTTACCTCATTCTGCTCCACGAGGTCCGAGATCATCGAGACGAGGAGGACCTGCAGGCAGACCACGAGGATGACATCCACCTGTCCCTGCACCAGCACGATCCAGAACGCGGCGTCGGATCCCGGCGCGACAACGCCCGTGAGTCGCAGCAGCATTGCGACCGGAGATGTGATGAGGCCCAACACGCCGACGATGATGATGCCGCGTTTCTTGCCGACCCGGCGCGTCAGGAGGGGAGCCAGCGCGGCCCCCAGCGCTGCGGACACGAAGATCACCAGCGTGATCACAGCGATCTGCTGCGGCTGGAAACCCCAGAAGAAGGACGTCATGAAGGTTGAGAGCGTCTGTCCAAGGCCGAGCATTGTGCTCGCAATGATGGCCGTAAGGAAGATCGCGCCCATCGATCGGTTGAGCAACGTCTCGAAGATTTCCCTGAACACGCCGGCGAGGGACAGCTTGCGCGGCGGCGGCGCCGCGAGCCGCGGAATCTGGGCGTGCGTACCGAGGGACGACACCATTATGGCGGTGAAGATCACGCCGGCCGCAACCCACGCATAGACCACGTAGGCATCGCGGTTGAACTGCCCGTTCGGAGTTTCCGGCGTAGCGAAAGCCGGGAACAGGAAGAAGAACATCATGACGGTCATGGCGTTGCCGCCCGTCCAGCCGAAAAAGTTGCGCCACGACAGGAGGGTCGACCGCTCAGCATAGTCGCGCGTCAGTTCGGGGCCCAGCGCGGCGCTCGGCGTTTCGAAGAAGGTGATCGCAGTGCGGGTCGCAACCGCAGTGGCGAGAAGATACCAGAACAGCGCCGTATGATCCCAGTCGCGTGGCGGCGTCCACAACAGGAAGAAGGACACCGCAACAGGTATCGCCGAGGCGTACATGAAGGGATGCCGCCGGCCCCATCGCGAGCGACAATTATCGGACCAGTAGCCGACGATGGGATCGGAGATCGCGTCGAGCACCAGCGCGAGCGTCAAGGCCTGCCCCACTAGCAGGGCCGGCATGCCGACGACCTGCGTGTAAAACATCAGCAGGAAGATCTGCAGACCAGCATCCTTGATGCCGAAGGCTGCCGAGCCGAAGCCGTAGGCGAGCTTCGTGCCCAGCGTTGGCGATTGTGAAGCGATGACGCTCTCCCGGCCTTTTCCCTAAAGGCAGGCTAGGTCAGCGTGCGCCGCAACAGCAACCCGGCGCCTTAGGGTCACTCGCCAGAGAATTTCCCGTTCTTGTTGAAGCCGCGCGGCGCGAGACGGCCGGACTGGGCGCGTTTTCCGATCCAGTTCTTCCAGTCGTCGGCGGATTGTTGACGCCCGGCACTGTCGCTCCAGGTGAGGCCGTCGGCGCGCGCGAACGTCTTCAGGTCCAGCAGCCCGCCGTCGGTGAAGGACTGGATTTTCACGCCCTTGCCGCGCGCCATTTCCGGCAGCTCGTCGGTCTTGAAGATGACGAGCTTGCGGTTCTTGCCGATCGACGCGGTGAGATCGCCCTCGACCTTGATGCAGATCGCCAGCTTTTCCTTCGGGCCGACATTCAGGATGATCTTCCCCTTGCGCGTCGACGAGATCAGTTCGGCGTCCTGCACGATGAAACCATAGCCCTTGCTCGACGCCACGACGCGGCGCGACTTCGGCTCTGGGATCAGCATTTCGACGATGGTCTCGGATTCCGGCACTTCGAGGTTGAGGCGGATCGGTTCACCATGGCCCCGGCCGCCGGGCAGTTTGTCTGCGCCGATGGTGAAGGCGCGGCCGCCGGAGGCCATCAGGATCACCTTGTCGGTGGTCTGACATTCCAACGACAGTGCGAGCTCGTCGCCTTCCTTGAACTTCAGGTCGTCGAGCTTCTGGTTGTGCCCCTTGAGCGCGCGGATCCAGCCCATGCTGGAGAGCACGACGGTGACAGGCTCTTTGACGATCAGCGCTTCGAGGGCCGCTTCGGTGTCGATCTCTTTCGCCTCGCCAAAGTTCGAGCGGCGCTTGCCCAGTTTTTTGGCTGGATCGAAGATTTCGCGCGCGGCCTTGAGCTGGCGTTTCACCTCGGTCCACTGGCGGCTGGTCGAGCCGATCAGCAGCTCGATCTCGCGCTTC
>JBBAUA010000080.1:0-9301 GCA_040398465.1 Hyphomonadaceae bacterium | reverse complement strand
GCCGTTGGCGGGCGAGAGGATGTTGTTGGTCGACATCATCAGCACGCGCGCTTCGAGCTGGGCTTCCATGCTCAGCGGAACGTGCACGGCCATCTGGTCGCCATCGAAGTCGGCGTTGAAGGCCGCGCACACCAGCGGGTGAAGCTGGATGGCCTTGCCTTCAATGAGTTTCGGCTCGAACGCCTGGATGCCGAGGCGGTGGAGCGTCGGCGCGCGGTTGAGCAGGACCGGGTGTTCGCGGATCACCTCTTCGAGGATGTCCCAGACTTCCGGCTTCTCTTTCTCGACCAGCTTCTTGGCGGCCTTCACCGTGCCTGCGAGGCCCTTGGCGTCGAGACGCGCGTAGATGAACGGCTTGAACAGTTCGAGCGCCATCTTCTTCGGCAGGCCGCACTGGTGCAGCTTGAGTTCCGGACCGACGACGATGACCGAACGGCCCGAGTAGTCGACGCGTTTGCCGAGCAGGTTCTGGCGGAAGCGGCCCTGCTTGCCCTTCAGCATGTCGGACAGCGACTTCAGCGGGCGCTTGTTGGTGCCCGTGATGACGCGGCCGCGGCGGCCGTTGTCGAACAGCGCGTCCACGGATTCCTGCAGCATCCGCTTTTCGTTGCGGATGATGATGTCCGGCGCGCGGAGCTCCATCAGGCGCTTGAGGCGGTTGTTGCGGTTGATGACGCGGCGATAGAGATCGTTGAGATCCGACGTCGCGAAGCGACCGCCGTCGAGCGGCACCAGCGGACGCAGATCCGGCGGGATGACCGGCACGATCGTCAGCACCATCCACTCCGGGCGGCAGCCCGACGCGATGAAGCTTTCGACCAGCTTGAGACGCTTGGCGATCTTCTTCGGCTTGAGTTCGCCGGTCGCTTCCGACAGGTCGACGCGCAGGCGGTCAGCCTCGGCTTCGAGGTCGATCGTCTTCAGAAGTTCGCGGACGGCTTCGGCGCCGATGTGGGCCGTGAACGAGTCCTCGCCGAGGTCGTCCTGCATCTGGATGTACTCCTCCTCGGTGAGGAGTTGTTTTTCCTTCAGCGGGGTGATGCCCGGCTCGGTGACGATGTAGCTTTCGAAGTAGAGCACGCGCTCCACATCCTTCAGCGCCATGTCGAGCATCAGCGAGATGCGCGAGGGCAGCGACTTCAGGAACCAGATGTGGGCGACGGGCGCGGCGAGATCGATGTGGCCCATGCGCTCGCGCCGGACGCGGGCGAGCGTCACTTCAACGCCGCACTTCTCGCACGTGACACCACGGTACTTGATGCGCTTGTACTTGCCGCAAAGGCACTCGTAGTCCTTGATCGGTCCGAAGATGCGCGCGCAGAACAGGCCGTCACGCTCAGGCTTGAACGTGCGGTAGTTGATGGTCTCAGGCTTCTTGATCTCGCCCGACGACCATTTGCGGATCTCTTCCGGGCTCGCGATCGCGATGCGGATGGCCTCAAACGTCGGAACCGGCGTGTTGGGGTTGAACAGGTTGGTAATTTCCTGGCTCATCCTGATTAGTCTCCCTCTTGGGGTGACCGTGGAGCCCTCGGGCTCCACGGATATTCATTGCGAAAGGCAGGCGGCGATGACGTTTAGGTCTCGTCGCCCTCCTCCGCTTCGGGTTCGGCTTCGAGCAGCTCGACGTTGAGGCCCAGCGAACGCATCTCCTTCACGAGCACGTTGAAGGACTCGGGGATGCCGGCTTCGAAGTTGTCGTCCCCACGGACGATCGCTTCGTAGACCTTGGCCCGGCCGGCGGTGTCGTCCGACTTGACCGTGAGCATCTCCTGCAGCGTGTAGGCTGCGCCGTAGGCTTCGAGCGCCCACACTTCCATCTCGCCGAAGCGCTGTCCGCCGAACTGCGCCTTGCCGCCCAGCGGCTGCTGGGTGACGAGCGAGTAAGGACCGGTCGAGCGGGCGTGGATCTTCTCGTCCACCAGGTGGTGGAGCTTGAGCAGGTACTTGTAGCCCACCGTGACCTTGCGGGTGAAACGCTCGCCCGTGCGGCCGTCGTGGAGATAGACCTGGCCCGAGGTGTCGAGACCGGCCTTCTTCAGCATCACGGCGATGTCGTCTTCGTCGGCGCCGTCGAACACGGGCGTCGCCACCGGCACGCCCTTGGTGAGGTTGGAGGCGAGTTCCTCCAGCTCGTCCATCGTCTTCGGAAGCTCCTCGTCCTCGCCATAGGCGTCGCGGAGAGCCTTGGTCAGGATCTTGCCGTCATGGCTGTGACGGTACTCCTTGAGGGCTGCGTCGATCATCTTGCCGATGCCGGCGCAGGCCCAGCCGAGGTGGGTCTCGAGGATCTGACCGACGTTCATGCGCGAGGGCACGCCCAGCGGGTTCAGCACGATGTCCACGGCAGTGCCGTCATCCAGGTACGGCATGTCTTCGAGCGGGTTGATCTTGGAGATCACGCCCTTGTTGCCGTGACGGCCGGCCATCTTGTCGCCCGGCTGAAGCTTGCGCTTCACGGCCACGAAGACCTTCACGACCTTCATGACGCCCGGCGGCAGATCATCGCCGCGTTGCACTTTCTCGATCTTGTCGGCGATGCGGGCTTCGATGAGGGCAACCGACTCCTCGTAGGAGGAGCGCAGCGACTTCACCTGGGCGTCGATCGCATCGTCGTCCACACCGATCTTCCAGAGGTCCGCCGGGGCGTGCTCTGCGAAGAATTCCGGCGTGATGTCGGTTTTCTTGCCGCCGCGGGCGACGGCTTTCTGGCCGACGATCAGCGTCTTGAGACGGGAGAGAGCGTCGCGCTCGATGATGGCGCGCTCGTCTTCCTTGTCGGTCATCAGCTGGTCGATCTGCTCACGCTCGATCTGAAGCGCGCGCTGGTCCTTGTCGACGCCGTGACGGTTGAACACGCGCACTTCGACGACCGTGCCGGTCGCGCCGGGCGGCATCTTGAGCGACGTGTCGCGGACGTCGGAGGCCTTCTCGCCGAAGATGGCGCGGAGGAGTTTTTCTTCCGGCGTCATGGGCGATTCGCCCTTCGGCGTGACCTTGCCGACGAGGATGTCGCCAGCCTGCACTTCCGCGCCGACGGCCACGATGCCCGCTTCGTCGAGGTTGCGCAGGGCTTCCTCGCCGACGTTCGGGATGTCGCGCGTGATTTCTTCCGGCCCGAGCTTGGTGTCGCGGGCGGCGATCTCGAATTCCTCGATGTGGATCGAGGTGAAGACGTCGTCGCGCACGATGCGCTCGGAGATGAGGATCGAGTCCTCGAAGTTGTAGCCATTCCACGGCATGAACGCGACGAGCACGTTGCGGCCGAGCGCCAGTTCGCCGAGATCGGTCGAGGGACCGTCGGCAATGATGTCGCCCTTGGTCACCTTGTCGCCGACCTTCACGATCGGGCGCTGATTGATGCAGGTGTTCTGGTTCGAGCGCTGGTACTTGGCGAGACGGTAGATATCGACGCCCGACTTCGAGCCTTCGACGTCTTCCGTCGCGCGCACGACGATACGGGTCGCGTCGACCTGTTCGATCACGCCGGCGCGGCGGGCGGAGACCGCCGCACGGCTGTCGCGCGCCACGATGGCTTCCATGCCGGTGCCCACGAGCGGGGCGTCGGTCTGGATCAGCGGCACGGCCTGGCGTTGCATGTTCGAGCCCATGAGCGCGCGGTTCGCATCGTCGTTCTCGAGGAACGGGATGAGGGCTGCAGGCACGGAGACGACCTGCTTGGGCGAGACGTCGATGTACTCGATGTCTTCACGCGCAACGAGCATGGCGTCACGCGCCGGACCGACGCGTGCGTTGACGAACTCGTTCTGCAGCACGCCCTTGTTGTCCATCTTCGCGTTGGCCTGGGCGATCGAGTAGCGCTGCTCTTCCATCGCCGAGAGGTACTTGACCTCCGACGTGAGCTTGCCGTCCTTCACGCGCCGGTACGGGCTTTCGATGAAGCCGTACTTGTTGATGCGGGCGTGCGTCGCGAGATTGTTGATCAGACCGATGTTCGGGCCTTCCGGTGTTTCGATCGGGCAGATGCGGCCGTAGTGGGTCGGGTGCACGTCGCGCACTTCGAAGCCTGCGCGCTCGCGCGTCAGACCGCCCGGTCCGAGGGCCGAGAGGCGGCGCTTGTGCGCGATTTCCGACAGCGGGTTGGTCTGGTCCATGAACTGCGACAGCTGCGAGGAGCCGAAGAATTCGCGGACGGCGGCCACAACCGGTTTCGCGTTGATCAGGTCGTGCGGCATGACGGTGTCGATATCGACCGACGACATGCGCTCCTTGATCGCGCGCTCCATACGGACCAGGCCGACGCGGAACGAGTTCTCGAGCAGTTCGCCCACCGAACGGACGCGGCGGTTTCCGAGGTTGTCGATGTCGTCGACTTCGCCTTTGCCGTCCTTGAGGTCGAGGACGGTGCGCATGACGGCGATGATGTCTTCCTCGCGCAGCGTGCGCTGCGTGTCGGGAGCATCGAGGCTGAGGCGCATGTTCATCTTCACGCGACCGACGGCCGAGAGGTCGTAGCGCTCGCTGTCGAAGAACAGCTGACCGAACAGGGCCTCGCCCGCTTCGAGCGTCGGCGGTTCGCCGGGACGCATGACGCGGTAGATGTCCGACAGTGCGTCGATGCGCGACGCCGCCTTGTCGACCTTCAGCGTGTTGCGCAGCCACGGGCCGCGGGCGTTGTCGCCATCGGTGTCGAGGAGCTGGATCGACTTGATCTTGGCCTCGCGCAGCGCAGCCACGGTCTCTTCGGTGAGCTGGTCGCCGGCTTCGGCGTAGATTTCGCCGGTCGCCGCGTTGACGACGTCCTCGCCGATATACTTGTTCTCGAGGAAGCTCGAGGGGACGAGGATGTCCTGGAGGCCATCGGCCTCGGCCTTCTTGGCCTTGACCGGGGTGATCTTCTTGCCGGCCGGGAAGACGGCCTTGCCGGTCTTCTTGTCGATCAGCTCGAACTCGGGACGCGCGCCCTTCCAGCGGTCAGCGGAGAAGCCCGTGACCCAGCCGGCCTTGTCGAGCTTGTAGGTCACCTTGTTGTAGAAGGTGTCCATGATCTTGGCGGCGGAATAGCCGAGCGCCTGCAGCAGCACGGTGGCCGGCAGCTTGCGCTTGCGGTCGATGCGGACGTGCAGGATGTCCTTGGCGTCGAATTCGAAGTCGAGCCACGAGCCGCGGTACGGGATCACGCGGGCGGCGAACAGCAGCTTGCCGGAAGCGTGGGTCTTGCCCTTGTCGTGGTCGAAGAAGACGCCCGGCGAGCGGTGCATCTGCGAGACGATTACGCGCTCGGTGCCGTTGATGATGAACGTGCCCTTGTCCGTCATCAGCGGGATGTCGCCGAGATAGACGTCCTGTTCCTTGATGTCCTTGATGGACTTCGCGCCGGTCTCTTCGTCCGTCTCGAACACGATGAGCCGCAGCTTCACCTTCAGGGGAGCTGCGAAGTTCAGGTCGCGCTGCATGCACTCCTGGACGTCGAACTTCGGCTGCTCGAATTCGTAGGAGATGTATTCGAGGGTGGCGCGATCGGAGAAGTCCTTGATCGGGAAAACGGACTTGAACACGGCTTCCAGGCCGTCCTGGTCGCGCTTGTCGACCAGCGTGTGCATCTGGAGGAATTGTTCGTAGGAGGAGCGCTGAACCTCGATGAGGTTCGGCATCAGTACCGTTTCACTCAGTTGGCCGTAGGACTTCCGAATACGTTTCTTCGCCGTGAACGACAGAGCCATGTGCTGGTTAGCTCGCTTTTTTCTGGGCCGCAGCTTCCACCCGCGATGGCCGGGTGGCGCCGTTGGACCGTTAGTATCCGGTGCGCAGGGACGGTCCGGAATCGAACCGCCGGGAGAACTCTACCACTACCGTCACCCCCTCCTGCGCATGGGGGAAGAAGGCAGTACGCGCCGCCGGAGAGACTTGCCCCTCCGGCGACGCGAACAAGGCCTTACTTGATTTCGACCTTGGCGCCGGAATCTTCCAGCTTCTTCTTGATGGTCTCGGCTTCTTCCTTGGTGACGCCTTCCTTGACGGCCTTGGGAGCAGCTTCGACGAGGTCTTTCGCTTCTTTCAGGCCGAGGGACGGCACGACTTCGCGAACGACTTTGATGACGTTGATTTTCTTGTCGCCGGCATCCTTCAGGATGACGGAGAACTCGGTCTGCACTTCAGCAGCCGGAGCAGCGGCAGCAGCCGGACCAGCGGCAGCAGCAGCCGGAGCAGCAGCCGAAACGCCCCACTTCTCTTCGAGAAGCTTCGCGAGGTCGGCAGCTTCGAGGACCGTCAGCGAGGACAGGTCTTCGACGATTTTATCAAGTTTCGACATTTGAGGTTTTCCTTGAGTTCGGGTGTGTGACTAGGGGTGTCTCGTTGAGCAGCAGGTCTCAGGCGGCGTCCTTGTTGGCGTAGGCGCCAATGACACGAGCGAGCTGGGCCGCCGGCGCAGCCACGATTCCAGCGATCTTGGTCGCCGGAGCCTGGATGAGGCCGATGATCTTGCCACGGAGCTGATCGAGCGACGGAAGGGCAGCAAGCTGCTTCACGCCGTTCTGGTCGAGCACTATGTCGCCCATGAGCGCGCCGATGAGAACGAGCTTCTCGTTCCCCTTGGCGTACTCCGCCACGACCTTTGAAGCCGCGACCGGATCCGGAGAGAAGGCAATCGCCACAGGGCCAACGAACATGTTGGCCGCAGCGTCCCCGCCTTTTCCGTCCAGCGCGATTTTCGCAAGCCGGTTCTTGATGACCTTCAGATTTGCGCCCTCGCCCTTGAGCTTGACGCGCAGATCCGTGAGCTGCGTTACGGTCAACCCGGAATATTGCGTGACAACGATCACGCCGGCGTCGGCGAAGACCTTCTTGTAGGCCTCCAGCGCCACCGCTTTTCCAGCTTTATCCATATGCGGTCTCCAGGTTGGACGACCGGACAATCCCGATCGCCCCAGGAAGCGCACGCAGGACGCGGCACCCGCCTTAGCCCCTTCCCAGCGCGCCCGGACGCCTGTTAGGCTTCCGGCCGGTACACGGAGAGGGCTCGCGGTCGCCTGACCAGCGCGCCCCCGTCCCAGGGCAAAACGAACTCCAGGGCCACGTCGCCCGCCCAATGGAAATTTCCCATTGGCAAACGCCGCTCCCTGTCACGTCACACCCCGTCTCATGCAGGAAATTGAGGAGCAAAACCAGGCAGTTAGTCCCGGTTTTGTGCTTTGCTCCACCTGCAATCTCGGACGAGAAACGGGAGGCTCGTGTTAACGAATCTCCCGTTCAGGGGGCGTCTATAGCCCCCTCCCCGGTTTGTTGCAAGCGGGGCCTTGCTTTTTTCCAGAATGCTGATCCGGCCTTTGGAATGCCAGCAATGTCGAAGGATCCGACCGGGAGGACGGTTAACTGGGGACGATTGACCCATACGGAAAGGCCGACGGATCGCTCCGCCGGCCTTTGCTTATTCGAATTGTCAGTCCGGCTTACTGCGCCGGGGCCGACGAGAGGTCGGTCACGTCCACGGAGACGCCCGGGCCCATGGTCGAGGAGATCGCGATCTTCTTGACGTAGGTGCCCTTGGCGCCCGACGGGCGGGCCTTGACCAGCGCGCCGACGAAGGCGCGGACGTTCTTCTCGAGGTCGGCTTCCGAGAACGATGCCTTGCCGACGCCGGCGTGGATGATGCCGGTCTTTTCGGCGCGGAACTCGACGGAGCCGCCCTTGGCATCTTTCACGGCTTGCGTGACGTTCGGGGTGACGGTGCCGACTTTGGGGTTCGGCATCAGGCCGCGCGGGCCCAGCACCTTACCGAGGCGGCCGACGAGGGCCATCATGTCCGGTGTGGCGATGACGCGGTCGAAATCGACCTTGCCGCTGTTCACGGTCTCGAACAGGTCTTCGGCGCCAACGATGTCAGCGCCAGCAGCGCGGGCTTCGTCGGCTTTCTTGTCGCGCGCGAACACGGCGACGCGGACCGTGCGGCCCGTTCCGGCCGGCAGGTTGACGACGCCGCGGACGTTCTGGTCCGCCTGTTTCGGGTCGATGCCGAGGTTGACGGCGATCTCGATGGTTTCGTCGAACTTCGCTTTCGCGTTGCCCTTCACGAGTTTCACGGCGTCCGTAACCTTGTAGACCTTGGTCGGGTCGACGGTCTTGCGGGCGGCGGTTGTGCGTTTTCCGAGTGCCATTGGACTACGCTCCCGTCACTTGGAGACCCATCGCGCGGGCCGAGCCGGCGATGATCTTGGCGCCTGATTCCACATCGTTCGTGTTCAGGTCCTTGAGTTTTTTCTGGGCGATCTCGCGGCACTGGTCCATCGTGACCGTACCAGCGCTGTCGCGGCCCGGCAGTTTCGAGCCGGACTGGATCTTCGCTGCCTGCTTCAGGAGGTAGGACGCCGGGGGCGTCTTGATCTCGAAGGTGAACGACTTGTCCTGGTAGTAGGTGATGACCACGGGAAGGGGGGTGCCCTTCGTTTCCTGCGCGGTGCGGGCGTTGAACGCCTTGCAGAATTCCATGATGTTGATGCCGCGCTGACCGAGAGCGGGGCCGATTGGCGGAGACGGGTTAGCGGCTCCGGCGGGAACCTGAAGCTTCAGGCTCCCCAGCAGTTTCTTTGCCATGTTTCCCTCACTTGTGGCGGCCTGACGGGTGTTTCACCGGCAGACAAGCCTCGCCGGACCATCCGGAAAGGCGGGGGGTGCGTGGTGGGGCTGGCTAAGGCCTCCCACGCGAAGGCGGGGCAATACGGGCTGTCTGGCTGAAAAGCAAGCGCTTTAGCGACCTGCGCCGTAGGCCATCAGACCTTGGTGACCTGACCGTATTCGAGGTCCACAGGCGTCGCGCGGCCGAAGATGGTTACCGTGACCTTGAGGCGGCCGGTGTCTTCGTCGATCGAGTCCACGGCGCCTTCGAAGGAGGCGAACGGGCCGTCGGTGACCTTGACCTTCTCGCCGATCTCGAACTGCATTTTCGGGCGCGCGCGCTCGATCGTGCCGGCTTCGACCTTGCCGAGGATCTGGTCGACTTCGCGTTGAGGGACCGGAAGCGGCTTCTTGCCGCCTTCAGCGCCGAGGAAGCCTGTGACTTTCGGGGTGTTCTTGATGAGGTGGTAGGCCTCGTCCGTCATGCGCATCTTCACGAGCACGTAGCCGGGCATGTGGCGCTTCTCGATGGTGCGCTTGCGGCCGCGGACGACCTCGACGACTTCCTCGGTCGGAACCTCGATCTCCTCGATAAGGTCCGTCAGGCCCTGCATCTCGGCCTGTTCGCGAATGGTCGAGGCGACCTTCTTCTCGAAGTTCGAGTAGGCGTGAACGATGTACCAGCGCGCGTCAGCCATCAGCTCGGCGTCCCTGTTGAGATGCCCGT
>JBBAUA010000079.1:0-10829 GCA_040398465.1 Hyphomonadaceae bacterium | reverse complement strand
CTAGGCGGTTTCGCAACCGAGTTGTGCCAGCAGCCTGTTGAAGCGCCTGACCGCTGCAAAGCCGTCATCAGCCACCCTCTGCCAGACGGGGTTGGCGAGGTCTGCTATAGGTCGCACGTGTCCGGGAGCGGCTTCGACCAGTATGCCGATCTCGATCAGGTGGTTGATCTTGCGACGTACGGTCTCGCGAGGAATGCCGGTGATGTCAGCCACCGACGAGCGCGATATCGACCCGCGCTGTTCATCTGGCGGAGCTGCAGCGTCTATCAGATCCAGCGGCGCATCTGGGCCCGTCAGCAGCGGACGCATTGTCGCGTGGTTCACGACGCAAGCGATGATGATCGACTCGTGGTCGAGCTGGGTGGCTTCACGCAGGATGTGCATCAGGTCCAGCAACAACTCGACGCCGGCGTACGCGCGCGGGCGGGATTCGCGTGGAATGACTGGGTCTGAGTTTTTCAACGCGCTCAAGCGACAATTCTCCAGGGCGTGGAAGGCGCATAGCCTGCGGGCGTTGCGATCAGTCGGGTTGACGGCGTCGTCATGTGATTATGCCGGTCCCTGCAGGTGACGCACGGTGCGGAGGAGCAAGCCGCGTGGCGAGACGCGGGTCGCGCCGACGAGTGTCTTGTTGAGGGCGCCGGCGACGACGACGCGCTTGTTGTTGCGGAATGCGTCATAGCCCTTCTGCGCGACGGGCATCGAGGCCATGGGTTTGGCGGCGCCAAAGAGGCGGGTCTTGTCGGTGCCGGCGCGGCCGTGGAAGCTGGAGACGGTGGGGCCGGGGCACAACGCGCTGACATGGACGCCGGTGCCGCGCGCTTCTTCCCAGAGCGCTTCGGTGAAGGAGAGCACAAAGGCTTTCGAGGCGTAGTAGACCGACATCAGCGGGCCGGGCTGGAAGGCGGCGGTGGAGGCGACGTTGAGGATGCCGCCGCGCTTCCTTGCGAGCATGCCTTGCCAGTAGATGTGCGTGAGTTCGGTTAGCGCGCGGACGTTAAGGTCGATCATGCCGAGATGCTGTTCGATCGGCGCGTCTGCGAATGGTCCGGTGAAGCCGAAGCCGGCATTGTTGACGAGCACGTCGACGGTGAGGCCGCGTTGGGCGATCTCGGCGGCGAGCCTTGCGCCGCCGCCGGGCGCGCCCAGGTCGCAGGTGATGGGCGTGACTTTCACGCTGTGCATCTTTGCGATGCGGTCGGCGACATCGCGCAGGGCGGACTCTGTTCGCGCCGTGATGATGAGGTCGTAGCCGTCCTTCGCGAAGCACGCGGCGAGGTCGACGCCAATGCCGGCCGAGGCGCCGGTGACCAGCGCTGTCTGTCCGCTGCCGGGTTTGTTGGCCATGTCTGTCTCCCGCCCTTGCGGCAGGCATGCGCCTGCGGGTCCGGGATGGTCAAGTATCGCGCAGGCCGAACGCCAGACGGCGCGCGTGATCGCGGACATCGGCTGGCCAGTTGTCGGTCAGCAGGTGGAAGCGATCGGCGTCGCTCGCGAACAGGGCGCGGTTTGCCTCTTCGTAGTTCGGCCAGTCGCCTGCGATGGCGGATATGAAGCGGTAGGTTGCTTCCTGCCGGGTGCGGAGGGTGTCGGTTTCGCTGCGCACCTTGCGGGCCTCGTCGACGAGTTTGCGCAGGGCCACAGACGCGCCGCCGGGCTGGGCGTTGAGCCAGTCCCAGTGGCGCGGCAGGAGTGTGACTTCGCGCGCAATGACGCCGAGGCGGGGGCGTCCGGGGCCACGCGGCGTGGGGCTGGCTGGTTCGCCGGGCGTATCGGTTGCGTTGGCTTCGAGCCTCGCGCGGACATCATTTTCCGATCCGCTGAGGTCGATCTGGAGGCTTCGGCCAGTGACGTAGTCGAAGACGAAAATGGCTTCGTGCGTCGCCTTGCCGGCGCGTTTGCGCATGGCGACAGCGACATCGGCCAGCGGGCCTTCGGCGATCTTCTGGCCGCCTTCGAAGGCGATAGCTGTTTGAGGAAGGCTCATCGGGCGGCTCCGTTCAGGCTCGGGGTATTACCCGGGTATAATATGCATGTCAATTACACCCGGGTAAAAATCGACGGCACGCAACTCTCCGTTAGGGCGGCGCAAGGTTTTCAAAGCTATGGCAAAGAGGTCTGATGCCTGCGGACCAAGGAGTCGCGCGATGAAGATGAACATCACGGTCGAATGCACGCCGGAGGAAGCGCGGGCGTTTCTCGGCCTGCCCGATGTGTCGCCGATCAACGAAACACTGGTCGCGTCGGTAAAGCAGCGGATCGAGCAGAATGTGGAGCTGGTGAGTCCGGAGTTCTATCTGAAGCAGTGGTATTCGATGGGCGGCCAGGCGAGCGAAAGCTTCATGCAGCTGATGGGCGCAGGCGCGCGCGCGGCCGTGGGCGATACCGGCAAGAAGACCTGAGCCGTGTCCGACATCGCAAAGCGAAACGCAGCACAGGCCGCGCTGGACCTGGTGCAGCCGGATATGATCCTCGGGCTGGGCACCGGATCGACGGCGGCGATCTTTGTGCGTTTACTGGCCGAGCGGGTTGGACAGGGGCTGAAGGTGATCGGCACGCCGACGTCGGAGGCGACGGAAAAGCTGGCGCGTTCGCTGGGCGTGCGGATCGTGTCGCCGGATGAGCTGGAGCGGATCGACCTGACGATCGATGGCGCGGACGAGTTCGATCCGGACCTCAATCTCATCAAGGGTGGCGGGGCGGCGCTGCTGCGCGAGAAGATCATTGCCGAGGCGTCCGACCGGATGGTCGTGATCACGGATCCGTCGAAGCAGGTGGAGCATCTGGGCCGGTTTGCGCTGCCTGTCGAGATCAATGGTTTCGGCGCCGAGCTGACGCGCCGGCGCATTCACTGGCGGATGGCTGATGCGGGGATGCCGGCTGCGACATCGTCGTGGCGGATGGCGACGGCGGAAAGCCTGCTGCACACGGATGGCGGGCACCTGATTCTGGACCTTGCCTGCGGGGTGATCGCGGACCCGATCGAGCTGTCGGTGCTGCTGGATGACCTGCCGGGTGTGGTGGAGCACGGGCTGTTCATCGGCATGGCGGAACGCGTGATCGTTGGGGAAGACGCGGGCGCCCGATTTGTCGATCCACGCTAGAAACGCCTTCCGGCAAAACCACTAGGGTTTGGTCGCGGCGGATGATACAGGCCAGCCCCAACCGGATACCGATACGGACAGGAAAGACCCGATGACCTTGTGGAAAACCGCCATTGCCGGAGCCGTGCTTGGCTTGGCTGCCTGCCAGCCGGTAGGCGTTCCGGTGGGCGAGGAACGGCTCGCCGCCAAGATCGCCGACGTGGTGATCAATGAAGGCATGCTCGTCCAGGTTTCCCGCCAGCAAGTGCAGGGCCTGATGTACCAGGGCTCGATCAGCCAGGATCAGCTGAACCAGACGGTGATCGCCATCAACCGTGAGCTCGAGGCCAAGTTGCCGGAAGTGAAGGCGTCGATGGTCGCCAGTCTGAGCCGCGAGTTCAATATCAAGGAACTGGACTTCCTCCACAAACTGCTGGTCTCCAAAGAGGGCAAGGCCGTGGTGGAACGGCAGGAAGTCGCCATGCAGGATCCGATGGTGCTGCTCGACGGACTTGCCAAGGAAGCGGCGACGCGGGCCGTCGCGCGGGTCAATTCCGCATGGCCGACGGGCGCCGCTCCTGCCCCGCCGCCGCAGCCTGAGGGCATGCCCCAGCTGCCGCCGGGCATGGTGCTGCCGAACTGAGATTGCTCGCCAGCGCGCGAGTGCTACCCTGAAGGCCGGCGCTGGTCCGCGCCGGTTGCCGGGATGATTCCGATGCGTGCTCTTGCTGGTCTGGTTGTAGTCGCGATGATCACCCTGAGCGGCGCCGCATGGGCGAGTCCGCCGGGCGTCACCGAGAAGGACGGCGCGTTCATCGCGCCGGACGGCAAGCCGCTCTACACGTTCGCGAATGATCGCACAGCGGGCAAGTCGGCCTGCAACAATGCATGCGCGACGGCGTGGCCTCCGCTGGCTTCGGCTGCAGGCGCGGCCGATGATGGCGACTGGACCGTGATCACGCGCGACGACGGCTCGAAGCAGTGGGCCTACAAGGGCAAGCCGCTCTATACCTATCGCGTCGATGCGCCGGGAAAGCCGGCGAGCGGCGTCGGACCGGCGTGGCCGCTGGCGGTGAAATAGGGTCGGGCTTCCGCCATCGCTCCAGACTCCCTAGATAAGGCCCAGCAGCACCTCGGGGCGCCTGATGGCCTATGACTATGACCTGTTCGTGATCGGCGCCGGTTCCGGCGGGGTTCGCGCCTCGCGGCTGGCGGCGATGTCGGGCGCGAAGGTGGCCGTGGCGGAGGAGTATCGGGCGGGCGGGACCTGCGTGGTGCGTGGCTGCATTCCCAAGAAGTACATGGTTTACGCGAGCGAGTTCGGCAGCGCCATCTCGCACGCCAAGGGCTATGGCTGGAGCACCGATAACGCGACCTACGACCACAACCTGTTCATGGACCGGATGCATCGCGAGATCGACCGGCTGTCTGGCATCTATGCGCGCAACCTGCGCAATTCGGGCGCGGAGATCATCGAGGAGCGGGTGGAGTTCGTCGATGCGCACGCGCTGAAGCTCACAAAGTCCGGGCGCACGGTGACGGCGAAGAAAATCCTGATCGCGACGGGCGGATCGCCGATCATGCCGAAGGATGTCGAGGGGATCGATCTCGCAATTTCGTCCAACGAGATGTTTCACCTCGACGAGATACCCGAGCACATCGTGATCATCGGCGGAGGCTATATCGCGGTCGAGTTCGCAGGGATCATGCGCGGGCTCGGCGCGCGCGTGTGCCTGGTCTATCGCGGCGAGACCGTGTTGCGCGGGTTCGACGATGATGTGCGCACGCATGTGCATGATGAGTTGAAGCGGAAGGGCGTGAGGGTGATCACACATGCCTCGCCCAAGGCCATCGCGAAGGATGACGGCAAGCTGAAGGTGACGCTGTCGAATGGCGAGAGCGTGACGGCGGACAAGGTGTTGTTCGCGGTTGGGCGCGAGCCGCACACGCGCGGGCTTGGTCTCGAGCAGGCCGGCGTGAAGGTCGATGACAAGGGCGCGGTCGAGGTGGACGGTTTTTCGCGTTCCAACGTCCCGCACATCTTTGCCGTTGGCGACGTGACCGACCGGCTGAACCTGACCCCCGTCGCAATCCGCGAGGCGCAGGCATTCGCTCAGACCGAGTATATGAATCTGCCCACCCAGTTCGATCACGCCGACGTGCCGATCGCGGTCTTCGCCCAGCCGCCGGTCGGCGTGGTGGGGCTGACCGAGGCTGAGGCGCGTCGGCAGTTCGGGCAGGTGGACATCTACAAGACACGGTTTCGCCCCATGAAAGATATGCTCACGGGGGATGAAGAACGTGTGCTAATGAAGATCGTGGTGCGGGCAGAGGATGAGCGCGTGGTAGGCGTTCATATCGTCGGACCGGACGCGCCGGAAATCATCCAGGCGGTGGCGATCGCCGTAAAGATGGGCGCGACAAAGGCCGATTTCGACCGCACCTGCGCGTTGCATCCCTCGATCGCCGAGGAACTCGTGACGTTGCGCGAAAAGTACGTGCCGCCAGAATTGAAGCCGGTTTGAAATGACAGACGAGACAAATCCCTCAAGGCACTGGAAGCCGATCAATTTCGGCTGGAAGTACTGGAACTACGCGATCATCGGCGCGGGCCTGATCGTTGGATTCTGCGTCTGGGTCCTGCCCAACCAGTGGGCGGATCCCGAGGTTCAGGCGGGCCTCGAGCGCGTCAGGGAACAGCAGGCGCTCACGAAGGAGCGTAGGCGGATTGACGCCATCAACAAGGCCGAGGAAGAGCGCGTCGCCCGCGAGAACGAAGAGATGGGTCTGGTCTATATCGAGCCCGGCACGAACCCCTTCCTGCCGCCCGAATCGCCGCGCCCGGCCACGCCCCCGGCCGGCGGGCAGTAGGGCCTTTGGCGCCTAAATCACCGTTGGTTGCTTGACCTCGGCGCCAAAGCGCACGACGGCTTGGGGCTTCCGGTTATTCCCTCTGGCACAAGTGGAGTTGCGCCTGTGTCGCCGCGCGTGGTTTCCGTCGTCAACATGAAGGGCGGCGTCGGCAAGTCGACGACGGTCGCGAGCCTTGCAGAGGCGCTGGCGAGCGACGGGATGCGCGTGCTCGTGATCGACCTTGATCCGCAATCCAACGTGTCGATGATGCTGGCGGGCCAGGATCGCTGGATCGACCTGCGCAAGGACGGGCGGACGATCGACGAGTATTTCAACCAGTACGTCTATGGCGGCGAGCCGCGATTCTTTCGCGAGTTCATCGCCAACCGGGTGAGCGACATTGCCGGGGATCCTGTGCTCGACCTTCTGATCTCGACCCCGGAGTTCCGCTATATCGAGCGGCATGCGCTGGAGAAGTGGGTTGGGCAGGGGTTCGATATCCGGCAGCTCAACACGCGCTTCTCACGGCTGACGAACTCCGCGATCGAGAATGTGGGCGATAGTTACGACCTCGTCCTGTTCGACTGTCCGCCGGGGATCTCGATGTTCGCGGAGGCGGCGATCGAGCTTTCTGAGTTCATCGTGATCCCGACCATTCCAGACTATGTCTCGCGGCTCGGTATCTTCGCGTTCCGGAAACGGGCGTTGCGCTCGATGGAGCAGCGACGCTTTACCGACGAGCGCATCTGGACGCTGATCACCAAGTTCGAGGATCACAACACGCTGCATGCGAGCGAGGCGGCGATGCTGAAGGAACAGTTCCACGTGTTCGACACGCGCATTCCGCAGGCCGAGCAGATCGCGCGCGCGGCGGAGTGGTCCGAGCAGAAGCGCACGCTGGAGCAGAAGTATGGCGCGGCGGCGCAGGTGATCCGTACGTTCGCGGCCGAGTTCCGCGAGCGCGCCGGGCTGATCTGAGGGGGCCACGATGATCGACCGTGCGCTGGCGAGCGTGTTCAAGGTGGTGACGGAGGAAGCCGCCGCCAATCCCGCGTTCGGCAAGAAGCTCGAGGACACGCTGGCGAAGTTCGGCCAGGAGCTGGCCGAGAAGCGCATCGCCGAGCGCAGCATCGAGAATTTTCATCCGCTGGTGGAGTATCGGAAGGACGCTGCTGGCTTTGAGGCGCGTCTGGCGAAGTTCGATGCGAAGGAGTTGAGGGCGCTGGTTGACCGCCACCATCTCGATCCGGCGGCGGTGCTGAAAGGCAAGGGGACGAAGAAGGTCCTGGCGGCGCACATTCTGGAAGCAGCGAAGAAGCGCGCTGAGCGGGATGCGAAGCTCTTTGAGTATTAGCGCAGGTTCCGCCCAAACAAGCTCAGCACGCGCTCCCAATGCTGCTCGGCTGCAAGCTTCCGATAGGCCGGGCGTTGCGGGAAGGCGAAGCCGTGGTCGGTGTCTGGGTATTGTTCGACTTCGCCGTGGGCGCCTGTCAGGTCGCGCTTCATCTGATCGACCATCTCTTGCGGCGCCCAGTGATCGCGTTCGGCGCAGGCGAAGTAGAACTCGGCGGGTGATCGCCTGGCGACAAGATGCGGGCTGGTCTCTTCGCCGGTGACGAGGCGGACGCCGTAGATCGAGGCGGTGGCCTTGACGCAGTCGGGGCGGCTGCCGCCGGCGCAGACGGCGAAGCGGCCGCTCATGCAATAGCCGATCGTTCCGACTGAGCCTGAGTTGGCGGCGGGGTCCTTCGCTGCGAAGGCGATCATCGCATCGACATCCGCGAGCACCATGTCGATCTCGAGGCTGTCCATCAGCGCGAACATCTTCTTGCGCCACGGGCCTTCGGGGTCGAACTCGATCGGGCCGAGCTCCATCTCGCCTGCGCGGTAGTAGAGGTTCGGCAGCATGACGTAGTAGCCGGACGTGGCGAAGCGGCGGGCCATGTCGCGCAGCTCTTCGCGGATCGCCGGAGCGTCCATCAGGAAAATGATCACCGGGAAGGGGCCGGCGCGATCGGGGTGAACGATGAAGGTGGTGCTGGCGCCGTCCTTCGTCGCGATGTCGAGCTGGCGTTCGATCATGGAGTTCCCCTGATTTTGGCTGAAGCTGGCATGCCGGCCGCGTGGCGTGCAATCCGGCTTGCCGCTCCCCGGATAGGGTCCTAGGAATGCGCAACAAGGGGAGCGGACGATGAGACCCAAGGCCGAGGCCGGGACCTATGCTGCGCTCGCGGTGGGGCTGGCGGTGCTGGTCGCCTGCGTCGGCGGCGTGGCGACTGTTCCCGCCGTGCTGGCGCCCGAGACGCCAATGGCCGGGGCCCAGCTGACGCAGGGGGCCGCGAGCCGGCCCCTGGGATTTCTCGACGCAAAGACAATTCCGAACGCCATCGCGACGATCCCGCCGGCGCCGAAGGAAGGCGAGACGCGCAACACGCTTGACTGGGAGATCTTCGTCAAGACGCGCGCCCTGGAGGGCAGCGAGCGCTGGAAGCTGGCGCGGGCGGATGACAGCTATCGGCCCGCCGACCTGCTGAAGGATTTCTCGTGCGCGGTGGGCGTGCAGCTGACGCCGGAGAATTCGCCGGCGTTGGCGGGCATTCTTGCCAAGACAACGATCGACGCCGGCATGGCGGCGGAGGCGGCCAAGCAGCTCTACAGGCGCTCGCGGCCTTTCATGCACAATCCCGGCAACATCTGCATCGCGCGGACGCCAGGGCTCGAGGCGAGTTTCGATTATCCGTCGGGCCATGGATCGCTTGGCTGGATCGCCGGGCTTGTGGTGGCGCAGCTTGCGCCGGATCGGGCGAGCGAAGCTCTGGCGCGCGGGCGGGCGTTCGGCGAGAGCCGGGTCGTGTGCGGTCTTCACAACATGAGTGCCATCGAGGCGGCGCGGACGAATGCGTCAGGCGTGTTTGCGGCGGTGCAGGCGTCGCCCGATTATCGCGATGCTCTCGCGAAGGCGCAGACCGAGCTCGCGGCGGCGCGCGCGTCCGGCGATGCGCCGGATGCGGCCTGGTGCGCGAAAGAGGCCGAGCTGGTGAAGCCGCTGGCTTACTGACGCACACAACAGGGTTGATCCGGGAGTCGTTCGGGCACACGTTCGCCTGTGATTCCCATGACCCCTCCACATTTCCTCGGTGTTACGAATTCACTGTCGGGCAAGGCCTGGCGGCAGCGGCCGGGCGATGACCAGCTGGCGCAGGCGCATGCGCGCAAGTTGAAACAACCGGATCTTGTGGGGCGGTTGCTTGCATCGCGCGGCGTGCAGCTGGATGAGGCGGAGCTGTTTCTCAATCCCACGCTGAAGGACCTGTTTCCCGATCCGTCTTCGTTTGCCGACATGGACAAGGCGGCGGCCGTAATCCTCGATGCGATCACCGCGGGGAAGAAGGTGGCGGTGTTTGCGGATTACGATGTCGATGGCGGCACGTCGTCGGCGATCCTGTCGCGATATTTCCGCGCGTGGGGGCGGGAGCTGATCCTTTACGTGCCGGATCGGCTGACGGAGGGCTTCGGGCCGACGCCGGGTGCGTTTCGCGCACTGAAGGCGATGGGCGCCGAGCTGGTGGTGACGGTCGACTGTGGCGCGGCGGCAATTGCAGCGCTGCAGACGGCAAACGAGATCGGACTCGATGTCGTGGTGATGGACCATCACCTGATGCATGACGATCACATGCCGTCCATCCTGGCGCTGGTGAATCCCAACCGGCCGGATGATACGTCGGGGCATGGGTTCCTCGCGGCGGCGGGCGTGGTGTTCGTGCTCGCGGCGGCGTTGAACCGGCTGGCGCGACAGCGGGGCATTGGGCCGGAGGGCGGGCTGCCGGATCCGATGAAGTGGCTCGATCTCGCGGCGCTCGGGACGCTGTGCGACATGGCGCCGCTGAAGGGCGTCAATCGTGCGTTCGTCACGCGAGGGCTCAAGGTTCTCGAGCGGCTGGAGAATGCCGGGCTCAAGGCGCTGGCCGAGGTGGCGGGGATTGAGGCGCCGAAGTCGGTTTATCACGCCACGTTTGTGCTTGGGCCGCGGCTGAATGCGGGCGGACGGATCGGTGATCCGTGGACGGCGGCGAAACTGCTGGCGACGGATGATCGCGCGGAAGCGATCCAGCTTGCGGAGAAGCTGCACTTCCAGAACCAGGAGCGGAAGGAAGTCGAGGCCGGCATCCAGACGGCGGCGATTGCGCAAGTGGAACAGCGCCTGATCGAGAAGCCGGATGCGGCGATCCTCGTCGTGGGCGGTGAGGGCTGGCATCCGGGCGTGATCGGAATTGTCGCGGGACGGCTGAAGGAGAAGTTTCACCGGCCGGCGATTGTTGTCGGCTGGGGCGAGGGGCTTGGGCCTGTCGCGCGCGGCTCGGGGCGATCGGTGCTCGGTGTCAATCTTGGCGAACTGGTTTCAAGTGCTGCGAAGTCGGGGCTGCTGCTGTCGGGCGGTGGGCATGCCATGGCGGCGGGGCTGAGCATGGATCCTGCGCGGCTGACCGAGTTGCGCGATCACATGGAAGCAGCGGCGCAGGGCGCGACGTTCGAGCTGGAAGAAGCGCGCGTGCTGGAGATTGACGGGCCGCTGGCGCCGGGCGCGGCGGACGGCGCTTTGCTCGACATCATCGAGCGGCTCGGGCCGTTCGGATCCAATGCGCCCGAGCCGCTGTTCGTTGTGCCCAATGTGCGGCCCGCTGGCGCGCGACGCGTGGGTGAGAACCATGTGGCGTTCGACATGGTGGGTGAGGACGGCGCACGGCTGCGCGCGATTGCGTTCCGCGTGGCGGATGGGCCGGAGGGCGAGGCGATCCGCGCGGGCGTCGCGATCCATGTCGCGGGGCGGCTACGTCCGGATACGTGGCGCGGGCCGGGCAAGGTGCAGATCGAGGTCGCAGATATCGCGCTGGC
>JBBAUA010000078.1:5272-11348 GCA_040398465.1 Hyphomonadaceae bacterium | reverse complement strand
CGCAGCGCGCGCAGCTCTTTCAGAGCTCACTGGGCAGAGGGAGAAAGTCTGCCGGGAAATCCACGGAGGAAATCGGCAGGCCCCGCGATACGCTCGACATGAACGAAATCCGGCATAAGCGGATCAAGCACGAGACAGCCTTACGGCAACCAGTCATCCACCGTGCCATCGGCGACGCGTGGAACCGGACTGGGCATCGCGGAACGGCGCTACTCGTCTACGCCTGCGTCTGCCAGCGCTTCAGACGTTCAAGGCACCCGGCAAGGTCATCGCGGACTTCATACACCCAAAAGCGTATGACATCGTACCCGAGCTCGAACAGGCGCTGATTTCTGATCTGATCGCGCCGGCACAGTTCGCTGGTCCAGTCCCTGTGATACTGCTCGTGGTCGATCTCCACGACCAGACGTCGACCACCGGACACAAGAAGGAAATCGGCGACCTGCTGCTCGATCGGGTATTGCGGTAACAGCCGAATGCCGTCGGCAAAGGCGGCGGCGTAGAAGTCTCTCTCCCAACCGGACACCAGCTCGGGGCGCGCAACGGCAGGATAGCTCGGCCCGGGACCGGCGTCGCGTTCTGGTTCCTTGACACTTCGCATCTCGCTCAGTCCGACAGTGTATTCTGCAAAGCGAGACAGGTAGCCAACGTCGCAAGCACGGCACGCGCCAATGTCTCCGACGACAATCAGCTGGGCGCGTGCACGTGTGATGGCGACATTGAACAGGTTTCCGTTGGAGCGAAGAAAGCCGACAGCGCCCGGCGAAACGCCTTCCGAGATAACCGGCGAAAAGAAAATGACGTCGCGCTCGTCGCCCTGAAACCTGTGCACGGTGTCCGCGAGAAATTCGCGTTGGGCAAGAACCGCCGAAAGCTCTGCATCGCGACCGACCAATTGGGCAATGGCGTTCGCCTGCGCCCGAAAGGGTGTCACGACGCCCAGGGTCCCGGCATAACCCTCGCCGATGACAAGTTTACGCAACGCTCCAACAACCGCATGAGCCTCCGGAGCATTGATCGCGCCGCCTGCTTCCGGACGAGAAACGCGGCCGCGTACATCGACCCAGCGAACGCCTGGTTGCGAGAGATCCGGACGACGCAAGCGATCGTGGCGGGTGGCGATGCGCAGACGCCCGTCATAGAATTCCTTGTTGGAAAAGCTGATGATGTCGCCGTGACACCGATGGTGATCAACGAGATGCAAGGTCTCGTCACCCGACACCTGCGATGCAGCCAGCCCGAAGAGCGATTGATGCGTATAGGCCCAATGGGCGTAGCCCGTCAGGAGATCGTGCCTCGCCAGCAAGGCCTGATCCTGCCCCTTCTTGAGCCCACTGATGTGCTCAAGCTGCTTGGGATCTCCGATCACGACGACGGATTTCGCGCGGTAGAGAAGTGGTAGCGCCGAAGCGATGTCGCACTGGCTTGCTTCATCGAAAACCACAATATCGAAAATCCCCGGCTCGAAAGGAATCCGTCCACGTGCTGAAAGCGACGTGACAGCCCAGCAGGGCAGAAGATGAGAGATCTGGCGCAGCATCGCAGCGTATTGCGATTGCGCTTGCCGGGACAACTGACCCTCGGCGCCGGCATCGAGCACCATCTTTGACAGCGACGTGTATTGAGCGATCTTCTTGCGCTCGCCGGCAGTCAGACGCGATGGCTGAAGGCGTAGCCACAGCTTCCAGATGAGCTCCGAATGCCTCGCGATCTTCTCAGTGATGCTTGCTTCCTCTCGTCCAATCGCTTCAAGCGAGCGGGCAGCACTCAGGCGAGCAAGCAAGGAAAGATATCTGGCTGCGGTATCGAGGTCCGCCAGACGCCCCTCAGCCTCGCTCGCTGCAGTCGCGACCATGGCCAGATCCGGACCGGGCTCCGCTGCAGGCAGGACAATTCCAGCTTTCGCAAGAGCGCGCCGGCTCTGCTCAAGGCTTGCCACTAGCGCCTTGAGACGACCGCCTTTCACCAGGGGCCAGAGCAGCTTCAAGAACGCGGAGGCCGACCCTCGGTCAGCGCGCACGGCATTGGATCGAAGCTGTCGCAGAGCTGCCGCGGCGGCGGCGCGGTCCATCTCGACAGCCGCTGCGAAGAGCCGCTTGCCGAGCCTGCGCCGGGGTTCCTCTGCAGCTTGCTCGGCCTGATCTACCTCGTTGCGAAGCCGGACCAGAGCCTCCGCTTCCCTGGCCAGTCCGGCTTGCTCGCCAAGCAACCGCCGATGCCGCGCGTTGGCTTCCTCAAACTCGGCTCGCTCGGCTGCCGATGAGGCGGCAGACGTCAGGGCCAGGACATATTCAGCAAGGCGGGTCTGGAATGACTGAGAGGCGCCCATGCGGAGCACGATGGGACGAGAACCAAGGGCGTTGGTTCGTGTTTCGACGACGTCGACAGCCTTGTTGTTCTTGCTAGCGAACAACACCCGCTTTCCCGCCCAGGCAGCGTTCACAAGCAGGTTGGTGACAAGCTGAGATTTTCCGGTTCCTGGCGGTCCGGTGATGACCGTCATGGGAGCATTGAGCGCCTTGGCGACAGCCTGGCTTTGCTCCGCATTCATCAGTGAGACCTCAAGAATGGTCGGCGCCGCCACCTCACACTGCGCCTGGTCTTCACTGGCCTCAGAACCTTTCAGCCACCGGCCCAGGGCTGTGCCGGCGAGCGTGTCTTCCGGCGCGCGCGCCAGATCACGAAGCTCCTTTTCCAGGCCTTGTGTGAAAGCTGATCGCTCCGCCATGATGATGACGGCGCGGTTGTGTATTCCATCGCCCGTCAGCTCGGACATGGGCGGACGATCGAGCGCCAACTTCGATGGATCCATGTCCTCCCGCCAGGGCCACTCGGGACGGATCGCCTGCAGGCGCCTTGCAAGATCATCGAGCTCGGGACGTTCATGCCCTTCCCCGAGTCCAAGCTCCTGCTCCAGCTGGACCAGTTCATTCAGGAGCGCATCACGGTCTGCGAATGTGAACCGCTGGAACGGCTTCTGGTTGATGATCGGGAAAGCGAGATCGACGACGAGCCGTCCTGAGCCGCTTTCCTGTTCGATCGGAAACAGCATGAGCGGCTCGACCATGCGCTCCTGGGACCCGCTCCTGTCTCGCAGATGGGCGATATGGATGGGGTAGCCATAATAGAGCTCATACCTGCCCCGTTCGGCGCGCCTGCGCTCGAGCATTCGCCGACCCGCCTCCTCCTCCGCGAGGTCAGTGGCAAAGCGTGGGACGGTCTTCACTTCCGAATAGTCGGGCGAACCGGATTTCGGGGTCAGTAAAGCAGACACACCCGTAGCGTCGTGACACAGGCAGGCGAGATAGTAGCGGCAAAGCCGCGCAAGATCGGTATCAGGAAAGGCGTCAGGCGGCGCACCGTCGGCTCCCGCCGCGAGCACCCAGCGATAGGCTCGATCCTGGCGGACCAGCGGCCTTAACGGGCCATAGAGCGCCTGATTGATTTCGCTACGCGTAGCCCCAAGCACCTTGGCGATTTCATCCGCCTTTTGATTGGGACGCGCGGCTAGAAGGGAGAGGATCTTGTCTTGCAGGGCCTGCGTCATCCTCCCGCCTTGCCGCTTAGTGCTTCTTCGAGCGCCGCAACCAGCCCATCACGCTTTTCCCCGGACAGACTGTCGAGCGTCATCTGCCGCCAGTTTACTGACCAGCCCAATGATTGTTGATTCAAGAATTGCTTGAGATACGGCCTTCTGTGAAGCGTCACCTATTCAAGGGTGAAATGCGCCCGATCGATGAACGGCGTATCAAAGTGGAGGGGCTGCCTCCGAACTGCGAGGACGCGCGGATTATCCTGCAGCCCGCGATGGCGAACTCTGACGGGTCTGGGTCCCGTGTCGGCCCTCGTCCGAAGCGACGCACAATGCGCACCAGCGGAATGTCGCTAATGGGATGGACCGGCTGCTTCCCCCCTGCGGCGCGGCCTTAGACTGCTCCGCTTCAACCGGAGAAGCAGCTCATGGATACCATTCCGTCCAAAGCCGGGGCACTCCCGCTGTTGGTCATGCGGCGGGCAACTGAGCCGACATCTCTTTCGGCGCAAGCAGCATCAGGAGCGCGCAGAGGACCGCATCGCGTGCACCGTGGCAGCCTTCGGTCGTCTCCTAGCTTGCACGGCAGTGCGCGCTGAGTTTGATCTCTGCGTCGCGCCGGGCATCTATGGGTCATCCAGGGGGGACGCATGGAGGGACGAGGCCGACCATCGAAAAAAGCCCGTTGTACAGAAGACTTTGCTTGCGGCTGGTGGGCGGTACAGGGATCGAACCTGTGACCCCTACCATGTCAAGGTAGTGCTCTACCGCTGAGCTAACCGCCCGAACCAGCCTGCAATTGATCCTTTCGGATGCCCGCCCTGCCGGGCGAGGCGCGTGTAATGCATCGGGAGGGGTCGGGCGTCAATGCCGGGGCCATGCGACGTCCGGACAGGCCAGAAGCCAGGCCTTCAGGCCGCCATCACGCGCTCGACCTCGTCAACCAGTTCGCGCAGGTGGAAGGGTTTTGACAGCACCTTGGCGCCGGCCGGTTGAGGACCCCCGGCGGACAGGGCGACGCCGGCGAAACCCGTTATGAATACGATCTTCATGGCGGGGTCGAGTTCAGCACCGCGGCGGGCCAGCTCGATGCCGTCGAGGCCCGGCATCACGATGTCGGTCAGCAGCAGGTCGAACACCTCCCGCTCGAGCGCCTTCAGGGCCGAACGGCCCTCGTCGAAATCCTTCACGGCGTGCCCGGCGCGCTTCAGCGCGTTCACGAGAAAGCCGCGCAGGCTGTCATCGTCTTCGGCGAGTAGGATCTTGGCCATGGCGTCCCGGACTTCCGACTCTCTGATTCAAGCTACGATTTGTCGGTGCACGTGGTAAAGCCGGTATGAACGGTTGAGCTTGACCGAGCGCAGCGCTCCTAAAATATGGTCGGAATGTTTCCCGGACTCACGATCTTCACGAATCCAGGGTCGTCCGACCCGGAATTCCGGTCCGCCGGGGGCGCGCCCGAGGGCGACCGGGCAGGCTTTGCCTTTTCCATAGATGAGCCTGTTTCGGTCGTGTCCCCGGTGGTTTTCGCCTCCCCCCACTCTGGCAGGCTCTATCCCAAGGGCTTCCTGGAGGCCTGCGCCGCGTCGATGATCGACCTGCGGCGCATCGAGGACGCCTATGTCGACCGCCTGCTGGCCGAGGTTCACCTGTCGGGGGCGCCGGTCATCTGCGGCCTGGTGGCCCGCGGCTTCGTCGATCTCAACCGCGCCGAGTCCGAAATAGACCCGCACATGTTCGAAAACCCTTCGCCTGCCTGGTTTTCCCAGCGTTCGCCACGGGTCGATGCAGGCCTCGGCTGCATTCCCCGCGTCGCCTTCAACGGCGCGCCCATTTATCGCCACAGGCTGAAGCGCGAAGAGGCCGACCGCCGACTCGACCAGGTCTACCGCCCCTACCACAGGGCTCTCGAGGCCCTGATGCGGCGGGCCCAGGCGATGTTCGGACAGGCCTGGCTGATCGACTGCCACTCGATGCCGGCCGAAACCGAGCCATCGTCCCGCTCCCCGGACATCGTCATCGGCGATCGTTTCGGCGCCTCATGCGGCCCGGGCCTTACTGACCTGGTCGAGAGCCTGTTCCGCGCCCGCGGCTACTCCACGGCCCGGAACACCCCTTACGCCGGCGGTTTTGCGACACTGGCCCATGGCCAGCCCCCGCTCGGCCGCCACGCCCTGCAGATCGAGGTCCGACGGCGGCTTTACCTCGACGAGGCCAGCGTCGAACCGCACGACGGTTTCCTCAACGTGCGCCAGCATATGGGCGAAATTGCTCAGGAAATCTGCGCTTTCGCGCGCCGGAATGTCGGACTTGGCGAGGAAAGCACAAAGAAAATGGCCGCGCTGGATGCCAGCGCGGCCAAAAGTTTAGGGAGGAAACGCCCATAAGGGCAGCGGCTCCGAAGAGCCACGTTCTGGTTTTACGCTGCACCGCAAAAACCTCAAGGCGAATTCTCGCACATGCGTCCAAATTCTGCAGTTTGCTTGGATTATGACTGTTTTGATGCGTTCTAAGGCGCCGGTGTCCGCCAATTGACCAGACGAT
>JBBAUA010000078.1:0-5172 GCA_040398465.1 Hyphomonadaceae bacterium | reverse complement strand
TATGACTGTTTTGATGCGTTCTAAGGCGCCGGTGTCCGCCAATTGACCAGACGATCGATGCTGCGTTGCACAATTTGCATCAGCCCGCTCTAATCAGCACGGGTCGCTGTTAACCTTTGTTGCCCTGCCGTAATTCAGGTCCCAAAACTCACGCAAGGGGACTGGCAAGAGCCTTGCTGCTCAACCGCTAGACGGTCCCGGAATGTTACGGGCCGGCGTGTGGGAGTGTGAGTAATGGCCACGGACGTGGATATCTATGTCGGCAAGCGGCTTCGCCGCCGTCGCCGTCTGCTGGGTCTGACCCAACAGGACCTGGCTGGCCAGGTCGGCGTGCGTTTTCAGCAGATCCAGAAATACGAGTGCGGCGCAAACCGCATCACCGCGAGCCGGCTCTTTGCCCTCGGCACCGCTCTCAACGTCAACATCAACTATTTCTTCGAAGGCCTCGCCGCGGATGGCAAGCAAGCCCCGGCCAATGATCAGTCGAACGACCGTCTGACCGGCGACATCCTCTCGCAGAAAGAAACGCTGGAACTCGTCCGCGCCTATTACCGGCTCGGCGAACGTCCCCGCCGCCGTCTCCTCGATCTGGCGAAGGCCCTCGAGGGCGATCCCACGGACCAGGTCGCCTCGTAAGGCTGGCCTGCTCCCACGCACCCTGCGCCCGGCTGGAGCTATCCGGCCGGGCGTGGTCTGCACGTGTACGGCCCCGGCTTGCCGCAGCCCTGCGCGAGAGGCAAAGGTCCGCCATGGATCTTGCCCAGCTTCTGTTGCCGACTGCCCAGCTGATGGCGGACGCTGCGCGCGCCGCCGCCCTTCCCCATTTCCGGTCCGCCACCTCGCACGCCGAGAACAAGGCCCAGATCAATGGGGAGAGCGGGTACGACCCCGTCACCGAAGCCGACATGGCCGCCGAACGAGCGATGCGTGAAGTGCTCGCGAACAACCGCCCCGATGATGCGATCGAGGGCGAGGAATACGGCTCGCGATCAGGAACAAGCGGCGTCACCTGGTATCTCGATCCCGTCGACGGAACCCGCGCCTTCATCGCCGGCCTGCCCTCCTGGACGACGCTGATCGGCGCCACGGAAGGTTCGAAACCCATCCTCGGCGTCATTGACCAGCCATGGCTGGACGAGCGCTATGTCGGCCTCACGGCCGGAACAAAATCCTCATGGCTGCAGGGGCGCGGCGACAAGCTCGCGCTGAAGACGCGCGACTGCCGAAAGCTCACCGACGCGATCCTCTCGACCACCGACCCTTTCATCCTCACCGCGCCCGAGCGCGGCGCATTCGAGCATATCCGCGCCACGGCCCGCCTGACCCGCTACGGCCTCGACGCCTACGCCTATGCGCGACTGGCGGCCGGCACGATCGACATGGTCACCGAGACTGGCCTGAAGGCGCATGACGTCGCCGCGCTGATCCCGGTGATCGAGGGCGCCGGCGGCGTGGTAACCGACTGGCGCGGCAATCCACCCCAGCTCGGCGGCCAGATCGCAGCCGCAGCGAACCGGCGCATTCTCGACGAGGCTTTGATCTCGCTCAGACGTTCCGCTCTGTAACTCCTCGAGGATCGCCGCCATGACACCTCTCCTGATCAACGCCGCTCGCGCCTTCGCCATGGTGGCGTTTGCCGATGGCAGGCTGGCGCCAGTCGAAGCTGGGCGCTTTTCCGCGATCGCTGCCCGCGATCCCGCCTTTGCCAATTCCGGACACGCCCAGATCGCAGACGCGTGGATGCAGGCGTCGAATGAGGTCCACGCCGCCCAGAGCTTCGGGACGGCGCTGGTGACCATCCGCACGGAGATTACCCAGCCTGCCGACAAGGCCGTCCTGATGCGGGTGGCGCAGCTTGCGCTTGTTGCCGATGAAAAGTTGGAATCACAGGAAAACCTTGCAATCAGCGCCTTGGCCGAGGCGCTCGGGCTCGACCCCAAAAACTACTGACCGCCCGGGAACAGCCGGGCTGCTGGCTGCGTTCTGGGTTAGGGTTGTGACGGACGCCGCCGGGCGCTTCGCAGGCACACCTGAGTCAAACATGCAATTTCGGGGATCGGCAGCATGAGACCTCGCGCAGGAAGCCAGCCGGTGACGCTCGCGCCTTCGATGGTCGTTGAAGTGTTGAGTCTGGCCCGCGCTCACGACGACATGATCAAGGAAATGCGGCAGGACCTGTTCCGCGCGGAAACCAAGCTCCACGTCGAACGCCGCTGGAAATGGCCGATCCGCACCGGCTGTGTCGCCCTCGGCGCTGGCGGCCTCGCTGCGTTCCAGAGTGAAGCGCTGCGCGCCTCGACACTCGAATTCGTTGACGTTGTGACGGCAGGCCTGCTCGGCGCTGGCAATCTCGCCCTTCTGGGCTTTGTTGCCGTGTGCGCCATCGCATGGGGCGCCTTCTACCTGATCCGCCGCGCCATGCGCGGCCCCACGCCCGAACAGCAGGCGCGCAAGCTGATGGAACAGTTCGCGCAGAAGGACGGCGTCGCCGCCTATGTCTTCGCCGGCCAGGACTCACCAGACGACGAAGCAGCCTCCATCGGCGCTCTCACGCGCCCCGAGATCAAGCACTTCCGCAAGCGCCACCTGACCGCCTCGAACCGCACACTGCAATCGTCCTTGCAAAGCCTGCTCAATCGCACCGTCGAAGATGGGCAGCAGATCCTGCATTAGGGCGCGCTCGTCGCACCACAAGGGCTCGGGTTCACAGATGATCATTCAATAGCGTCAGACCCGCGCCGACGCACACAGCTCGTCAAACGCCTTAAGCCACACCGCGCGGCGTTCGTCCGTCTCCATGAAGATCTCGTGGCTAGCCCCATCGATCACGACATGACGCGCGCCCTTCAGGCCCGGCAAAACACGCGCCGCCGCCGCGGTATCGACAATCGCTTCCTCGCTCGCAGTCGCCACCAGCATCGGCATGCCGGCGACCTTGTCGAGCGCGCCCGGCGACAGGAATCCCGCGCACACGTCGAGCGAAGCAACCACCCAGCCAATCGTCGGCTCCCCTAGCGCCAGCCTCGGCTCCGCCGTCACAAGCCGCCGATAGAGTCCCCAGCGCGCCAGATCGTGCGTGAAGGGATTGCCCTCGAACTTTTCCTCGCGCGCCTCCGGCCGCGCCGGAAACGTCGCGAGCCCCAGCTTGTTCGCCATGCGCGCAAAGTTCTGCAGGAAGGGCGTCGCCGGTATGCCCCACATCGGCGCCGAGAAGGCCGCGAGCTCCGCGGTCAGCCGCCCTGTCCGCAAGGCCTCAAGCGAGATGGCCCCGCCCATCGAATGCGCCACCACGACAAGCTTCTGCGGCGCACGATCCGCGACCACCGCGACGCCCCGCACCAGCGCATCCACATAGGTCTCGAACGTCGTGACATGCCCGCGGATCGGATTCTTCAGCGGACGATCCGACAGCCCCTGCCCCGGCCAGTCGAGGCACAGAAGCGCGAAGTTGCGCGCCTGCAGGTCGCGCATCACTTCGAAATACTTCTCGATCGATTCGGTCCGCCCCGGGCAGACGATGGCCAGCGCCCGGACGCCCGGCCTCGGCGCGAACAGCATCCTGAGCCGGATGCCATCCTCGCCGGTGTACCAGATGATCTCGGCGTCAGACGGCGGCGGGTTGCCGGGGATGATAACCACATCCCCGGCAGCGCCCGCCGGCTGAGCGCCGTCGCCCATCCTATTTCAGCTTGGCGAACAGGGATTGCAGCTTCATCGCCACGCCCATGTTTCCCTCGACCTTCAGCTTGCCCTGCATGAAGGCCATAGTCGGGTCGAGCGCGCCTTGCGCCATCTTCAGGAAGTCGTCGAAATTGACCTTGATGGTGGCGTCGGCCGAGCCGTCTTCATTGGTCGCCTTGCCGGCCGCGCCGTCGATCAGCAGCTTGCCAACCGTGCCGAAATCGAACTTCACCTTCTCGGTGAAACCCGAACCGGCGCCAAGCGCGCCCTGAACCTTCGCGGTGAGGTCTGCCAGATCCATGAGTCGCTCCTGTCGATTGTGCCTTGCGCCCTTGTCGCTCGTTGCGCGGTTCTGTGCAACCAGCGGCGGCTCGGAAGAACGCACCTACTCCGCTACGAAGTCGGGCACGTCGAGTTCGGGCAGCAAGGGCGCGTCGTCTGCAAGCGGGGCCAGGTGAACCTCACCCATGTCGAGATTTTGCCTGGTCTGCGCCTGGGCTTCGCGCAGTATTTCCGCGTCCAGACGCTGCTGGTGTACGACCGGATCGAGCCTCGCCTCCGCCAGCGCCTGAGGTGGCTGCAGGATCAGGTCCACCTTTGGACGCGTCATGCGGTCGAGCGCGAGCTGGCCGTGGAATCCATTCTTCATGTGGGGATGAATCCGGATGGCGGGACCCGGCAATCCGACTGCTGGATTGGGCGCAATTTCGAGGCTGACGACGCGTCCCTTCAGGAACACTGGCATCGGGCTGTAGCCGGCGAACCGGTCGCCGATCGGCGGGATCGGCTCCGCGACTGCGCTGGCATGCGGCAGCAGCAATAGGGACCGCGCAGCCCCGGCGGCGGAAACTTTGGCCGAAAGCGCTTCGGCCCATGACTTCTCTGCGCGGCTCTTATTGCGAACCGTGTAGGGGTGGTCCGCACCGCCGATGCGTCCGACAATCAGCGGCGCCCCCTTTGCGATCATTGCTTCCAGACGCCCAAGCATTGCCGTTTCGGCGTCGGTCGCCCCGCCGATGTATTCGGATACGCCGACAAACAGTGGACGACCGTCGGCCGCCAGATGGCACGCTATGTCTGCAACTGCCGCCGGGGCTTCGTTGGTTTCCGTGAACTCGCCCACCAACACCCATGCCGGCGCGTCATCGCCACGGATTGCCGCCAGTCCTTCGACCGGACCGCAGCCCCATTCGCTGGCGAGCTCGATCGCCCGTTCATTCGAACAGGCCGCGGCCGCGAGCGCGATGACAACCAGAAACCCGAGGCCCAAACGCATTGGCCTCCTCCCTTGATCACGCAAACCTACCACCAAGTCCCGGCTTGGTCCAAACGCGCAGGTGGCCCTCGCCGCGGCCAGAACGGACGGCTAGGGTTGTCTGCACGGAGACCCAATGAGCTGGAAAACCCATATCGAGGAATTGCGGGCGCGCGAGCGACTGGCCGAGCAGATGGGCGGCGACGAGCGCGTCGCCCGCCAGCGCAGCATGGGCA
>JBBAUA010000077.1:0-11415 GCA_040398465.1 Hyphomonadaceae bacterium | reverse complement strand
GAGGAGATCCAGCGCGGCATCAAGCACGGCGTGCGCAAGATCAACATCGACACCGACAACCGCATGGCGATGACGGCTGCGATCCGCAAACTGTTCGCCGACAAGCCCGGCGAGTTCGATCCGCGCAGCTACCTCAAGCCCGCCAAGGAAGCGATGCGCAAGGTCTGCATCCAGCGCTATCAGGAGTTCGGCTGCGAAGGCATGGCCGGCAAGATCCAGCCAGTCTCGCTCGCCGTGATGGCCAAGCACTACACCGCCGGAAAACTCGACCCGAAATTCTCGGCCTCGGCTGCGAAAGCGGCGGCGGAATAACTCTCCACAACCTGTGGGAAACGAAAGCGGCGCGATCTCTGGATCACGCCGCTTTTCATTTGGCCTGTCGGTATTCGAGGCATCTTCGTCCTGTGGGCCGGTTGTGGATCACCCTGTGGGCGATAACCTGCGGCATGCTCGAGATGCGCCCCAACTGCGAATGCTGCGACACCGATCTCGATCCGTCGGGAACGGACGCCCGTATCTGTTCCTTCGAATGCACTTTCTGCGCGGCTTGCGCGGACGGAACACTGAACGGGAAATGTCCCAACTGCCGCGGGGTGCTGGTGCAACGCCCGTCGCGCCACGCTGGCAAGCTTGCCAGGTTTCCCGCCTCGACGAAGCGTATCGTGAAGGCCGGCGGATGCGCGCCCTGATCTTGCCCCGCCCGGCCCGCAGGCGTACCCCTCGCGCATGTCGCGCCGCTGCCGCCTTTACCTGATCACGCCGCCCGAGATCGCGGACATCGCGGCGTTCTCGCGCCAGCTCGATGAAGCGCTCGACGCAGGCGACGTCGCCTCGTTGCAGATCCGCCTCAAGTCGCGCGACGGCGTCCCGGCGCCCGACCACCACATCCTCGAACTCGGCCGCCACATCATCCCGCGCGCGCAGGACCGCGGCGTCGCGGTGCTGGTGAATGACAGGCCGGACCTTGCCGTCGAACTCGGCGCCGACGGCGTCCATATCGGCCAGACCGACATGGCCTACGCACAGGCGCGCAAGCTGGTCGGGCCAGAGGCCATCGTCGGCGTCACCTGCCACGACAGCCGACACCTCGCGCTGGACGCAGGAGACGCCGGCGCCGACTATGTCGCCTTCGGCGCCTTCTACCCGACCGACACCAAGGACCCCAAGGCCCGCGCCGAGCCCGAGCTGCTCACCTGGTGGCAGCAGATGATCGAACTGCCCTGCGTCGCCATCGGCGGCATCACGGTAAACAACGCACGGCCGCTGGTCGAAGCCGGGGCGGATTTCCTCGCCGTCTCAGCCGGCGTCTGGCGGGCGGAGGGCGGCCCGCGCGTTGCTGTGCAGGCCTTCAACGCCATCTTCGACGAGTTGGCGACCTGATCGCCGCACCCCCTGCAGGCGATCAAAGCTTGCACTTTCAGCCATGAAAGCTATGGGAACGGCCCCACTACAAGGCTGTTTGACATGTCCCGTCCCTCCCCCACCGTCAGTGTGATGATGGATGCCGCGCGCGCCGCGGGCCGCAGGCTGATCCGCGATTTCGGCGAGGTCGAGAACCTGCAGGTCTCGCGCAAGGGCCCGGCCGACTTCGTCTCCGCCGCCGACAAGAAGGCCGAGGAGATCATCCTCAAGAGCCTGCAGAAGACCCGCCCCGGCTATGGCTACCTGATGGAAGAAGCCGGCGAGATCGTCGGCTCCGACAAGACGCACCGCTTCGTGGTCGACCCGCTCGATGGCACGCTGAACTTCCTGCACGGCATTCCGCACTTCGCCGTCTCAATCGCGCTCGAGCGCGAAGGCAAGCTGCGGGCCGGAGTGATCTTCGACCCGATGCGCAACGAAACATTCTGGGCCGAAGATGGCGAGGGCGCCTGGCTTGACAACAAGCGCCTGCGTGTCAGCGCCCGCCGCAAGCTCAACGATGCCGTCGTCACCACCGGCATCCCGCAACTTGGCGTAAATGGCGGCGAGCTCTTCCTCGACGAACTCGCGCGCGTCCGCCAGGAAGTCGCCGCGGTGCGCCGCTTCGGGTCAGCGGCGCTCGACCTCGCCTGGGTCGCCGCCGGACGCTTCGACGGCTTCTGGGAGCGCAAGCTCTCGCCATGGGACATCGCAGCCGGCTTCCTGCTGGTGCAGGAAGCAGGCGGCGTGATCACCGGCCTCGGCAAGTCTGTCCCCATGAAAGGCGACTTCGTCGCCGCCAACACCAGCCTCGCGCCGAAGCTGGTCGAGGTCATCGAAGGCAAACTCAAGAAGCCAGCGCCAGGCCACCCGAAGCTACGGCCGCTCTGAGAGGCCAAACCTTCGCAACGGAGGCGGGGCCAATCCCCTCCACGGCCTCGTGGTTCACCGGCGTCGCTGCAGCGCCATCACGGTTTGCCCTACGCCTTCGCGTTCGCCGCGCCCGCATCGATCTGCGCCACAAGCCCCTCGTCGAGCCCAAGCGCCACGGCGAGGTTCATGAGGAACGCCTTCTCCGTCATGCTGTTCGGCTCGATCGCGATGCGCGCCGCCGTATAAGCTTGCGCCGCCAGCGCAGGGGTGTTCGCCGCCGCCGCCAGCTCAGCAATCGTCGCGGGCTTTGCGAACTCACCATCGAGAAACTTCGCCGCGTGCACATCGAGCCCGGCATTCTCCAGCGCGCCGATGATGCGCGAGCGTTCAGCATTGTCGACTACGCCATCGCAGGCAGCCGCCGCGATCATCGCACGCAGCACCAGCATGGCGGTCGCATTGTCCTGATCCGGATTGCCCGTCTCGCCGAACGGGCTGGCGTCGGGCGCCGCCTCGATCTGCGCGAGCGCCGCAGGCGCCTTGCCAGCCTGATGGTTCTGCCACGCCTTGTAGGCAAGCCCACCCACCATCGCGAGACCGCCCAGCGTCGCCGCGCTTCCCACCAGCCCGCGCCCGCCGCGCGTCCCCAGCAGCAACAGCCCCAGCCCGCCAAGCGCTGCGCCCGCCGCAACCTTGTTCTCGGTCGCAAACGTCTTGGCCTGCTCGAACAGGTCGCCGCCGGATTTCCCCGTCACATCCTTCAGCGCCTCGTTCGCCTTCGCGCCAATGCCGGTCTTCTGTTCGATCGCCGCCGCGCCCTCCTTCATGCCCGCGACGCTGTCATTCAGCAGCCCGCCCAGCATCCCGCCGATATCGCCCAGCGGGTTCTTCCCGCCGCCGGCTCCGAACATCTGGTTGAGCAACTTGTTGGCGTCGAACATGGCGATCTCCTGATGGGATTCCTGCTTCAGACTGGAACATGGGCGTCGCCGCTTCAACCACAAGACTGCGACAGCAAGGCGTCAATAGACGTCAGCCGCTCGTGAACTGCATCTCCGCGAGCTTGGCGTAGAGCCCGCCTGCCTTCACCAGCGTCTCGTGATCGCCCTGCTCCACCACGCGGCCCTGTTCGAACACGACGATGCGGTTGGCCTTGCGCACGGTCGCCAGCCTGTGGGCGATCACCAGCGTGGTGCGGCCTTCGGATGCCTGGTCCAGCGCCTTCTGCACCAGCCGCTCGTTCGCTGCATCCAGCGCCGACGTGGCCTCGTCCAGCAGCATCACCGGCGCGCCGCGCACCAGCGCCCGCGCGATCGCGATGCGCTGCCGCTCGCCACCCGACAGCTGTCGACCCTTGGCGCCGACTTCCGCGGCCAGTCCGCCGCGCCCTTCGAGGAAGGCGAACGCCTCGGCCTTCTTCAGCGCGTCGCGCACCTCGTCCTCACTCGCATCCGTCCGCCCGAAGCGCACATTGCCCGCCGCATCGCCCGAGAAGATCGGCGCTTCCTGCGGCACATAGGCAAAGCGAGCACGCCATTCGCCCGGATCAGCATCGCGCGCATCCATGTCGTCGAGCGAGACCTCGCCCGTCTGCGGATCGAAGAAGCGCAGCAGCATGCGGAACACGGTCGACTTGCCCGCGCCCGACGGTCCGACCAGCGCGACCAGTTCGCCCGGCCGCGCCTCGAACGACACATCCTTCAGCGATGGCCCGGCGGCTTCCGGATAAGCGAAAGACACATTCTCCAGCCTGACATGCCCCGCGATCTTGGCAGGCATCGGCCGCGGGCTCGGCGGCGCCGCGATATCCGGGCGCTGGTCGAGAATCTCCACAGCCCGCTGCGCCGCGCCTGACGCGCGCATGGCGTCGCCCATCACTTCGGCCACGGTCGCAAAGCCGCCGACGCCGAACATGGCGAGCAGCACGAACTGCATGAACGATCCGACGCTCATCGCGCCCGACTGCACCTCCAGCGCGCCTATCCAGACAACGCCCGTGACGCCCGCAAACATCAGCGCAATGACGATCCCCGTCAGCCACGCCCGCGCGCCAATGCGCGCCAGCGCCGCATCGAAAGCGAGTTCGATCGCAGACCGGAAACGCCCCTCGCGCTCCTTCTCCATGCCATAGGCCTGCACCAGGTCGATCGCGTCGATCGTCTCGGTGGCTTCGGACGCCGCATCCGCAATCCTGTCCTGCGCATTCACCGACAGCTTGCGCACCCGACGTCCCATGGCGAGGATCGGAAGGATAAGCACGGGCGCCATCACGAACAGGATCAGCGTCAGCTTCCAGCTCGTGATCATCATCAGGACAAGCGCGCCGATCGACGTCACGCACGAGCGCACCGCCATCGAAAAGGTCGAGCCGAAGAATGTCTCGATCAGCGTCACGTCAGCTGTCAGGCGCGACACCGCCTCGCCCGTCTTGAGCTTCGAGAAGTACGCCGGCGACAGCGACATCAGCCGCGCATAGACATCGCCCCGCAGGTCCGCCGCCAGCCGCTCGCCGAAGCGCGAGAAATAATAGAACCGGATCGCCGACGTCACGCCGAGGAACAGCGCAATGCCGATCATCGCGAGGAAGCCGGTGTTGATCATGGCCGGGTCGAACGACTGGAAGGCGTTGTTGCCCAGCCACTGCACCGGGAAGGTGATGGCGAGGTTCAGCGCCGCCGCCACGAACAGGAAGATGATCGCGAGCACAGCCGTCGTCTGCTGGCGCTTCATGTAGGGCATCAGCCGCATCAGCGGCTTCAGGGAGCGCGACTTCTCTCGCTCCGGCCCGCCCTCGCCCCAGCGCTGGGCCCCGGCGGTCCGATCGAAGCTGGCGGTCCCGGCGCTGGAAGCTGGCGCGCTGCTTTGGGCTGATCCGTCGCTCATTTGAGGTTCCAGAACCCTGATTTCAGGCGTTTCACCCGGCCAGCTTGCCAGCAGGGTCCCCTTCGGGTATGAGCCCCGCTCCCGAATTCAGCAAGGCTTTGCGGGCGTTATCCCCGACCAAGCCGCTTTGACGCCAAGAGACTGCGCCATGAAGAAAGAAGGCCATCCCGACTACCACTTCGTCGAAGTGGTTATGACCGACGGCACGCGCTACAAGACGCGCTCGACGGTCGGCAAGACGGGCCACGTCATCGCCCTCGACATCGACCCGAAGACCCACCCGGCCTGGACCGGCGGTACGGGCGTGTCGCTCGATCGCGGCGGCCGCCTGTCGCGCTTCAAGGACAAGTTCAAAGGCTTCGTTAAGCAGTCGTAAGACGCTTCGCGAGCTCACGAGACACTGGGAGAGCCCGCCGGAAACGGCGGGCTTTCTGCTTTTTGGCCTCAGGCTGCCTCGCTGCGCACCACCAGGAACGCAGCGCCCGCGAGCACCAGCGCTCCCGCAACGCCCGCCCACAGCCCCGCAAGTCCGAACACCGGCCAGGCCAGCGCGCCCGCCACCGCGCCTCCTACCAGGCCCAGCCACAGCATCAGGTAAGGCGCCCAGGCAAGCTTTGGCCCGCCCATGATGGCGCCGGCCAGACGCTGGCCCAGCTTCACCAGCGCGCCCGTCATGTAGGTCAGGCCGATCGAAACTTCGCCATCGCGCTCGAAGGTCGTGTTCTCCGCCCCCATCGCCGCCGCCACGAGCAGCATGGCCAGATCGGGCGCGCCCATCGCAACAATCGCCGCTGAGGCAAGCAGGCCCGCAACCAGCAGCAGCACCGAAGGACGCCGCCACCGCTTCGCCGCTGCGCCGATGAGGCTGCCGAGCACGACGCCCGCCACGAAGCTGAGGATCAGCCGGGCGGCGATCAGGGCTTCCGGCGAAAGTCCGGCGACGCCGACAGCGAGCCGGGTCGAGTTTCCGCTCATGAAGGAGACGAAGAAGCCACCCAGGCTCAGAAAGCCGATCGCGTCTACATATCCGGCGAGGGTCGCCGCCGCGACGGCAATTGCGATGTCCCGTTTGCGATGCCGCAGCATTCCATCCGCCCTTGCACAGGCTCACAGTGCAACACCGCTGGCCCGCCACGTCCATTCGTTGCACCGCATGCCCGCACAAGCTAGCGTCATGGCGCGGGGATCAGAGGATGAGCGAGGCTCCACAGGGCGCGAACCGCAAGCTGCTTCTGGCTTATGCTGAAAGCAGCCGCGATCTCGCTGCGCCGCTGCAAAAGGCCTTCGAGGCGGCGGGCTTTGACGTCGCATCCTGTACCGACGCCCGGCCAACTGGCCCCGAGGCCACCGACGGAGCGGTTGCCGTGGTCGTCTGCTGGACGCCCGCCGCGGTCGCCAGCGACGTCGTCAACCTGCAGGCCGCGCGCGCGCAGAAGGCCCGCAAGCTCGCGCCCGTCCTGCTCGCCCCCTGCACCCCGCCGGCAAATCTCGGCCGCCCGCTCGCCGATCTCTCCGGCTGGCGGGGCGATGCGACTGATCTCGAATTCCTCCGCCTCGTTCACGCACTGCACGCACGTCTCACCAAGCGGATGTTCTCAAGCGATTTCTGGCGCTCGCGCTATCTTTCCTGGGGCGGTCTCGGCGCCGCTTCGCTCGGCGCCATCGCAATCATCGCCAATCTCGGCGATCTCACGCAGACAATCGATGGTCTCGCCAATCCCGCCGCGACCCAGCGCGACCTCAGCGCCACCAACGCCAAGCTCGATGAGCTGGTGAACATCGTGAGGCAGAAGTCAGACCAGCCGTTGAGCCCGGATGCGGAAGCCGCCCTGCGCGAAAGCATCGAGCGGCTCCTGTCGGCGCAGACCGGCGCACGCGGCCGCGCCGCCGCCAGGCTGGAGACAGGGGATTTCGACGGGGCTCTGATCGAGCTCAACGCCGCAGCCGCGGAAGGCGAGAAGGCAGTCGCCGGTCTTGCGGAGATATGGCAGGAAATCGGGGCCCTCGCCTTCGCAGAGGACACCTACGCCGCGATCGAGGCCTACGAGCGCGCCGACCAGCTTGCGCCAGACAATTTCACCACGCTGAGCCAGCTCGGAAATCTCTACATCCGGACTGGCCGCCTCAACGAGGCCCAGGACGCCCTCGAGGAGGCGCACGTTCTCGCGGGCGATGAACCCGCCGCCGCCCTCGCTCTTGGCCATCTGGGCACGCTCGCCTCTATGCGGGGCAATCTGTCGGAGGCCGAAAGCTATTTTCGTAACGCCCTGGCGATCAACGAGCGCAATGCCGATCCCGTATACAAGGCGGCTGATCTTGCTGACCTGGGCGGGATCATGCGCGAGAAGCGCCGGTTCACCGAGGCCGACGCCTATCTGCGTCAGGCGATCGACATCTACCGACATGCTGGCGACACGCTCGGCGAAGCAAACGTGCTACTCCGCGTGGGTGAACTCGCGTCAGATCGCAAGCGTGTTCAGGAAGCTGAGAACGCTTACGTGCGCGCGGCCGCAATCTACGAAACTGCAAGCGACAAGGAAGGCCTGTCCGCTGCGTTGAACAGCCTTGCGGCGATTGCCTTAGCCAACGACGACATCGACAAGGCGCGCGAACATCTCGACCGCGCCCTGGAGGCGGCGCGCGACATGAATTTCCTCGAGGGTGAAGCCTTTGCGCTGGGACTGTGGGGCAACATCGCCGAAGCCGAAGGCAAGAAGACCGACGCCATCCGGTTCTATCGCGAGTCGATTTCGATCTACGACGAGATTACGATGCCGGCGCTCGCCGCGCCGCACCGCGCCCGGCTCAAGGCGCTTGGCGCAACCCCACATCCCTAGGGTCCCGAGAATTAGCGATTAGCGCCGCCAAACCGACAGCGGGTCGAAGGCGCCGCCTTCGGCGGCCTGACGCAGGCGGTCGATCTGCTTCATCACATTGTTTTCGGCAGGCTGCGGCGTCTCCGAATAGAGCGTCGTGTCGAAACGCCAGACACGCTCGTAGAGCGCGCGCGAACGGTCCACCAGCGACATCAGCTGCGCCGGCATCACCGAACGGTCGACCGGATGCGGCTCGCCCGTGCGAGCAAGGCGATACTTCTCGTCGCCCGCCTCTTCGACCTTCATGTCCTTCTCGCGGACGGCGCGCTGCACCACCAGCCACGACGCGGCCTGCATCAGGCGCGTCGTCACTTCCATGCTTTCGGCGGCATACACCAAGGCGAGTTCGCGGTTCAGCTTGCGCGAATCCACGCGGCCCGGTCCATCGAGATAGCTCGCGGCTTCCTCGACCAGGCCCATGCCTTCCTTGAACAGGCGATCAAACAGTTCGGAGCCCGCAAACTCGGACACGCGCTGCTTCCATTCTTCCCGCGCAGGGTCGGCGGAGTACATGGCGTCGCGCATAAGTCCCTCAATCTACCTGTCGCCGGCCGGCCCAGTCTCTGCCTGAGACCTTGAGCAAGCCTTGACGATCAAACCCCGAAAGTACGTGCCGGTATCAGGCAAGACCTGCGCCGTTTGCGCCCGTAAATCGCTATCTGACGGGGCCATCAGCTTACCATCAGACTGCCATCAGCTCTTGAAGAAAGCAGCCTCCGCCGCCTTTCGTGTCGCTTCTTTTTTCTCGATCATGCGTTCGCACGCGGCGATGTCGGTCCGGAGCGTCTCGATGCGCTCCTTCAGTTCCTCGATCGACATGTCGTCGAGGCCTCTTTTCGTTGTCCGAACAGGCTCTTCCTCGAAATTCATGGCCGCCTCTCTCGTTCCCCGGCCGCACCCGGGTTTGATAGCCTGGACCCATCTCCTTCTTGACCGCGCAGCGCCTACGCGCGCAAGTCGTCCCGCCATTGATGATTAAAGCGCGGGATCTGGTAAATGTCCAAACCGATGATGAAGGCGGTGAAATCCGTCGTCGGCCAGAAGCTTGAACTGCACGAAATCGAGAAACCTTCGCCCGGGCCGGGCCAGGTCTTGATCAGGGTTCACGCGGCAGGCGTAAATCGTCCCGACCTCCTCCAGCGCGCCGGCGCCTATCCGCCGCCCCCGGGCGCGCCCGCCACGCTGGGCCTCGAAGTCGCGGGCGTCGTGGAAGCTCTCGGCGAAGGCGTCACGCTCTGGAAATCAGGCGACCGCGTCTGCGCCCTCGTGCCCGGCGGCGGTTATGCCGAATACGCGCTCGCGCATGAAGGCTCGACCATGCCGATCCCCGAGCCGCTCAGCTTCATCGAAGCGGCGGGCCTTCCCGAGACCGTGCTCACGGTGTGGAACAACGTCTTCTACATGAGCCAGCTCAAGCCCGGCGAGACCATCCTCATCCATGGCGGCGCCAGCGGTATCGGCACAACGGCGATCCAGCTGGCCTCGGCTTTCGGCGCAACGGTCTATGCAACGGCCGGCAGCGACGAGAAGTGCCGCCTTTGCGAGTCCCTGGGCGCGACGAAGGCGATCAACTACCGGACGGAAGATTTCGAGACAGTCCTGCGCAATGCGGGCGGCGTCGACGTCATCCTCGACATGGTCGGCAAGCCCTATTTCGAGAAGAACCTCACCATCCTGAAGGATCTCGGCCGCCTCTCTTACATCGCCTTCCTGCAGGGCTCGCGCGTCGAAGGCGACCTCACCAAGCTGATGATGAAGCGCATCTCCATCTCCGGCTCGACGCTGCGGATCCGCACCAACGACCACAAGGCGATGCTGGCTGCGGGCGCGGTCAGACACGCATGGCCCTGGATCGCGCAGGGGAAATTCAAGCCCATCGTGACCGCCGTCTTCCCGCTGGCCGAGGCGGACGCCGCCCACGCCAAAATGGAGAGTTCCGACCATGCCGGGAAAATAATTCTGCAGGTTCTCACCTAAAGCCTTGATTCCGGGCAGTCGACGCTGTCACCGGCTGCCCTGTTTCGGGTTCACAACAGCGAAAACCTGAATTATATCAGCGACGCTCAGGACTACTTCCAATTCTCGACATTCCGAGAAACCCGGCCCTCAGCGCCGGGTTTTTCGCTTTTCAGGACTAACGAGGCGCTTATGGCCAAAATCCTCATGCCGAAGGCGACAGCCGTCTGGCTGATCGACAACACCACGCTCACCTTCGAGCAGATCGCCGAATTCTGCGAACTCCATCCGCTCGAGGTCAAAGGCATCGCCGATGGCGAGGTCGCCGAGAACATGCGCGGCGCCGACCCGGTCGCCTCGGGCGAACTCACGCGCGAAGAAATCGAGAAGGGCGAGCAGGACAAGACCTACGTCCTGCAGATGCCGCCGCTGAAGCACGCCAGCGTGCCCGAGCCCAAGAAGAAGGGCGCCCGCTTCACGCCGGTCTCGCGCCGCAAGGACCGCCCCGACGCCATTGCCTGGTTCCTCCGTCACCATCCGGAAGTGACCGACCCGCAGATTTCCAAGCTGATCGGCACGACCAAGTCGACCATCGAATCCGTGCGCTCGCGCCAGCACTGGAACGCGCCCAACCTCAAGCCCGTCGATCCCGTGACGCTGGGCCTGTGCTCGCAGATCGAACTCGACGCCATCGTTTCGCGCGCTGCAGCCAAGAAGGCGAACGCACGCGACGAGAAGGATGCACGCCTGTCGGGCCCGACGCTCCGCAAGGTCGTCACCCCCGTGCCCGCAGCCGCCGACGCCGCAACGGCCGATGGCGAGGAGCCGCGTCGCGAGAACATCACGGCCGAGCAGCTGTTCGCCAACTTCGGCAAGAAAAAGGACGGCGAGGAGTAATCCCCGCCTGCCCCACTACAGGCCTAGTCTTCGGCAGGATAGCGCGGACCATCATCGCCCGCTGCTGTCCGCGCACCATTCGACGTGAAAACGGGCTCCGGCGCTACCGGTTGCGGCGGCGTCCCGCCCGCGAGTTCCACAATCGACTGCAGCCTGTCGTGCGAGCGGTTCAGCACGATCAGCAGGTCCGCGAGAATGCGCAGGCCAAGCCAGATCCCGAATGGAAGGGCGATTCCCGCCGCCACCTGCATCGCAGCCGCGGCATAATTGCCCGCCGCCACGCTCGCCACAGCGATGATCAGCATCACCGCAGCCGATAACGCGAGGAAGACGCCGACCATAGCCAGCGCTGACCTCAGCAACGCTGGCGACAGCGGCTTCTCATTATCCCAGAGGCCACGCATAAGGTTACCCTCATCCGCCCGTTGATCGCGCCCCACCGCCACCATTCGCAGCGTTGCGCAGAAGGTCAACGGGAAGTTGGGCGCCGTGCGTGATCAGGCGCCCTTTCCGGTGGCCGGAACCTAGT
>JBBAUA010000076.1:0-11944 GCA_040398465.1 Hyphomonadaceae bacterium | reverse complement strand
CCAGGGTATCTAATCCTGTTTGCTCCCCACGCTTTCGCACCTCAGCGTCAGTATCAGTCCAGCGAGTCGCCTTCGCCACTGGTGTTCCACCGAATATCTACGAATTTCACCTCTACACTCGGTATTCCACTCGCCTCTCCTGACCTCCAGGCTTGCAGTTTAGAAGGCAGTTCCAGGGTTGAGCCCTGGGATTTCACCCCCTACTTACAAACCCGCCTACGTGCGCTTTACGCCCAGTAATTCCGAACAACGCTAGCCCCCTTCGTATTACCGCGGCTGCTGGCACGAAGTTAGCCGGGGCTTCTTCTCCGGCTACAGTCATTATCTTCACCGGTGAAAGTATTTTACAATCCTAAGACCTTCATCATACACGCGGCATGGCTGCGTCAGGCTTTCGCCCATTGCGCAAGATTCCCCACTGCTGCCTCCCGTAGGAGTCTGGGCCGTGTCTCAGTCCCAGTGTGGCTGATCATCCTCTCAGACCAGCTATAGATCGTAGGCTTGGTGGTCCATTACACCGCCAACTACCTAATCTAACGCGGGCCGATCCTTCGCCGATAAATCTTTCCCAATACGGCGTATTCAGTATTACTCCCAGTTTCCCGAGGCTATCCTGAAGCGAAGGGCACGTTCCCACGCGTTACTCACCCGTCTGCCACTCCCCTTGCGGGGCGTTCGACTTGCATGTGTTAAGCCTGCCGCCAGCGTTCGTTCTGAGCCAGAATCAAACTCTCAGGTTGAGGTTTGACTCCGACGAAACCTCACCCGTAATGGATGCGGTCGCTGCAAAGCATTTGCGTATATTTGACGGGAAACCCGTTCACATAAAACCCAACTCACGTTGGGCCGTATATTGAACTGGCTTTCCATAGATAAACGCAAACCGTCGATGTCGATGTGGGTCTCACCCAGGCCGAAGCCTGCTTGAGAACCCGGCAAGCAACACCGCCGCCCGCGTTTCTCTTCCACTCACAATGTCAAACATCTCACGAACAATGGCCTTTCGACCGGCTGTCCGCCGCATCCGTACCGGCCATCAAGGCCGCCCCGTTTGCGTGAGGCGCGGGGTATAGGCCCCTCGCCGTTTTCCCGTCAACCGTCTTTCTCGAACTTTTTTCAGCGATCCACAGGACGCCGAAGAGGCTCACAAAAAGGGACGACAGAGGCTTACTCGGGCCCATTGCGGGGCCCGCGACAGACCAGCTGTGGTCGGCGGGAGGGCGGTTTATACGCTCGTGATCCCAGCCGCGCAAGCGGGTTTTTGATCTTTTTGGGCGAATTTTCAGAACACCTGAAATGGCCCGCGCAAGCGAGAGAAACGTGCCGAAAACCGCCGTTTCACACGGTTTTTGAGCATTGTCTGCCCAAAGCCAGCGCGGACTGCCGCCTTCCGAGGCGATGACTAAGCGCCCTGAAGAGGCGAGTCGCGCGGCCGCTGCACCCTGCCCCTACGTGCTGATCGCATGTCTGGCGGGGCGTTTTTTTCAGGGTCAGATCCTGGCCGCATCCGCCCGCTCGGGGATGTCTTGCATCAACAGGCCTGTGGCGCGCGCGGTGACGCAGCTGCCTTAGCAGGCTCAGCCGCCCATCGCTCAGGGCTGGATATACGAGCGTATCGCATTCAGCTCGGCCGTCGCCTCCGCAATCCGCCATTTCACCAGGTCGCCGATCGACACCAGGCCGACCATGCGGCCGCCTTCGACCACGGGAAGGTGGCGAATCCTGCGGTCGGTCATCCTCTCCATCGCCGATTCTATCGTATCCCGAGGCCGCGCGGTCTCGACTTTCCGCGTCATCACCTCGCCAACCGTGCAGTTCAGGGCCGCCGCGCCAATTCTCGCGATATTCCGCACCAGATCGCGCTCGGACACGACGCCGATCAGTCCCCCACCCTCATTCAGCACCACCATGGCGCCCACGCGGCGGGTCTCGAGTAGCTCGGCGCACTCCTTGAGGGTCGCGGATTCGGCCACCGAATAGATTTGCGCGCCCTTTTCCTTTAGGATCTGCTCGAGGAACATCGCATTCTCCCTTGCCGTCCCAGGCTCGATAGGGTGCGGCAGCCTGCCGCAGGTTGCAACGCCAAATCATCGGGAAAGTTCGAATTGCTGCGAGCGCTCGCGCCGCCAGGCCGTGCGGCGTCCGCCTTGAAGCGATGGGACGCGCACGCTCAAGGGGAAAGCTGTGCCGATGCGGAACAACATTCACGAATAGCGCGCGTTTTCACCGTATCGCGCCGCTCCTACCCGCACATTCCCTGATCAAGCGAATGCGCGCCGCCGGTATTCGCGGCCTACGCGCGTTTGGCATATCGGTTGCAAACCCGAGGTTCAACTCAACCACCGGGATACATCAGCTGATGTCGTTCAAGCGCAAAAGCCCCAACGCCATCGTCGCTGTCGCGATGGGCGCGCTCGTCGGGCTCGCTCTGGTCGGCGGCGCGGTGGGCCTGCTGACCGTGCCCGCGCTGGCCCAGCCGCCCAGCCCTGCAGCTCAGGTCTCCGGCGAGTTCGAACGTCCGTTCGGCTACGGCTATGGCGAGGAGCAGGCCTCCTACGACGCCAACACGCGCGACGCCTCGGGCAACCGCATCATTCTCGACGGACGCATCCAGACCGGCATGGACCAGTCCTCGCTGTCCCGCAGCTACGGCTCCGCGGGAGCCTGGTCGCAATCTACCGCCGGCGCAGGCTTCGGCGCAGGCATCGCCAGCGGCACGGCCGTCGGCAACCAGCTCAACGTCATCACAAAGGGCAACTGGAACACGGTCATCGTCAACTCGACGCAGATCAACAACGGCAACCAGACCACCGTACTGAACGGAAAGATCGACCTCCAATGATCACGCACCTCAAGCTTCTCGTTGTCGCCGCCAGCTCCCTCGCGGTCACCGGCTGCGTGACGCCCTACGCAGGCGCCAATGGACTCTATGCCAGCCCGATCGGCAACGCGCCGGTCACGGCGAACCCGACGCCCTACTCCACGGCGCTGGTCTGCATGGCCAACTACGCCCGCGCCACCGGCAAGCCGACGCCGCGCATCGCCGTCGGCCGCGTGCTCGATTACACCGGCAAGGAAGATCTCGAAGGCGGCCGGAAGGTGACGCAAGGCGCATCCCTCATGGCGATGTCGGCCTTCTCGAAAGCCGGCGCCCGCCTCGTCGAACGCTTCGACACCTCGGTCTCCGAGCTTGAACTGAAATACGCCAACAACCGCCTCATCGGCGCCGACGGTCCGTCCGCTGACGAACCGGAATTCCGTCAGATCCTCGCCGGCGAAATCCCCGGCTCGGACTACTACTTCGTCGGCGGCATCACCGAACTCAACTCGAACATCCGCTCGATCGGCGCTGACGCCTTCGTCGGCGACCTCGACGCCGCCGACATGAAAGGCCGCGCCGGCTTCAAGCTGTTCGTCATCAATGTCGGCGTCGATCTTCGCCTCGTGAACACCAAGACGCTGATCGTCGAGGACGTCATCTCCTACCAGAAGCAGATCGTCGGCCGCGAAATCTCCGCCGGTATCTTCGACTTCGCCAACGGCAACGTCTTCGACGTCGGCGTCGGCGAGCGTGCGATGGAGCCGATCCAGCTCGCTGTCCGCTCCACGATCGAACGCGCGGTCCTGGAAATGACCGCCAACATATATGGCGTCCCGAATTCCGATCCGTGCGGCGCGCTGGCTGAAGACGCGTCGACCATGAACCTGCCCGAATCCATCACCGGCTCGGCCTTCACCCTGCCCGACGGCACGACGGTCACCGACGCCGACACGCGCGCCAATCCCGATCGCTGGAACGCCGGCCGTGACGAAGGCGTCAAGGCTGCCCTCCGCGGCCGCAAGTCCTGATCTCCAGCCGCGAAAGCCAGCCCCGATGTTGCTGATCACCCGCCTTGCAGCCGCAGCCGGCCTCGCCGCCGTCCTGGCCGCACCTGCCTTCGCCCAGACCACAACGCCGACCGCGCTCAACGGCCAGCTCAACTGGGGCGACGTCGTTGCCGACATCAACGTCGTCACCCGCCACGGCGCGCACTCCGCCGCTGCGGTCGCAACCGCCGCTGGCAACTCGGTTTCCGGCGCCAATGTGAATGGCGGCCTCGACGGCGAGTCCGAACAGACCATGTCCGGCGCAACCTTCGCCTACGCGACACTCGAAGGCGGCAACGTCAAAAGCGCCAGCGCCATGTCCACTGCGCAGGGTAACACGCTGCAGGCGCAGGCCACGAACGGCGCTCTCAATCTCACGGCAGCTCAGACCGCCGACGGCGGCGACGCGCTCGCCCGCTCGCGCGTGAACATCGGCAACGCGCAGACGCTCGCAGCTGTCTCCAGCGCCGCCTCGAACAACGCGGCGACCGCGGCCAACCACGGCGACCTCAACGTCGCCCTCACGCAATCTGCCTCAAACTCCGCCTACGCGATCACCGACGTCGACGCCTGTTGCACCGGCCAGACCGCCGCCGGCGCCTCCGCCGCGATCAACGCCTGGAGCTCGTCGTCCACAACCTCGACCGTCAACGCGCAGTATAACCAGGACTCCACCGGCTACGCCTCGGAAGCGACTGCCGACGTCTACCAGAACCGCGCCTATGGCGTGACCGCCGCGACAACAGCCGCCGCCAACTCGGCCTCCATCGCCAACGAATGGGGCTATGCGCAGATCCGCGGCCGCCAGAACTCGTCCACCAACGTCAAGGCCGACACGCGCATCACGCTGCCGGACTTCTCCGGCACAACGTCCATCTCGGCCTACGGCGTCGGTAACTCCACGCTCGCCACCAATGTCGGCTCCGACATGGTCGTCGATGTGGCGCAGCTGAACACCGGCGGCGTTGACGCGAACGCCCAGTTCACAGGCACGTCCTACGATCATGGCGACGTCGTCCTCGCCTCGACCGCAATCGGCAACGGCTTCACCGGCTATGTCTGCTCGCAATGCGGTGACGCAGCCCTCACAGGCACGGTGTCGCAGACCAATGGCGGCAACATTGTCTCCACGGGCTCGATCAACGCAAACGGCGCAGGCGTCATCATCGGCTCGGCCTCGGCCATCGGAAATTCCGCGACCTTCATCACGACCCAGAAGGGCCATTGAGATCGCGAACACCTTCCAGCAACGGCCTGTCCTCCGGTCGATCCTGGTCCGCTAAGTTGAGTTAGGCCCAAGTGCGGGGGCAAGCGTAGAGTAGCGTACAGTTAGTTGCGTACTGGCGGCGGCTTTCCATCACGGAGAGCTGCCGCCTTCGCTTCTGCAAGGCGGAACCACCCGACACTACCCCCGTTTCGGCTCCATGCTCCGACCTGCGCTCACGACCGCCGCCCTGCTGTTCTCCCTGACCGCCTGTGGCGAGCCTCCTTCCGCATCCAACCCGCAACCAGCAGCGGCTGCTCAAGAGCCAAGCGAACCTGCCGCGCCAACCGGGCCCGGCACGCCGCCCGCAGGCCCCTTCGCCGCAACGCCCGCCCCTGGCGAAGAGCGGCCCACTTCGCAGACAACACCGGGCCCGATTCCGCTGGCCTACCGCCATCTCTGGGCGATTGATCCGGCAGACTGCGCCAGACAACCCGGCCTCACGCGGATCGCCATCGCCCCGGGCGCCATCCGCTTCTACGAAGGCCGCGCGGTCGTGAAGTCCGCTCAGGTCGAAGGGCCGAACAAGTTACTGCTCGATGTCGCACACACATCGGAAGGGAGGACGCGTCCTGAACGGCACTCTCTCGGGCTGCGCAATGCGGGATCGCGGCTGCTCTACCAGCGGGGCAGGGACAGCCTCAACTACATCCGCTGCGACTGATCAGTTCTCCAGCATGAACTTCATGCCGGCATTCTGCTCCAGCCGCGCGATCAGCTTCCGCCCCATCGCCGCACCCGGAACCCATACGCCACCCGCCGTCTCATCGCGCCCGACATCACGCGCGAGACACATCGCGCTTTCCGAGATCATCTTGGACGTCGCGCCATAGCCGGGATCCTTCACGCCCTTCACCCGCGCGCGCAGCGTCCGACCGTCCGCAGTCTCGCCGACAAAGCCCACCTCATAGAACCCCGTCTCGCGATCTTCCTTCGAAGGCCCCTGCCCCGGCTTCGGCAGCGCGAACTGCCGCAGCAACGCCCGCGTCGGCCCGAAGCCCAGCAGCGCCTGCTGGATGTCGCCTTGCCGCTTCGCAGCCTTCGCGCGCTTCTCGCCGGCCTCGCCATCGCCCGTCAGCAACAACTCGTCATAGACGAACTCGCGTCCCCACGCGTGGCCGAGCAGGTAGTTCGCGCGGTGCACATTCTTCGTGTTGATCGTCGCCATGATGAACGGCGTCGCCCACTGCCCCGCCGCCTCATCGCGCTCCACCGCTTCACCCGAAGGCTGCGCCGGCCCTTTAAAACCGGGGGTCAGCGCGAACGGATCGGCCAGCGTCGTCAGCAGCGATGGATCGCGCTTCGATGATTCCAGCGTCGCCATCAGGCTCGCCACCGTCCCGCCAGAGAACCCGCCCTTCATCTTCCGCACGCGCCCGCGTAAGCGCTTCAGCGGCGCCCCAAGACGCGAGATCGCCTCGGACTGGATGAACACCACGCCCGCCTCGAACGGTATCGAATCGAACCCGCACGAGAACACGATCCGCGCGCCCGAAGCCTTCGCCTTCGCGTCATACTTCGCGATCATCGCCGCCATCCACGCCGGCTCGCCGCACAGGTCGACATAGTCGGTCCCCGCCTCCGCGCACGCCGCGACCAGCGGCTCGCCATAGAGCTGGTACGGCCCCACCGTGGTGATCACCACGTGCGTGGACTTCGCCATCGCAGCCACCGACGCGGCATCGGCCACATCGGCAATCACCAGCGGCAGCTCCGCCGGCGCGCCGATCTCGCTGCGCACGCTCTCCAGCTTGGACTTGCTACGCCCCGCCATCGCCCAGCGCACATCGCGCCCAACACCATAGGTCGCCAGCATGTGCTCCGCCACGAGGCGACCGGTGAAACCGGTCGCGCCATAGACGATCACATCGAACTTTCGCGCTTCAGCCATCGCTTGCCCCTATTCCGGCAGATACAGGATCGGCAGCTGGATCGCGCTCGGCCGCGGCGCATCCATGTAGATCGTGTTGCGCGCAACCCGCGTCTTCGCGTCCTTGCCCGGATTGCCGCCCGTATTCGGGTTGACGTCGATGCGCGGCGAATTCGAACTCGTCACATGCACCGCAATGCGATGCCCCTTCTCGAACGTCAGCGCCGTATCCCACAGGTCGATTGTCAGCTTCTCCGGCGCGCCCGGCGTCATCATCTCGATCTGGTCCGGCATGCGGCCGTTGCGGTACCGCGTGCGGATCGCGCTGTCGAGAATGATCGCCTCGTATCCATCCGGATACACGTCCACCAGCTTCACCACGAAGTCGGTATCCGGCCCGTCTGTCGACGCCCAAAGGTCCATCGTGACGGCGCCCGCGATCACCACATCCTTCTCAAGCGGCTGCGTCTGGAAGCGCAGATAATCCGGCCGCGTCCCGATCGGTCGCTGGTCCATCGGCCCGCGATCAAACGTCAGGTTCGCCCCGCCAATCGTCTTCACCGGGTTCTTCGGATCGAACGCATAGGTCTTCAATGAGGAAGCCTTCTCAGGCTTCCTGGTGGACAGCGATCCATCCGCACCGAGATAATAAGTCATCATCGCCGGCGCTGGCGGCCAGTCGCCGAACGTCATCCAGCGGTTCTTCTCGCTCACCGCCCCCTTGCGCGCCGACGCCATCATGTAGGCCTTCACCGGCGGCTCATTCATGATCCCGTTGTCGACGCCCTTGAGCCAGTAGTCCCACCAGCGCATCTCGGAGTCCGTCCCGCCCTGCGCATTCCCGATCCCGCCGCCGTTGGGGTACTGCATGTCGCCAGACAGCGGCCCGTGCCCGAACGGACCCATCTCCAGCTTCTGGTTCCCGCGCGCGCCCTTCGCGCCCTGATGCTGCAGGTACATGAAGTTGCGGACGTTCCCCTCGTTGAAGATGTCGAACCAGCCGCCGTACTGGTAGATCGGTATGTCGATGTACTTGCGCTGCTCGGCGATCTCAGTGCGATCCCAGTAGCTGCTCGCCGGATAGTTGATGGCGCTCTGCGCGATTACATCCTCGGCCACGCCCTGACCGCGGCTCCAGTCGCCTGAATCCTTCTGCTTGAACGCCCCGCCAATGTACGCGCCAGTCAACCGCGTCGAAGGCGCCACCACCACATACGCCGCCTTCAGGTGCGGCGGGTTCATCGTCGCCGCCAGCAGCGAGGTGTACCCCATCGCGCTCGCGCCCGTGATGCCGATGGACCCGTTGCACCAGTCCTGTCTCGCCATCCACTCGACAGTGTCATGGCCGTCGAACGCGTCGTTGATGAAGGCCTGGTAGAACCCGTTCGACCGCCCTTTCCCGCGCACATCCTGCACGAGATAGGCATATCCCCCGTCCGTGTATTTCTTCGCGCCTGCAGGACTCGCGAACATCGCGTCTTTGCCATAGGGCGTGCGCTGCACGATGCACGGGAACGGACCCTTGCCCGCGGGCAGGTACAGATTTCCCGCCAGCATTGCGCCATCACGCATCTCGGCGATCACTTCGGTCGCGCCCGCCGCCACCTTGATCTCGCGGACGGCCGGCACGGGCGTCTGCTGAGCCACGGCCACCGCGCCCAGCGCCAACACCGAAACCGCCGCCAACGCAGCCGCTGCAAACTTGCGCATGTTCTCTCCCTGCGACTGTTTCCGCCGCTAGGGGCAGTCTTTCGCCGCTTGGGAGCCCCGGTCAATGCACCGCAGCGGGAATGTCCTGAGCATCATGCCGCTGCGGCGCCAGCTTCACATGACGCCGCCGCCGTGGGATGCCTCCGCTCCATGGACTTCATGAAGCCAACGATCCTCGCGATCCCGTTCTTCCTGGTCACCTTCACGCTTGAATGGTGGGCTGTGAAGGCCGGCCGAGCCAATGGCCGCTACGAGACAAAGGACGCGCTCACCTCGCTCGCCATGGGCCTCGGCAGCGTCGCGGCGGACACGATCTTCGCCTCCATCGGCCTATGGCTGCTGATGCTGTTCTGGCCCTACCGCATCTTCGACATTCCGGTCACGTGGTGGACCTTCCTGATCGTCTTCGTAGCGTACGACCTGACCTATTACTGGAAGCACCGAATGGCCCACACCATCCGCTTCTGGTGGGCCGAGCATCACACGCACCACTCCTCCGAACACTACAATCTCACCACCGCGCTGCGTCAGCCATGGTTCGGCCCGCTCACCGGCCAGATCATCATGTCGGCGCCGCTTGTCCTGCTCGGCTTCCATCCCGCCTTCATCGCCCTCTCGGCCGGCGTGAATCTCGTCTACCAGTACTGGATCCACACCGAAGCCATCGGCCGCATGCCGCGCTGGTTCGAGGCGGTGATGAACACGCCCAGCCACCACCGCGTCCACCACGCCACCAACCCGCGCTATCTCGACGCCAACTTCGCCGGCGTCTTCATCATCTGGGACAGGATGTTCGGCAGCTTCGTGCCGGAGCTCGAGTCCGACAAGCCGGTCTACGGCACGGTGAAGCCGATCAATACCTTCAACCCGGTGCGCGTCGCCTATGGAGAACTCTTCAGCCTGCTGCGCGACTGCGCCAGCGACGGCATCCGTCCCTGGCGCTGGGTCGGCCGCTTTCTCAACAAACCCGGCTGGTCCCCCGACGGCGCGCACGCCCGCTCACCCGAACTGAAGGCCGCCTACCTCGCAGCGCATCCCGAACAGGTCGGCACGCCCGGCCTCCCCGCAAAACACCTGAAGCAGGCGCGCAACTCAGCGCCGGTGGCCGCGGAATAGCGAGCAGGACAACGGCCGGCCTAACCGCCCGTCTTCTGCTCACCACCACACGACGAATTCGCCGTCGCGATCTGGTCGAGCAACGCTCCGAGGTCCGCTTCCTCGCCGCCCTGCGCCATGGCCTTGAACGCTTCCGCAGGCATCTGCTTCTCAAGCGTCGTCGCGATGCAGGTGCAGTAGGGCGTCTCGCCGCCGTTAGAAGCGCACATGTCGCGAACCGCACGCGTGTCCCCGGACAGCCCGTCGCCGCATGCGCTCAATGCAAGGAGCGACAGACCAAGGACAAGCCTCACGACGCCTTCACCTTCTCCACCCACCGCTTCACCCGCGCCTCCAGCACGGGCAGAGGCACGGCGCCGCCGCTCAGCACGGTGTCGTGGAAGCCGGCCATGGTGAACTTGTCGCCCAGTTCCTTTTGCGCCATCGCGCGCAGCTCCTGGATCCGGATCATCCCGATCTTGTACGCCGTCGCCTGCCCCGGCCAGACGAAATAGCGGCGGATCTCGGACTCGATCGCCGGCTTCGGCGTCGGCGAATTGTCCATGAAGTATTTTACGGCCTGCTCCTCGGTCCACCCCTTCGAATGGATGCCGGTGTCCACCACCAGTCGCACCGCGCGCCACATCTCGTTGTTCAGGCGGCCCATGTCCGAATAGGGGTCGGTGTAGAACCCCATCTCCTTGGCCAGCAGCTCCGTGTAGAGCCCCCACCCTTCGGAGTATGCGGTGTAATCCGCCTGCGTCCGGAACACCGGAATGCCCGTCAGCTCCTGCGCGATGGCGATCTGCATGTGATGCCCCGGCAGCGCCTCGTGATACGTCGTGCTCTCGAGGTCCCACAGCGGCATCGACGTCGTGTCCGACAGGTGCACATAGTAGACGCCCGGACGCGACCCATCCGGTGTCCCCGGATAGTAGTGCTGCACGCCACCCGGCTCCTCGCGGAAGGCCTCGACACGCTTCACCACCAGGGGCGCTTTCGGAAGAATGCCGAAGTATTCGGGCAGCTTGGCCCGCGCGCCGGAAACATACTCGTCAGCCTTCGCCAGATACGCCGCGCGCCCCTCATCCGTGTTCGGAACGTAGAACTGCTTGTCCTTCCGCATGAACTCGAAGAACGCCGCCAGATCGCCCTTGAAGCCAACCTTCTCGCGGATCGCTTCCATCTCACTGCGCAGCCGCGCGACTTCCTTGAGGCCCAGCTCATGGATCTCGTCCGCTGTCATCGCGGTCGTCGTCATCAGCTCCAGCATGGTGTTGTAGTACGCCGCGCCATCTTTCAGCGCGCCGACACCCTGTGACTGCGGCGAAGCATTCGCCTTGTCCGTTTCCAGCCACGCGATGACACGCTCATAGACCGGCTTGATGACGCCAGTCATCGCCTCGCTCGCCTGCGTCTCGAAAGCCTTCGCTTCGTCCGCGGTGATCTTCCCTTCGTCGAGCAGCTTCTTCGTCTTCGCCTTCACATCAACAAGCAGCGGCGAGTCCGCGCCCGCAGAGAATGGCGCGCCCGTGATCACATTGCGCGCCTCGCCGATCACCTGGCCGAACGAGAACAGCGGCGGCCTGATGCCCTCGGCAGCCGCCATTTTCGACTGCTCGACCACCTGGTCAATCGCAGGCCCGAACGCCTTCAGGCGCGCGACATAGGCCTCCATGTCCGCCTTCTCGGCGACCTCATGGAAGTTGATCATGAAGTTCGGCAGGTAGGTCGGGATTGAGTCCCGGATGAAGACATAGCCATGCCGCCGGAACTTGTCCGCCTTCTCGCTCTGGTCGAGCGACAGGGCCCACATGTCGAACGATGTCTTCGATTCCTCATCCAGCTTTTCCGGATCGAACTTCGCCTTCATCTCGGCGACGCTCTCGCGCATCCAGGCGAGTTCCTTGTCAGCCGCCGCGTCGCTGAAATCGTCCAGCTTGTCCTGTTGCTCCTTGCGGCCCAGCGTGGTGAGCCGCATCGGGCTCATCGCCAACCCTTCCTCGTACTCGGCATCGAGATACGCGGTCAGATCCGCACTCGCCTTCGCGATCTCCTCCGCCGTCGGCGCTGCGGGCGCAGCGGGCGAACAGGCGACGGCAAGCGCCGCAAAAGCCGTGGCAAACATCAACCGCATC
>JBBAUA010000075.1:0-12611 GCA_040398465.1 Hyphomonadaceae bacterium | reverse complement strand
CTAGTCCATTCCAGGGTATCGCGGGAATTGCGGCAAGGTGTGGATGTCAGCGACCCATGCGGTGCGCTCGGCCGTCTGCACCACGGCTTGCGGCGGTCCGATCAGCTCAGGCTGGTCGAAAGTCGCGCTGGCGACATCGATCTTGCCCGGCAGGTACGTCTCGCTCACGTAGAACAGGCCCGCGCCACAGTCGCCACAGAACAATCGTTCGGCATGTTCCGAAGACGCCCGCGACTTCGGCGCGCCCTTCGTCACCTTCACGGAGTCCTTCGGATAGATCGCCCAGGCGACCATCGGCGCACCCGCCGAGCGGCGACAATCCGTGCAGCAGCAGATGGAATGGCGCTCCGGCAATTCGCCCGCTTCATACCGCACCGCGCCACAGTGGCATCCGCCTTGATGCATGAACGCCTCCATTTCTGTCTGGACAGAAATGGCACGGATAAAGCCACACACCAATTATGCGACCGGTGATTGCTGACACCGGGCTGGCAGCAACGTCGACAGCAAAGCGGCTAGCCCCTACTCCGCCGCCTGCATCCGCGGCGCAGGCCCTGCGTTCCACTTCGCCATAAGGCCAGCGAGCTTTTTCTCCGCCGCCACGACGGCGCGCTCTTTCACATGGCCATAGCCACGGATGTCGTCGGGAATGCTCGCAATCTCGACCGCCAGCGCGTGATTGTCGGCGCGCAGGCCGGCGGACAGCTTCTCCAGCCGCTCGAGATATTCATCGCGCAGGCGGCGCTCCATCGCGCGCTCCTCGGTCTTGCCGAAGATGTCGAACGAACCGCCGCGCAGGAATTTGAGTTTCCTGAGGAGCTTGAAGCTCATCATCATCCACGGGCCGAACGACTTCTTCGTCAGTTCGCCCTTGTGGTTCTTCTTCGAGATCATCGGCGGCGCCAGCAGGAAGGTCAGCTTGGTGTTCTTGCCGAACGTGTCCTCGACAGCCTGCTTGTATTCCGGACGCGTGTAGAGCCGCGCGACCTCGTACTCATCCTTGTAGGCCATCAGCTTGGCGAGATACGTGGCCGCCGCGTAGGTCAGCTGTTCGCCCAGGCCAAGATTGCTCTCCGCCGCCCGCACGCGCGCGATGCGCGCCTCGTACATGTCGGCATAGGCAGGGTTCTGGTACTCTCTCAGCATCTCGGCGCGGCGCGCGATCAGTTCGTCGAGCTTGAGCGGCTCGATCTCCGGCCGCTTGGGAGCTGCAGCCTGGACGACGTCGGGATTCACGGCGGCAATCCGGCCAAGATCGAACGCCGCAGCATTCTCCTTGATCTTCACCTTGTTGAGCCGGTTGGCTTCGTAGATGGCCGCGTCAGACACAGGGATGAGCCCGTTCTGCCACGCCATGCCCAGCATGATCATGTTGGTGTAGATCGCATCGCCGAAATGATGTTCGGCCAGCGCCTCGGCATTCGTCGCGGCAAACGACTTAGCCCGCGAGCGCACGCGCGCCGTCAGCAGGTCCGGATCGAAACGCACATTGCGGTTCTCGATGATCTCCTTGGTCGGCGTCACGTCGTGGTTCGCGACCACAGCCGTGCGCGCCTTGTCGAACATCACCAGCGCATCACCTGAAGACGCCACAACCAGATCGCACGCAATGATCACGTCGGCCGACGCCGGCGGCGTCTTCCCCGCCTTGATGTCATCCGGGTCGAGCGCGAAGCGCACATGGGATAGCACCGGCCCGCCCTTCTGCGCGAGACCCGTCATGTCCAGCGTCTGCGACGCCTTGCCGTCGACGTGCGCCGCCATTGCGAGCACAGCGGCCACCGTCGTGACACCCGTACCGCCGACGCCGGTAAACAGCACGTTCCACGCCTCGTGCCCAAGTTGCGGCAGGGTCGGCCCTGGCAGTCCCGACACGTCGAATGTCGGCGCGCCGCGTTCGGCATCCGACTTGCGATCGCCGCCGACAACCGTGACGAAGGACGGACAGAAGCCCTCGATACAGGAATAGTCCGTGTTGCAGGTCGACTGGTTGATCTGCCGCTTGCGACCGAACTCGGTCTCGACCGGCTCCACCGACAGGCAGTTCGATTTCACCGAACAATCGCCACAGCCTTCGCAGACGGCCTGGTTGATGAAGACGCGCTTGGTCGGCGCTTCCATCTTGCCGCGCTTGATGCGGCGGCGCTTCTCGGTGGCGCAGACCTGGTCATAGATCAGAACGGAGACGCCCGGCGTGTTGCGCAGCTCGATCTGCACTTCTTCCAGCTTCTTGCGATCGAAGATGCGTGTGCCTTCGGGCAGGTCGCTGACGCTGGCATAGCGTGTGGTGTCATCCGCAACGATCACGATCGTCTTGACGCCCTCGGCCTCCACCTGCCGCGCGATCTGCGGCACGGTCTGTCCGGATTCCACCTGCTGGCCACCGGTCATCGCCACGGCGTCGTTGTAGAGGATCTTGTATGTGGCGTTGACCCTGCCCGAGATCGCAGCACGGATGGCCAGCGAGCCGGAGTGCGAATAGGTGCCATCGCCGAGGTTCACGAAGACATGGTTCTCCGTCGTGAACGGCATCTGGCCGATCCACGGCGTGCCCTCGCCGCCCATCTGCGTGTGCATGTCGGTGCGGCGTTCCGGCGTGAACGTCGCCATGTAGTGGCAGCCGATCCCCGCCAGCGCGCGCGAGCCTTCGGGCAGCGTGGTGGACGTGTTGTGCGGGCAGCCAGAGCAGAAGTGCGGCTTGCGGGTGTTGATCTGGTTCATGCCGGCGACGGCCTGCTTCGCGCCGTTGACCTTGGCGAAGTATGCATCCGCCTTGGCGCGGTGCGGACCGTCGGCCAGCCTACCCACGAGCGCCATCGCGATGTCCGCCGTCGACAGTGAGGCGATATCCGACAGCAGCCGCGCGCCGTCGCGATCCAGCTTACCCTCGATGATCGGGCGCTCCGCATCCGGCAGGTGGTACAGCACGTCCTTCAGCTGCGGCTCAATGATGGCGCGCTTGTGCTCGATCACCAGCACGCGCTCGAAGCCGCGGCAGAAGTCGCCGATCGCGGTGGGCTCCAGCGGCCACGGCATCGCGACCTTGAAGATCGAGACGCCAAGATCCGCCGCCTGCTCCGGCGACAGGCCCATCGCGCCCAGCGCCTCGTACACATCGCGCGCGGCCTGTCCGGCCACCACGACGGCGAGTCTCTTCTGCCGGCCGACCAGCAGCGGCTTGTCCAGCTTGTTGGCGCGCACGAAGGCCTGCGCCGCAGGAATCTTCAGCTGCCGCAGCCGCGCTTCCTTGCCCAGCGGCGTGTCGCCCATGCGCAGGCCGAGCCCGCCCTCGGGGATGACGAAGTCCGTCGGCCGCACCGTCGCAAAGCGATCCAGCCCGACCTCGACCACAGCCCCGCTATCCATCGTATCCGCGAGGCAGATCATCGAGACCCACAGGCCCGAATAGCGCGACAGCTCCCAGCCGATCATGCCGTAGTCGAGAACTTCCTGGATAGACGCTGGCGCCAGCACCGGCATCTCCGCGTCGATCATCGCGAATTCGGATTGCGAGGCGAGAGTGGAAGACTTGGAGTTCGGGTCATCGCCGCACAGCGCGAGCACGCCGCCCTTGGGGTCAGTGCCCGCCATGTTGGCGTGTTTGAACACGTCGCCCGTGCGGTCGACGCCCGGCGCCTTGCCGTACCAGATGCCGAACACGCCATCGAACTTCGCGCCCGGGAAGATGTGCGTCTGCTGCGAGCCCCACACCGCGGTGGCGCCGAGGTCCTCGTTGAGGCCCTCCCACAGCTTCACGTCGTGCGCGTCCATCAGCTTGCCGGCGGCGCGGATCTGCTGGTCGTAGCCGCCCAGCGGCGAGCCGCGATAACCCGAAATGAATCCCGCCGTATTGAGGCCCAGTTTGCGGTCCAGCCTCTTCCGGTCGAGCGGCAGGCGCACGAGCGCCTGTATGCCCGTCATGAAGGCGCGCCCACTCTCGAGCAGGTACTTGTCATCGAGGGAAATTCCACCCGATACAGGGCTACCGTTCTTCAAGTCGTGCGCCTCCGGTTATGGAAGATATGGCCACGGCAAATATATTGCTCAATATCGCAGGAAGTATTTGCCATTCGGTGCGCGATCTGGCAGATGGACGGCAATAATCAACTACAAACACGACCAAGGACAGCAAATCATGGCCGTTGAACTCGACGCCATCGACGCAAAAATCCTCGACCTCATCCAGCGCGACGCGGCCCTCTCCGTGGCCGAGATCGCGGAGAAAGTCGGCCTGTCCTCCAGCCCCTGCTGGCGCCGCATCAAGCGGATGGAGGAACAGGGCATCATTGCGCGTCGCGTGACATTGCTCAACTACGACAAGCTCGGCCTGAACTTTGAAGTCGTCGCCAATGTGAAGCTGCAGCTGCCCAGCCGCGAGAACCTCGAGAAGTTCGAGCAGGCCGTCCGCAAATGGCCCGAGGTGATCGAGTGCATGACCGTCACCGGCGCCGTGGACTATGTCTGCCGCGTCGTGACGACTGACATGCACGCCTACGACAATTTCCTTCGCGACAAGATCCTGGCCCTTGGCCTCGTCTCGGACATCCAGTCGCGCATCATCGTGAATGTCGCCAAGCGCACCACCGCCGCGCCGCTCGGCCTCATCTCCCCCTACGTCCCGACGCAGGACCGCTGAACCAGCAGCCAGCGCCGGGAAGCCGGGTTTACTGCCAGATCGGCTTGCCGAGGTTGACCTGGCCGGGGTCCGTCAGGACACCCACTGCGCCGCCAACGAGCGCGCCGCCGAGAACGCCGACGCCGCCACCGACAGCACCGACGCCTGCCCCGATCAGCGCTCCGGAAAGCCCGCGGTCGCCCGTCGTCGTGCCGCAAGCGCCAAGCAGCAACAGCGCCGTGAATCCGGCTGTGATACGTTTCATGTGAAGTCCTCCCGTGGTTGATCCACGCCCCGCAACCCCGTCCTGCCCGGTCAGGTTCCAACACTTTCCCGACATGACGCGGCCAGCCGGGCTTACGACTTCACCTTCACCGCGCCCATCGCCATCAGGTATTCGCCCATCTTGGCGTGCAGCGTGTTGATCGCCTTCAGCGGGCGCACCATCACCTTGAAGTGGGTGATCAGGCCGGCGTCGTTCCAGCTGATGATGTCGACGCCGTTGATCGTGATGCCGTTGACCACGGAGAAGAACTCAAGCACGGCCGAGCGGTCGGCATACCATTCCTCGCCATAGCGGAAGTGTTCCGTGTTCAGCACATGCAGCGCGCCGCGCAGGTAGGCCTCCACGATGACGCGGCCCTTCTGCGGCGTGTGCACCACAGGGCTTTCGAACACGCAGTCCTCGGCGAGAATCCCCGCGAGATCGTCCGCCCGGCGCTCCAGCGCGATCACGTGCCAGCGTTGAATGGTCTCCGGAATGCCACGCGCCATGCTGATACTCCTCTGCCGCGCCCGATAAATGCGCCGCGGGGCCGCCTGCGTCCAGACCTGGCCTACTCCCGCTCCAGCAGCAACAACTCGTCATCCGCCAGCGGCTTCTGCAGCGCCAGCGCCTCCGCCGGCCACGCTGTCAGCCACGTATGCGCCTCCGCAGGCGACAGCGCCACGGGCATCGCCTTGGGATGGATCGGCGCCACCACGGCATTCGGCTCGCACGTCAGGAAGGCGACGATGCGATGCGGCCCCGCCACTGGCTTGGCTCTAGGCCCGCGATCCCCTGGCCAGTCGCGCCAGATCCCCGCGAAGAACATCGGCGCGCCATCGCTGCGCGCAAACCACCGCTCGGCCCGAGGCTTCGGCTTTTCCGGATCAGGCTCCGCAAACTGCGCCGCAGAACTGCGCTGACCTCATGCCCCTCAACCCACCCGATCCGCGACCTGCTCGCCCATCTGTTCGATGATCCGGCACACGGTCGCGCGCGCGAAATACTCGTCGCCGGGTGAGAGGGTCAGCGGCTCTGCGATGCAGGGCGTGGCCGTCCACCATTCGCCCGTCCAGGCGAGGCGCGCGTGGCGCGCAGCGATCTCCTTCGCGATCAGCAGGTTGTTGTGCTGGCCCGCGCTGTATTCGGCGCGGCACCTGTCGCCCATCAGGGCGAGGCGCTCGCGCGCAACCTGCGTCCTGATCTCGCGCAGCAGCAGCCCGCTGGATTTCCTGTAGGCGTCGAGCAGGCCGGAGCCGCGCACGATCGCCTTCGCCTCCTCGGCAAAAAGCGCGGCGTGATCGACCTCGACCTTGGGCGCACGCCAGCGACGGGTTCGACGACCCATACGTCTTCCTCCACTGTCCGCAGCGGATTGGACGTATCAGAACAAAAAAGGAACGTCTAGGGCGGGCCGATTGTGCTCACAGGCAATCAATCCGCCGGCCCCATCACCTTCTCGACGCCGAGACCGATCTCCACGTCGCGCAGCTTCTTCACCTCGTCGCGCAGGCGGGCGGCCAGTTCGAACTCCAGGTTGGCGGCGGCTTCGCGCATCTCCTTCTCCAGAGAGTCGATGACACGGGTGAGGTTGTGGCCCTTGCCGATGAACTCGGCGCCCTCCTCCTCCATGCCAGGCAGCGTGGCGCCGCGGCCGCGCTTGTTGGGGTCGCGGCCTTTCGGCAGCAGGCCCTGCGCCGCCTTCGACGTGACGCCTTCGAGCACGTCCTTGACCCCTGAGATCACCGTGATCGGCGTGAGGCCGTGTTCGGCGTTGTGCGCCTCCTGCCGCGCGCGGCGGCGCGAGGTCTCGGCCATGGCGCGCGTCATCGAGCCGGTGATTGTGTCGGCATAGAGCACGACCTTCGCCTCGCTGTTGCGCGCCGCGCGGCCGATCGTCTGGATGAGTGACGTCTCGGAGCGCAGGAAACCTTCCTTGTCGGCGTCGAGGATGCCGACGAAGGCGCACTCGGGGATATCGAGGCCTTCGCGCAGCAGGTTGATGCCGATCAGGCAGTCGAACTTGCCGAGGCGCAGGTCGCGGATGATCTCGATGCGCTCGATCGTGTCGATGTCGGAGTGCATGTAGCGCACGCGCACGCCCTGCTCGTGCATGTGCTCGGTCAGCTGCTCGGCCATCTTCTTGGTGAGCGTGGTGACGAGCGAGCGGAAACCCTTCTTCGCCGTCTCCTTCACCTCGTGGATGCAGTCGTCGACCTGGTTGGCGTTGTCCTTGTAGACGGGGCGGATCTCGACCGGCGGATCGATGAGGTGGGTCGGGCGGATGATCTGCTCGGTGAAGACGCCGCCGGTCTGGTTGAGCTCCCACGGGCCTGGGGTGGCCGAGACGTGGATGGTCTGCGGGCGCATCTTCTCCCACTCGTCGAACTTGAGCGGGCGGTTGTCGAGGCAGCTGGGCAGGCGGAAGCCGTATTCGGACAGGGTGAACTTGCGGTTGAAGTCGCCCCGGAACATCGCGCCGATCTGCGGGATGGTCTGGTGGCTTTCATCGACGAAGATCATCGCGTTTTCGGGCAGGTATTCGAACAGGGTGGGCGGCGGCTCGCCCGGCGCGCGGCCGGTGAGATAGCGGCTGTAGTTCTCGATGCCGGCGCAGGAGCCGGTGGCGAGCATCATCTCGATGTCGAACTGCACGCGCTGTTCGAGGCGCTGGGCCTCAAGAAGCTTGCCCTGCTGCGTGAGCTGGTTGAGGCGGCCGCGCAGCTCCTCCTTGATGTACTCCACCGCCTGGTTGAGCGTCGGCCGCGGCGTGACGTAGTGGCTGTTGGCGTAGACCTTGATCCGCTCCAGGGGCCGCGTGGCCTTGCCCGTCAACGGATCGAACTCCGTGATCTTGTCGACCTCGTCCCCGAAGAACGAGATCTTCCAGGCGCGATCCTCCTGGTGAACCGGCCACACGTCCAACGTGTCGCCCTTCATCCGGAACGTTCCCCGCCCGAACGCCTGATCATTCCGCTTGTACTGCAACGCCACCAGATCCGCCGCCACCTGCCGCGGATCGCGCGCCTCGCCCTGCGCCAGCTCAAAAGTCATGGCGGTGTAAGTCTCGACACTACCGATGCCGTAGATGCAGCTGACGGAGGCGACGATGATCACATCATCCCGCTCCAGAATCGCCCGCGTCGCCGAGTGGCGCATCCGATCGATGGCCTCGTTGATGGAGCTCTCTTTCTCGATGTAGGTGTCGGTCCGCGGGACGTAGGCCTCGGGCATGTAGTAGTCGTAGTAGCTCACGAAATACTCGACCGCGTTGTCCGGGAAGAAGCTCTTGAACTCGCCATAGAGCTGCGCCGCCAGCGTCTTGTTGTGCGCGAGGATCAGCGCGGGGCGCTGCACCGCCTCTATCACCTTCGCCATCGTGAACGTCTTGCCCGAACCAGTGACGCCGAGGAGGACCTGGTCCAGCTCGTTGTCCGACACGCCCTGCACGAGATCGGCGATCGCCTGCGGCTGGTCGCCCGCAGGCTCGTAGTTCGAGGCGACGCGGAATCTGCGGCCGCCCTCGAACTTGTCCCAGTTGCGCTCCGGCCGGTGCGGCGTCCAGACATTGGAGGCCTCCGCCAGCGCGACCGCAGACATCTTCTGCGCCTTGAATGCGGCCTGCGGACCTTCGGCGACGCCGGAGCCGCGTTTATGTACAGGCGCCGCGGCCGAGGCCGTCGGCTTGGCCGCCTTGCCAGCGGGCCTTGAGGACGATCGTGAGGGTGGTTTCGCCATGGCCCGAATATGGGCCGTTCCGGTTAGGTTCGCCAGACCAGCCGTGTCAGGCTGCTGACAAGGCCTGGCAAGAGCCTAGTTCTCTTCGTCCGCCTCGTTGATGACGGCGCCGGCCACTGCCCCGACCGCCGCGCCCACCGGGCCAGCGATGATCAGGCCTGTCGCGGCTCCCGTCGCCGCGCGCTGCTCCATGTTGGTGCCGCATGCCGACAGCAAGGTTGCGGCGCCCGCCACAGCGCAAAACGCGAGGATACTCCGACCCGTCATGACCTACCCCTTTAATGAGCGGTCAAGCTAGCCGAGACAGCGCCTCGCGCACAGCAGTTTTCGAGCCGGAGCGATCGGACCTGTCGAAGGACTGGATGCTACTTGTTGTCTTCTTCGACTTCGTTGACGACTGCGCCAGCTGCTGCGCCGACAGCAGCGCCGACCGGGCCAGCGACGATCAGGCCAGTCGCTGCGCCTGTCGCCGCCCTCTGCTGCATGTTCGTTCCGCAGGCGCCCAGGATCGCAAGACCAAGCAGGGCGGCCGCGGGGGCGTAAAGGACAGTGCGCATGATGGGGTAGCTCCGGGTTCTCGGTTCCAACTCCCGCAGCAACGCCGCGCCGACCGGTCCGGTTCCCGGCCTGACCTATCTGCACGGCCGCCGCCACCACGCCACAGTTCGGCTAAACTTGACGTGGAATCCCGCGTCATGAGACTCGCTGGCGTGTGGCGCACCGGCAGATACCGGGATTGAGCCAGCGGAGGTCGCGGGAGAATGCTGATGTCGGGATCGAAGAGCAGCTCAAGGCTCGTGCGTCGCGCGCTGCTGGCGCTGGCGGCCGCCGCCAGCCTCGCCTTTCCGCTGGGCGCCATCGCCTGGCAGGGCCCGGAGTGGAATTCGGGGCTGCGCTGGACCGACGGCCGGGAAGTCCAGTGGCGCGTGTCCTCCGCGCCGGGCTGCGACGGCTCGAACGTCGAATTGCGCCTGCTCAACAATTCACAGGCGTCCGGCTACGCAACGATGAAGGAGATCACCTTCAACTGCGCGCGCGGATCCGCCCCGTCGATCACGCCGGAGCGCCCGGTCGGCCAGATCAGCCCCGGCGGCGCATACGCCGTCGCGCCGATCTCCTGCGCATGCGCCGAAAAGGGCGGCGTCAGGGACATCATGTCGGTCGGCCTCGATATCGTGCGCAACGGCGCGGGCGCGGAGACACTGGCCAATGGCTGCACCTATACGGGCAGCTTCGTCAGCGGACAGCGCCACGGCCAGGGCCTCTACGCCTGCCCCACCGGCTATGTGTACGAAGGCGCCTACACGATGGGCCAGATCAATGGCCGGGGCGCCGAGACGCTGCCAAGCGGCGAGAAGTACGAGGGCGACTTCGTCAATGGCGTGCGGTCAGGCAAGGGTCGCATGATCTTCACTGACGGCTCGACCTTTGAAGGTGACTATGTCGCCGGAAAACGCGAAGGCTCCGGCAAGCAGAAATTCAGCGACGGCGCGATCTATATCGGCGAATGGAAGGCCGACAAACGCGACGGCCACGGCGTCTACACGACCGGCGACCAGCAATGGACCTATGATGGCGGCTGGGAGAACGACAAGCGGCAGGGCGATGGCCGCCTCGCCCGAATCGACGGCGACTACGCCTATATTGGTCCGTTCGTGAACGATCTGCGCACCGGGCAGGCGACGGCAACGTTCGGTGACGGGCGGGTCTTCCGCGGCGCCTTCGTCAATGACGAACAGCAGGGCCCGGGCGAGCTGACCTTCAAGGACGGCCGCAAGATCACCGGTCAGTTCCGCGACCACCGTCCGCACGGTCAGGCGGTCGAATTCGCCGCCTCCGGGACGCTCAACGGAAACTGGACCAATGGCATCCTCAGCGGCCCCGTCACGGTCACTTACGCCAATGGCGAGCACTTCGACGGCCTCTACGTCAACAACAAGCGCAACGGCAAAGGCACCGACTTCCTAAAGGATGGCTCGAAGCTCGAGTGCAATTGGGTCGAAGACGTCCGCCAGGAACGATGCACCCGCGTCACACCCGACGGAAAACGTATCGAGTTCAGGGCCACAAAGGCCAACACCCGCAACTGAACGTAGCTGAAAGAATCGCAAACTGCCTTCCGTAGCGTCCTGCTGACAACTAATGATTTGGGAGTGCGCAATGGCGGGAAAAAATCGCGCAATACTGCACACCGGACGTGCACGGCACGTTTTGGGAGGGGTGTGACATTCGCCCGGAATCCCTTGAATCGCACTGATTTCCGGCACGCCGTATCGATATTCGATCTTGACCCAAACGGAGCGTCATCGTCGTGTCATTCCAGTAGCGGCGGGATGGTCGGCTGATCGACGGCATCGATCGGCGGTTGACTCTCGCCACAGGGACAGAGGGTCAGTAATGAAAAAGATATCGTCTGGTCGGCTTTGCCGGTCGGTGGCGTTTGGCGCGTTGTTTACGGCGACCAGCGGCTTTGCGTTCGCGCAGCAAACTCAGCCGACCGTCGATACGATCCAGCCAGCCGAAGAGCAGGAAGCCGACGATGGCGACGTCGTCGTCATTACCGGCTCGCGCATTCAGAACGACACCTTCAGCAGCGCGTCGGCCATGACGGTCGTGACCGCTGATGAAGCGACTGTTCAGGGCGTTACCGATATTGCGTCGCTGCTTCAGAACAGCATTGCCGCCGCCGGTTCGTCACAGACAACCGCGGCGATCTCTGCTGCGATCGCCAACCCCGAAGGCGGCCTCGGCACGCAGACCCTTTCGCTCCGCGGCCTTGGCGCTCAACGCACGCTCGTACTGCTGAACGGGCGCCGGGCAGGCCCCTCCGGCACGGGCGGCACGGTCGGCCCCTTCGACCTGAACGTCATCCCGCTCTCGGCTGTCGCGCGCGTCGACATCCTGAAAGACGGCGCATCGTCCCTCTACGGTTCGGACGCCATCGCGGGCGTGGTGAACATCATCACCAAGAAAGACTCGAGCTCGAGCTTCGACATCTCCTACACCTACCCGGAAATGGGCGCTGCTCAGGAACTGTCGATCAGCGGCACCTGGGGTCAGGAATTCGACAAGGGCTATTTCCGAATCTCCGCCGACTACTTCAAGCAGGAAGAGTTCGACCGCGGCGACCGGGACATCTTCAACTGCAGCCAGCTCTACGCCTTCAAGCAGTCAGACGGCACGCGCGCCGACCTGTTCGACGAGCGCCGCGATGACTACACCTGCACGGACGATGTGATCTGGGGCCACAACTGGACCTACGACTACGGCACCAACAGCCGTTCGGGCGGTTTCCGCCACCGTCCCTGGCAGACCACTGCCGGCCGTTACCAATACGACTACTCGGGCACCCTGGGCGGCTTCCTCCAGCCCTTCAGCCCGCTGTCCGGCCAGCCCACGTCTGCGCAGAGCGGCATCGTCAACCCGGCGGGCTGGTATCCGGTCGGCTATCAAAACATCATCACTTCGTCAGTTCAGGATCCCATCTGGGGACCGTCCGCCCGTAACTCCGGCGCCTACCAGGACTTCTACCATCCGCTGCAGGACCAGACGACGCTTTCGCCGAGCATCGAGCGCATGTCGATCGTCGCCGAAGGCGAGTTCGATATCACTGACAATATCAAGGCCTATGGCGAAGTGCTGCTGAACCGCCGCACGACGTTCAACGACAGCTACGACCAGATCTACAGCTTCCAGGCCCAGTACCGTTACGGCTCGGGCCCCGTCGGCGGCGACCCGATTGCCCAACTGGCCGGCTGGACGCTGCGCAATGACCTCGAGGAAGACGAATACTACTATGTGCTCCACAGCCCCACGGCGATCACCGACTGGGCGGACGAGACAGTCGGTATCGACTACGTGCGTCTTGTTGCTGGCCTCAGCGGCGATATCGGCTTCCCGATGCCGGGCTGGACGTTCGACCTTTCGGCGCAGTTCTCGCGCTCGGATGGCGACCGCAAGGAGCAGGTCACCTTTGTCGACGCGATCACCGAC
>JBBAUA010000074.1:7249-13547 GCA_040398465.1 Hyphomonadaceae bacterium | reverse complement strand
AACCAGCGCGCGCGCAAGCCCAACCAACCCCGCCGCCCCGCGGCCGGGAACGCGCCCGCTTACCCGAAGCGCCGCACACTCCGCACCTCGCCCGCAATCGGGCGTATGCGATCGACCGCCTGCGCCAGCGGCTCGATCTCGCAATGCATGTCGCGCGCGCTCGAATGCAGCAGCATGGTCGGCGAGCACATGATCCCCACATGCCCCTTCCAGAACACGAGGTCGCCGCGCTCCATGCTGGAGAACTCAGGGTCCGGTTCATGCGGCAGGCCAAGCGTCTGCTCCTGCATGTCGGAATCGCGCAGCGGAAAAATCCCGGTCGCCTGCAGCGAGACCTGCACCAACCCGGAGCAGTCGATGCCCGCGCTCTCGCGCCCGCCCCACAGATAAGGCGCGCCGACAAACTTCTGCGCCACGGCGACAAAATCCGTCTCGGTGTCATCAAGCGGCGTAACATGCCGGGCAAACACCCAGCCCGATCCCTCGATGCGCACGAAATTCCCAGACGTCTCCTCCAGCGCCATCCGAGCATTCATCGACGCATGGCGCATCGGCCGGCTCTTCATGTCCGGCTTCTCGTAGATGAACGTCCGCAACACCCGCACCCGATGCGTCGCGTCCCGTCCCGCCGGCTGCAGCGATGCAAGGCGCATCCACCCGACATAATGATCGAGCCCGAGCTGGACACAGGCCCACTCGCCTTCTCTCTCGAGAACGCGAACCGGTTCGCCAAACAGGGCCTGATTCACCTGCTCGGCGGATCCATCCGGCTCCCGCCGCAACGCCGCGGATCCGGCCGCAACGCGCATGCGCTCGCTATGGCCGGATACGGGCTTCGGATTCAGGCGAGGGTCTGTCGACCAGCGGTCAGGCGGCATGCGAGTTGGAGGTGCTCTCATTAGCCTGCAGGCTTGGCCGCGACTGCGGCGAAAGCTGCAGCTGCGCGGGAGCCTTTCCCGAGGCCAGCGCTCGCTCGCACGAGATCACCCGGTCGCCAAGCCCTGCGAGCGCCGCAAGTCCACGCGCCGTGCTCTGCACCAGAACGCTCCGCCGATCGCTCTCATCGGGGACCCGTGTTGCAAATCCGAGGCCTTCAAGCGCATCAAGCGCCCGGCTCACCGCAGGCTTTCCAAGCTGCAGGGCTTCGGCAAGTCCCCGCACCGTGTGCGGCCCGGGTTCAAGTGAAACCCGCAGCAAGATGGCAGACTGCCTGACATTCAGGTCCGGACCATCGGCCCGTACGGTTTCAGCGAGAACATCTTTAAGCAAGGCGAGGGCGGACGCGCGATCCATGACAGCTCCAATTCAGCCGGCCCCACAGACAGACTCGCTCGTTTTTCATCTCGGGGCAAGCGGAACGAAGCGATCACGCGTATCGTTTTTTCAACATTGCCCAAACCGCACGCAACCCGCACGCGGCCGCCCCGGCCGGACGTCCATATCTAGCGGGTCGCCACGCCCAGATATCAAAATGCGCCCAGCTCGGCGCGTTCACAAAAGCTTTGAGGAACAACGCCGCCGTGATGGAACCTCCCATCGGCCCGTCGCCAAGATTTTTCATGTCGGCGATCGGCGACTTCAGCCCGCCCTCATATCCGGCCCACAGCGGCATCCGCCAGACCGGATCGCCGGTCTCCTTCGCGGACTCAGCGATATCAGCGGCCAGCTGTTCATCGTCCGTATAAAGAGGCGCGAGATCCGGCCCCAGCGCCACGCGGGCGGCGCCCGTCAGCGTTGCGAAATCAATGATGAGTTCAGGCCCATGCTCGCTGGCTCGTGTCAGTGCATCTGCAAGTATCAGGCGGCCCTCTGCGTCCGTGTCCTCGACCTCGACCGTCAGTCCCTTGCGCGACTTCAGAATGTCGGAGGGCCTGAACGCATCCGGCCCGATTGCGTTCTCGACGGCCGGGACACAGCAAACCAGCCGCACCGGCAATCCCGCGCTCATGATCATGCGGGAAAGAGCCAGCGCGTGGGCTGCCCCGCCCATGTCCTTCTTCATCAGCCCCATGCCGGCTGTCTTGATGTTCAGGCCACCCGTATCGAACGCCACGCCTTTGCCGACGATGGCGATCTTCGGATCGCTCATGCGTCCCCACTGGATTTCGATATGCCGCGGCGCCTGGGCCGCGCCCTTGCCCACCGCGTGAACCATGGGGTAGCCCTGCTCGAGCGCCTCGCCCTCAGTGATCTCGATCGTTGCGCCGAATTCAGCCGCCAGCGCCTGCGCCTCCGACGTGATCTCCACGGGCCCCATGTCGCAAGGCGGCGTGTTCACGAGATCGCGCAGCCAGTCGATCGCCTCGGCCTGACGGTGCACCTCCACCGCATCGAGACTCTCCGGTAGCATCAGCCGGCGCGACTTCTCGCCCGCCTTGTACTTCGTGAACCGGTAGGCCCCGTCCGCCCATCCCAGCGCCAGTGTCTCGCCATCGAGCCCCGCCGGAATCTCGCTCAGCCGGTAATCCCCGGCCGGCAGGCTCCCCGGCAGGCTCGCAAGCGCAAAACCGTCCGTCCCTTCGCCCAGCCCGACGAGAACCCGCTCCAGGCCGCCCTCCGAGTCATGCAGCAGCAACGACCGTCCCGAATCCCCCCGGAACCCGGCGGCATCCACGAGCCGCTTCACACGGTCCGGCTGCTCCCTGGTCCATGGCCCGAGGCCCTTCGCGGTCAGCAGCACCAGCGGAACGGCGGTGTCGGGGTGGGCGTGGAAGGCAGGGTGCATTGTAATGTCCGAAGGCTGCAGGTCTGGCGCGCCGCTTTAACGGTTCATTGATCCGGCGCGCCGCAAGGTTCCGGTAATATATCCGGGGATTGCCCATGTCTGCCACCAGCAAGCCTGTCACCCGCCTGATTGCGACCGCCAGCCTCGCCGCCCTGCTTACGGGCTGCATCACCGCCGCTCCCCAGACCCCCGAGGAACTGGCGCTGGTTGATTCCGCCGTGAGCCCCCTCTTGCCGGCCACGCGGGCCGATCGCGCCATGGCCGACAAGCAGGACCTCCTCACCCAGGCCCGCTTCTGGGGCGGCGAATACGAGAAGAACCCCAACGAATACGAGGCGTCGCTGAAATACGCCCGCATCCTGCGCGCCATTGGCTCGGCCCCGCGCGCCGCCGAAGTCGCCCAGCAGGCGCTGACGCTCAAGCAGGGCGACGTCGAGATGACGATGATCTATGCTCAGGCCTCGCTCGACATCGGCAAGGCCGACGACGCCGCCTACGCCCTCGCCCGCGCGGAAGCCGAAGGCGGCAAGGACTGGCGCCTGCTCTCGATAATCGGCGTCACCATGGACACGCTCGACCAGCACGGCGCGGCCCAGGACTATTATCGCCGCGCCCTCGCAATTTCGCCGGACAATCCCAAAATCCTGTCCAACCTGGGACTTTCCTACATCCTTGAGGGCAAGCCGGGCCTTGCCGAGCAGACGCTTCGTGAGGCGGCCGCCCTGCCCGGCGCCGACAGCCGGATCACCCAGAACCTCATCATGGCGCTTGGCGTCCAGGGCAAGTTCGACGAGGTCGAACAGGTTGCAGCGACCGACCTTCCGCCCGCCCTCATCGCGGCAAACCGGGAGTATTTCCGAAGCCTGCTCAACCCCTCGCGCTCTTGGGAAACGCTTCGCGGGACGCAGAACTGAGCCCGACACTGAGCACCACGGCGGTAACCAAGTAACAGCAAAATAATCCGCTGACTTTGCGGCTGGCGCGGCTCGCCAGTGCAGCCGAGACCCGCTATCTGTCCGGGCAGGATGGAGGGTCTTCGACATGCGTAAGCTTCGCACACTGGCATTCACTGCAGTTCTCGGCCTTGGGCTTGCCGCCTGCAGCCAGGGCGGCTCCGGCGCGATCGGCGCGATCGATGTCGATCCCAAGTCCGTTGAAGCGCACGTCACAAAGCTCGCTGGCGAAACCTTCAAGGGCACGGCGACTGCCGCGGCCGACATCGAATCGCTGCGGTCGGCGCTTCCCGCCGAAGTGGCTGTCAGCTGGGGCGGACTCACGTTCGACGCCGCCACCGGTTCGACACTTCTCACCGCTGTGAAAGTGACGCCGAAGGACAACACCGAAGTTGGCGTCAGCATCGACGAGCTGCGCCTCTACGATCTCGACGTCGAACTCCTGAAGGCGCGCCTCACCGGCCAGCGCCTGACCGAATCCGGGCCGCTCGCACGCCGTATCGACGCGAAGAACGTATCCGCCTTCGGCCTCGCCAGCCTGATGAACGGCATGATGGGCGACGTCTATGACGGCTTCACCGATGGCGCCTTCCCGGAAGACCTGCCGCCCGCGCAGGACGTCCTTCCGGCTGAGCCCGCCAACCCGCTGAAATTCCAGCCGACCGATCCGGTCGCCGGGGCGCCCGAGGGCTGGCCCCCGACAATCGAACCCGAGCTTGGTTTCCCGGACGATGACTTCTCCGCGACGTTCGCCACGACGTTCGACCGTTATGATTTCTCGGTCGGCCGCGTCATCTTCGACGACATCGTCCTGAAGCCCTACCAGGCCGCCCCGGCGCCTGCCGCTGCAGCCAGTGCGGATGATCCGATGGCGTCCTTCATGTCGGTGCTGCAGATGTTCGCCGCCTTCAACCAGTCGTTCGGCATCGACACCGCCGCCTATTTCGACATGAAAGGCGTCATGGGGATGACGCAGTTCGGCGAGGCCATGTCGACCGACCTGGCGATCAAGTCATTCGGCGCGCGCGGCATGCGGGGCGGCGACACCGACGCGATGTATATGCGCGGACTGTCCTACACATCGACGGGCTCCAACATGGGCATGCCGATGGACATGACCTATGGCGTCGATCTTTACACGATCAAGGACGTCCGCCTCGGCAAGGTGATGGACTTCCTCGCCAAGGGCGTTGTTCCGCCGCGCACCGAGACCAATCTCATGAGCCTCGGCGTCTGGCGCAGCGAGTCTGAAAGCTTCAAGCTCGGCGGCAAGGAGTTCTACACGGTCGCTGAATCGATGTTCGACGGGACCGGCTTCCACTGGTTCATCCCGACCAAGCTTGCCGCAAGCGGCAAAGGCATGTCGATCGACGTCGGCGGCTTGATCGAATACGCGCAGCAGGCCAGCTCCGCCATGATGGGCGACATGGGCGATGACCCGTTCTACGCAGAACAGGCGGCCGCCCAGAACGCCGAGATGCAGCAGATGCTCGCCACGCTGAACAAGAATGGCCTGTCCAAGATTGCGGGCGACTACAATTTCGGCTGGAACTGGAATGCGGGCAATGGCGACGCCAAGCTCGACCTTGGCTTCGACGGCAAGGACCTGCTCAAGTTCAACACCAAGTATGAAGGCGGCTTCCCCAGCTTCAAGGCGGTGTCCGACCTGATCCCCGACAACATCGAGGCGACCGACCAGGAAGCTCTCGCGAACGTCTTCAACACCAACACCTCGCTGAAGCTCATCGAGTTCAACATCGAGGACAGGGGCGGCCTGCCGAAGATCTACGGCCTGATGGGCGACTTCGCTCCTGCCATGGGCATGGGCGCCGAGCCGATGACGGCGGAGAATGTCCGGGTGATGGCCTCCAGCGGCCTGAAGACGATGGCGGCTGCGGTCAGCCAGGAAATTCCGGAGATTCCGGGCCTGCTGAACCCGATCGCGGCGTTCCTGGAACTCGGCGGCAAGCTTCGCCTCGCGATCCAGCCGGCGAAACCCATGCCGTTCTCCAGCTTCGAGACGGTCATGACGGGCGCGATGATGGGCTCTTCGACACCGTCCCAGATCATCAAGGACCTGGGCGTGAAATCCGAGCACACCAAGTAACCCAAACCGGGGCGCGATGACGTTCGTTACGCGCTTCGCGCCAAGTCCGACCGGCCGTCTCCACCTCGGCCACGCCTATTCCGCCCTCCTTGCGCACGATATGTCGCGCCGGGAGGGCGGTCTGGTTCTGCTCCGGCTCGAAGACATCGACGGGACGCGCTGCCGTCCCGAATACGAGACTGCGATTCTCGAAGACCTGGCCTGGCTTGGAATCACCTGGCCGACCCCGTTCCGCCGCCAGTCCGAACACTTCGCCGAATACGCATCCGCACTCGGGAAGCTGCGCGGCCTCGGCGTTCTCTATCGCTGCTTCCTGACGCGTCGCGAAATTGCCGAGCAGGCGATGTCGGCGCCGCACGCGCCCGGTGAAGGTTCCGATGGAACCATCTATCGCGGACCATCAACGCCGATGAGCGAAGACGAGGAACAATCGCGCCTCGCACGCGGCGAAGCATTCGCCTGGCGGCTCTCGATGAATTATTCACAAGACCTGCTAGGCGAAGAATTCGCGCG
>JBBAUA010000074.1:2380-7149 GCA_040398465.1 Hyphomonadaceae bacterium | reverse complement strand
CCAGCCCGTCTACATCCATCACCGCCTGCTCACCGATGAGACCGGCAAGCGATTCGCCAAGCGCGACCGCGCGCTGACCCTCGCGGCCCTGCGCGATGCCGGCCAGTCGCGCGCCGGCATTCGCGCCCGCATCGGATTGCCAGCTTGAACATGCCTGCCGCAACCACTGCGCCTTGGCCCTCCTGGGCGGGCCCCGCCATGCTCATCGCCGGCGCCATCGCGATCGGCTTTGCGCCCATCGGCCTGCGCCTCTCCGCGTTCGAACCACAGGCCACCGGCTTCTGGCGCTTCGCATTCGCCCTGCCGCTCATCGCACTGGTGATCAAGGCGCAGGGCGGCACGATCGGCCGGCCCTCGCCGATGGCGCTCCTCGCCGGAATGTTCTTCGGCCTCGACATCGCCTTCTGGCATGCGTCGCTCGTAATGACGTCGGTCGCCAACGCGACTTTCCTCGTCAATCTCGGCAACGCCGCCGTCGGCCTCGTCGCATGGGTCGTCCTGCGCGAACGGCCCGCCCGCATCTGGCTGGTCGCTCTCGCCATGGCGCTCACCGGCGCCTTCATGCTGTCGCGCGGCGCGGCCAACGCGGGCGGCGCAGCGCTCTCGGGCGATCTTCTTGCAGTGGTGGCCGCTGTGATGGTCGGCCTCTACCTTTTCTTCGCGAAACTCGCCCGCCGTCAAACTGGCGCGATGGCCGTCCTTTTCTGGTCGACGGCGACGACGCTGGCCGTATCCGCGATCGCGTGCAGCGTGCGCGGCGAGACGCTGATCCCGCCCGACCCCATCTGGTTCCTGTGGCCGCTCGCCCTCGCCATCGTCGCCCACGTCATCGGCCAGGGCCTGATCATCGCCGGCGTTGGCGCGACGCCCGCCGCCCTCGCTGGCCTTCTGCTGCTGATCCAGCCGGTCGCCGCAGCGCTAGCCGCCTGGCCGCTTTTCGGAGAGGCGCTCACGACCATGCAGCTTGCAGGCTGTGCACTGGTCCTCGCAGGCGTATGGCTGGCCGGGCGGCGATAAGGAGTCAGAACAAACGCCCGCCAACGGGCGCGTCGAGGTCCGGCGCGATCAGCACCACTTCACCCGCCTCATCCGGCACGCCCAGCGTCAGCACCTCGGACATGAACTTGCCGATCTGGCGCGGCGGAAAATTCACCACCGCCAGCACGCGCTTTCCAACAAGCGCGTCCGGCGAATAGTGCCTGGTGATCTGCGCCGACGATTTCTTCTCGCCGATCTCCGGCCCGAAATCGATCCGCAGCTTGATTGCGGGCTTGCGCGCTTCCGGAAACGGCTCAGCAGCCACCACAATGCCAACCCGAATGTCGATCTTCAGAAAGTCGTCAAAGCCGATCGTCGGAGCGGTCATGTGCGGTCCCGTCTACGTGGAAACCGCCCTATGCAGCCACCATCCGCCCGCGCGCAACTGCAGCGTCCATGCAGTCCGCCTCAACGCGCCTTCACGGGGCATGTGTTGATGCCGAGCATCGCATAGAGGGGACAAAACCCGATCAGGCCGGTCGCCATCGGAACGAGGCCAACATAGCCCCACGGCGTCTGCGGCCCAACGAAAGCCAGCGACAGGATGCCAAGGCCCACAACCACGCGCAGCACCCGGTCGATCGTTCCTTCATTCGGCTTCATCGCGCTTCTCCATGCCGGGACGGCGAACCGTCATTGATCATGGATCGACCATGCCTGATGCCGGTCAGCGCGTCGGTGACCAAGTCACATAGGAGCCGCGGCCAGCTGCGACAGGCCGTCACGGTCGAGAATCTCGATAAAGCCGCGATGCGCCGCCACAAACCCGCCACGGGCGAGCGCCGCAATCTGACGCGAAACCGCCTCACGGGCGGAGCCAATCTCTATAGCGATCTGCTCGTGCGTTATCCGCGCCTCGCCCCCCGCGCCCGCGACCCGCAGGATCGCTTGCGCCACACGCTGCTCAAGGCCAGCGAACGCAAGCGTCTCGACCACATGCTCGAATTCTGCAAAGCGATGAGCCACAGCTCCCAATACCTGCTGGCGGAACGTATCGTCCGTCGCCATGCGATGGCTGAAGACATTCGGTGGTATGAGTTCGCCGGATAGCTCAGCCTCGACAACGCCCTCAGCCAGATAGCGCCGTCCTTCGACGAGGCAGGCAAAAGTCTGCAGGCAGACCTCTCCCGGCCCAACACGATAAAGCACGATCTCGCGTCCGTTAGCAGACACCAGCGACACGCGGATGCAGCCAGCGGTAACGGCCACATAGCCCGGACACTCATCGCCCGCCCGGAAAAGAACTGCGCCGACAGGCTTGTGGAGTGGAATTGCAGTCATGCCGCAAACGCCGCCAGCCTAGCATCCAGCCCATCACGCACGCCCGGCCAGTCTTCGCGGATCACGCTGAACCACGCCGTATCCCGCAGCCTGCCGTCGGGCCGCACCATGTGGGACCGGTGAATTCCCTCGAACGTCGCGCCGAACCGCGCCATCGCCTTGCACGAACGTTCGTTGCGCGCATCCGCCTTCAGCTCCATGCGATTGAGCCCCAGCACCTCGAACCCGTGCGCCAGCAACATCCGCTTGCAGGACGGGTTCACCGCCCCTGCCCACACGCGCTTGGCATACCACGTCCAGCCGATCTCCACGCGTTTGTGTGCCGGCACATGGGCAAGCATGCTTGTCGACCCCACATGGCTGTTCGACGCCTTGTCGAACACCGCCCACGTCAGCTCCCCCGCCCGCTTGATCTCGGCAAAGCGATGATCCACCCACGCGTCGAAATCCGTGTTGTCGAGATTCACGTTGCCGAACCGCCACAGATCCGGATCGTCGCCCGCCGCACGCAGCGGCTCGCGATGCCGCTCCTCCATCGGCTCAAGACGGACGAAGACGTTTTCAAGAACAACGGGCGCGAGTGTCATGCTCGCGATGTAGCGCCCAGTAGACCGCGCGTCACCTACCGGCGGGCTGGCCTCCTCTGCGATACGCGTCTAGAATCGCCGCGCCGCAGAATGCGAAGGCGTCGTATGGCAACGTCAAGAAAGCCCCTTAAGCCCGGGCCAGACGGCATCGTTCGCTTGTCCGGTGGCAATCCGCAGATCGCCAAGGGCGATGGCGATGCGCCCGTGCAGGCCTACATCGCCGCCATGCCGGGCTGGCAAAGCGATATCGGCCGGCAGATGGACGCGATCATCACGCGCGCCGTACCGAAAATGGCCAAGGCCGTGAAGTGGAACTCGCCCTTCTACGGCAGGGGCGATGGTACTTGGTTCGTCTCCTTCCACGTCTTCACCAAGTACATCAAGGTGACGTTCTTCCGCGGCGCGGACCTCGATCCCGCTCCGCCCGAAACGTCGCAAGTGAAGAACGTCCGCTACCTGCACATCCACGAAGGTGCATTCGACCCTAAGCAGTTCGCCACCTGGATCAAACAGGCAAGCAAGCTGCCCGGCGAGAAACTGTAGGAGGATCAAATGGCCACGAAAGCCAGGGCCGCGAGGCCGGACGCAACCGCCACCGACTGGCGCCTAGAGATGCTCGACCGCGCCCGCGCGATCATCATGCCGGCTGATCCCGGCATCGTCGAGACCCGGAAATGGGCCAAGGCTTCCAACAACATGCAGGGCGTTCCCGTCTGGGAACACACCGGCATCATCACGACCGGCGAAACCTACAAGGACTATGTGAAACTCACCTTCGCCCACGGCGCCAAGCTCGAAGACCCCGCTGGCCTTTTCAACGCGGGCTTCGGCGGCGGCACGCGCCGCGCCATCGACATCCGCCAGGGCGACAAGCTCAACGAGAAAGCGCTGAAGGCGCTCGTGAAGGCCGCCATCGCCTTCAACACAGCCAAGAAGCCCGCGCCCAGGAAAGCAGCCGCGAAAAAGAAATAGACGCCGCGCGACGAAGCCCCTACCCCCGTGACAGACGCCTCAAGATCCGGGACTCCTTGATGCTGCGCATCCATACCCTCGCCGCGCTCACGCTTGTCGCGACAACCGCCTGCGCGACCACGCCACCATCTCTGCAAGGCGACAGATACGTCGCGATGGGATCGTCCTTCGCGGCGGGCCCCGGCATCCCGTCCTACTACGAAGACCCGCCCACGCCGTGCGCGCGCTCGAACAACAACTACGCCCACCAGCTCGCCAGCCGCCTCAACCTCAACCTCACAGACGTCAGCTGCAGCGGGGCCAAAACCGCCCACCTCACCGGCCCGCGCGGCGCGATCCCGCCCCAGCTTGATGCGCTGTCGTCGGACACGCGGCTCGTCACACTCACCATCGGCGGCAACGATCTCGGCTATGTCGGCGGGCTGGCCGCCGCCTCCTGCGCCGGCCTGATGACGAAGACCGGCATTGAGGCCGAGTGCCCGCCCATGATCGCCCCGCCGGCCGAGAAGACGTACGCTGATCTTGCCGTGCGCATGGATTTCATCGCGAAGGAAATCCGCCGTCGCGCGCCGCAGGCGCATCTTGTCTTCGTCGACTATCTCGCTGTCCTGCCGGAAAGCGGAACCTGCGCCGCCACACCGCTTGACGAGATACAGGCCGACGGCGCCCGCTACACTGCCCGCCGTCTCGCCGAGATCACGCGCGGGGTCGCGGCGCAGAACAACGCCAGCATCATCACCGCCTCGGAATTTTCCAAGGGCCACGACGCCTGCTCAGCCGATCCGTGGATGAACGGCTATCCGCGCCCCGGAGCGCCCGTGAACGGCACGCTCTATCATCCCAATGGGAAGGGCATGACGGCGATCGCGAATGCGCTTGCAGCGTTGCTGA
>JBBAUA010000074.1:0-2280 GCA_040398465.1 Hyphomonadaceae bacterium | reverse complement strand
TCTGAATCGATCGCCTGCTGCACGATCTCTTCCGGCGTGAAGCGGATGCCTTCGTAGACAACCTTCATGCCGGCCTGCCGCGCGCGCGCCGCGATCTGCTCCGAGCCATTCGAGTGGCCATCGAGCCCCGGCTTGCCGACGACATAGGTCAGCGTGCGGCCGAGCCGCTTCGACACCCGCTCGACCTCGCCCTTCACCTTCTCCAGATCTTCATCGCCGCCCGTCTCGATCACGATGGCAACGCCCGTCGGCCCGCGATACTCGCCGAACGTCTCGCGCAGCGCCTGACCCCACTCGCCGACCGTGACACCGGCCTTCGCCGCCGCAATGCTCGGCGGCATGATGTTCGCGCCGCTCACCGCCGCCGCGCGCAACTCGCCCAGCGCATTTGCTGCCGCATCCGCGTTGCGCTGCGACCGCCACGCCTTCAGCTTGGCAATTTGCCGGCTTTCCGCGCCATGATCCGTCGCCATGATCGAGCCGTCGCCGCCCGACAGCGGCGAGACTTCCGTCGTCTCATACCGGTTGACGCCGACCACAACCTGCCGCCCCGCCTCGATCTGTTTCAGGCGCGCACGCTGGCTCTCGACCAGTTCCTTCTTCATGAACTCGATATTGTCGATCGTCCCGCCCGATGCATCCAGCTTCGCGAGCATCTCACGCGCCTGATCCTTCAGCGCCTCGGTCTTCGCGGCCACCACATGCGAACCGTCGAACAGGTCTTCGAACTCCAGCAGATCGGTCTCAAGGGCGAGGATCTGCTGCAGGCGCAGCGACCATTGCTGGTCCCATGGCCGCGGCAGGCCCAGCGCCTCGTTCCACGCCGGCAGCTGCAGCGCGCGGCAACGCGCCCGCTTCGACAGCGTGACGGCAAGCGCCTCAATCAGAATGCGATAGACGTTGTTTTCCGGCTGCTGCTCGGTAAGGCCAAGCGAGTTCACCTGCACGCCATAGCGGAACATCAGCGCGCGCGTATCAGACACGCCATAGCGCTCGCGACCGATCTCTTCCCAGAGATCCACGAACGCGCGCATCTTGCACATCTCGGTCACGAACCGCACGCCCGCGTTTACGAAGAACGAGATGCGCGAGAACACCGTCGTGAAATCCTTGTCGGGCACCTGCCCGCCAGCCTTCACCGTGTCGAGCACCGCGCACGCCGTCGCCAGCGCAAACGCCAGTTCCTGCTCCGGCGTCGCGCCCGCTTCCTGCAGGTGGTACGAACAGACGTTCAGCGGATTCCACTTCGGCGTCTCGGTATAGCACCACGCCACCATGTCCCCGATAAGCCGCATCGAGGGCTTCGGCGGAAACACATAGGTGCCGCGCGAGAGGTATTCCTTGATGATGTCGTTCTGCGTCGTGCCCTGCAGCTTCCTGCGATCGCAGCCCTGCTCGTCCGCCAGCGCGACATACAATGAGAGCAACCACGCCGCCGGCGCGTTGATCGTCATCGAGGTGTTCATCTCCTCGACCTTGATCTGGTCGAACAGCGCGCGCATGTCGCCGAGGTGGCCGACCGGCACGCCCACCTTGCCGACTTCGCCGCGCGCGAGAACGTGATCGCTGTCGTAAGCCGTCTGCGTCGGCAGGTCGAAAGCGATCGACAGGCCCGTCTGCCCCTTCGACAGGTTTTTCCGGTAGAGCTTGTTGCTCTCTTCCGCCGTCGAATGCCCCGCATAGGTGCGGAAAATCCACGGCTTGTCCGGGTCGTGCTGGAAAGGGGTCGAGGTCGTATCAGCCATGTCCGGCCCTTGCTGCAATTGCGAAGGCACAAAACTGCAATCCCCGCGCCGAAGCAAGCGCTACCGGCAAGGCCCTGCCCTGTGTTGTCGCCGCACCACCGGTATCGTGCGCGGAAGGCCGCCGTCAGCCCCGCGCGACCACCGGTTCCTTCACCACAGGCGGCAGCAGCCCGCGCTCGCACGTCATGTGCGACGCCCGCGCGAGCTCGGCGATGTCGGCCTTCCCGCAATGCATTGCAGCCCGCCAGCCCTGCATGTGCGTTGGCACTTCCTCGGCATTCAGCGGCGGCTTGTAGAACCACCGCATCATCGTCTCGAACGCCAGCCGGTCCCGCGCATCGCGGACGACAAGCACGAGCACGTGTGTGGCGCCACGCGCCTTCGCCGCCGCAAGCTGGTGGTGGCTGGCGTAGCGCTGGTTCAGCTTGGAGGTCTGCCCGACATAGTGGACGACGAAGTTGTCGCCCGCCTCATGCACCATCAGGTAGACGCACGGCAGGTTGAAGAAGCGCGCCTCATCGAACGGCAGCGCAGC
>JBBAUA010000073.1:0-13811 GCA_040398465.1 Hyphomonadaceae bacterium | reverse complement strand
TGTCGCCTGCTCTGATGGAAGTGGAATGCATGCGCCGCGTGCTGGAGCCGCGCGAGTTTCGTGAGTGGCTCGGGCGGTTCATGCCGCGTCTGGCGCAGGGACATCCGGCAGCGCTGTTGGCGCCGGCGAAGGTGAGCGATCGCACGGATGGCAAGATCGCGCATCTTGATGGCCTGAACTTTTCGCGGGCGTGGTGCTGGCGATCGCTGGCGGCGATGCTTGGAGATCATCCAGTAGCGCAGCGCGGGCGCGAGGCGGCGGAGCGGCATATCGATGCGAGCCTGCCGCATGTGAGCGGCGACTATATGGGCGAGCACTGGCTGGCGACGTTTGCGCTGCTGGCGGTGGATTTCTGAAGCGCAGCGCCTGTTCGACGCCAAGGGCGTTGCGCGCCGCGGTGCGGCTGCGGCGAACTCACCCGACGCTGCGGCTTCGAGACGAACCAGCAGCTCCGCGGAGGTCGGTACGGCGATGGCTGCGGGGAGCTTTGATTTGATCAGGCCGACACCTCTTTGGGCAGGTCATGAGGCCCGATGCATCGACGCGATCCTTCACAAAGTGGGACGGGCGCACGAATCGCAACCGGCTCCCCGTTCATGATGAATTTGAGGAATTCTCTCATCGCCTGATGATGGCGCTGGCGGTTGATTTAGCCAATCGCAGGGGCTCGGGCGCGCAAGATTCACCGAACGCCGCCTGAAACTTCGGCTCGGCGCCTCAAGCATACAAACTGTTTTTTACACGCAGCAGGCGAACTCTCTTTGTATTCAACTATTTGCGTTTGCAAACAACGCGGTGCGTTGCAATTTGCGATCATTCTCTTGCTTTGGATCAAGTGTAACTCGTGTTACCTTTGTAATTGGTAATGCTTACAACAAGCAGGGTGACGGGGGTCACACATGTCGACATTGGGGAATTGCGCACGCGTGCTTCTGGCGGGCGGCGCTGCATTATGGGTGGGGTCTACCGCGCTTGCGCAGACGTCACTTGAAGCCCGGAAATACAACATCCCGACCGGGATGGATGGAAGCCCGCTGTTTGCGGCTCAGCCGTTCACGCAAAAGATGTTGATGTTCGAGGAGTTCGGAACGAAGCCTGTTCCGACCGAGGAATGCACCAACTGCAAGGTTGTCGTCGCACCATCTGACTGCAACAAGTCGATGAGCCCGGACAAGATAGATACCGCGATCAAGCAGCGCCTGTTCCCGCTGCCCACACGCCAGGCCAATCTCAGCCGTCCCAATCCGTGGCAGACGAAGATCGGCGAGTGCCTCGGCTGGCAACTGAAGACGAGCTATATCGAGGGTCGTCCCCCTGGGGAAATGTACGCACACCAGCGCTACGACGAGTTTGCACCGAAGGTCTATTTCCAGAGCGTCCAGTCCGGCGTCCGCACGAACACCGGCCTGCGCGATTCGATGCAGCTGCACGGCTACAAGGTCGGCGAGTTCGCGCCAGGCGGTCTGTATCACAACACAGCCAGCGGCTCTGGCTTTGGCGGTTCGACCAATGGCATCGCAATTCGCATGCACCCCAAGATGCCGGTGCAGGACGCCAATTCCGTCTGGACGTTCGATGGCACGCTACCGCCCAAACTCCTGATGGCGCGCGTCGGCGAGCCGATCCTGTTCCGCCACTTCAACGGGCTTCCGATCAACGTCGCCGCCAATAACGGCTTTGGCCACCACCTGATCACGACCCACGAACACAACGGCCACAACCCCGCCGAGAGCGACGGGTTCACTGGCGCCTATTTTTATCCCGGCCAGTACTACGACTATCGCTGGCCCATGCAGTTGGCTGGTCGCGACAGTGAGAACGTCAACGCTACCGACCCACGCGCCGGCATGCCTGATGGCGCGGGCGGTGTGATCAAGATCCGCGGCGACTGGCGCGAGACCGAGAGCACGCACTGGTTCCACGATCACATGATCGATTACACGGCCCAGAACGTGTACAAGGGCAACGCCGCGATGATGAACTATTACAGCGCGGTGGACCGTGGGCGCGAAGGTCTCAAGTGCCACTACGCGGATCCCGCGAACGCCAATCTCTGCCTGCCGAGCGGCACGGGCCTCGACTGGGGCAACCGCGACTATGACGTGAACCTTCTGATCGCGGACAAGGCCTGGGACTCCAAGGGGCAGCTCGCCTTCAACATCTTCAACAAGGACGGTTTCCTCGGCGACCAGATGACGGTCAACTGGGCCTGGAAACCCTATATGGACGTGCGGGCGCGCAAGTATCGCCTGCGCCTGCTCAATGGCTCGGTCTCGCGTTACTTCAAGATCGCGATCGTGACGGACAAGGGCGTGCGCGTGCCGTTCCACATGATCGCCAACGACGGCAACATCATGGAGCATGCCGTTCCCTTCCCGAACGCCGAGTCGAAAGACCTGCCAACGCAGGCGATTGCTGAGCGCTTCGACATCATCGTCGACTTCAGCAAGTATCCCGTGGGGACGAAGCTCTACTTCGTGAACACGCTGGAGCACCGCGACGGCGCCGGCCCCAAGGAAGAGATCCCGCTCAACGAAATTCTCTCCGGCAAGTACAAGGGCGACCCCGCCGTCGGCAAATTCATGGAGTTCCGCGTCCAGGCCTACACGGGCCAGGACCTGAGCATGAACCCGGCTGACTATGTCGAGGGCAAGAAGAAGATGATCCCGCTGCCGAAGATTCCGGCAGCTGACCTTGCCAAGGCCAAGCGGCGGACGTTCGAGTTCGGCCGCAGTGGCGGCACGGACGAAACGCCTTGGACGATCAAGACCGATGGCGGCGACGGCCTCTCCGCCGACATCCAACGCGTTTCCGCTGCCCCGCAGATGGGCGCGTGGGAAATCTGGCGCATCGAGAGCAACAGCGGAGGCTGGAGCCACCCTGTTCATATCCACTTCGAGGAAGGGCAGATTCTCACCCGCGACGGCAGGCCGCCGCCGATCTGGGAACGCTATGCCCGCAAGGACGTCTATCGCGTCGGCCCTGAACCCAACAGCAGCGCCGTGGTGGAGGTGGCAATTCGCTTCCGCGAGTTCGCAGGTTCCTATGTCGAGCACTGCCACAACACGCAGCACGAGGATCATGCAATGTTGCTGCGGTGGGATATTCTCAACCCCGGCCAGACGGTTGCCATCCCGACCCCGGAAGGCGGTTGGGAGGGTATGTTCTACGAGCCCAGCTACGTCCTGCCGACCTGGCGGACAGGTCGCGGCACGGGACCGACGCCGGCGTCGACAACGACCAACGCGACAACGACAACGACAACGACAACGACAACACGATGAAGTGGGTTTGGCCGTCCTGTTCGACGCATTTGGCGGGCGCGTTGCTGGCCGCGATCGGCGTTTGGCTGCTTTGGCCCGTCGTAGCTGTGGCGCAATCCCCGTGGGGACGTGACTACTGGCCGAATGTCACGCTCACGACGCACGACGACAGGCAGGTGAAGTTCTACGACGACGTACTGCGCGGCAAGATCGTCGTCGTGAATTTCATCTTCACGAACTGCGGCGACGTCTGCCCGCTGGATACAGCTCAGCTAAAGCGCGTGCAGGAGTTGATCGGCGATCATGCCGGGCGTGACGTGACGTTCTACTCGATCTCGGTCGATCCAGCGAACGACACGCCCAAAGCCATGCGCGCCTTCATGAAGAAGTTCGACATCAAGGTCGGCTGGACCTTCCTGACTGGCCGACCGGACGATATCACGCTTATCCAGCGCAAGTTCGGGCTCGAGCCGGCGGGCGACAAGCCGACCGCACATTCGACGACGATCATCCTGGCCAACGAGGCGACTGGTCAGTATGTGAAGCGGTCGCCGTATGACAATCCGCAAATGCTGGCGAACGTGCTGACTGGCCAGCTGAACCCGAAAGGGCGCGGCTCGGGCAGCCGCCTGAGCTATGCCGACGCCGTCGCGGTCGCCACCGATGAGTCTGCACAAATGTTCCGTACGCGCTGCGCAACGTGCCACACGATCGGCAGCGGCGACGGGCTTGGCCCTGACCTTTTGATGGTGAGCTCACGGCGATCGCCGGAATGGCTGGCGCGCTTCATCCGTGAGCCGGACAAGATGCTGGCGGAGAAGGACGAAACCGCCATGGCCATGCTGCCGAACTTCCGCAACCTGGCGATGCCGAACCTGAAGCTCAGCGAGCAGAATGTCGTCGACCTGATAGCTTTCATCGACGTCGAAAGCCGCAAGGCCATGGAAGCGCGCGCGGCTGCGCAGCATGGCGAACATCATCATCGATGACGACGATCAGCGGCCGGGTTTGGCCGACACGATGAAGTCTCCGAACAGGCTTCGCGTTTCGGCGAGGCTTGCCTGACCCGGGTCGTGGTAGATGTAGGCGCCGCGCGCGGGGGCTTCGAACTGCAAGGTTGTCCTCGCGCCTGCGGCGACCGGCGGCGCCGACGCGCTTTTCACGCCCATGATGGCGAATGACCGCGGGGTCTGCGTGCGGTTGACCAACCGTATCATGACGCGTTCGCCTTCGATCACCCTGAGCGGTGGGTTGAGCTCACGCGTCAGCGGATCGCGGAAGGCGACTGAGAATTCGATCTCTCCACCGCGTCGCTTGTTGTAGACTTCGTCGATGTAGAGTTCGAACGAGGCAACAGGCGAGGCCGCCGTCTGCGCGTGGCCGATATGTGCGGCGCCGGCCACGACCGGAAGCGTCGCAACAATCCCCGCAAGCATGAACCTTAACCACATGGCCGCGCCCCGCTCGAGGTCTGACCATACCATGTCCTGGGCGTTTCCGAACGTTCCGGCGGCCGCAAAACTCATGCAGGCCGACCGCGCGGCTGCGGTTTGCCCGGTGACGGCAGAGCATCGCACGCGATTTCAGGAGCTTGCGGCCTTTCGCCTTGCGCCTGCCCCAAATCCCGGTAGGAAAGCCGCTCGCTTACCGCCAGCGCGGTGCGGAGAGGTGGCCGAGTGGTCGAAGGCGCACCCCTGCTAAGGGTGTATACCGGTAACGGTATCGAGGGTTCGAATCCCTTCCTCTTCGCCAGCGCTGCGATAACCTGGCGGATCCCCAGCCGGATTGGCCGCCTGTTTCCCTGACTCAGCTGTAGCGCGGCGCCTGAAATCTAAGCATTTTTCGAATGATTAAAAACAATCCGGCCAGCCGGTATTGATGATCTCAGCCGACCGGGGCAACGTTGTGGCGTGGATTTGCAGCACGCACGACGGATTGCTTCGTGGGCGCGTACTGCATTGATCTCAACCCGGAAACTTGGCCTCGCGGCGCGTCCGCGAGGCCGTTTGTTTGCGTCAGTTCTGCCAGCTCTTGATCAGCGTGTCGTAGTCGACAGTCTCCGGGGCCGGGTCTTCGTTGGCCAGTTTCGCCTTGGGAGCGCCCGGGCGGTCGAACCATGCTTGCGCCGGTTCTTCCGGGTTCAGCTTCGGTCCCTTGTCGCCCTGGACGTTGAGCTGTTCGAGGCGGGCGAGCACGTCTTCCTGAGCCTTGCAGAGCGCGTCCATCGCCTGCTGCGGCGTCTTCGTGCCGGCGGCGGCGTCACCGATGTTCTGCCACCAGAGCTGGGACAGTTTCGGATAGTCGGGGACGTTAGTGCCGGTCGGCGACCACTGGGTGCGCGCGGGCGAGCGGTAGAACTCGATCAGGCCGCCGAGTTTCGGCGCGCGTTCTGTGAAGGACGGGTGCTGGATCGTGCTCTCGCGAATGAAGGTGAGGCCGGTGTGGCTCTTCTTCACGTCCACCGTCTTCGACGTGACGAACTGCGCATAGAGCCAGGCGGCCTGTGCGCGATCGGTCGGAGTCGTTGTCATCAGCGTCCACGAGCCGGCGTCCTGATAGCCGAGCTTCTGGCCCTCTTCCCAGTAGGCGCCGTGAGGCGACGGGGCCATCCGCCATTTCGGAGAACCGTCGGCATTGAGGACAGGGAGACCTTCCTTGACCATGTCGGCGGTGAAGGTGGTGTACCAGAACATCTGCTGGGCGATCTCGCCTTGCGACGGGATCGGACCGGACTCCGAGAAGGTCATGCCCTGGGCTGCGGGCGGCGCGAACTTCTTGAGCCAGTCGATGTATTTGGTGACGGCATAGACCGAGGCGGGGCCGTTGGTGTCGCCACCGCGCGCAACGCAGGAGCCTACGGGACGCGAGGCGTCGTCAACGCGGATGCCCCATTCATCGACGGGGAAGCCGTTGGGATGGCCGTTTGTCTTGTCGCCATTGCCGGCCATGGAGAGCCACGAGTCGGTGAAGCGCCAGCCGAGCGACGGGTCCTTCTTGCCGTAGTCCATGTGGCCGTAGACGGGCTTGCCGTCGATCATGCGGCCGGTGAAGAATTCGGCGATGTCTTCGTAGGCGGACCAGTTGACCGGGACGCCGAGGTCGTAGCCGTACTTCGCCTTGAAGTCGGCCTTGTTCTTCGCGTCGGTGAACCAGTCATAGCGGAACCAGTAGAGGTTTGCGAACTGCTGGTCGGGCAGCTGGTAGAGCTTGCCGTCGGGCGCGGTGGTGAAGCTCGAGCCGACGAAATCCGCGATGTCGAGCGTCGGGCTGGTGACGGCCTTGCCCTCGCCGGCCATCCAGTCGGTGAGGTTGCGGACTTGCTGGTAGCGCCAGTGCGTGCCGATCAGGTCGCTGTCGTTGATGTAGGCGTCGTAGATGTTCTGGCCCGACTGCATCTGCTGTTCGAGCTTGGCGACGACATCGCCCTCCCCGATCAGCTCGTGCGTGACCTTGATGCCGGTGATGGCGCTGAAGGCGGGCGCGAGGACGCGGGATTCATATTCGTGCGTTGAGATGTTCTCGGACACGACGGTGATTTCCATGCCCTGATAGGGGGCGGCGGCGGTGGCGAACCAGTTGAGCTCAGCCTCCTGCGCGGCGCGGTCGAGCGTGGACAGGTCCTTGATCTCGGCGTCGAGGAACTTTGCGATCTCCGCGCCAGCGTTGGGGTTGGGGTCTTTGGCTGCAACCGGTTGCTGGGGGCCGCAGGCGGCCAGTGCAATCGCAGACACCATGGCGAGCAGAAGCCCGCGCGGGCGCGTGACAGACATGAGTTCCTCCCTGACGAAGCTCTTGCGGCTTCGGACCTGTTTCGGCTCAAACAAACCGGAAAACGAGACCTGCGTAAACCACGGACGCCGCTGTGGCAAACCAGAGGGGCACGTCCTTGGGGACAAGTCCGATCCAGGCGAGGTGGATGAAGGCGGCGCCGAGCAAGGTGAGGAAGAACCGGTCGCCGCGCTGGGTGGCGACGCCGAGGACGCCCATGCGCGGCTGGTTGTTGGGTGCGAGCTTCGTCAGGACGCCGAGCGTGACGAGGGACAGCGCGATGAAGGCGAAGAACAGCGCGGTCGGCAGGGTCCAGCCCATCCAGGCGAAGGTCATGACGACTTGCTCCGCAGGATCTTCGCAGCGGAGGCCTGCATCAGAATGCCGAGCAGGATGGCGCCGACGCCGATGACGGCGGAGACGATCGCGCCGGGGCGCTGGCCGAGGAAGTAGAAGACCATGGCGAGCCCGCCGCCAAACACCATCCCGCCCATCACCAGCGCGAGGCCGGTCATGAACTGACGCTGGCCGCGTTTCAGGCGGTCAGCGTCAGGCGTGGTGGCGGCAGGCTCAGCCGTCATTCGTCAGCGCCGGTTCGCGCGCGCATCGCGGATGTTGGTGAAGCCCCACCAGAACACGCCCGCGCCGACCAGCAGCGCAAGCCAGGACAGCGCGCCGATCGGGCCGCCGAGAATTCCAAGCCACACGGCTTTGAGAACTGTTGAGAGGATGATGCCGATGCCGCCGAAGCCGACGAGGACGGCGCCGATCAGCGTCATCTGGCGGCCCTGGGCTTCCTTGCGGGCATTCGTGGCTTCGGGAGGGGTGTAACCGTATCTGGCCATGTTGTTCTCCTGGCTCTGATTTTTTGCGTTTCTACTCGTATCTGCCCTGCGCCCTCTTGTGCCGATCGGGGCGTTTGACAGGGGAACGATAACAGATTTGCAAGGGAGTCACAGGGGGCGAAACGGCCTAGGGCTGGGCGCAGCCGGACGGACCATTGACCGGGTTGCACCGCGCTGCAGCATTGCCCGGAAGGCGCGCCGTGTAACCTGTTCCGAAGCGCGCGTCGGGCCAGATGTAGTCGGTCGAGATGTATTGGGCGCCGGAGGCGAGTGCGGCGTCGCGGCGTTTGGTGTCGCCGGAGCGGGCTTCGCGGGTGTCGGCGTCGGCCCGGGTGCGGACGAGGAAGCCCTGGGCGACGCGTTCGCGGATGAGGGCTTCGTCTTCGTGCGGTTCGTTCATGACCAGTATGGCGGCTTCGGGCGCCTCAAAGGCCGCGCCTGCGCCGACAAAGGCGATGCGGTTTTTCAAGGAGGGGTGGCCATCGACATAGGCGGCCCAGCGGGCGGGCGCGTCGTCGATTACGAAGATCACCTTGCCCCGCGACTCGCCGAGCGTCGGCCAGCCCCCCGCGAGGACGCCTTCGCGCAGCGTGGCATGGGGGCCGCGTACCTCATCCGGCGTAACGATGCGATCGCGCGGAAAGACGGACAGGATCTCCGCTTCGATACGGTTGAACCCATCCTTGCCGAATGCGCGCACGGGCGTCGCGCCTTCCCATGAGATGGGCGTGTGCTTCGGGTTGATCATGATCAGGATCGGGGTGTGCGTACGGTGTGCATCGGACCAGGCTTTCACCTGGCTGAGGCAATTCACGAAAGTCGGGCAGCTGGTTCGGAAGTCGATATCGGTGGCGTGGATGACCTTGATGCCGGGCTTTGCGAGTGCGGCGCGGTCGGGCGGCGGGATGGTGACGCCTTGCTGCGCGAGGAGACGGGCGCCCAGCGGATCGGCGAAAGCGCCGCCTTCGGGATCGTCGACAGGATCGATCTCGACCTGTCGCGCGCCGGCATCGAGCTGTTCGGCGATGGGGCGATGCCAGTAGTCGAGCGTGAGGGCGGTGTTGGCGTTGCGCTGCTTGATGAGCTCCATCAGGGGCGGGTCGACCTGGAGCTTGTAGGAGTTGTGGGTGCCGATGGCCTGTATCTGGTTGAGGCGGAGGGAATTGTTCAGACCGTCTACTGGCGCAGGCGGCATGCTGGCGCAGGCGGCGAGTGCAAGGCTTCCAAGGAGAACAAGACCGCGCTTCATTGCCGACTCCATTTTCATGCGTATGCAGCTTCCGCTGGAGACGTGACAATCGGGTGACGTGCTGCTGCTGTCACGCCCTGCCCGACAGATACGCTCGTGAGACCTTCTTCGGTACGATGGTTGTCCATGCGTCGCCTACCAGGTCGGAGACTTCGGCGCGCGTGAGCCGCGATATGTCGACATAGCTCCAGAGCATGGCGCCCGCCCGGTAGGGCTGGAACACGTCGGGGCGGGCTTCGAAGAGGAGTTCCTGGCGTGGCTTGGGAAGCTTGAAGATCCAACACCCGCTTGGGAAACCGGAGAGCACGAAGCTCTTCGTTCCGACGTTGAACCAGCTGCCGCCGTGGTCGTTCAGCTCGACGGCGCCCGGCAGGGCGAGCGCGACTTTGCGGACGTCAGCGAGTGTCGCCATCAGACCCTTCCCAGCGCAAATCCCTTCGCGATGTAGTTGCGGACGAACCAGATCACGATGGCGCCGGGGATCAGGGTGAGTGATCCGGCGGCGGCGAGGACGCCCCAGTCCGTGCCGGAGGCCTGTGAGAGCGCCTGCAGGCGTGTGGTGATCGGCAGGACGGCCGAGCGGGCCAGCGAATCAGCGATCAGGTATTCGACCCAGGAGAACATGAAGCAGAAGAAGGCGGCGACGCCGATGCCGCTGGCGATGAGCGGCATGAAGATCTTCACGAAGAAGCTGGGGAATGAGTGGCCGTCGACATAGGCGGTCTCGTCGATCTCGCGCGGGACGCCCGACATGAAGCCTTCGAGAATCCAGACTGCGAGGGGCACGTTAAAGAGGCAGTGGGCGAGCGCGACGGCGATGTGCGTGTCGAACAGGCCGAAGGCGGAATAGAGCTGGAAGAATGGCAGGGTGAACACGGCGGCGGGCGCCATGCGGTTGGTGAGCAGCCAGAAGAACAGGTGCTTGTCGCCGAAGAAGCGGTAGCGCGAGAAGGCGTAGGCGGCGGGCAAGGCTACGGCGATGGAGATGACGGTGTTGAGACCGACATAGATCAGCGAGTTGCTGAACACGGCGCGCCAGCGTTCATCCGAGAAAACCTTCACGTAATTGTCGAGGTTGAACGTCTCAGGGAAGAGCGTGAAGCGCGTGGTGATCTCGAGGTTCGTCTTGAAACTCATCGCGACGAGCCAATAGATCGGCGTCATCAGGAAGAGAATGTAGAGCGCCGGGACGAGCCAGGCGAAGCGGCCCTGTTTCATGGCTTGGCTCCCGACTGGATCGGTTCGCCATCGTCGCGCGTCATCACCGTGTAGAACACCCAGCTGAGCAACAGGATGATCAGGAAGTAGATGATCGACATGGCCGCCCTCTGGCCAAGCTCGACCGTCTGGCTGAGCTCGGTGGAGAGGAAGACCGGATCACCGCCGGCGATGACGGCGAACGGCTCGGTGAAGATCATGAACGAGTCCATGAAGCGCAGCAGGACTGCGATGGTGAGCACGCGGGCCATGCGCGGCAGCTGGACATGCAGGAAGACCTGCCAGCCGGACGCGCCGTCGATGCGCGCGGCCTGATAGAAGGCGTTCGGGATCGAGACGAGGCCCGCGTACGCCAGCAAGGCGACGAGGCTGGTCCAGTGCCAGACATCCATGATGATCAGTGTGAACCATGCATCCAGCGGATCGCCTTCGTAATTGTAGCCGAAGTCGCGGAGCATGACTCCCATCAGGCCGATGTCGACGCGACCGAACATCTGCCAGATCATGCCGACGACATACCATGGGATGAGCAGCGGCAGGGACATCAGCACGAGGCAGGCGGGGACGCCCCATCCTTTGCGTGGCATGTTCAGCGCGATGAGGACGCCGAGCGGGATCTGGATGGCGAGGATGATGCCGGAGAAGACGAGGTTTCGCCAAAGCGCGTTCCAGAATTTCTCCGAGTGCAGCACTTCGCGATACCAGAGATCGCCGACCCAGTGGAATTGTGCGTTGGTGGCGACGTACTGCACCGAGTAGTTCACGACCGTCATCAGTGGGATGATGGCGGTGAACGCCACGAGCAGGAGCACGGGCGCGACGAGGAACCAGGCTTTCTGGTTGACGGGCTTCATTGGGCGGCTCCGCCAAGATCAACGCGCCAGCTGTCGGCATAGAGATGCACGCCGGCCGGATCGAAGCTGATATGTGGGGCGGCGGGGGCGCTCTCGCCTTCCCGCAGCATGGCCGCGATGGGCATGCCCAGCATGTCGAGGTGGGCGACGCGATAGCGGCCTGCGTCTTCCATACGGACGATGGTGGCGGGGATGCCGCTCGCGGAGAGACGGACAAATTCTGGGCGCACGCCGAGCTGAAGCTTCTGCGATGCGTCGAGGCGCGGGGCGGAGGCCAACTGGACGCTGTGCTCGCCGAGGCGGACAGTGGCGCCGTCGACGCGGGCGGGCATGATGTTCATGCCGGGCGAGCCGATGAAGTGGCCGACGAAGGTGTGCCTGGGGCGATTGAAGAGGTCGGCGGGCGAGCCTACCTGGACGATCTCGCCATCGTACATCACTACGACCTTGTCGGCGAAGGTGAGCGCTTCGGTCTGGTCGTGGGTGACGTAGACCATTGTTGTGCGCGTGCGGCGGTGCACGTCGCGCAGGCTTGCGCGCAGCTCCCACTTCACCTGCGGATCGACAACGGTGAGCGGCTCGTCGAACAGGATGGCGTTGACGTCTGGGCGCACGAGACCGCGGCCGAGGGAGATCTTCTGCTTCTCGTCCGCCGTGAGGCCGCGGGCGCGGCGGTCTGCGAGCGCGGTGAGGCTGACGAGGTCGAGCACCTCGTTGACACGGCGGGCGATGTCGTCGGGCTTCATGCGGCGGTTGCGCAGCGGGAAAGCGAGGTTTTCGCGCACCGTCATGGAGTCGTAGACGACAGGGAACTGGAAGACCTGGGCGATGTTGCGCTTCTCGGTGGGACGTGCGGTGACGTCGTCGCCGTTGAACAGGACACGGCCGTCGGTCGGCGCGACAAGGCCGGACATGATGTTCAGCAAGGAGGTCTTGCCACAGCCGGATGGTCCGAGCAGCGCGTAGGCGCCGCCATCGTCGAAGGACTGGTCGACGCGCTTGAGTGCATAGTCTGCTTCGGACTTCGGATAGGGCGCGTAGGCGTGACGGATGTTCTGCAGGTCGATGCGGGCCATGTGTCAGGCCGCCCTGGCGGCGGGCGTGATGGAACGGCCTGCAGAGTCAAAGCTCATCACGTCGCCGGGTTCGACATGGACGGTGAGCGCAGAGCCGATCTCAAAGGCGTGGACGCCGTGGGTGAGCATCACCCAGCGCGCTTCGCCGACGCGCAGGTGGACGAAGGTTTCGGAGCCGTTGGTTTCCATCGCGATCACGGTCGCAGCGTAGGCGTCGGCCTCGGCGGATCTCGGCGCGAGGCGAACATGGTGGGGACGCACGGCGAGCGTTGCGGCGCCGGGGAAGCGGGCCGGCCTGGCGGCCGCGGTGACGGGGAAGACGTTGAGCGGCGGGTCGGAATAGGTCTCTGCCGTGATGAGATCGGCGGGCGCGCGGTAGACGTGGTGGCTGGGGCCAAATTGCGTGACGCGGCCTTCGCTCATGGTTGCGGTCATGCCGCCGAGCAACAGGGCTTCGAGGGGTTCGGTGGTCGCGTAGACGACGACGGCGCCGCTGTCGGCGAAGAGTTTCGGCAGTTCGGCGCGCAATTCCTCGCGCAGCTTGTAGTCGAGGTTGGCGAGGGGTTCGTCGAGCAGGACGAGGCCGGCTTTCTTGACGATGGCGCGGGCCATGGCGACGCGTTGCTGCTGGCCGCCTGAGAGTTCGAGCGGCTTGCGGTCCAGATAAGGCGCCAGGCGGAGCAGTTCGGCGACACGCTGCACGTCGCGTTCGATTTCGGCGGCGGGCGTGCGTTTGACCTTCAGCGGCGAGGCAATGTTCTCGCGGACGGTCCAGCCGGGGTAGTTGATGAACTGCTGATAGACCATCGCGACGTTGCGTTTCGCGACGGGCATGCCGGTGACATTGACGCCATTGAACCAGATTTCGCCGCTGCCGGGCCGATCGAGGCCCGCCATGGCGCGCATCAGGCTGGTCTTGCCTGCGCGCGCGGGGCCGAGCAGCACGTTCATGACGCCGCTCTCGATCCGCATTGAAATTCCAGCGAGATGATCGACGCCATTGATGCGGCGCGACACCTCCTTCAATTCGAGCATGCCCGCCGACCCATAGTTATGACCATCGGCGCACATAAGTCTGCGATTGCCGCGATCGTCAAACGTCAAAAGCGAGAATGCGCTCTGCTGCATTGCAGCGCGCATCGCGAGCGAGCGGCGACGGACAATCAGGAGCGTTACGCGCACCTCGTCCAAGCAATTGCCGGACGTTGCGACATTCGCGCAACGCGCACGCTGCGTGGCGCCGCATGCCGCGAGCACGATAAGTCAAAACACGTTCATGCCGTAGGGGCAGCGACTTAGCGCAGGTCAGTCGCGTCGCGCGATGCCGTCCTGCGTCAAAGGCCGACCCTCATGAATCGCCCCGAGAAAATCCATCGCGTCGCTAGCCGTTCGGTTGACCTCACGTCGCAATGCAGTCAACAGTAACGGCAAGAGTCGTCAACAGACTCAGCACGGGGAGGTTATTGCTATGAAATTCACGCTCCGCAGCGCGTCCAGCGCTGCGCTTCTGATCGGTTTGGCCGGTACATTTCCGGCCT
>JBBAUA010000072.1:0-14268 GCA_040398465.1 Hyphomonadaceae bacterium | reverse complement strand
CGGGGTCCTCCTGTACGTCTGGTATCGCGCAAGGAAGTGGTTTGTTCCGGGAACCCATGTTCCGCGCTGATCGAAGGCCAGCGCGGAACATGTCTCCGTCAGCTCCAGAGGTCGCCGAGCGCCAGGTCTTCGACGAACGAGACCCGGTGCTCGCGAGGATAGGAGTTGCCGTTCGCCCAGTCGTCGAGCCGGCACGAGACGTTCTGCACGGAGGGGCCCGTGCGGACGCCGGCGAGATCGAGGCGGGCTGCGAGCTGGCGCAGGAAGCCTTCCTCGAGATCGACGTTGTCCGGCGCCTTGGCTTCGGCGAGACGCCAGCCAGCGGCGTCACGGCTTAGCGCGATCGCCGCGAGCGGCTCGGCGCGCCAGACATAGACGGCCATGCGGCCCTCCGCGACGCGCGCGCCGTGCTCGGCGAGGCAGTTGCGGAATTCCAGCGCGACGCCTTCCAGCTGCTTGCGGCCCGTGATCGCCACGAACGGCGCCGCCAGAACCGGGGGAGGACCGGCAGGGCGGAACACGTCGGGCGTCAGGTCCTCGACAGCGCGGCCGAAGACTGCGCGGATGTCGCCACCCGCGCCCCAGCGGCGCGCGATCCGTGCGGGGGCGCCTGGCTCACGCATGCGCGCCGCGAGGCGGAAGGCGCGTGCGAGATCGTGCGCTGCCGCCGTGGAGGGCAGGACGCGAACCACCGGCGCCATGCGCAGCGCCTCGGGCAGGAGGGCGATCGGGCCGAAGGCGGCCGGACGCACATCGTCGAGGTGGCGCAGGACTTCGTTCGCCATCGGTTCGGCCATAAGGGCCACGAAGGTGTCGTAGTCCTCGCGTCGCCAGAGCTGCTCGCCGGCTTTCGCCAGAGCGCGCATCAGACCGGTGGGAGGCACACGCGGGAACGCCTCGGCCACGACTGCGTCGCGCTGGTATTCGACCAGACGGCGCAGGTCGGCGTCGGACGCTGGCTGGCGAATATGGCCCGCGAGCGCCAGCGCAACGGCATGACGGCGCGCGGCGGGCAGGGCGAAGAAATCGCCATGCGGCGCGGGCCAGATACGCGCGATCGCGTCGGCGAAATCGCCGGCGAGATATGCGAGCAGCGGGCTCGCCGTGCGCGCCCGCTGGGGCGCGCGATGGAACAGTTGCGCGACCATGGTCGCGTCTCCTCTCGACATGCGCCCGCTATCCCGCCGGAAGGGCAGGTCATCGCGAACACGGCCTCGCGCGCGCGGAATTGCGCATCGCGAGCCAGGTCATTCGTTTGAGGTCAGACGCTTCCGGAGAATCCTCGGGAGCGCTGACCGCCCCCTGGGATACAGAGGGGCGAACTGGCTAATCTCAGTCGCCTCATTGGCTGTGTGGCTCCGTGATGTGCGGGAGAGTGTCCCCCGACCTGCGACCATCTGGCCGAAGATTCGGGCAGGATTTTGGCAAGTCGGGAATCCGTTCTACTCTGGTGACTGCCTTGCAGGAGAGACGTCCCATGAAGCGTGTATTGATGGCCTTGGTCGTTCTGAGCGCGTGCACGCCAGCGACTGAGCCGGTGCCGCAGCCAGTCGCGTCGGCGCCGCCTGAAGTGGCGATCGAACCCACCTTGATGGCCGACGAGATTCCGGCGCCGAATGGCGAGATCACCGTGACGGGCGTGAAGGCGGAGGCTCGTGTGACAAGTCCGCTGGTGGTGGAAGGCCTGGTCAAGTCGGACTGGATTTTCGAGGGGCAGTTCCCGGCGAAGATCGAAGTCGATGGCAAGCCAATCTCGGAGGCGCCAGCCAGGTACGAGTTGCCGCAGGATGGCAGCTATCCGGAGACAATGAAGTTCCGTGCGGAGCTGCCATTTGATGTTGCTGCGGAGACGCCGGCGACGCTGGTGCTGCAGGAAGACATGCCCGCGCCGTTAAGCGCCGGCAGCGATGTGGCGGGGCCTGCGCGCACGCTGCGGATTCCGATCGTGCTTGTGCCGCCGGCGCAATGAGCGCCGTCTTCCGCCCTGAGCGCGCCATTCTCGAACTCGACAGCAGCTTCTATCGCCAAGTCGCGCCTGCTGATTTTCCGCAGCACACGGCGCGCTGGCGCAACCAGCGGTGGGCGGAGCGTGTCGGGCTCGGCGCGCTGAGCGAGGCAGAATGGATCGCGCACTTTGGCAGGTTCGATCCGTTGCAGGGGTCACTCGAGACGCCGCTGGCGCTGGCATATCACGGCCACCAGTTCCAGGTTTACAATCCGCAGATTGGAGACGGGCGTGGTTTCCTGTTTGCGCAATTGCGCGATGATGCTGGCCGGTTGCTCGATCTCGGCACCAAGGGTTCGGGGCAGACGCCGTTTTCGCGCAGCGGCGATGGACGGCTGACGCTGAAGGGCGGGGTACGCGAGATCATGGCGGCGGGGATGCTGGAGGCCTTCGGCGTCTACACGTCGAAGGCGTTCTCGCTGATCGAGACGGGCGAACAGCTGCACCGGAATGACGAGCCATCGCCAACGCGTTCATCCGTGCTGGTGCGGTTGTCTCACAGCCACGTGCGGTTCGGCACATTCCAGAGGCTTGCCTATGGCGGGGACGCGGAAGGCACGGCCAAGCTGGTCGAGTACTGCATCCGGCATTTCTATCCGCAGGCGGCTGCCGCGGACACGGCGGCCTCAGCGGTGGGGTTTTTGCGTGAAGTCGTGCAGGCGACAGCTGAACTTGCTGCGTCGTGGATGGCGGCGGGGTTCGTGCACGGGGTCCTCAACACGGACAACATGGTAGTGACGGGCGAGAGCTTTGACTACGGTCCATGGCGTTTCCTGCCGTACTCCGATCCGAGTTTCACTGCGGCGTATTTCGATCATAACGGGCTCTATGCGTTCGGGCGCCAGCCTTCGGCCGCGCTGTGGAATCTCTCCCAGCTTGCCGAATGCCTGACGCTGGTGTGCGATGTGAGCGCGCTGGAGCCCGAACTGAGCCGGTTCGAGGGTCTCTACCGTGAGGCCTTCCGTGGTCGGATGCTGGCGATGCTCGGTTTGCAATCGGCGAGCGAGGAGAGAGACCTTGAACTCCTGAAGGCGCTGTTCGGATGGATGGGCGCCACGCGGGCTTCCTGGTCGCAGGTATTCTTCGACTGGTTCGGAGGGGCCGCCAGCGAAGCGCGGTCTGCGGCCAGTCCGATTGCGGCGTTGTATGCGGCGCCAGATTTTGCAGCTGTCCGGTCCGCGCTGTTGGTCTGCACGCCCGAAAGGTCCGAGCGGCTGGGGCACGACTATTTCAGGAACGAAGGTCCAGCGCGCCTGCTGATCGAGGACGTGGAGGCGCTCTGGGAAGAAATTGCCGAGCACGACAATTGGGCGCCGTTCTACAGGCACATGGAGCGGATCGAGCAGGCGCGAGCCGCATTGGCGATGACGCCGATTAAGCAGATGTGACATGCGATGCGGCCTGATATCGCGCTGGAAATCGCTCGTCGGCCGCTGAACGTCTACGGGTTTGTTAACGGTTTCGGCCCGAGATGGCTCGCACCACGATTCACAGGCCCAACGCGTAGATGTCGTCAGCTCCCTTCCCCATGGGCTCGGCTTCACCTCCCGAGGTGATCGAGCGCTGCTTTGCCAGCGCGACCGAACATTTCCTGAATGCCGCCACCGAGTCGTTTGCGCTGATCGACCAGGACGGCCGCGTGATCCGCGCCAACATCGCTTATCGGCGGCTTACGGGTCCGGCGGGCGGCGCGCATGATGCCTCGATCCTGTCCTACGTCGAAGCCGAACAGCGCGAGGCCATTCGCGAGACGCTGCGCAACCTGAGCGAAAGAACGCCTGCCCGGACGACGCAGATCCGCTTCCGCATCGGGAATGAAACGCGCCTGATCGACGCCGACCTGACCTGGCTGGATTCCTCCGGCTTCATCTCGTTCGTCGGCCGCGACGTGACCAAGCAGAACATGCTCGAGCGGCAACGCCAGGAGACGGCGGCCTCGCGCGATGCGGTTGAGCAGGTCGGCGACATCGGCCACTGGCGCACGGGCCGTGACCTGAAGCTGCATTGCACGCCGGGCGCGGCGCGTATTCTCGGGCTCGATCCGGCGGCGCCTCCGCTGCTGCTCTCTGATCTCAGCGCGATGATCCTGCCGGAAGACCAGGAGAGCGCAGTCACGGCAGCGCGCGAAGCTTTCGACAAGCGCCGCCCCGTGAAGCACACATTCCGGATTCGGCGCGCCGATGGCACGACCCGGATGATCCGCATCGCCGGGTCGCCATCAATCGACGCGCGCGGCCAGGTCGAGTCGATGAACGGCGTGATCGTCGACAAGACCGACGGACACACCGCCCTGCAGGCGGCGCTCAACGCTGATTCCACCGTGCGCCGTTTCGTGCAGGCGGCGCCCATGCCGATATGCATGTGCGACAGGGAAATGCGCGTGTTGATGGCCAGCGCAAGCTGGACCGCCGAGCAGAAATTGACCGAGGAAGAGGTTCTCGGCCGCAATGTCTACGACATCCTGACGTGGTTGCCCGAGAAGTGGCGGGCGATGCACCGGCAGGTGATGCGCGGCGAGATCATGAGCCACGACCGCGACCCCTATGTCGGCGCAAATGGACGCGAACGCTGGCTGAAATGGTCTTCGGCGCCGTGGTATGACGGCTCCGGCGAGGTGGGCGGCATCATCTCGATCCATGAAGATGTCACCAAGCTGGTGCGCGCGCAGCATGAGGTCGAGTCCTCGAAGGAGCGCCTGTCCTTCGGGATGTCTATTACCCAGATGATGATCTGGGAGCTGGATTTCGAGAAGCGCGAGACATATCTCGAAGGCGAGTGGAAGCACTTCTTCCCGCAACGCCCGACATTCGACTCGCTGACCGGCGGCGATGCCTGCATCCACCCGGCCGACCGCGATCTCGTCAGCAACCGGTGGCGCACCCACCTGGCAGGCGGAGCGCCGTACACGGTCGAGTATCGCGTGCAGTTCGATGGCGGCAGGGAACTCTGGCATGCGGCTTCGATCCGCATCCTCAAGACGATCAAGGGATCGCCTGCGCGCGCGTTTGCCGTGATCCAGGACATCACGGCGCGCAAGCTGATCGAGCTGAAGGCGATGGAGGCCGAGCAGCGCGCGCTTGTGGCCGCGGCGGCGAAGTCGGACTTCCTGTCCAACATGAGTCACGAGATTCGCACGCCGCTGAACGGCGTTCTGGCCGTGTCCGAAGTGCTTGCCCGCACGCCGCTGGACGATCGGCAAGGCGAGATGGTGCGGCTGATTTCGACATCCGGGCGCACGCTGCTGCGTGTTATGGACGATCTCGTCGAATTCTCGCGGCTTGAGGGCGACGACATCCAGTTCGATATTCGTCCGTTCGAGCTCGAGGAGACGCTGCGCAATACCTGCGAGGCGGCGCGGACGCGGGCCGAGGCGAAGGGCCTGCAGTTCGAGACGTTCGTGTCGGCGAGCTGCGATGGCGTCTTCCGGGGCGATCCGGTGCGGATCGGACAGGTGCTGGGCAACCTTCTGAACAATGCGGTGAAGTTCACCGAGCAGGGCCAGATCAGCGTGTCCGCGCATGTGGAGGATCTGCCCGATGGCGTCACGCAGCTGCGGCTGTCCGTGACCGATAGCGGCGTGGGCTTTGCGCCGGAAGTGGCGGATCGGATTTTCGAGCGGTTCGAGCAGGCCGATATCTCGACGTCGCGGCGGTTCGGCGGTCTTGGGCTTGGGCTGTCGATCGTGAAGCGGCTGGTCGAGCTGATGAACGGGAAGGTGACAGCGCAATCGAAAGAAGGCGAGGGCTCGACGTTCGAGGTCCTGGCGCCGATTTCGCGCGATCGCATCGCCGCGCTGGGGGCGATCACGGCGGTCGAGGTCGAGGATTTCGATGCTGAGACCAATCTCGATAATCTCCGGCTGCTGGTCGCCGAAGACAATCCTATGAATCGCCGCGTGGTGGAGCTGTTGCTGGCGCAAAGCGGGCTGCAGATCACCTTTGCGGAGAACGGAAAGGAAGCGGTCGAGAAATTCTCGGCAGGCAAGTTCGATCTCGTCCTGATGGACCTGCAGATGCCGATCATGGGCGGTCTTGCGGCGATGCGCGCGATCCGCGCGTGGGAGAAGGCTCAGGGCCGGATGCCGACGCCGATGCTTGCCGTGTCCGCCAACGCCACGGACGAGCATGTGATCGAGGCGAAGGAAGCTGGCGCCGACGATCACGTCGCAAAACCGATCGTGCGCGAAATCCTGTTCGAGGCCATCGCACGCCACGCGCGTCCCTCGGGCGCGCATGAAGCATCCACGAAGCTGAACGATGACGATTTCGACCTGGATGCGTTCGATATCGCGGTGTGACGCCGGGGCGATCGCGGATCGGCTTCGACGCCCGCCAAACCAGCGGAACCACCCTCGGCCCTTGTGCCGGGAATCCCGGTTGGATCTGCGGAGGAACCCAATCCGTCCCCTCGGAGCTGACAACCGAGGTTCTCGGGTTGCGCCTTCGGCTTGCCCGAGAATGACGCCGTGGAGCTCAGCCCGTGAAGGTGCGGCGGAAGAATTCGCCGACGGTGCCGGGGGCGTAGACGCCGAACATGATGAGGCCGAGCGTGAGGACGTGGAGCGCGGTGATCAGGGCGGTGATCGTCACGAAGCCGGGCTTGTAGGTCTTGTGCCTGAGGACATGCTGGGCAAGCAGGCCGCCAACGATGCCGAAGGTCAGGTCAGCGAGGTGGAGACGGCGTTCGGGCGCACGCCATTCGTGCTTTTCCGCGGCGCGCTTGTCGGCCTGGTAGAACAGGAAGGTGACGATGCTGCCGATGATGTAGAGCAGGCCGACCCATTCCGGAACGTGGTCGAGCATGACGTTGTTGCCGACGAGGACGATGATGGTCGCGGCAGCAGCCGTGCGCATCGAGATGTGGCGCATGCCGGGGCGGGGCTCGCGGCGGGGTTTTCTGGCGGACTGCGTTGTTGCGGATTCGGAAGCTTGTGGTGTTGATGGCGCCGCGCCTTGTGAAGCGCTGCCAGCCGGGAGGTTGGCCGCGGCGGTCCTTGAGGTCTCGGACTTGATGCGCACGGCGAGCGCGGCGGGGCGGCCGTTGGCGCCCTGACCGACTTCGTAGGTGAGCTTGTCGCCGGGCTTCGGGCGTTCGGTGCTCTTACCGATCGCCTTCATGTGCACATAAATTTTTCCCAAGGCGCCGGGGCGGCGGATGAAGCCGAAACCCCGGGCGTCGTGCCAGTCTTCAAGTATGCCGTTTTCGCGCGCCACCCGCTCTGGGTAACCCTATTTGTTTGCGCGGTTCCTAACGAGATCGTCGACAACTGCCGGGTCTGCCAAGGTTGACGTGTCGCCGAGGTTGGAAAAGTCGTTTTCCGCGATTTTCCGCAGGATCCGCCGCATGATTTTTCCGGAGCGGGTTTTTGGCAGGCCCGGTGCGAATTGTATGACATCGGGCGAGGCGATGGGGCCGATCTCCTTGCGGACCCAGTTCACCAGCTCCTTGCGGAGATCGTCGGTCGGCGGCTCGCCAGCCATCAACGAGACATAGGCGTAGATGCCCTGGCCCTTGATGTTGTGCGGGTAACCGACGACGGCGGCCTCAGCCACTTTCGGATGCGCAACGAGTGCACTCTCGACTTCGGCGGTGCCGAGGCGATGGCCGGAGACGTTGATGACGTCGTCGACGCGCCCGGTGATCCAGTAATAGCCGTCAGCGTCGCGGCGACAGCCGTCGCCGGTGAAATACTTGCCGGGGTATGTCTTGAAGTAGGTGTCGACGAACCGCGTATGGTCTCCGTAGACGGTCCGCATCTGGCCGGGCCATGAGTCGAGAATGCAGAGATTGCCGGAGGTTGCGCCTTCGAGGACCTCGCCCTTGTCATCGACCAGTTGCGGGCGGATCGCGAAGAAGGGTTTGGCGGCGGAGCCGGGCTTCAGGGCGTGTGCGCCGGGAAGCGGCGTCATCAGCGTCGCGCCGGTTTCGGTCTGCCACCAGGTGTCGACGATGGGGCAGCGCATCTCGCCGACGGTGCGGTAGTACCACTCCCACGCTTCCGGGTTGATGGGCTCGCCGACGGAGCCCATGAGGCGAAGGGATTTGCGCGAGGACGATGTGACGAAGTCGTCGCCTGCGCCCATGAGTGCGCGAAGGGCAGTGGGGGCGGTGTAGAAGATCGTTACCTTGTGCTTGTCGATCGTTTTCCAGAAGCGCGAGGCGTCGGGCCAGGTGGGAATGCCTTCGAACATCACGCTGGTCGCGGCGTTCGAGAGGGGGCCATAGACGACGTAGGAGTGACCGGTGACCCAGCCGACATCGGCGGTGCACCAGAAGACGTCGCCGGGCTTGTAGTCGAAGACGATCTCGTGGGTCATCGAGGCCCAGACGAGATAGCCGCCGGTGGTATGGAGCACGCCTTTCGGCTTTCCGGTCGAGCCAGAGGTGTAGAGGATGAAGAGCGGATCCTCAGCACTCATCTCCTCCGGCTCGCAGTCGTCGATCTCGTTCTTGGCGAGGACGGAGTAGTAGTGGTCGCGGCCGTGCTGGAGCTTGATGTCGCCGCCCGTGCGCTTGACCACGATCACGGACTTGACTGTCGACTGTGCCCCGAGCTTGTCGAGCGCTTCATCGACATTGGCTTTCAGTGGGATCGGTTTGCCGCCGCGCACGCCTTCGTCGGCGGTGATGATGCAGGTGGAGGTGCAATCCTCGACCCGGCCGGCGAGTGCTTCAGGGGAGAAACCGCCGAAGACGACGGAGTGGATGGCGCCGATGCGGGCGCAGGCGAGCATCGCGTAGGCGGCTTCCGGGATCATCGGCATGTAGATCGTGACGCGGTCGCCCTTTTTGACGCCCTGGGTCTTCAGCACGTTGGCGAAGCGACAGACCTCGGAATAGAGCTCGGCATAGGTGATGTGCCGGGAGACGGACGGGTCATCGCCCTCGAAGATGAAGGCGGTGGTGTCGGCCTTGTGGGGCAGGTGGCGGTCGATGCAGTTGACCGAGACGTTGAGCGTACCGTCCTCGAACCATTTGACGTGGAGGTCGCTGGGGTCGTTGGTCTTCGAGATGTCCCAGTTGACGTTCTTGACCTTGGTATAGGGCCGCATCCACCGGAGGCGCTTGCCGTGCTCGCGCCAGAAGGCTTCCGGGTCGGCAATGGAGGCGGCATACATCGACGCGTACTTTTCGGCGTTCACATGGGCCTTGGCCGCGAAGTCGGGCGGGACTGGATAGACAGCGGATTCGGACATCAGGCGGCTCCCGTCAGGGCGTCTCGCGCGCCCCAGGCGGACTAGATCGCGCATTTCGCGTCGGGGGTGAAGGCGCAAGATGGGCGCATGCCCCGGAATGATCTGCATTTGACGCTGCGCAAGGGATGGCGTCCGGGCGCGCGCTCTGGTGTGATTGGCGAGACGCCGAGCATCAGGACCGAGCCATGACCGCAGCTGCAGCGAAGAAGCCTTCGAAGGTTGAACATTTCGACGTTCTGATCGTCGGGGCCGGGATATCGGGCGTGGGGGCGGCCTATCACCTGAAGACGCAGCTGCCGGGGACAAGCTTCGTCGCGCTGGAGACGCAGGAGACGTTCGGCGGCACGTGGATCACGCACAAGTATCCGGGCATCCGGTCAGACAGCGACCTGCACACGTTCGGCTATCGCTTCAAGCCGTGGGTGGGCCCGCCGATCGCGGCGGCGTCCGAGATCCTGAAATACATGGGCGAGGTTATTTCCGAGAATGATCTCGGGAAACATATCCGATTTGGACATACGATCCGTCGCGCGGCGTGGTCGGGCAAGACGAACCTGTGGACGCTGGAGGTGCAGCGCAAGTCTGACGGTGCGACGCTGACGATCACGTGCGGCTTCCTGTGGATGTGCCAAGGCTATTATCGGCACGAGAAGGGCTACACGCCGGAATGGGCGGGGATGGAGACGTTCAAGGGAACGATCGTCCATCCCCAGACATGGCCAACCGATCTCGACTACAAGGGCAAGCGGATGATCGTCATCGGCTCGGGCGCGACGGCGGCGACGCTGGTGCCGGCGGTGGCGAACGACACGGCGCATGTGACGATGCTGCAGCGGTCGCCGACCTGGTTCATTCCGGGACGCAATGCGATCGAGATTGCCGAGCAGCTTCGGGCGCTGGATGTGCCGGAGGACTGGGTCCACGAGATCACGCGGCGGCAGATCCTGAAGATGCAGGACGACTTCACCAGGCGTGCGCGCGAAGAGCCGGAGGCGGTAAAGGCGGAGCTGCTGGGTGCGGTGAAGCTGTTCCTCGGGGAGGACTACGACATCGCAACACACTTCACGCCGAGCTATCGGCCGTGGCGGCAGCGCGTCGCCTTCATCCCCGACGGCGACCTGTTCCAGGGCATTGCGTCGGGCAAGGCGTCGGTGGTTACGGACGAGATCGAGCGGTTCACCGAGAAGGGCATCCTGTTGAAGTCTGGCAAGGAGCTGGAGGCGGACATCATCGTGACGGCGACGGGGTTCGACCTGCTGCCGCTGGGCGACATCGATTTCCAGATCGACGGCAAGCCGCTGAAGTTCGGCGACACAGTCACGTATCGCGGCATGATGTTCACGGGCGTACCGAACATGGCGTGGGTGTTCGGCTATTTCCGCGCGAGCTGGACACTGCGCGTGGACATCATGGCGGACTTCATCGTGCGGCTGCTGAAGCACATGAAGGCCAAGGGGGCCTCGCGCGTCGAAGTCGCGATCCCGGATTCACTGAAGGACATGAAGCTGTCGAGCTGGATCGATCCGGAGGACTTCAACCCGGGCTACATCATGCGCGGCATGCACCTGCTGCCCAGGCGCGGGGACACGCGCGACTGGAGCCACACGCAGGACTACTGGGGCGAGAAGGACGAGCTGCCGAAGATCGACCTTGATGGGGCGGAGTTTGTGTATGGTGGGGTGAAGGTGGAGGCCTAACCCACAAACGCCTTCTCGATGACGAACTCCGCCGGATGCGCGTTGGAGCCTTCCTTGAAGCCAGCCTTTTCGGTGAGGGCCTTGATGTCGTTGATCATGTCCATCGAGCCGCAGACCATGACGCGGTCGACGGCCGGGTCTAGGGGTGGGACGCCGAGGTCGGAATAGAGCTGCCCGTCTTCCATGCACGTCGTGATGCGCTTCTGGTTGTGCCAGGGCTCGCGCGTGACGGTGGTGTAGTGGACGAGGCGGTGGGCGTGCTCGCCGACCAGCGGATCGTCGGGTAGTGCGGCGACCAGCTCCTGGCCATACTTCAGCTCGCCGACTTCGCGGCAGGTGTGGGTGAGGATGACCTGCTCGAAACGTTCATAGGTATCGGGGTCGCGGACGATCGAGGCGAACGGGGCGATGCCGGTGCCGGTTGAGAAGAGGTAGAGGCGCTTGCCGGGGGTGAGCGCGTCGTGGACCAGCGTGCCGGTCGACTTGCGGCCGAGCAGGACGGTGTCGCCCGGCTGGATCGACTGGAGCTTCGAGGTGAGTGGGCCGTCGGGGACCTTGATGGAGAAGAATTCCAGTTCCTCGTCCCAGCTCGGGCTGGCGATGGAGTAGGCGCGCAGGAGCGGCTTTCCGGTGGGGCCTTCGAGGCCGATCATCACGAACTCGCCGGAGCGGAAGCGGAAGGCGCCGGGCCGCGTGATCCGGAAGGCGAACATGCGGTCGGTGTAATGCTTTACCGACAGCACGGTCTCGTCGGTTGGCGCGTTCGGGGACTTCTGGGCGGGCTTGTCGGCGGCTTGCGTCATGGCGTGCTGGGAGCGTCCTCGGAGGGTCCTTGCGGGCCCCGTCCGGACCCTCGCGCGCTTGTGCGGCGCAGGGTGTGGACCTAGGGGGTTGGACCGCGAAATGCAACTAATGCCAATGTTTAGCAGCCAAAAGGCGGCGCAGACTGCTCGGCGGGAAACCTCCGCCATAATCTCGCCCGCCACGGCTTTTTGATACCGTGGCGGCAGGAACGCTCATAGTATAACCGGCTGGGCATGGCGCACCGTCTGCCGCGCCCCTCTGGAGGTTGAACAGGACTTTGCCCCGGCTCTTTACCATCCTGCTCGGCGCGATCGTGCTGATCGCGGCCGTGGTCGGCATCCGTTCGCTGATGTCGGGCGGCGATACTGTCGCGCGGGTGCAGGCGAGCACGATACCGACGCTGGACAAGGCGCTGCCGGGAACGGCGGAGGGACATGGCGGTACGGTGGTGTTCATCCGCTCACGGGCGGTGCAGCGGACACTCTATCTTTCGCTTGGCGGTAGAAGCGAGGCCGAGATCGCGCCCGTCGCCTTCGGCGCGCCGGGGAAGGTATCCAGCCTGCCGGTGGAGGAAGGCGCGATCGTTGCGGCGGGCGACCTGCTGTGCGGGCTCGAGGGCGATGGCTCCAATGCGCGCGTCCGCCAGGCGGAAGCCGTGGTGGCGCGTGCGCGTGAACAGCACAGCAGCGACCAGAAGCGGCTGGCCGACGGCTGGGTTTCGCCTGCGCGTGTGAGAGCATCGCGCGCGGAACTGGACGAGGCGCTGGCGACGCTTGAGGTCGCGCGCAGCGCTGCATCCGAGCGGCGGGCGGTGGCGCCGTTCCGCGGCGTGTTCGAGAAGCGCAATGCAACCCTCGGCCAGTTCGTGGCGCTGGGCGCTTCGTGCGGCACCGTGGTGCGGCTTGATCCGATCACGTTTGTGGCCGGCGCGTCCGAGAAGCAGGCGCTGAAGATAAAGGCCAGTGCGCCGGTGCGGGTGAGGCTGCCCGATGGCAAGGAGGTTGAAGGCGAGGTCGAGAAGCTTGCGAGCGTCGCCGATCCGCGGACGCGGAATTTCGAGGTGAAGGTGACGACGCCAAACGCGGACAATGCGATCCCGGTGGGGCGTACAGCCGAGATCAAGATCAACATCGGGCTCGGCAAGGCGCACAAAATCAATCCGGGGCTGCTGAAGACCGACAGCCAGGGACGCATTGGCGTGTTCTATCTCGACGTCGGCGGCGTTGTCGGCTTTGCGCCAGCGGATATCGTCGATGAGAGCAAGGATTCGGTCTGGGTCACCGGGCTGCCGGACGACGCCCAGCTGGTCGCCGAGGCGCAGGATCATGTCGCTGCGGGGATGCGCGTGACGCCGGTGGTGCGCGAGGCGAACGCCAGCGGCGGGTGAAGCCCGCCTGCCACGATCTGGCCGACTTGAGAATCCAGCAAGTCCGCTTCCGTTCGGTTGGTGCCGAGCATGGAATGCGAGGCTGAGCTTGCAGGCGTTCGCCGTCGCGTGAAGCATCTTGAAGCTCGCCTCAGGAAGCCCATCGGACATCCCGTAACTTCAGCCGAGGTGGCGTTGCTGATCGAACTTCAGAACCAGGAATTGCGGCTGTTGCGCACCGACAATCAGGACAAGCGCCAGGCGCCATCCATCGTGCAGACCGACCTATTCCTCGGTCAGCTTGTCCATTTCCGCTTCGAACTCCGGGGTTCGCGGGGCCTGGTCGTAGCCGGACGCCAGGTACAGCTTGAAGCGGCGGTTTCGCTTGGCTGTCAGCGGAATGTCGACATAGCCAAGCTCGGTCATCGACTTGAAGTCGGCGCGGATCTTGGGGCGAAGGTCCGGCGTCTGGCTGGCGATCAGCACCGCCGTGTCTTCACCGGGGCGGATCATGCCTTCCTCTTCGGCGTGGCTGCGGGGGGTGGGGCCGCGCTGCCAGACACGCACGGGAGGCATGGCGAGGTTGCGGCCGTAATAGTCGAGGCCGTGCCAGAGTTCGCGGTCATCGACCATGATGGCGCTGGCGTTGTTGGCTTGCGCGGCAGCGAGAAGTTCCGTCGTGGTCTGCTTCCAGCCGCGGACGCCTTTCATGCCGGCCGAGGCGCCGGTGGCGTCGGCGATGTCGGAGGACACCCAGGTCAGCGTGAAGAGCAGTCCGACTATGACGTTGATCGCAAGGCCGGCTTTCAGAATTGGCCCGGCCTTGAAGCGGCTGGTGGAGCGGCCGAAGACACGGTCGATCCAGGCGGCCACGAGCACGCATGCTGCAGGATAGGCGCACGCCGCCCAGTTGGCGTGTGCTCGCGACATGATCTCCTGCGCCATGATCACAAGCAGGGGCGGGACGATGAAGCAGGCGAGCCAGAGTTCGCGGGTCGTGGTGTCCTTGTCCTTGCGGCCCACAATGAAGGCAAGCCCGGCGAGAAGCAGGAGGAAGGTGATCGGACCGAAGACGGCAGCCTGATCCGAGAGGTAGCTCAGGATGCGCGAGAGGTCGAAGCCCGCCTCGGCGAGATTGGCGTTGTCGGCGGTGTGGCTGACGGTCGCGAAGTCGTTGGCGGCGTTCCAGGCGAGGTTGGG
>JBBAUA010000071.1:0-14354 GCA_040398465.1 Hyphomonadaceae bacterium | reverse complement strand
GCTCCACGATTCTGGGCGTCCAGCTCCAGGGAAGAGCATTGCCGAACTGGTTGACGGAGCTGTCACGTAAACTTGTGGCGGTTCCATTGGGCTTTCGTCGGTCCTCCAGCCATCAGGGCGCAGCCCTCGCCCAGACAGATTCCGTGCGTGCGCACGGGATGCGCATTGTGCGTCGGCTCAACAGATGCTGCCGCATGGTGGGCGTGTTGTAGATCTGTGCGTGCGTTTCAGGGAAGCGCTGTGCTGATCCTCAGCGCTTGAACCCCTGCATCTTCCATTCGCATCGTGGGATGAGGAGAAATGAGTTCTCTGCGCGATTGTTGTCGCGCAAACGGCGATGATGCCGGCGATCATCAGGACCAGCTTGCTGAAGCGCAACACCGCAGGATCGGGATCCGTCGGTGACAATCCGCTGCGGCTAGAGCAAACGCAGCTCCAGCTGGAGCGCCGTTACGGCTTGATTTCCCGGATCGTCTGGCTGGTCGTTGCGCCCTGAGTGATGGTTCGCATGCCCGGCGTCCTGAAGTCGACCTTCTTCAAATCAATCATTCGAACCTGCCGATCCGACATTGTGTGAAAATAGAACAGCCGGTTGTCGAGATCTGCTGCTGTCGTGATCTGGGTGGCGCTTTCAATATCTTTCGCGATGCGGTCGGGCGCGCCCGTCGTGCCCACAGGAATGTTGAAGCTGTCCAAGATGCGGAAGGCTTCGAAGATGGCGTCCTCGCCGGTCGCGAGCGGGCGGGCTGAGGCGGTCAGAGCTACTGCGCGCACGAAGCGCGATGGCGGGGTGAAATCGCCCGGCAGTCCCCTCAGGCCTGTGCCGGCGCCAAGCGGTGAGAAGACCTGTCCCGCAAGTTCGACCGGAAGAGCCGCCGCTGGAGAGAGGCCGAGATAGTTTCTCAGGTTTGTCAGATGCCAGCCATATCCTGGTGAGTTCGTAATCACCCCCATGAAGCTTTCAAAGACCTGGATCTTTCCGCCGTCGGTAATCTCGATGACGATGCTGTCTCCGCTCGCATCCTGCACCTTCCAGTGAAAGGGTAGCGCGGCCCCGCCAAAGCGTGGATCCTCGACATTGACAACCCGAAGCTGATCGAGATTGGCGCGCACTTCGGCCACGGTCGAAAACGACGACAGCGTCCAGCGCATCAGGTCCCCGACGCTCAATGAGCGCGCCGCCTGCTTCGGATCATAGGGCGCGAAATCGGCGAAATCGGGAAAGTAGTACATGCCGACATACAGCCCGGCTTCGTTCATTCCGTCCGGTCCGTAGGGCTCGCCATAGGCCCCGAGAGAAACAAAGCCGAACCTTCCCTTCCACGATAGGCCGTTCAGCCCTTCGGGGGTCTGGGCGACGAACGCGTGCTGTCGCGGGAAAACCACCAGAGTATCGTGATCAGCATCGCTCAGGGCCCATTCCACAGTGCGCGCAACGATCGACGCCCCGTTCGCCGCGTTAAGGGAGATGCCGGTGCAGGCGATTGCTGTCGACGACACTCCAAGCGCGAGGACGACGGCAAGTCCGATGGATCGGATCGCGGACATTTTTCGACAGCTCCTATTTGGACGCACGAACGCTGCCAGAGAAGGAACGTTGGGGCAAGAATGTGGAACGTCTGCGAATATTCGTACGCCCGCAACCGTCAAGCGACTCATCGTTTCATCGAGCGCTGTAACTCTTCCATCGGTTGTTGCGACACCTGGATCGCGCCCGTCCTGGGCCTGTCAAGATCAAGAATGACCATGTGGGCAAGGGTGAGAAGGATCAGCAGCAGGGCGGTCTCCCCGCGATGGGTTTGTCGGCTGGCGGCCAGAACCGACCCCATCATGATCATCGACAGGACTGCGTAGAGCAGCAGCACGAGGAGGACAGTGTCGGGAATATGGGCAGAGCGCACGGCTTTGCGGGCGGCGGCCAGATCCAGGCTCTCATTGAGGGAATCCATGGCCCCCCTGGTCAGCAGGGCGGGACTGTCCCCGCGCAGTGCCTTTCCCATAGCGGTCCACAATTCATCCTGCAGCGCCTGGGTTGGCCCCTCGGCCGCGGTATCGGCGAAGGCCTCGGACCAGAGAAGCCGGGCATCGACATAGCGTTTGAGAAGTTGGTTCATATCGGAGCGATCAGGTTCGCTCATGAGCTGGATTCGCAGCCAGGTTGTGCCTAAGGCGTTCGCCTCCTGGACGACGAGATCGCGGCGCGTGTCGAAGCGGTTGAGGGCCATGGAGAAAGAGAAGCCCAGAAGCAGGGCGAGAAGTCCAAGCGCTGCTGACAACAGGTGGTCGGGCCCGGACTTTGTCGTGGGCGACGGCGCGCTCCGGCCCTGAAGCCAGACCTTGCCGTGATATCCGAGAGCCACCGCGCCGGCGAGGGTCAGGAGGATAACGAGACCGATCACCAGCAGGGGTATGGGCTCTAGCGAGGCCATGGTCGCCTATCTCCTGAACGAACCGCATGAAGGGAAGCTTCGGGAGAGGATTGGCCGTCTTGCCTAGTCCTCGTCAATCAGAACGGCAGTCCGCCTGCACCAAAAACAAAAAATGGTGCCGCCCATCGGGTAGCCCCTCCCGTCGTCGTACCGCGGAGCTTGCAGGTGAACCTCTTGCGGGCCCGCTGGGCTTTCGTCGATTCTCCATGCGCCATGCCGCCTCTCTCGCCCAGACAGATTCCGAGCGTGCGTTTCAGGGAAGCGCTGTGCTGATCCTCAGCGCTTGAACCCCTGCATCTTCCATTCGCATCGTGGGATGAGGAGAAATGAGTTCTCTGCGCGATTGTTGTCGCGCAAACGGCGATGATGCCGGCGATCATCAGGACCAGCTTGCTGAAGCGCAGCACCGCAGGATCGGGGTCCGTCGGTGACAATCCGCTGCGGCTAGACGCTCTGATTCTTGAATAGCCGTCGCACCAGTCGCAGCGCCGCTCCCGCATCGCGCCGTTGCAGTCGGTGGCATGTCTCGGACGGCCGCGCCGATGTGCGTGGCGCCCTTTACCTCGCAGCCTTCCTCGCCAGAAGACGCAACTCAGCCCTCAAGGGCATCCGCAGACGCACGCAGGCCGCCGACAAACCCGCCAAGGTCGGAATCGTCGCAATCGCGTGCAAACGCCCCACCATCCTCAAAACGATGGTCCGTAGACACCGCAACTTCGCCTGTAGCAGGACTACTCCTACGTCACTTCGTGACACCTCCCCGCCTTCGACCAGGGAGGCCTTCCCCTTGTCGCGCGTCGTCTCGGCAGCGCGGATCGCAAGCAAAAAACCCGCCGTCTTGCGACGGCGGGCTGATTTGGTTGGGTTGCCTTCGAGGCCTACGCCGGAGCGGAGGAAGCCGTGCAATCCGTGCGGGCGCCAGCGTCAGCGCCGTCTTTCGGCGCGCCCGTGGACGAACCGCCGACGAACAGCTTGCAGCCGTTCGGGAAGGTCACGTCACGGCCGTTGGCCTTGCAGGTCATGTCCTTCAGAGCAGCGCCCGTGCCCCATTTGCGCGAGCAAACAGTATCTTTCGACTGGTAGCCGCGGACGACAACTTCAGTGCCTTTGGGGATGGCGACCGAACGGGCCTTAGCCTGGTCAGCGCTCGACATGCCTTTGCCGGCGTCCGGCAGGCGGAAGATCGTGTTCGGCGTGCCGCCCTCGATCGCCCAGTTCAGGGTCGATCCGGCTTTCGGCTGGCCGTACTTGTTCACGTCCTTGACCTTGATGTGGATCCAGGTGTGCGGGTTGGTCCATTCAACGAACTCCACCGCGCCCTTCAGCAGGACGGGGCGGTTGGCGTCGAACTCGGCGGCGAACGCGTGGTGCGCGTAAGCGGCGGTGCCGGCGCCGGCGGCGGTCAGGGCGGCAAGAGCGGCCCCAGCGACAACCAGACGAGTCTTGGTTTTCATCTACTTCCTCCAGAACTGACGGTTTGCCGTCGTCCACCTTTTTCCATGCGCAGGGCGGGTACGAACCCGCCAGCGCCCCTGAATTACCCCCGTTTTAAACCCGGAAGAGCGGGTTCTCAAGGGTCTGACACATGGGGCGCCCGCGTCCTCCCGGCTTTTGGTCTGCCGGTTCCAACCCTGGATCGCCCGTATTCCGTTGTGTTCTGACGGCGCCGGTCGGCCAAATGACGCTAACAGTCGCCGCCATCACAACATATTCAACGCGGGCCCGCGGCGACTCCCGTCTCGCGTGCGCGAGGACAGGATGCCGCGGGACTGCGCTATCACTCGCCCAGTTCGGCCTCCTCGGCAGCGCGCTCTTCGGCTTCACGCTTCGCACGCTCCAGCGCAGGGCCAGGCAGCGGGTTCTTCCGCAGGTGGCCGTACATCAGTTCTTCGACGAACTCGACGCACTTGAACTGCTGCAGCTGGGCGTCCTCGCCCGTGGCCTTGTAAAGGTTGAAGCCGATCTTCCACGGCTTCGCGTACACTGACGGGTCCGAGATCTCGGCCTCGTAGCGCATCGTGAAGTCGGAGGTGGGCGTCCAGCGTTCGACGATCTTGGTGTCTTCGCCCTTGATGTTGCCCGAACGGTCAAGCCAGGTGGTGGGCAGCTGGTCGGTCACTTCGACGACGAAGGTGTCGCCTTCCCAACGGCCGTAGGACTGGCCCATCCACGACTGGGCGGGAGCCGGATCCGGCTCTTCCAGGAAGACGTTGCGAACAGCGCCGGCGAATTCATAGGCGATGAACACGGCCTTGTCCGAGTGGAAAATCTGGAAGGGCTTGTCCATGTAGTTGGCGCGCGGAATGCCCGGCAGGTAGCACTTCACTTCCGGATCCATATCGACGGCCTTGGCGCGGTTCGCGTCGCGAACGGCCAGCGCATCAGCGGTGTAGGGGATCTTGCCGTCGCCCTGCACGATGCCAACGCCAGCCGGCACGGCGCCGATTGCGCCAAGCGCCACGACGGAAGCATCCGGCACGGGCACGTAGGGTCCCGGGCGAAGCTGCAGCGCGGCTGAGGCGGGATGCGCCTCGATGTTGTAGTTCGCGGTGTTCATCACCTTCCAGACGCCATTGAGGTCCGGATGGACGCCATCGGGTCCACGCTTTGCCTTCCACGCCATGGCTGTGGATGAATCGGCGCTCGACATCGTCGAGGACCCATCCATTGGCATCGTCTGGCACGCGCCAAGCGCGGTCGCCAACGCAAGTACAGATACGAGCTTATTCATGACTCCTCCCCGTTCGCCCAACCATCTATCAACGTCCTCAGTGACGGGTCTCCATCGCCGTCTCCGCAAACTGCTGCGGGCCGGTTCTTTCGAGGACATCGCGTCGGGCTGACGCACCGGGAACATACCCACCTTCATGCTGAGCGCAATACGTGGGCCGGGCGGTGGGACAAAGTCGACCAGCCGACAGCGGCGCCTCCCGCCGCAGCGGCAAACACTGTGATGAAAGCGACAGAGAGAACTGGCGCCCACTCAAGCCGCCACTCGGCCTCGAGCAGGTAAGTCACAATCGGGTGAGCCGCGACAACACCGAAGCCGACTCCGAGGAGGACGGCGAGCAATGCCGCAAGCGCGAACTCAGCAGCATAGAAGAAGAGAATCGCGGGACGGGTGGCGCCGAAGACCTTGAGCAGCGCCGACTCGCGGCGGCGGCGGCGCGCAGCTGCAGCAAACGCGCCGAAGAGGACGAGAATACCGGCAGCGAGGACCACGCTTGCAAGCGCGGTGATGATCACCGAGACCTGCGCGAAGAGATCGACCGCAGTCTCCAGCGTGCGGCGGACCTGGAATACCAACACGCGGGGGAATCGCTCGGCTACAGCGGCGACAACGGCCTCTTCCTTCTCGGGCGGGATGCGGACGATGGCGGCGTGGGCGGGGCTGAAGCCTTTTACGGAACCTGGCGAGAGGATGAAGGCGACGTTGGCGCCGAAGCCGGTCCAGTCGACCTTGCGGATGGAGCCGACCTCGGCCTCGACCTGCAGCATGAAGATGCGCAGGCCGATGCGGCTGCCGATTTTCAGGCCGAGGCCCTGGGCGACGCCCTCCTCCACCGAGACGAGCGGCGGGCCTGAATAGTCGGACGGCCACCAGGCGCCCTGCTTTAGCAGCGCCTCGACGGGTTTGTCGGGCAGGATGGTCATGGGAACTTCGGTGCGGGTGATCCAGCGCTCCTCCATGGGCACGGCCTGTTCGTCGAGTTTTTCGCCGTCGATCGTGATGACGCGGCCGAGGAGGACGGGGGCGCGGCGGTAGGCGAGATGGTCGGTGGTGTCGATACCCTGCTCTTCCATGAGCGCGTCGAAGGCTTCGGTGTCGCGCTCGGCGATCTGGCGGAAGAAGACGGAGGGAGCTTCCGAGGGCGCAGTCTCTGTGAGCTGTCCGAGCAGGTTGGACTGGATGACGATGATGAGGGTGAGCAGGCCGAGGCCGAGGCCAAGCGCAGGCGCGACGATGGGGGCGAGCGAGCCGGGGCCGCCGAGGTTGGAGAGGATGAGCCGCATCTTGCCGCGCGCGTGACGGGCGGCGCGATGGGCGAGACGTTTCACCAGCACGGCGACGCCGATGAGGATCGCGTACGCGACGGCTGCGCCGACGAGCAGGCCGAGCACCACAGGCGGCCGCTGCGATCCTGCCATGGCGATGGCGAGGAGGAGGAGCGCTGCGCCGAACGCGACGAGGCGTTCGGTCCATGGCGTGCGCTGGCCGGCCTCGCCGCTGTCGCGCCGGAAGAGCGCTGCGGGCGGCGTGGTGCGGGCGCGGCCGAGCGGCGGCGTTGCGAACATGGCGGCGGCGAGCAGCGTGAGGACGAAGGCTTTCAGGAGCGCAATCGGATAGATGCCCAGCACCATGGGCAGCGGGATGTCATCGCCGGCGATGGCGTCAACGATCCACGGGGACAGCGCGCCGAGGGCTATGCCGGCAAGTGCGCCGGCGCCAGCTAGGACGGCGAGTTGGGTCGCGTAGGCGGCGCGGATCGTGCCGCCGTCTGCGCCGAAGGCTTTCAGCGTGGCGATGGAATCGAGGCGGGTTTCGAGGAAGGAGGATGTCGCCTGGCTGACGCCGACGCCGCCGGCGATGAGGGCGCTGATGCCGACCACCGTCATGAAGGTGTTGAGCATGCCGATGAGACCACGCAGGCCGTCGATCGCATCTTCGGGGCCGCGATGGCGCAGGCCTTCGGATTCCCACTTCGCGTTGAGGTCGTCCTTGAAGGTGGCTGCCGTCTCTGGCTTGAGGATGATGCGGTAGGCGGTACGGAACAGCGCGCCGGGTTGCAGCTGGCCGGCTTCGCGCAGGGCTTCGATGTCGATGACGACGCGCGGCTCGAACATGCCTGGCTCGCCGATGCGATCGGGCTCGCGCATGAGGACCGCGCGGAGTTCGACATCGATGCCGCTGAGGGTGAATCGGTCGCCGACCTTGATGCCGAGATCGCGGGCGAGGCTCGCGCTGCCGGCGATGCCCCAGACATTGCCGGCGCGGGCGATGACGTCGGGCGTGGCGATAGTGCGGTCGAAGGTGAAGGCGCCAACGAGGGGAAAGGCGCCGTCGATGCCGCGGACATCTACCTGGGCGACCTTGTCGCCGTTGCGGGCCATCAGGTCGGCCTGGGCTGCCTCGCTGACGGTTCCGCGCTCATCGAGCCAAGCGCGTTCCTCGACGGTGGCGGCGCGCTGGGATATCTGGATCGCCGCATCGCCGCCGAGCAGCGCGCGCGATTGCTGTGTGAGCCCGGCCTGCAGCGCATCGGTGATCGATCCGGCGGAGGCGATGGCCCAGGCGCCGAGCGCGAGACAGGCGAGGTAGATCCAGAAGCCGGCAATGCCGCCGGAGAGTTCGCGCATCGCGATGCGGAGCCAGGGGACGGAGGTTTGAGGTTGAGGCATGAGGATGGGTAGGGCCGGTTGCGGTGGAAGTCACGTGTCCGTGTGTCAGTGTACGTGGAGAGAGCGCCCCTCAACGTTTCCGATTCACACAGCCCAGCGCGCGATGTCCGCCTCGCGCCCAATGAGCGAAAGCCCGTAGGCGATGGAGACGAGTTGGTCGCCGGTTTCGATCTTGGCGGCGCCGAAGCGGTCTTCGAACTGGGCGCGGACGGCGGGGACGAAGGAGGTGCCGCCGGTGAGGAAGACACGGTCGACATCGGATTCGGTGATGCCGGCTCCGGTGAGGGCGCGGCCGACGCAGGCGGAGATTTCCTCGAGTTCGGGGGCGATCCATTTTTCGAACTCGGCGCGCTTGATCGTGCGTTCAATGTCGACGCCGGCGACGTGCAGGGAGAGCGTGCCCTGCTCTGCCTGTGACAGCTGCATCTTGGCGGCGGAGACGGCCCGGTACATGGCATAGCCGGCGTCTGCATCGAGGAAGGCGAGGAAGCTGCGGATGCGGGCGGGGTCGAGACTGTCGCGCAGGAGCTCTTCGAGTTCGCGATAGTCGCGCGAGTGGCGCATGACCGAGAGTTCGTGCCAGCGTGCGAACTTGGTGAAGTACGCGTTGGGCACCGGGAGGATCTTGCCCCAGCTCATGTATTCGGAGTCCTTGCCGAAGGCGCGCGCGACCACGCGATCGATGATGCGGTAGTCGAAGGCGTCTCCCGCGACGCCGACGCCGGTGTGGGCGAGCGGCGTGTAGCCGAGGCCGGTGGAGCTGACGGTGAAGCGGACGATGGAGAAGTCGCTGGTGCCGCCGCCGAAGTCGGCGACGAGGATGGTGGCGTCGGTGTTGAGGCGCTGGGCGAAGTAGTAGGCGGCGGCGACGGGTTCGTAGACGTGATGGATTTCCTCGAAGCCGATTTTACGCAGGGCGGCTTCGTAGCGCGTGCGAGCGAGAGCTTCGTCGGGGGCCGCGCCTGCGAAGCTGACGGGACGGCCGATGACGACGCGTTTTGGAAAGTCGACGCCGGCATGGGTGCGAACCTGCTGGAGGAAGCTCGCGAACAGGTCCTCGAACCTGTAGCGGCGGTTGTAGATCAGCGTGTCGGCGAAGAGCGGGCTGGCGGCAAAGGTCTTGAACGACTGGATGAAGCGGCAGTCGCCGGCCTGCTCGACGAATTTGTCGATAGCCCATGGGCCGGCGGTTATGTCGGCGCGGCGGCCTGCGCCCTCGGCTTCCGAAAAGCACAGGACGGAGCGGAAGGCGTCGAAGACGGCGTTGTCGTGGGTGAAGTGTATGGCTTCGACGCGGCCATTGGCGTTCACCGTCGTGGCCACGGTGTTCGTGGTGCCGAAATCGAGGCCGAGCGAGTCTGTCATCTGGCTAGACGACCCGCCCATCACTCATCTCGACGATTCGGTCGGCGCGTTTTGCGATCTCGGCGTCGTGGGTGACGACGACGAGGGTTGCGTTGCGCTGGCGGGCGATGGCGAAGAGCATGTCGGCGACGATGGCGCCGGTGGCGCGATCGAGATTGCCGGTGGGCTCGTCGGCGAAGACGATGGCGGGATTGCTGGCAAGCGCACGGGCGACGGCGACGCGCTGGCGCTCGCCGCCGGAGAGCTGGCCGGGATAGTGGTCCATGCGCTGGGCGAGGCCAACGGCGGTGAGCGCCGAGCGGGCGAGATCATCGACATCGGCGAGACCGGCGATCTCGAGCGGGGCGCGTACATTGTCGAAGGCGTTCATTGTGCCGAGGAGATGAAAGGACTGGAAGACGAGGCTGACGCGGCCGCGGCGCAGGCGGGCGAGCTGGTCTTCGCTTTTTCCGATCAGGCTTTCGCCGAGGAGTTCGACCTTGCCGGATGTGGTGCGCTCGATGCCGGTGGAAACAGCGATCAGCGAGGATTTGCCGGAGCCGGACGGGCCGATGACGGCGACACTCTCGCCGGGCATGGCGCGGAAGCTCACGCCCTTGAGGATCTCCACCGGACCGGAGGCCGCGGGGAGTGTGAGATAGACATCTTCGAGGGTGAGGGCGGGGTTCATCTCGTGTGGGCGATATCAGGAGTTGTCGCGGCTAGCCAACGGACATTGGTGGTTTGTTGCGCGATCCGCCTGCTTCAGCGAATCTCGGACGCCGGCAACAGCAGACCCCGCGCGCCCGGAACCAGCCACGCGGCGTTGGCGAAGGTCGGTTGGTCGAAGCCCATGGCGTGCAGCATCGTCGCGAAGAAGGAGTTCGAGTTCCGGCCGAAGCCCATGAAGGGATAGCGCAGCCCTGCCCCGCCGTCGGGTCCCTTGCTCAGCGCGTTGATGCGGCGGAGGGCTTCGAGCGCGGGGGCTAGGCGGAGATCGACCTCGTCGCGTGTGAGGTCATCGGCAAGCACGCGGGCGGCGCCGGTGGCGATGGCGGGGGCGATGTTCCAGTCCGGCAGGACCGCGCCGTTGATCGGCATGAAGGTGCGCGGGTGGGTTTTCGTATCATAGCCGCGCAGCCGGTCGGTCGGGAGGTAGCCGATCGGCTTGTGGCGCCAGGCGTGCTGCTCCTCGTCGAACCATGAGGCGAGGCCGTTGAGCTGTCGCACGGCTCGGCCTGAGGGGTCGCCGATCACGATCATCCGGTGCGCCGCTATGCGCGAGCGGCGCGGGATGCGGAGTTCGGCAGCGTTGATGGTCCAGCCGGTCATGCGGAGAAGATGGTGCGAGCCGGGATCGTTGTCATCTGCGTCACGCAGGTCACGGGCCCGACGGAAGCGTGGATCAGAGCGGATCGAGTTGTGCGGCCTGCGCCGCCAGCCATGCAGCTGACTGGGAGCTGACGATCTGCTGCAGGTTGCCCATGGCGAAGTGCATGTCGAACAGGTGGAGGCCCCATTCGCTGCGGACGGCGTTGTCGATGACGATGTCGCCGTTGATCGTGTCGGTGCGGGGGTCGGCGGGATCGGCGTTGACGGTGATGGCGAGGTAGCTGGCGCCTTCGCGGTTGATGCACTGGGCCGAGACGAGGCCGGGCAGCGCGACGAAGGGCGTCTCGATCGGGGGCGTGTCAGGCAATGTGGTCCAGGGCGCGGGGGCGGCGACGTCCTCGAACAGGACGGGCGTCGTGGGGAGGTAGGGGTTGAGCTGGCCTGTGCCGTCGAGCTGGGCGGGGTTCACGCAGGCGACCTTGGCGCCGGTCGTGGCGGCGCGGCCGAACAGCGTGCCGGCGGGCGGCGGCGTCTCGGCGCGGAAGGCGGACCAGGCAATGACGCAGCCAATGCTTGTCGCGCTGGTGCAAAGCGGGATGGCGGTGAAGGAGCCGCCGACGCTGGCGTTCTGCGGAACCTCGATGTCGGCGCCGGGGAGGATGGCGGAGACCAGCCTGCCCTGCTCCGGGTTGCCGTCGATCTCGGCGGCGATCAGGCGGGCGAGGATTCCGGCGCCCTGACTGTGACCGATGAGGACGACGCCGCGGCCGGCATTGTCGGTGGCGAGGTAGTGACGCCAGGCTGCCTGCACATCGGCGTAGGCCATCTCGCGGTTGGTTTCGACCTGGTGACCAACGCGGAGTTTGCGGAGGGCGGTGAGCGTGACCTGCCGGTAGACCGGCGCGAAGAGGCGGCAGGCGCCGGCGAAGTGGGTGAGTTGCTGGCGGACAATTTCGGTCTCTTCGAGGCCGGGCGTGGCGTCGGAGTTGCCCTCCGGGTCACGCGAGATGGTGGGATAGACGTAGAAACAGTCGACCGGCGGATCGTTCGCGATGCTGGCGTCTTGCTTCGCGAGCGTGCCGTCGGCGTTGACGCGGGTGACGGTTGCGGGCTGCTTGCAGGCGTCGTCAGCGTCAGGGCGGCAGAGCCAGTGGGCGGGCTGGGCATAGTCGAGCGGCGGCACGGCGGCGATGGCGGGGGCGAGGGCGGAGTCTGTCGCATAGAGCGCAGGAGCGGACACGGACGGCGCTTCCTGTCCGCATGCGGCGAGCGTGAGGGCCGCCAGAGCGGCGGACAGGAGGTTGCGACTCATGGACGGCTCCTCTCCCGCGCGCTCGCGACATTGGTATAGTGACGCCAGATCTCATGGGGTCAAACACAACCGCGCGACTGCGGCGACGGGCGGCCTTTGCAATTGCTTCCCCTTGGGGCAGGTTGCGATCGCATAATCAGGGCGCAGTTGCGGACCACGCGGCGCGTCAACCGGGAGAAGACGATGCGGAAATCCGTTGTGGCGGCGGCCCTTGGGTGCGCCTCGCTGGTCGCGCTGATGTCGTGCGCCACGCCGGAGGCGGCGCCGATGGCGGATGTCGCACAGGTGGCGGTGGCGCCTGCGCCGCCGGCAGCTGTTGCACCGACGCAGGTTGCGGCGGTTCCAGGCGTGCATCCCGGCGAGGTTGTCTACAAGCAGACCTGCGCGGTGTGTCACGACAATGCGGAGGCGACGCGCTCGCCCACGCGCGACAACATGAAGGCGATGAGCTTTCAGTTCGTCAATTACGCTCTGACCAACGGCAAGATGAAGGACATGGCGGCGGGACTCTCCGCTGACCAGCGCGCGGCGGTGGTGAGCTATGTCACCGGGCGCGACACGACGAAGACGCCGGACTGGACGCCGAACCTGAAGTGCACGGGCGCGCGGGCGGCGGTGGATCTCGAAGGCCCCGATGCGGCGACGGCGACGCACTTTGGCTATGACTGGCGCAACACGCGCAAGCTGACGGCGAAGCAGGCGGGACTGACGACGGCGCAGATGGGCGACATGGAACTGGCGTGGGCGATAGCCTTCCCCGATGCGTCGATCATGCGCAGCCAGGGCGCGATCGTGGGCAAGAACCTGTTCTATCCGGTCGCGGAAGCCGGGAAGATGTACGCGCTCGATCTCTCCGATCCAGCCAAGCCGTGCGTACAGTGGGTCTACTCGACGCCGGGCGAGGCGCCACTGCGCACGAGCGTGGCCTATGGCGTGCTGGGCGATGGGACGCCGCTGCTGGTGTTCTCTGGCATCGACTCGACCGTGCATGCGGTGGACCCCCGCACGGGCAAGGCGCTGTGGACCAAGCCGGTGGGCGTCTATTCGCACTCGATGACGACGGGTACGCCGAGCATCCTCAAGGATCGCGTGATCGTGCCGGTGGCGCAGTTCGAGATCTCGGTGGCGGCGGACAACAACCATCCGTGCTGCAGCAACCATGGCTATGTGCTGTCGCTCGACCCGAAGACTGGCGCGCAGCAGTGGCGCTATGACACGATGGAAGACGCCAAGCCGCTGCGCGACCGCGGCGACGGCAGGATGCTGATGGGCCCGTCGGGCGCGCCGATCTGGAATTCGCCGGTGGTGGATGAGACGCGCGGGCTGGTGTTCTTTGCAACGGGCGAGAGCAACTCGCCGCCGGCGCACAAGAACACCAACGCGGTGATCGCGATCGACCTGAAGACCGGCAAGGAGAAGTGGAGCTTCCACGCGACGCCGAAGGACATCTTCAACTCAGGCTGCGGGCCGAACCCCGCGAAGGAGCGGCTGAACTGCGTTGGCCCCAACGAGACCGTCTATCGCGATGTCGACTTCGGCGCGTCGGTGATCCTCGGCAAGGGTAGCGATGGCAAGGAACTGCTCTATGCAGGGCAGAAGTCCGGGTCGGTGTGGGCCTTCGAGCCTGATACCGGCAAGGTTGTCTGGCGCACGCCGCTCGGCACGGGCGGGCCGCTGGGCGGAATCCACTGGGGCATCGCGTTCGACAACGACACGGTCTATGCGCCGATCACGCAGGTGGGCCGTCCCATCGCGGGCGAGTGGGAGGGCGATCCGAACATCAAGTCGGGCCTCTATGCGCTCGACGCGAAGACCGGAAAGATCAAGTGGCAGTTCAATCCCGAACCGCCGCCGGGCACCCCTGCTCCGGCGCCCGGCACGCGTGGCGGCTGGCGCGGCAATATCCTTTCGGCGGCGCCCTCCATCATTGATGGCGCGGTTGTCTCTGCGGCGCTGAATGGCGCGGTCTATGTCAACGACGCCAGGACCGGGAAGCTGCTGTGGTCGTTCGAGACCGCGCGCGAGTTCGACGGGATCAACGGCGTCAAGGGCAAGGGCGGCGCGATCGACTCGAACTCCATCACAGCGATGAACGGCCTGCTGCTGGTGAACTCCGGCTATGCGATGTTCGGCCAGGCAGGCGGCAACATGCTGCTGGCGTTCAAGCCGAAGGGGTAGCGGATATCGCAACGGCGGTTGTGGGGCCCAAAGCCACCATTCCCCAATCGACGTTTCATGATCCTTGCCCCAACGCGACGCGCAGCTACCAGGTGACCGGTATGCGTTCATCGTCGGCCATAGTCGTCACAAGCACTTTGAAGAGCACCTTGCCGCTTTCGTCCGTTACATCGATTTTGAGGAACGCCGTCTCGTACAGCAAGGTCGGCACACCATGGAGAATCTCACCCGCGAGTTTGATGCCTTCAATTCGCGCGGCAGCTGCGTTGGGGAGCTCTCTTTCGTCCGCATCCAGAACGTGGTGGCCGCCTGTGATATGAAACAAGTATTTTGGCAAAAGGAAACGCCCTCGTCGCCTA
>JBBAUA010000070.1:0-14718 GCA_040398465.1 Hyphomonadaceae bacterium | reverse complement strand
CGCACCCATCTCCCGGCTGCGGGCAACACCCGCACGGGTTGGGGATCAGCAGAAAAGGGGACGTCCATGCAGGCTTACATTCTTCTCGACCGCTCAGGTTCGATGCAGTCGCTGTGGGTGGAAGCGCTCTCGTCCGTCAACGCATTCGCAAAGGAACTTGCCAACAAGACAGACGGCCCGGTCGTCGACAGCCATGTGACGCTGGCGGTGTTCGACAGCCAGGAAGGCCTCCACTTCGATGTGCTGCGCAAGAAACAGCCCGCGCTTCACTGGGACAACGTCACCGACAAGGACGCTTCCCCGCGCGGCATGACGCCCCTGCTCGACGCCATGGTGCGGATCATTTCGCTCGCCGAGTCGGACAATCCGGACAAGGCGATCATCGTGGTGATGACCGATGGCCAGGAGAACGCCTCGCGTGAAGTCACGCGTGACGGCGTGAAGGCCGCGCTCGACCGTGTGAAAGCCAAGGGATGGGAGACCGTCTTCCTCGGCGCCAACTTCGACAATATCGCGGACGCATCGTCCGTCGGCGTTGTCGGCGACAAGCAAATGGCGATGTCGGCGGGAACGATGAACGCGTCGATGGCGCGGCTTGCGAAGAAGTCTCGCTTCTACGCAGCGGAATCCGCGCCGATCGAATTCGACCAGGAAGACCGCGCCGTGGCGAAGGAAGCGAACATCAAGAACAAGTCGTAACGCTTCTACCGACTGAAACCGGAAATGGCGGGCGAGCAATCGTCCGCCATTTTCACGCGCTCAATGCCGGAAATGGCGCATGCCGGTGAACACCATGGCGAGGTCGGCGTCGTCGGCCGCCTTGATCACTTCCTCGTCGCGCACTGATCCACCCGGCTGGATCACGGCCGTGGCGCCGGCCTGCGCCGCCTGCAGCAGCCCGTCAGGGAACGGGAAGAATGCATCGGACGCGCACACCGATCCGATCGTGGCGGGATCCGCCTTGTTCAGCGCAGCAGCCGCATCTTCCGCCTTGCGGCGGGCGATCCGCGCCGAATCCACGCGGCTCATCTGGCCCGCGCCGATGCCGACAGTTGCGCCGTCCTTCGCATAGATGATCGCATTGGACTTGGTGTGCTTGCAGACGCGGAAGGCAAAGATCAGGTCAGCAATCTCCTGCGGGCTGGGCTTCCGCTTCGTCACCACTTTCAGGTCGGCCTCCATGATGCGCCCCACATCGCGGTCCTGGACCAGCAGGCCGCCGGCGACCGTGCGCACCGTGACGCCCGCCTGCCCCGGATCGGGCACGCCATTGGTCAGCAGCAGGCGGAGGTTCTTCTTCTTCGCAAACACCGCCAGCGCCGCCTCATTCGCCCCCGGCGCAATAACGACTTCGGTGAAGATCTCGGTGATTGCCTCTGCGGTTGGACCATCAAGCGGCACGTTCACAGCAATGATGCCGCCGAAGGCCGAGGTTGAATCGCACGCCAGCGCGCGGCGGTAGGCTTCCGTCACCGTCGCGCCAATGGCGACGCCGCACGGATTGGCGTGCTTGATGATCGCCACGGCAGGCGAGACTTTCGGATCGAATTCGGCGACGAGTTCGTAGGCCGCATCCGTGTCGTTGATGTTGTTGTAGCTCAGCTCCTTGCCCTGCACCTGGCGCGCGGTCAGGACGCCGGCGCGCTTGTCGGGGCCAGCATAGACCACCGCCTTCTGGTGCGGGTTCTCGCCATAGCGCAGCGTCTGTTGCAGCTTGCCGCCAAACGCGCGCCACTCGCCCGCGTCCTCGCCGATCTGTTTCCAGTACCATTCCGAGATCGCCGCATCGTAGGCCGCCGTCCGCGCATAAGTCTTCGCAGCAAGACGCCGGCGTGTCTTGAGGCTGACGCCGCCCTGCTCCATCTCCGCAAGTGCGCCATCCACATCGGCGCCGTCAGTGCACACCGCGACGAAGTCGGCGTTCTTGGAGGCTGCGCGCAGCATGGCCGGGCCGCCAATGTCGATGTTCTCGATGCAGTCATCGAAACCCGCGCCCGCCTGCACGGTGGCCTCGAACGGATAGAGATTGATCCAGACAAGATCGATGGGTTCGATGTCGTGGTCGGCGGCGTCCTTGGTGTGGCTCGCAAGGTCGCGGCGATAGAGAAGCCCGCCATGCACCTTCGGATGCAGCGTCTTCACGCGGCCATCCATCATCTCGGGAAAGCCCGTGAGGTCTGCGACGTCACGAACTGCCAGCCCGGCCTCCTTCAGCGCCTTCGACGTGCCGCCTGTTGAGACGAGGTCGACGCCGAGCGCCACGAGCTTCCGCGCCCGCTCGACCAGCCCCGTCTTGTCGGACACGGAGATCAACGCGCGCCTCACGGCGACACGGTCTGGCACATTGCCGGGGATGGCTTTGGGGGGCGACATGGTGCGGCTCCAGCGCGTGGCTTGGGGCGCCGGATAGCATCAGGCCGGCTGTCTTGAAACCGTCAAGCTTGCGGCATTCCGGCCGCTGACGCCTGGCCTAGCGCGACATCACGAAAGTCGACCATTCGAGGCGCGAGCCGAATGCCTCCCAGGCGTTCTCGAGGCCTGTCGCCTCGACAATCGCCCACAGGCGTCGGATGGCGGCCGAATCGCCGCTGACGAGGAACATGGCGGCCGACCGATCGACCGACAGTTCGCTGGCTTCGAGGACGACGCCGCTTGACTGGATCGCATCCAGCGTCCGCCGGACGAGTTCGTCCTGGCGCTCGCTGTCGCAATACGCTTCGCCGTTGAAGAGGAGGACACGCATTTCCATGACAGTAGAGATGGCGTGGCTTGGCCCGCGATCAATACCCCGTCTGGACCGACTGCATTAGTGGACGTTCAGGACCGGCTCGCCCCAGGCGTGGTCCGCGAAGATTTCAGGCGCCAGCGCCTTCATCATTGACAGGGAGGCCTGCGGGTCGCGCCGCGCGGCGTACGACACGATCGCATCGAGCCTTGCCTGAACCTCGGCGATCGGCGGTGAGCCGTTGTTGGCGACTTCGAGGACGCCATCGACCACGGTCGGTTTCACCTGCTCGCGGTCGTAGAACACGGTCTCAGTAAGCTTCTCGCCGGGGCGCGGACCAGTCACGCGGATGAGGATATCCTGCCCGGGCGTGAGGCCCTTCATGCGGATCATCTTCTCCGCAAGATCGACGATGCGCACGGGATCGCCCATGTCGAGAACGTAGAGCGTCGCCCCTTCAGACTCCGAATTGGCAGACATCGCGGCGGCCTGCAGCACCAGCGCGGAGGCTTCCTCGACGCTCATGAAGTAGCGCGTCATGTCGGGGTGGGTGACGGTAACGGGGCCGCCCTCTGCGATCTGCCGCTCGAACAGGGGAGAGACGGAGCCCTTGGAGCCAAGCACGTTGCCAAAACGCACCAGCGAGAAGCGCGTCCCCGGCGCAGTCGGCGCAAAGGCCTGGATGAAGAGCTCGGCGGCGCGCTTGGTGGCGCCCATAACGTTGGTGGGGTTCACGGCCTTGTCGGTGGAAATGAAGGTGAATGCCTTCACGCCGAGACTGGCTGCGATCATCGCGCAGCGGCGCGCGCCCAGCACATTGGTGAGGATGGCCTCGTTCGGGTTCTGCTCCATCAGCGGCACATGCTTGAGCGCCGCCGCGTGGATCACCAGATCGGGCGCCGCCTCATGCATTGCCTGTTCGAGCCGCATCTCGTCGCGCACATCACCGATGACCATTCGGCGAACGACGTTCGGGTAGGCGCGCGACAGCTCCTGGTCGATCTCGAAGACGTTGAATTCCGAAGCATCGTAGATCGTCAGCTCCGACGGGCCGAGCGCCGCGCACTGGCGCGCCAGCTCCCCGCCGATCGTGCCGCCGCCGCCGGTGATGAACACGCGCGCGCCCGAAACGAGGTCCGCGACAGGCGCCATGTCCAGCCTGCGTTCAGGCCGGGCAAGGAGGTCAGCCGGACGAATGGGCTGCAGCATCGCCTTCGCGCCAATGCGCAGCAGCGTCGCCTTGCGCGCGGACGAGACAGCAAGCGCCGCCTCCATCGTGCGGCGATCTTCTGGCGGCGTGGCAATGGCGATCCAGGGCAGTTCGCCGAAGCGGGCGGTGTAATGGTCGAACAGCTGGGCCAGCTGGTCGATGCCGCCCATCACCTGAACGCCCTCGATATCGCGGCCATAGTGCAGACCCGACGTCTCGACGATGCCAATGGCGCGGATGGGCGGACCGGAGGGCGCCTTGCGGGCCGCGCGCAGCGCCTCCGCGACATGGCCAGCCGGACCCACGACAAGCGCCCGCGGCGCATACGGCGGCTCGCGGCGGAACATGGCGGTCAGATCGCCCGTGGCCCGTCCACGCGCCCAAAGGCGCACGAACATCAGCAGGAGCAGCCAGATCGGAAACTGCAGATAGATGCTGGCGATCGGGAAGCTCTCGAGGGTCTTCGCCAGGATCAGGATCGGCAGCGACATGATGTGGGTCAGCGCGACGGCCTGGAAGATCCGGACCACGTCGCGCATGGACGTGTGGCTCCAGACCTGCCGGTGAACGCCGCGCAGCCACATGGCGAACGTCGCCGCGACCCCGAATGCGATCGCGACGAAGAATTCAAGCCAGGTCGGCGCGCCCCCGCCAGAGAAAAAGTAGATGATCTGGGGCGCAAGGAACATCGCGACCATGCCGGTCGCTACGTCATAGGCAAAGCAGGCCGCCTTGGCCTCGATTGCCGCCCTGCGGGCCGACGCCTCTACACTGCTCACCAACTACCCCTAGTCCCCCATGCGGACCCTGGACAGGGCCCACCGCACGCGATTTGGCGCCTGCGAACCATCGGCCCCCGGATCCGCAACCCCACGGATAACAAGTTGTCGCGTCTTCTGCGCCATCTCGCTACCCCAATAGCGCGAGTCTTCCACCGAAAGCAAAGTCTCGCTGCGGAAACGCCACACATGCTGACGCTTCGGCAGTCCCAGGTATACCGTTTTGTCATCTGGCCCATCGGCGACCTGCACGTCCGGGTGAAGATGAAAGCGAATTTCAAAAGGTATCAGTCCTCCCGGAAATTGCGGCGCCGCCTCCGACATGGGACGCGAGAGGCTGTCCTCGCCTGTGATCCGGGCGCCGTTCATCGCGACATAGAGCCTCCGCCGATAGATCAGGCCGTGTCGAACGCGCCAGCCGGCATGCTGACCCTCGAGCAGGTGCTGGTCGCCCTCCTCCATCCGCCGCACTGCCAGCTGGGCTGGGCCGTCCGGAGCACGAACGCCGGTAAAAGGATCCGGCGGGAATACCGCAGAATCTTCACCGTTTAGCGACAGCACCGAATGCGCCGCCGTGCGCCGCGACGCCTCACGGAGTTCCGGGTCGAGGTCGGGATTTGCGCCACAGGACGTGATCAGCCGTTCGGGACCATCATCGACCGAAAGCCCAAGCGCCCCGGCATGAGCGCGCGCGCCATGCGGCCGGTCCGGTCCGGGGCCGGCGTCGATATAGACATTGAGATCGTTCGCCAGCACGCGCTGGTAGGCTGACAGGCGCGCGAAGGAGAATTTCGAATTGACCCCGCCATGCGGCCGCAGCGCCGTGCGCACCAGTCCGTTCACGCCATCGCCGCCGCCATTCGCTGCAACCACACCGCCGTCCACCAGCTGGAAGAAGCTCAGCATCGCCGCCATGCGTGGCTGGAGCTTGGCGAGGAACAGCGGCGCATTGATGCCCAGACGGAGCAGCAATTCCTCGACCGCATGGATGTCGATCAGCGCATCGGCGAGCGCTTCCGGGCTGCGGCTGACATGACCGCCATCGGGAAGGATCTGGCTCGCGCATTCGGCCTCGAGCATGGCCAGGCCCTGCTCCAGCAGTTTGCGTCCGTCCTCGGTCGCAGCGCCGCAAAGGCACAAGGCGACGGCGATGCGAAAGCGCGATACGGGATCAGTTTCATCGACACCGCTGAACTGAAGGTGGCGCATCTGGCGGCCAATCGACTCCAGAAGCGTCGTGCGGCTTTCGCCCGGCAGCGGTTCGAACAGCCACGGACCTGCAGACAGGAAGTTGATCAGGCGATCCGCCGTTACGCTGAGCCGCCAGGCAAAGCTGTCCCATTTCCCGAACGCCTCGACCCACGCCATGACGAGGGCCCGCCCGCGCGCTTCGCCCTCGTGTCCGCACGCGCCAAGGTCGCGCAGCCAGTGGAAACGGTGGATGCGATCGGCAAAGTGGAATGTCGGAAACTCCGGCCCCCACGGCGCATGGCCGTCAGGCGTCTCGACATGTGACATGCCGAAGCGCCAGCGGCCCGCGAGGATCGCTTCGCCGCGCTGGCGGCTGGAAGGCCGGTTGTCGGTGGGCAGCGCTGCCAGGCCGGTTGGCCCGGGCCCCGCAATGCGCAGGCGATGCACGGGCGAACCATTGATCTCCGCGCCCGTCCGGCCGGTCAGGTCGAGCCACCGCGAATATTCGCCTTCCCGGCCGGCGCCGCCGGGCGCCAGGGGCCCGAGAGGAGGAAGCGACATGACCTGCCCTCACCCGCCGCGCAGGGCGGCGATTTCCGCCGCATAACGGTCGGCGCCCTTGCCGAAGATGGCCGACCCCGCCACCAGCGCGGTCGCGCCGGCAGAGATCACAGCCGCTGCATTCCCCGGGACGATGCCGCCATCGACTTCGAGGATGGTCTTGAGATTTGCGCGGTCAAGCTTCGTGCGGATCGCCTCGATCTTGCGGAGCTGGCTGTCGATGAATGTCTGGCCGCCAAACCCTGGGTTGACGCTCATCACCAGGATCAGGTCGAGCTCTTCGAGAACGGGATCGAGAATGTCCGCAGGCGTCGAGGGATTGAGGGCTGCGCCGGTCTTCTTCCCGAGCTTGCGGATGACCTGCAGCGTCCGGTGAAAATGTGGCCCTGCCTCGGGATGCGCCGTGATGATGTCGGCCCCGGCCGCCGCGAAGGCTTCGAGATAGGGATCGACGGGCGAGATCATCAGGTGGACGTCGAACGGCTTTTTGGTGTGCGGTCGCAGCTTCTCGATCACGATGGGACCGATCGAGATGTTCGGCACGAAGTGACCGTCCATAACGTCAACATGGATCATGTCCGCGCCGGCCGCGTCCACGGCGCGCACTTCCTCGCCAAGCCGAGCAAAATCCGCCGCCAGGATCGAGGGCGATATCAGGATGTCAGACATGAGATCGGCCTAGCAGCGCCCAAACGGCCGCGCAACCTGTCGCACGGCAATCGGCCGACCCTGGGACTGCTACCGCTGGCAGGGGGTCAGGCGCACCCTGATTGGTCAGACGCCGATCAGTAGCCGTAGGCCGTGTTCTGCGGGATTACGCGGGCGCGGGCGCCGTATTCGATCAGCACCGGCGTGCCGGCTGGCATGGCGAAGTCGCCGGCCTGCGTGACGGAGACCAGTTCGCCCGACGGCAGGCGGATCGTGTAGGCGAAGCCCGGCTGGGCGCCAGCCGACTTTCCGATGGCGTTGCCGGCCAGACCGCCGAGTACGGCGCCGCCGATGGCGCCGGCCGTGTTGGCCTTGTGGCCGCCGCCAATCTCTGAACCGGCAAGGCCGCCAAGCGCGGCGCCGGCCAGCGTGCCGATCTTTGCCGATGAGTTCGGGGCTTCGATGGTTATCGGACGCGCCGCGACGATCGTGCCTTCCTCGACGCGCGCAACGCGGCCGACCTGGGAAGCTTCATAGCTGTTGGCGCCGAGGCCGCTGGCGCATCCGGCGAGCGCCGTGGCGAGCACAGCGAAGGCGATCGCGAAGGCCTTGGAGGGCTTGGCGATCACCGACGGGCGGATCGCGTCAAGGCTGGCGCGGGCGAAGGAGTCGGCGGGGGCGTGGAACATGGCGTCCATCTTGTTATCTCCGGCGGGACGGCATCGGGGGAGGACCCGTCCCTACACACACTGTCTATCAGAAACGACTGAACCGACGCTGAACCCAATGGCTCGCATTCGTCGCTTATCGAAGGCAGGAATGTGGCAACTTCTCACGGAAGGCGCCCAGAGCCCGGTTCGTCCGTATCCCGACACGGCTGGGAATGGCGATCCGCTCAGACCCGTTCAAGGCGCGCGATGAAAAAAGCATCGGCGCCGGCGGATGCAGTTTCGCTTTCCGCATCGAGCGCGTCTTTCGCATCACGCCGGGGGTGCGTCAGTGTGAGCACATCTCCCTGCATGGTTAACGAAGTCTCAAAGCCGGGAGCCTCCGCGGCAGCGACCGCAACGCGCCGCCACCCGCCTCCCGCGATGGCAGCTTCAACAACTTCAACTCCCTCTTCAGGCGTCGGCGTGCAGACCGCATAGACGAGCCGGCCGCCAGGCCTGAGCATCTCGCCAGCGGCGTCGAGCAGCGCGCGCTGCACGGCAGGGAAGCGGACGAAGTCGCGCGGGTCGCGTCGCCACACACCCTCGGGATGCCGGCGAATGATGCCAAGCGCCGAGCACGGCGCATCGAGCAACACAGCATCAAGCGGCTCTGCAGGGCGCCAGATGCGGGCGTCGGCCTCGACGATCTGCACTGGCAGGCGCGCGCGCTCGACGTTCTGCCGCAAGCGGGCGACGCGCTGGGACGAGAGATCGATTGCAGTGAGTTTCGCGCCCATCGCTGCGAGCTGCATCGCCTTGCCGCCGGGCGCCGCGCAGATATCCGCCACAGCCATCCCGCGCACATCGCCGAGCAGGCGCGCCGCAAGGGCTGCCGCCGAATCCTGCACCCACCAGGCGCCCTCGGCATAGCCCGGCAGATTTGCGATCGCGCCGCCGCCATGAAGCCGCAACGAGCCGCCGGGAAGGATGTTCGCCTCGAGACGCCCGGCCCACACGGCGGCGTCGACCCCCTCACGCAAGGTGAGATCGATCGGCGGCTCTTGAAGCTGGGCAAGCGCCATGGCCTCGGCGCGGTCTGCGCCGATCGCCGACTTCAGTTTCGCCGCCAGCCAGTCGGGCCACACTGACGTGACGGGGGCGTTCTCCCACGCATCGCGCTCGCGTGCGGCGCGCCGCAGCACCGCATTGATCAGACCCCCCCCACGGCGAGCCTCATGCCATTGCCTGGCCGCTTCGACCGTTGCCGACACCGCTGCGTGCTCAGCCACGCCGAGCATCCAGAGCTGCGCTGCGCCCACACGCAGCAAGGCGCGCAGGGGCGGCTCTATGTCGGCAAGCGGCCGCTGCACCATGCCGCCAAGCGCCCAGTCGATGCGGCCGAGACCACGCAACGCAGCGCCCGCCATGGCGCGCGCGAAGCCCCGGTCGGGACCTTCAAGCCGGTTGAAGGCCCGGCTTGCATCCATTGCGGCATCGAAGTCGGCCTTGCCATCCACGGAGGCAAGCACGAGTTCGCCAGCCGCAAGCCGGCTTTGCCATCCGGCAGTGGGCGTCGGGGACTGGGCTGGCGCAGGCGGCATGCCGGGGCTGGTAGCGGTTCGGTGCGCGCCTGTCACGCAGCGCGCAGAAGCGACAGCGCCGGGCTAGAGACCAAACAGCTTCTGGAACACGCCCAGCAGGCCATCGAACTTGAGGCCCGCGTCGGTGACCGCCAGGGCATAGGCGGGGGCGCCAGCCAGAGCCTCGGGCTCATGATGGATGCTTGCATCCCGGATCGAGAAGTCGCCCGGACCATAGACCGCCCCGCTGTCCATGTACTCTCCATGGATGCACAGCGTCAGTTCGCGCCCCTTGTGGGTATGCCGCGGCACCGTCGTACCGGGGGCGACCCTGATGATCTCGGCCTTCAGTGCGCCGGGCGCGCCCAGATCGAGGCTGCGTATGCCAAGGCCGATCGTCTTCCAGCCTGTCCGGCTTTCGGCTGACGCGATCGCCTCGCGCAGTCTCGGCGGCAATCCGGCCAGCTCGGGATAAGCCAGCGCGCGTTTGGCGGCCGCGCCGCCGCGTTCGATCGCAGCGAACGCCATGGCCAGCGCGTCCGCGGACATATCAGCGGGCGCTTCCAATTCAAGCGCGACACCGGAAATGACCTCGCCCTCGGAATCGGAGATGCCCCTCATTTTCATGAGTATATCCACGAAAAGATCGAGTGCAGGCTCTGCCCTGCCCGAAGCCAGTGCGGCACGGGTCGACTCGTCCAGTTCAGTTTGCCGGCTGACCTTAATCATCTCCGCATCCGTCAGACACACCCCGTCATGCGAATGATACGCGTGCGTTTCCCCAGCGGATCACGTCGACCTCATTCATCGCCGAGCCGCACCTTCATCTTTGCAAATGCCAGGCGGATTCTCGACTTCACCGTCCCCAGTGGCGCGCCCAGCCGGGCCGCGATTTCGCTGTGGGACAACCCTTCGTAAAACGCCAGCTTCAGAAGGAGAACCTGCTCTTCGGGCAGGTCCTTCATCGCAGCGCGGACCCGCGCTTCGGTTTCCATGGCTTCAATGCGGGCATCAGGCGCCTCGACGCCGGACGGGAGGATCATTTCCTCCTCCGGATCGAGTTCAGGTTTTTTCGACCGCCGGAACAGGTCGATCCGGCGATTCCTTGCGATACGGAAAATCCAGGTCGAGACGGATGCCTGCGCGCGGTCGAACAACGCCGCCTTGCGCCAGACCGTAACCATCACGTCCTGAGAGATTTCCTCCGCCAGCGCACCGTCGGCCCCGAGCCGCAGCAGGTAGGACTTAACGCGCGGCGCATAATAGGCGAAAAGCTCCGCAAACGCGTCGCGATCCTGCCGTTCCGCTACGTCGACTAGCAGATCCGCAAAGCGGGTACGCTCGGCATCGCCAAGCGTTTCGCCAACAGGCTTGCTGATGCCTTTGCCGCCCATCCCATCCGGTCGCTAGGTTTCGCCAGCCGCAGGCTGTTCTCGCGGCCCACGCTTGTACGCACGTCGCGCAACGAACGTGAAGCGCTTAGCTGGACTGATCGACGCCGCCGAATGACGCGCCATCGCCTTCCTCGTCAACGATGACCACGCCCGGGTTGTGGGGATCGGCATGTTCTGCGCCCTTCTGGTCGGGACCGAACAGGTCGAGCTGGTTGGGGTTTGGCACTTTCGGTTTCCGCTTCGCCTTCACGCCGGGCTTGGTGAAGTAGAGATCGTCGGTGTGATCTTCGACCGGAACCGGCGGCTTTTCGGGCCCCGCCTTCGCCTTTTTCGGCTTTGCTCCGCCTGCCCGGTCCGGCTTCCAATAGGAGACGGCGATCACCGGCTGCCCTTTGGCGTCCTCGTAGAGCTGCACGAAGCCGCGCGCGACACCCGCCTCCGCCTTCGCCTGCACGGCCTCGCGCTCGGCGGGTTGCGGGCGCACCCAGTCGATCACCAGCGTTACCGACCCCTTCGCCATCTCGCGCGCTTCTCCCATCGTGCGCGCGCCACCCTCGGCGTCGAGCGCGTCACGGGCATTGCTGGCGATGGGATACTGCAGGGGCATTGCGATCAGGACCTAGTCGATGGCGGGCTCGGCCTCAGCCGGCCCCCGTTCGCCCACACGCATGAGCCGTGCCGCCGCAAGCCGCGCAAATGATAGCGTCACCGCCTTGCGCCGTCCGCCCGACAATGGCGCAGCCTCACTCTCGCGCAACACCGCGCCGCCAAACCCGTCGCAGACCAGCAGGCCGCACGTCTCCGGAATGCGCTCCTTCGGAAAGTCGCAGTCGATCGCGAAATAGAACCGGTCGCAGTAGGGCGCGTACTCAGGCCATTTCTGGTCCGTTCGGAAATCCTGCAGGCAGGACTTCACCTCGACGATCACGATTTCGCCGCGCCGTCCCACCGCCATCAGGTCGGCACGGCGGCCATTAGCCAGCCCCACTTCCCTCAGCGAGGCCAGGCCCAGCTCCGCGAACATCAGCTGCACGCCGCGGACGATCGCGGCAGCACGCCCTGTCGGTAAAGGATCGCCAAACGACTGCGAAGGCATTGAGGCTATGGCTGCCGACATAGGGCCCGTTCCTGATACGTACCGGTTTATGGCGCCGCGACGCGAACAGGGCAACGCGAATTGACGGGCGGCGAAATTTGAATGCTGCTGGGGAAAACAAGAAACGGCCAGAGGCGCACAACGCCGGGGGAGACGACCATGAGTGACGCCAGCCCTGCTGCGCCCAGCGATGCCGCGACCTTTCGCAAGATCGCCTGGCGCATCGTTCCCCTGCTCTTTCTCGGCTACATCGTCGCCTTTCTCGACCGCGTGAATGTCGGATTCGCCAAGCTGCAGATGGCGGATGATCTCGGATTTTCAGACGCCATCTACGGCTTTGGCGCAGGCATCTTCTTCATCGGCTACTTCGTGTTCGAAGTGCCGAGCAATCTCATTCTCCGCAAGGTCGGCGCGCGCATCTGGATGGCGCGCATCATGATCACATGGGGCATCATCTCGAGCCTCTTCATGTTCACCGGCATGGTGCAGTGGGGACCCGTATCCGCCGCCTTCGGCTGCACCGACGAGCAATTCACTTTCTATGTACTGCGCTTTCTTCTCGGCGCAGCGGAGGCCGGCTTCTTCCCCGGTGTGATTCTCTACCTGACATTCTGGTTCCCGGCCCAGAGGCGGGCCCAGATGGTGGCGTGGTTCATGACCGGCATCGCCGTCTCCAACATCGTCGGCGCGCCTGCCTCCGGCGCGATCCTGCAATACATGGATGGCGCAGGCGACATGCGCGGCTGGCAATGGCTGTTCCTTCTGGAGGGCATCCCGTCAGTGATCATGGGCGTCGTGCTGCTGCTCATACTCGTCGACGGACCCGCAAAGGCCAAATGGCTCACCGATGGCGAGCGCGACCTCGTGTTGCAACGCCTGGCTGAGGAGGCGGCCCTCAAGGGCGGCGCCGGCGAGCGTCACGGCATCGCGCAGGTCTTCGCCGACTGGCGCATCTGGGCCTTTGGCGTCGTCTACTTTACCGGCGCACTGTGTCTCTACACGACCAGTTTCTGGATGCCGACGCTGATCTCGGAGTTCGGCATCCCCTCGTCCAACTTCCTGCAGATCGGCCTGCTCAGCATGATTCCGTGGGGCGTGACCGCCGTCGTGCAGGTGCTGTGGGCCTGGAATTCCGACCGCACGGGAGAGCGGCGCTGGCACACGGCTGGCGGCTTCGCCATGTGCGTCGTCGGCATGACCATGCTGGCGGTGATCGACGGTTCACCCGTCCTGCAGCTTGCCGCGCTGACGATCGTGACCAGCGGCGCCCTGTGCTGGGTCGTTGCCTTCTGGTCGATCCCGACGTCCTTCCTCTCGGGCGCTGCTGCAGCAGCGGGGATCGCCTGGATCAATGCCATCGGCAATCTCGGCGGACATTTCGGCCCCGACCTGATCGGACGAATCCGAGACGCCAATGGTGGCAATGCGGACGCGGCTTTCTTTACGCTCGCTGGTGCGGCAGCGATTGGCGGCGTCCTGATCCTGCTGGCGACGGCCAGACGGCCGGCGGTCGCAGCCGCCTAGTTCGTGAACGCCTTCTTGAACATGCCATCCGGCAGGCTCGGGCCGCGGCTCGGATGGATCAGGAAGTAATCCTTCCAGCGGCGTTTCGGATCGATCTGCGTCGACTCGAACATGTGCGAATTGTCGTCGTTGAGCTGCCACATGCGGTAGCCCAGGCTGATGAAGTAGTCGCGCACGTCTTCGCCGGACGAGCCGAAATTGCGCTGCAACGAGAATGGATGGATCTCGATCAGCAGGCTCGGCAGGTCGCGCTCGATCGTCTTCCTGCCGCCCTCGAGGAAGCGGATCTCGGCTCCTTCAACATCGCAGCGGATGAAGTCCACGCGCGGCAGTTTCTCGGCCGCCATCAGTCCGTCGAGCGAAACGACCGCCGTGGGCTGGTCGACGAACTCTGTCCTGTTGCCGGTGGCGAGCATCTCATCAGACGCCGTCCCGCCGCGATCCGTCACCACGCCATAGGCGCGGCCAAGGTGGCCCGACATCTTCTTCGGCACGGAGAGGATCATCGAGCCTTCCGCCGATCCGATCGCCGCATTGTGCGGGATCACGTTCTTCAGCTTATGCCAGCGCAGCAGGCGGGTCATGATCGCGTAGGAATAGTTCGACGGTTCGTAGACATGGACCACGCCGTTGGGCCCGATGTGCTGCGACAGCAGGTAGGAGTGGCGCCCATCGGAGCCGCCGAAGTGCAGGCAGATATCGCCCGGCTTCACGACTTCCTTCATGTAGGGCGCCTCAGGCTCCCATTTACGGTCCTGCTTGTTGCGCTGGTAGATGCGCATGGTGGTCGCGAGGTTGCGCAGGCCTTCGAAGGACATGGACAAGGCGGATTCTCCGGGAACGTCTGGGCCGGTACAAAGCGTAACTCGTGCAAAAAGGGAAGGTCTTCCCTGCAATCCTGACCGCGTCACGTCGTTCCGGTTTCGCCGAAGGTGGATTACAAGCCCGCCATGAACAATCCAGAACCCGCCCGCGTCCGCTGGGGCGCCGCCCCTTCCCTCGACGATATCGCCGCGATGGCTCGCGCAGCCCTCGACACGCTGGAAGAACCATTTCGCACACCCGCCCGCGCCGTCGCCATCAAGGTCGAGGATTTTGCCGATGACGAGACGCTGGAGTCCATGAAGATCGAGAACCCCTATGACCTCACCGGCCTCTATTCCGGGGTCGCGCTGACGCTGGAGCAGGTCTCCGCCCCCTCGCAGATCCCGCCCATGGTCTGGCTCTACCGCATGCCAATCCTCGACGAATGGGCCGCCACCGAGGGTCTCGCCCTCGAAGACCTCGTCGCCCACGTCGTGATCCACGAACTCGGCCACCATTTCGGCTGGTCGGACGAGGAGATGGACGTGATGAACGC
>JBBAUA010000069.1:12432-15001 GCA_040398465.1 Hyphomonadaceae bacterium | reverse complement strand
ACTAGGGCTCAGCTTTCGGTCCACTCCGGCTTTCGCTTCTCGAGGAAGGCGCGGAGGCCTTCCTGTGCATCGCGCGATGTGGCGAGTTTGCAGAAATCGTCCACGGCGCGTGCGACGGCGTCGTTATAGTCGCGGTCGGCTTCGCGGTGGAAGGCGGCGCGGCTGAAGGCGATCGCGGCCGGGGACTTTTCAGCAATAACGCGGGCGGCTGCGAGTGCTTCGGGCAATGCATGGGGCGCGACGCGGCTGGCGAGGCCGAGGTTCAGGGCTTCGTGCGCATCGAACGTTCGTGCGGTGAACAGGAGATCGAAGGCGCGGTAGCGGCCCAGGATGCGGTGCAGGTGGGCGAAGTGGATGGCGGGGGGCAGGGCGAGGTTGATCTCGGGATAGCCGAAGCTCGCCTTCTCGCCCGCGATGATCATGTCGCATGAGATGGCGAGCGTCATGCCGCCGCCGCGGGCTGCGCCATCGACGGCGGCGATGGTGGGTTTGCCCATGTTTCCCTGCACTTCCCATAGCTCGATATAGAGGCGGTTGAGGAAGGCGCGGATGATGGCGTCGTCGCTGCCGAGGATGATGTCGAGGTCGAGGCCGGCGCAGAACATCTTCTCGATGCCGCTGGCGAGGATGACGACGCGCGCATCAGGATCGGCGGAGGCGCGGCGTAGGGCGGCGATGATCTGGTCGAGGAAAGCGATGCTGAACGCATTGAGGGGCGGGCGCGCGAGGGTGATGGTGGCAATGTGGTCGGCGACGGCGTAGCGGACGTAGTCGGTCATGAGTCACTCTCTCCGAGCAGGTCGGGGCCCTGGTTGCGGACATTGCCGACGGCGGGGTTGGCAGGCCAGGCGCGCAGCCGGTCCGATGGGCAGGGCTTCAGCAGGGCGTGCGGATCGCGGTCGTCGAGGTCGAGCCAGCGCATGTAGTGCTCGGATGACAGGATCACCGGCATGGATGTGCTGATGCCGGCGACGGCGAGGTTGGGCTCGCATGTGACGATAGCGAAGGTGTCGAACTCGGAGCCGTCGATCATGGCGCGGCTCCAGAGGCCGGCGAAGAAGAACCACGCGCCGGTGCGCAGCGCGAAGGCGAAGGGCGTGCCGCTGCTCCATGCGAAGAAGCCCGAGGCGGGGATGAGGCAGCGGCTCTGGCGGAAGGCGCCGGAGAAGGTGTTGCTGTTGGCGATGTCTTCGGCGCGCGCGTTGAAGGTGGAGAACTTCTTTTCGGAGAGCGGTTGTTTCCACCACACGGGGACGAGGCCCCAGAAGGCGGGGGCGACCTGGATGGCGTGGCGCGGGGCGTATTCACCATCGGGCGCGCGGCGAAGGATGGGGACGAAGCTTCCCGGTGGGATGTTGTAGTCCGCTTCGGGAGGCTCGACGCCGGGCGGGGGGACGAGATCGATGGCGGCGCGGTAGTCGGCCCAGGAAATGGCGCGGCGGAAGTAGCGGGAGGTCATGCGGGGAGGGTAGGCCCTGTCCGGGACTTGTGAAAGCTGCGTTGACGGCGGCGCGCAGGCGCACTTAGCTGTGGGCTGGGACATAGGCATCGGGATAGGGGACATCAGGCAGTGAGAATCATTCTGGCGAGTGGCGTGATCCTGATGGCCGCGGCGTGTTCGCCCGCGCCGGTGAGCGAGACGGCGGCGCCTGCCGCCCCGAGTATCGCACCGCCGCCTGCACCGATGGCGCCGCCGCAGATCGTGATGCAGACAAGCCTTATCGGCCGCTGGGGCGTCACGATGGACGCGTGTGCGCCTGCCAATGCGTCGAAGGATGGCGTGATCGAGATCACGCTATCGACCGTCGCAATGGGGCTGGATGCGTGCACAACCAACAGCGCGGAGCCGGAGGGCGCCGGCATGATGATGGTCCTGCAGTGCAAGAGCGGCGAGGGCGCCGCCGACTACGAACGCAATTTCAGCGTCGTGTCGTCGACGCCCGAAACGATGACCTGGGTCAAGGAGGGCGGCGAGGGCGAGCCCTATGTGCGCTGCCCGTAGGGCGTGTGCATCTGCCCGCTTGATGGAGGCGGCGACGGCGCGTTATCAGCCTCCCGTTGGGTACACAGGGAGCAGGCCGTGGGACGTCTTACAGGTTCACTGGTTGCAGCATGCATGATGATCGTGGCGGCGATGCCCGCCATCGCCGATCCGCTGGATCATGCCGGGCTCAAGACCATGCTGACCGGCATGGGCTATACGCCGAAGGAGACCGGCGTGGCGCCGTCGCAGCTGCTGGAAATCACCGTCACGACGGCGAGCTTCAACGTTCCGGTCGGGCTTGAGGTCAGTGGCAGCGGGCGCTTTGTGTGGGCGCGGGCGACGCTGGGCGACGTCGGCCTGACGGGCGAGCAGGCGCTTCAGGCGCTGCAGAGCAATGCAAACACGCAGCCGGTGATGTTCTGGCTGACATCGAGGAACCAGCTGGTGATCGGCATGGCGATCGACAACCGCGATGTCACGCCCGAGCAGCTCCGCTTTGCGATCGACAAGATCGCCGTGGATGTGAACAACACGGCTCCGATCTGGAACAAGCCGCAGTAAGGCAGGCGCGCTTCTGCCCTTCGC
>JBBAUA010000069.1:10122-12332 GCA_040398465.1 Hyphomonadaceae bacterium | reverse complement strand
TTCAAGAGCGTCTTTGCATCGGGGAGTGGCGGCAGCGACCCATACCCGTGAGTAGCTCGCTCACAAGTCAGTCGATCGCTTCGCGCTTTTGCCCACTCTCGCTGACGTACAGTTCCTTCCCGACTTCCGCGAACTTTGCGCTCATGTCGGCCATGCCGATCTGCTGGTCGTTGAGTTTCGCGGTGTAGTCGCGGACATCCTGCGTGATCTTCATCGAGCAGAATTTGGGGCCGCACATGGAGCAGAAGTGGGCGACCTTGTGGGCGTCTTTCGGCAGGGTGGCGTCGTGGAATTTCTGGGCGGTTTCGGGATCGAGCGAGAGGTTGAACTGGTCTTCCCAGCGGAATTCGAACCGTGCGCGGGAGAGGGCGTCGTCGCGTAGCTTCGCGGCGGGGTGGCCCTTGGCGAGGTCGGCTGCGTGGGCGGCGATCTTGTAGGTGATGACGCCGACCTTCACGTCGTCGCGGTCGGGCAGGCCGAGATGTTCCTTGGGCGTGACGTAGCAGAGCATGCTGGTGCCGAACCAGCCGATCATCGCGGCGCCGATTCCAGATGTAATGTGATCATAGCCGGGGGCGATGTCGGTGGTGAGCGGCCCGAGCGTGTAGAAAGGGGCTTCGCCGCAGACCTTCAGCTGCTTCTCCATGTTGACCTTGATCTTGTGCATCGGCACGTGGCCGGGGCCTTCGATCATCACCTGGCAGCCCTTGTCCCATGCGACTTTCGTTAGCTCGCCGAGGGTGTCGAGCTCGGCAAACTGCGCGGCGTCGTTGGCGTCGGCGATGGAGCCGGGGCGAAGGCCGTCGCCGAGGGAGAAGGAGACGTCGTACTGAGCCATGAGATCGCAGATCTCGTCGAAGCGTTCGTAGAGGAAGCTCTCCTTGTGACGGCTGAGCATCCAGCGCGCCATGATGGAGCCGCCGCGCGAGACGATGCCGGTGACGCGTTTGGCGGTGAGGTGGATGTATTGCAGGCGGACGCCGGCGTGGATGGTGAAGTAGTCGACGCCCTGTTCACACTGTTCGACCAGCGTGTCCTTGAAGACGGACCAGTCGAGCTTGTCGGGGTCGCCGCCGACTTTCTCGAGCGCCTGGTAGATCGGGACGGTGCCGATCGGGACGGGGCTGTTGCGGATGATCCAGTCGCGGATGTTGTGGATGTTTCTTCCGGTTGAGAGGTCCATGACGGTGTCCGCGCCCCAGCGGATCGACCAGACGAGTTTCTCGACTTCTTCCTCGACGGAAGAAGTGACGGCGCTATTGCCGATGTTGGCGTTGATCTTGACCAGGAAGTTGCGGCCGATGATGACGGGTTCGAGTTCGGGGTGGTTGATGTTGGCGGGGATGATGGCGCGGCCGCGGGCGATTTCGCTGCGGACGAATTCGGGGGTGATGAAGGCGGGGATTTCGGCGCCGAAGTCTTCGCCGTCATTGCGACGGTCTTCTGCGCCTTCGGCCATGGCTTCGCGGCAGATGTTTTCGCGGTGAGCGACGTAGGCCATCTCGGCGGTGATGATGCCGGCTTTCGCATACTGGTATTGCGTGAGGCGGGCGCCGGGTTTCGCGCGCAGGGGCGTTGTGAGGTGCGGGAATTGCGTGACCAGCTTGTCGCCGGTGACGTGGCCGTTGTCCTCGGGCTTCACATGGCGGGCGGCGTAGGACTCGGTGTCGGCGCGCGCGGCGATCCACGGGGCGCGGACTTTCGGCAGGCCCTCGTGCACGTCGATCTGCACGGTGGGGTCGGTGTATGGGCCGGTGGTGTCGTAGACGCGGATCGGCGGCTCCTTCGCGGTGGGGTGAAGCGCGATCTCGCGATAGGGGACCATCACATCCGGGAAGCCGGGCGCGGGGGAGTAGAGCTTCTGGCTCGCGGGGAGCGGGCCGGTGGTGACGCGGAACGGCTGCAGGTCGCGCGGATCGATGGGCTTGTTCATGAGCTGGGCTCCGTGGGGAAGGCGAGGCCGGCGATGCCGGCGATGAGGAGGACGACGCCGGTCACCAGCGCCGAGATGTTGGAGAGTGCGTAGAGACGGACGTTGGCGGGGCTGTCGATCTTCAGCCGGTGGCCGATGGCGAGGAGGCCGAGGCCCTCGATCGCCCACCAGATGGCGGTGAGCGTGACGAGCGCTGAGGTGATCGAGGAGAAATCGAAGTGCGCGACCAGCAGGCCGCCGCCGGCGAACGCCGTGACGGCGGCGGTGGCGTGCATGA
>JBBAUA010000069.1:0-10022 GCA_040398465.1 Hyphomonadaceae bacterium | reverse complement strand
TTCGGGTCGTCCTTGCGGAGGACGTAGATGTCGGGCGTCTGCGGGCGGCCGCCGGCGATGACGCCGTCGACGTCTGCGCCCTGCATTTCGCTCACCACGTCGCCCGCTGCATCGAGCGCGAGGAGCCGGGTGCTGGTGGCGGCGTAGTGCTGCGCTGCTTGCGGCTTTGCGGCGAGGCGGCGGAAGCTGGCATAGGCGAGGACGGCCATTGCGAGGGAGAACGCGCCGAAGATGGGCGTGACGATGGAGGCGCCGATGTTCGCGGTGGCGTAGCTGCCGACGCTCTCGAGGAAGCGCAGACCGAGGAAGACGGCGAGTACGGCGGCGGCCGTGCCGGAGATCAGCGCGACTGTGACGCGGCGCCGGCGCGTGGCGCGCAGGAGATCGCCGGACGTGCTGGCGCTCCAGACGATGGTTTCGCCCGGCTGGAGGTGGCGCGCCCAGAGATCGGCTGAAGCTGTCACTTCGTCCTGTCCTCGATCGGCTGCTCGATCTTCAGCGTGCGCTTGATGAGTTCGGCGACTTCCAGCGGGCGCTCGGCGTTGAAAAGGATGAAGGGCGGATAGGCGCGGGTGTTCTGCGGCGCGCGGTTGAGCCGGATGTGGCCGCGCTGCTTGGTGCCGGTGACGATGATGGGGTGGGGCGGGGAATGCTTGCCGTCTGCACGGCCTTCGCCGCCGATGGCGACCATCCAGTTGGTGATCGGACGCAGCAGGTCGATCGAGACGACGCGCTGGGTCGTCAGCATGGCGACCTGGCGCGAGGGCGTGGCGGAGCTGCGCCACACGAACCATGCGACGCGGGCGAGCAGGAGGCCGAGCAGCGCCCAGGCGACCCAGTTGTAGGTCGTGCTGCGGTTGTCGAGCATGAGGAAGACGAGCAGGCCGGCGCCGACGGCGAGCAGGCCCAGCCGCAGGATGAGGGCGGGGTTGAAGGCGTTGAACGCGCGGCCCGAGCCCTTGCCCTGCCAGAGGACATGCTCGTCCTTCTGCAACTGGCCGCGCAGGCCGTTGTGGAGGTTTTCCACCGGGATGGCGCCGGGCGGCGGTGGAGTCGTGGGTTGATTCTGGTCTGTCATCGTCTCTCCAGTCCCTTCGCCGGCATGATCCGGAGCAGGTTCTAAGGGTGCTCGCGCGGAATGGCGACGATCTCAGCGAACGTCCGTTCGCGCCCCTCGGGATAGCCCGAACATAGAGTGATCCCGCAGCCGAGGGAAGTTCCTAACCGCCCGCGTCTTTCGCCGGGCAGTTGCTCCAGTGATCGGCCAGCGTCTTGCGCCAGGCTTCGGCGCCGGCGGGGGCGGGGGTGGCTTCGATCAGTTTCAGCATGAAGTTGTCGTAGCCGGGGTGATTGGGGCGGCCGAAACGGGCTTCGATGACGTGGCCGGTCTTTGGATCGGCGATGAGTTCGCCGCCGCGGTTGCCTACGACGGGATCGGTGAAGGCGGGGCCGGAGAGGCGGTAGTGGTCCTTTGCGCCATCCTCGGAGCTGTACAGGAATTTGGCGTGGACGGCGCCGAGGATGCGGAGGGTGGGGGACGTGCCGTCGGGCCATGCCATGGCGAAGCCGAAGGTGAAATCCTGTCGCGCGCGCGGTCCGAAGATCGCGAACTCGGCGAGATCGAAATCGTAGATGCGCCAGGGCGCGGGCGGTGCCGGATGCGTTTCAGCGGGCGCGGAGGCGGGATCGCCGAGGCGGACTTCGAGCGTGCGGGTGGCGGGGATAAGATCGATGAAGGCCTGCGGGTTCTGCGTGCTCTCCCGCGTGAGGCGGCCGCCGACGAGGCGCGTGGCTTCCTGCGTCGCGGGATCGAACACGGCGGTGACGTAGGCGGCGTCGGTGCAGGGCGCGACCATCTTGGCGACATGGACTTCGGTGGGCGAGACAATGTGGACGATGATGCGCTCGGGCAGCGTGCCGTCCTGGTTGGAGCGGATGTAGGTGAGCGTCGTTCCGGTGGGATCATGCGGTGTGGGGGCCGCCTCCGCCACGGCGGTCGGCGCGGCGCCGGGCGTGAGCGGCAGGGCGAAGCTGGCGATGGCCATGGCGAGCAGGCAGGCGAGCGCGATCTGGACCTGCGCGCGGAGTTGTTTCTGCAAGGCCGGGTCTGCCTTGTCTTCCGGCGTGGGCGAGAAGGCGGCGCGGATGATGCCGGCGAGGTTGCGGGGTTTGCCCGGCGTTGCGGTTGCCGCCTGCGGGATGCGGCGCGCGGTGCGGATGGCCATCAGCCACGCAGCGATTGCGGCGAGGCCGAGTGCTCCCATTGCGATCATCAGTGCGACAGCCATGCAGGATTTGCGCTGAAAGGCGGGTTCCCGTCCAGTGGCTCACATCTCCTTCGGCGGGGCGTGGGCGTTGATCTGGATCCAGGTCTGTTCGGAGAAGGCGAGGAGGTCGCCTGTCTCGCTGAAGAGGGCGGAGCCGGCGAAGTGTTTGCGGCGGTCCTGGCCTTTCGACCATGCGATGACGACGATGGGAGCGTCGGTGGTGGGGCGTTCGATGATGCGCGCCGACATGCGGCCGAGCAGGATCGGCTCCTTGTCGATGGCGAAGGCGCCGGGGCAGTCAAGCGCGGCCCAGAGAAATTCAGGGGCGATGCGGCCTGATGAATCGGCGAGGTCTGGCGAGGGTTGCCAGGGCGCGGCGACAATGGGGAAGGCGTTCGGGTTCTCGATTCCGGATGGGTCCTTCAGCCAGTCCGCGAAGATGCGCAGGCCGTCGCCGACGGCGCGGTTCGGTCCGCAGACGAAGCAGTGCGGCAGGACGTGGTCATCTGGATCGCGGAAGGCGTGGGCGGCGACGCTGGCGGCCTGCAGTCCGGGAGACTGGACGATCGGCATTTCGAGATGCGTCGGCTGGAGCGACATGATGAGGATGCGCATTGAGGCGTCGTCCGTCATGATGTCGATGCCGTCCCCTGCGGGGTGCGTGCGCAGTGTTCGGTCAAGCGGGATCGGGGCGCGGATGGTTGCTTCGACGGCTTGCGCGTTGGGCAGGAGTTGCGCGGCAAGCCCGGCGGAATAGCCGCCATTGCCGGAATCATGCGGTCCGTTGAAGCGGCGTGCGATGGTGAGGGTGTCGGTCATGCGCGCCAAGTTTAGCGCAGGGCGGGCGGCAATGACCAGCTTCGACGGTTCGTGACCGCGCTTTAGTTCTGGTCGTGGTGATGGCCTGTTCCGTCCTGGTGGTATTCGTCGTCGCTGAACGAGCAGTGATGGTGGCCCTGGCTGTCGTAGTATTTGTGCAGGCCGAAGGCGCAGTCGCCGTCGAGGTATTCGAGGTTGCTGTAGAGCGAGAGGGCTGCGCCGACGAGGGCGAGTTCGTCGGTGGTGCAGGCGCCGAGGGCGGGTGAGGCGGCAAGCGCCACGATCGCAATCCGAAGTTTCATGGTCACGCCCCCGCCTGTCCAGCTCGCGCAATCATGCTTGATCCGCGCGAGCGTGTGGAGAGGGTGACAGGCCGGCAACCACTATTTATCCGTCGTCAGACCGGCCTCGCGCCACGCCTTCATGCCGCCGTCGAGGGCGCTGGCGTGCCGGAAGCCGAGGGAGCGGAGGGTTGCGGCGGCGAGGGTGGAGATCTTGCCGAAGTCGCAGACCGTGACGATGCGCACGGTGGGATCGGGGAAAGCCTCGTTGACGCGCAGTTCGAGCTGGCCGCGCGGCAAATGCACTGCGCCTGGCAGGTGGCCGGCGTCGAATGCGTCTTTCTCGCGCACATCGAGGATCACGAGGTCGTTCTGGCGGGCGGCGATGCGGCGGGAGAGTTCGTCCATCGCCATGAAGGGGACGGACGCGCTTGCTTCGGACAGCAGGCGGGCCACGGATTTCGCGCCGCTCATGTTGACGCGCAGCGCTTCGGTGAGGTGGGTGGGCGCCTGGATGTTGAGTGCACGCATCATCGCGACGAAGTCTGCGCGGTCGGTCTTCTGCAGGCGCGGGTTGCTCGTGATTTCCTCGCCGATCGTGGAGCCAGCGCGGCCCTTGTATTCGTGGGCGGGATGAATCTCTGTGGCTGGGTCGAGCTTGAGCAGGCGGTTGAACAGGCTGTCATAGAGCTGTTCCGGATCGCCCGTGGGCAGGTCGGTGCGCCCGGTGCCGCCGATCAGCAGGGCGTCGCCGGTGAACACATGGCCTTGCGTGTAGAGGGAGGTGGAGTCGGCGGTGTGACCGGGCGTGGCCATCGCCTGCAGGCGAATCTCGCCGATAAGGAGGAGGTCGCCGTCATCAAGCTTGATGTCGACATGGGGGGCGGGGGAGAGATGGCTCATCACCACCTGGGCGCCGAGCGCCTTGCCGATCTCGCGCGCGGCGGAGAAATGATCCGCGTGGGTGTGGGTGTCGATGGCGTAGCGGAGCGTCAGGCCGTGTCTGGCGGCGAGGCCGCGATAGCGCTCGATGGCGCTGATCTCGGGGTCGATCACGGCGCCGACATGCGTGTTGGGACAGCCGAGGATGTAGGACCGGCAACCGCCCACTTCGATGGTTTCGAGGATCATTACGGTCTCCGGCTGTCCGGTTCTACCTTCAGGGAAGGGGTGCGACTAGTCATTCATCGCGTTGCCCGTCGCGATAGCCGTCGCGGTAGCCGTCTGAATAGCCGTCATCGTCGCGATGCCGGTCGTGGTCGCGCCTGCCGCCGTGATGGTGGTCGTCCTCGTAGGTGTAGTAGACGGGGAAGGCGCAGTACGAGTAACCGCCGCCCAGCGGGTCCACCTGATAGCCGACCTGCTCGTAACTGTACTGCGGATAGGAGGTGGCCAACGTGCCATACACTTGCTGTCGATACATTCCGATCGGGCAAGGCGCATTCCTCTGCGCGTCAAGTTCATAGGCAACCTCGTTGAGCCCGCTTGCGAAGGCGTCCAGATCGTCGGTCGTGCAGGCCGCGGCTGCGACAAGCGGCACGATCATCAGCATGCGTCTCAATGTCAGCTCCCCGCTATTCCCATCCCGGATCGAACTGAACGCAACTTGTTGGCAGAATCTAGGCAAAACGCGAGCGCATGCTCGAAAAATCGTGTCAGTCGTTCAGCATCGCGTTTAGCTTCAGCATCGTGTTCCAGTTACGGGCCGTACCTGTGGCGACGGCCTTCGGGAGGTTGAGTTTCGACTCGCCGATTGAGTCGCCATAGTCGATGTAGATTTCGCGGCCGACGATGCTCAGCTGTTCGCCCTTGTCATGCTTCGCGCGAAACTTTTCGAGATAGGATTCGATGACGGCGGCGTCAGGCCTGGTCTTGCAGATCATGCAGACGAGATGTGCCGGATCGGCTTTCGCCTTCTTCGGGAAGGGGTTGGCGCTGAGTGCGGCGGACCATTCCGCCGGGTTGCGGACCATCACGTCCGAGAAGAGGCCGAAGGATTCCTCGATCATGGCTTCGAGTGCTGCTTCAAGCCGGGCTTCTGGCGTCTTCTTCGTCTCGAACACGAGATTGCCGCTCGCGATCAGCGTACGGCAGGTCTCATAGCCAAGCGCTTCCGCCCGCTCGCGCAGCTCCTTCATTGTCACCTTGCGGCCGCCTACATTCACGGCGCGCAGGAGGGCCACATAGCGCATCAGCGCAGGTCCTTGCGCATTTCGACGAGGTGGAAGTCGCGCGTGGTCTCGCCGGTCGTGTCGCTGAACGGGAAGGGCAGCGTCGCGCCTGTGAGCCGGTAGCCGCGGCGCTGGTACCATTCGATCAGGGCGGTGCGCAGGTTGATGACGGTCATCACCATCTGGTTGGCGCCCCAGAGTTCCTGCACGCGGCGTTCTGCTTCGGCGATGAGGGTCTTGCCGATGCCGCCGCCATGGATGCCGGGATCTATGGCGAACATGCCGAAATAGGCTGCGTTCACGGCGGTTGCCGGCGGGGAGGCTGCGCCGGAATCGACGGGGCCGTCAGCGCTCGACCAGTTGCGGGTGGGGTCGTCGAGCCCCTGAACGAGGCAGCAGCCGGCGAGGCGGCCGCCTGCTTCCGCGATGATGAAGCGCGAATCCTCGCGCGCGATCAGTGTGGAAATCTCCTCGTCGTTGGTGCGCGGGCCTTTCAGCAGGTGCGCTTCGGAGTTCCAGTTGCCGGCGGTATCTTCGCCGCGGTAGGCGCGCTCGATCAGGGCGACCAGCGACGGAGTGTCGGACTGCCGGGCATAGCGGAAGGAAAGGTCGGGCATGGGTGTCTCCGTCCTGTCTGCCTTGTCCATGACCCCCGCTACGCGTCAAGCGACAAACGGGCGACGGTGATTGCAGGCCGGTGAGCGGCATGGTCTGGTGCCGCTGGACAAGCGCGTGGGAGACCCGATGCGGCGCCAGAGTAGAATGTTGATTGCGGGCCTGGTCGTTGCGTTGTGCACTGCGGGCTGTGCGGGCGCGCCGGCAAAGGCGGCGGATGGTGGGCCGCAGGTCTCGACGGAGGTGCTGAAGGGCGGGCAGCTGTTGCAGCCATGGCTCGGGGCGGCGCTGAAAGAGGCCGAGCGGCACAAGCTGGGCACGGAGGAGAACCCTGTGCGCGCGGACATGCCTGCCGGGCAGCGCGCCTACCTCGCGCGGCTGCGCTGCAACGATGGTGCGCCGCCGACGTGGAGCCGTGTCGGGAATCTCGGGTCCGGCGTGTTCGGGTCGATCGTGGATCAGTATGACCTTCGCTGCGAAGGCGCGCACCCGCCGCGGACGATCATCGTGATGGACATGTATTTCAGGGGCCATGTCGAGGCGCGGCCCATCGACGGGTTCAAGATCGCGCCGCGTTGAGCGGCCGACGCATGGCGGGAGGACACACAATGCGCATAGCAGCCATCATGCTGGCCTTGATGCTGGCGCCAGCGGCCGCGGCGCAGCAGCACCTGCCGCCGGAGCGGATGTTCTGCGATCCGGAAAGTCATCCGAATGACGCGGTCGCGGCGGCGCCCTATTCGCACCGGGTGATGTTCGAGGACGAGCATGTGCGCGTGCTGGAGATCCGGTTGCCGCCGGGCGCGAGCGAGCCGATCCACATCCATGCGTTGCCGAGCGTGATCTATGGCGAGACCGGCGGGGAGGGCGGCGCGAAGTTCGTCTACACCGAATACCGCATGGAGAACGGCAAGTTCGTAGAAGTGGCGAGCAATGAGGTGAGGCCCACGGCTGGGACGCGCGCCGTGTGGTCGCCGCCGGAGGGGCCGCATTCGATCACCAATACTGGCGGCGTGGGCGTGAAGTTCACGCGCGTGGAGATCAAGCCCGAGAGTTGCGCGGCGCGTTAGGGGCCTTCGACGAATGTCTCGCCGGTGCCCGGCATGAAGACGGGCGGCAGCGGGCCGACGACGCCCTGCAGGAAAGTGACCTTCGTTTCGATCGTTAGCGACTGGCGCACGGCGAGGGCTGCCTGGAGCGCGGCGTAGTCGGGACCGTCGCCGCCCATGGCGGCTGCATCACGCGTGGCGGCCCAGTGGTCGAGGCTGGCGTAGCGGGTGGTGAGATAGACTTCGTCATAGTTGGGCGAGGCCTCGGCCTCGCCCGGCGCTGGGATCACTTTCCACATGCCGACGATGCGCGAGCCGATCTTCTCGAAATAGGGCCAGACGCCTTCCTGCGAGACTTTCAGGAATTGGGGGAAAGTCCCCTTCCTGATCTTCCAGTAGCGGATCGTCGTGATTTCCTGTCCGGCCTGCGGGGCGAGGTTGCGAACCGGGCCGCGCGCGCCGGCGGCGTCGCGGTTCATCTGGATGGGGCTGTTGTTGGGCGGCGCAGCGGCGGGGGCTGTGGTGCAGGCCGAAGCGAGCAGAAGCAGGGCGGCGAGGACACGCATACGGGAAACTCCGGAGTTTGCGACATTGCAGCGGAGTGTGCTGGAAGATGCAAGGCGAAACGTAGGGCCTTGCGTCGCCGCGATGACTTCATCTTGCGTTGAACGGATCATCAACGCAGCTTTAATCGCGTGTTCGTAGCGTAACTCCCCACAACCCAGCTGGCCCGTCATCATGAACCTGTTCGAAGGCCTGAAGAGCGACTGGATCTACATCAACGGCTTTCGCCGAATCATTGGAGCGGTCGGGAAGTTCGATCCCGATGCGGAGTACACGTTGGCGGACGCGATCGAGGATACGATCGACGGCCAGCGCGAGCGGACCTTCATTTCGTTTGAGGGCAAAGACACGACCTACGCGGAGTTCGAGGCGCGTGCGAACCAGTTTGCGCACTGGGGGCAGTCGGTTGGACTGAAGGCGGGCGATACGGTCGCGCTCTTCATGGAGAACCGGCCGGACTACATCGCCTTCTGGACGGGTATGGCGAAGATCGCGGTGCGGACGGCGCTGATCAACTACAACCTTGCGGGCGCGGGGCTCGCGCACTGCGTCAAGATCGTGGACTGCAAGGCTATCGTGACCAACGCCGAGCTTGCGCCGCAGCATGCTTCCGCGCGCGAGCAGATGGTGTTGCCGCTCGGCGCTTTCGTGCTGGGCGGGCAGGCCGAGGGGCTGGTCCCGATCGACGATGCGGTGGATCGGGCGAAGACGACCAGGCTTGACCGGTCGGTGCGCGCCGGCGTGAAGGGCGGCGAGGTGGCGCTCTACATCTACACCTCAGGCACAACTGGCTTGCCAAAGGCTGCGAAGATTTCCGGAGTGCGCGCGCGCGGGCTGATGCGCGTGTTCAAGGACGCGACGGAGGCGCGCCAGGACGATCGCATCCTGCTGACGCTGCCGCTGTATCACGCGACGGGCGGCATGTGCGGCGTGGGGACGGCGCTGAATGCGGGGGCGTGCATCGTGCTGCAGCGGAAATTCTCCGCCTCGCAGTTCTGGCAGGAGGCGATCGACAGCCATGCGACCATGCTCGTCTATATTGGCGAACTGGGACGCTATCTGATGAACCAGCCGCCGAGCGCACTGGAGCGCAGCCATACGATCACCAAGGGATTCGGCAACGGCCTGCGTGCAGATGTCTGGGCGGAGTTTGTCGAGCGGACCGGGGTCAAGCGGCTGGTCGAGTTCTACGGCTCGACCGAGGGCAATGTGAATTTCTTCAATCTCGACGGGAAGGTCGGCGCGGTGGGGCGTATTCCGCGGCTGCTGCGCGGGCGGTTGCCGGCGCGGATCATCAAGTTCGATGTCGAGACGGAGGAGCCGGTGCGCGGTCTGGACGGGCTTTGCATTGAGGCAGGAGTGGACGAGATCGGCGAGGCGGTGGGGCCGATCACGCAGGAGGTGCGCCAGCGGTTCGACGGCTACAATGACGCGAAGCAATCGCAGAAGAAAATCCTGACCGACGTGTTCGCTAAGGGCGACAAGTGGTTTCGCACTGGCGACCTGATGAAGATGGACGCTGACCAGTATGTCTATTTCGTCGACCGGGTTGGCGATACATTCCGCTGGAAGGGTGAGAATGTCTCGACCAGCGAGGTGGAGATCGCGATCTCGTCCATGCCGGGCGTGACGCATGCGATCGTGTATGGCGTCGCCGTGCCCGGCCAGGACGGACGCGCGGGCATGGCGGCGATAACGCCGAAGGACTCAGTTGATCTCAAGGCGCTGCATCGGCACCTTGCCAGCAACCTGCCGGCTTATGCACGCCCGGTCTTTCTGCGTTTTCAGGACGAGGCCGAAACCACGGGCACGCTCAAATATCGGAAGGTCGATCTGGTGCGGGAGGGCTTCGACCCGATGAAGGCCAGCGATCCACTCTTCGTCGCCGACGCGGAGCGCAGCACCTATGTTCCAATCACTGTCGACCTGCTGCGCGACATCGTCAGCGGGAAGATGCGTCTCTAGCTCTTCTCTTTTTTCGGATCGACGTTAGCGGCCGGATTATTGCGCGTATTCGTTTCCCTGGCATCGGCCAGCAGGGTTGCGCAGGGCATCCGGCTCGCCGCCGGTCTGGATGAAGGGCAGCAGACCGAGCGCGCCGGTGACGGTGGAGAGCAGGCCGGCGATTCCCGCCTGCAGCAGCGTCTCGTTGTTCAACGCCTCGAACGACGGGTTGCGCAGCGTGCCGCCGACGCGGAGGTCGCCGGAGAGTGTGCCGATCGAGACATCGTGCGGGCGTGCATAGACTTCGATGTT
>JBBAUA010000068.1:0-15293 GCA_040398465.1 Hyphomonadaceae bacterium | reverse complement strand
TACTTCGCCACCAGATCCTTCTGCAGCGTCTTCACGCACATCAGGAAGAAGATCGCCGGGAGCGCATACAGAACCGACGTGATCACCAGCGAGGTCTGCAGCGCCTTCGCCTCGGCCCCCTTGCAGAACGCCTGCGCCGCCTCGGGCAGTCCCTGCAGCAACGCCCCCTTGCATGAGGCGCGCGCCAGATCGCTGAAGCCTTCGGCCGCCGCCTGAGAGTTGAACAGGATGTCCGACAGGAAGCCGATGAAGGGCGGCCCCGCGCCATAGCCGAGCAGGTTCACGATAAAGAGCAGGATGGCCGTCGCCGTCGCCCGCGTGCGTGCGCCAACCACGCCCTGCCCGATCGTGTACTGCGAGGCGAGATAGCCATATTTGATCCCCGCGCCTGCGCAGATGCAGACCAGCGCCACCCACTTGTTCTCGGCCGAGAAGCCCACAACGTAGAATGGCACGCAGGCGACAAGGCCGATCGCCGGCAGCCAGGCAATCGCATTCGGCCGCTTCTTCACGACCTTCTCGGCGATCCATCCGGTCAGCAGCACGCCAACCGACGCAGCGAACGCCGACGGCACGTTGAACTGCAGCGTCGCCTCGGTCAGCGAGACGCCATGCGTGCGCATCAGGAAGGATGTCTGGAAGGTCGTGATGCCATAGCCGCAGAACGATGCGAGTGTCGCGCCTGCCGCCATCAACCAGAAGGATTTCTTGGAACCAAGCTCTTTCAGGGCCTCGCCAAACGTCGCGCGTTTCGCACGCACGACGCCCGGCGGATCGGAGAAGCCCCGCGGCGGCTCTTTCACGGTCAAGCGGAACAAGACCGCAATGACGATGCCGGCCATGCCGATTGCGATGAAAGCCGTGCGCCAGCCATAGGCATCCGCCACAGGTCCGCCGATCAGGTTGGCCGACAGCGTGCCCGCCGTCACGCCCATCGCGTAATAGCCGAGCGCAGTCGAGCGGCGATGCGGCGGATAGTAGTCCGCGATGATCGAGTTCGCCGGCGGCGTGCAGCCCGCCTCGCCCACGCCGACCAGCACCCGGCAGATCAGCAGCATCACGAAGCCAGAGATCACGACCCCGCCAAACTCGACAGGCGCCGCCAGTCCCGACAACGCCGTCGCCCCAGACCACAGCGCGATGCAGATCGTCATGATCCAGGTGCGGTTGGCGTATTCGGCGTAGCGCGCCAGCGGAATGCCGACGATCGAATAGAAAAGCGCAAAGCCGATGCCGGTGAGCAGCCCGAACTGCCCATCCGTGATCGCCAGTTCGTTCATCACAGGCTCGGACACGATGCCGAGCAGGCCGCGATCGAGGAAGTTCAGGATGTAGACGACGAGCAGCGCGTTCAGCACATAGCTGCGATACGCCTTGGTCCCATACCCGGTGATATGCCCCTCGCCGGATGTCGCCTCGGCGCCGATGGCGCCCGTCTGCGTTCCCATCTGTCTCTCCCCATCGCGCCGGCGCACTCGCGGCGCCTGGCTGATCTCGTACGCATGCTTACGGAATGCGGCGCGCGGGTCCACCCTGAATCGCGGCGCGTACTGGCGTGCAGATTGACAAGCGCGTCATGCTGCAGACGCAAATAGGCCGGACAGCTTGTCGCCGCCCGGCCGTGTAATGCGCACTACGTCTTGTCGCGCCGCTTGATCAGACCGGCTTGGCCACCATGTCCTTCGCCAGCGTCAGCGACGCCAGAAGATAGAACGCCGCCGCCGGCACGAAGAACAGCACCGTCGCCGACATCGACTGCCGCACGCCTTCGCCATAGGCCGCCGCGCATACAGCCTGCTGCTCGGCCGTCAGCGCAGATACGTCGCGCGCGCGGCAGATGGTCGTGGTCAGCGCATCGCCCATGCCCGCCGCTTCGATCTGCAGCCGCATGAACATGTCGGACAGCACGCCGACGATCAGAGGGCCAAGCCCGTTGCCGATCAGCGCGATGATGAACAACAGGATGGCGATCGCCGATGCGCGCGAACGCTGGGAGACCACCCCCTGCCCGATCGTGTACTGGGCGCCCAGATAGGCATAGTGGAACATCGCACCAGCGCCCCAGGTGACGAGCTGCACCGGACCCGGCGCCATGTAGAAGCCGCCGATGTAGAGCGGTATCGCGACCAGCATGCCGACCGCGGGAATCCACGCCACCGCCGTCGCCGAACGCGGCGTGAAGATCTGCGTGAGATAGCCGCCAAGGAATGTGCCGACCGCCGAGACAAGCGCCAACGGAACGCCATACTGCAGAGCGAAATCGCCCGGCGGCATGCCATGCAGTCGCTGCATCATCGGAGCCTGGAAGCCGAACAGGCCATAGCCCACCAGCGCCACAAGGGCGGCGCCGAGCGCCATCGTCCAGAAGGTCGGCTTGGAGCCAAGCTCCTTCAGCGTTTCGACGATGCTGGCTTTCTGCACGCGCTGGACGCCCGGCGGATCGGAGAAGCCGCGCGGCGGCTCCTTCACCGTCAGGAACAGGATCAGCGCGATGATCAGGCCCGGAAAGCCGAGCGCGATGAAGGCGAACCGCCAGCCGAAATTCTCGCCCCAGCCAAGCTGCTCATGGATGTCGGGCATGCCGAACATGGCGAAGAAGCGGACCACGGTCTCGTCCGTCAGCCCCACGATGAGGCCGCCGAATCCGCTGGCGAGCGCGCCGCCGATGGTGACGCCCATGGCGAAGATGCCAAGCGCGTTGGCCCGGCTCCTGGGCTTGAAATAGTCCGCGATGATCGAGTTCGACGGAGGCGTCCCGCCCGCTTCGCCGATCGCAACGCCGATGCGCGCGATCAGCAGGAAGACGAAGCTGGAGGCAAAACCGCACAGCGCCGTCATCAGCGACCAGACCGCGATGCAAATGGCCATGATCGCCACGCGATTGAACCTGTCGGCCGCCATCGCGATCGGAATGCCCATCAGCGCATAGAACAGCGCAAACGGCGGACCATTGAGGAAGCCGTATTCGGTGTCGCTCAACCCGAACTCGGCGATGATCGGCTGGGCGACGACGCCCAGCAGGTTACGGTCGATGAAGTTGAGCGTGTAGACCAGCGTCAGGGACAGCAGGACGTACAGCCTGTAGCTCGGCGTCCCGTAGCTCTGCCCTTCGGCTGGCGCGCCTGAAGCAGCCGCAGTTCCGGTCGACATGAATTCTCCCCTCGCCGCGGCCGCAGAGCAGCCGCCGAATTGCCGCCGCCACAGGGGAGAATGTGGCGAACCTGTCAGTCACTGCGGTCTGGAGCCGCCTTCGGCCACCCTAGCGATGAACGAAGGGGCGGCAAGGCCCGAATGGCGCCATTGCGGACAGCCGGGCTGGATAAGCCCCTTGGCCTTCATGCTCACCGTCTCGCCCGCACCCACGACAAGGTGATCGTGCACCTTGATCCCCAGCGGGGCGAGCGCCCGGCGGGCGATCTCGCGCGGATAGATCGGCGCATGGTCTACCGTGCCCTGCCCGGCCATCCCGTCGGCAATCAGCCTGTTCTTGCGGTCGAGAAAGAGGACGCGCGCCTGCTCTGGCTTGAGATGCCGGATCTTCAGTCCCACATAGTTGAGCAGCGCCGCCCAGTTCGAGATGACGGGCCGATCCACCACCGGATGGCGCGCCGCCTGCTGCATCAGAAGATGCCTCGCGCGCACATAGGCCGCCGCCGTCTCGCCAACGTCCTTCACCTCCATCAGGCGCTCGGGCGCCGCGCCAGGCACGGCGGAGACCGTGCCGAATTTGGCGATCAGCTCCTTCGCGATCGGCTTCACGTCAACGCGCGGAATGAGGGCGCACAGCAGGAGTTCGAGCAGTTCGCAATCGGCAAGGTGCGCGCCGTCGCCCTTCAGCACGCGCGCGCAGCCTTTCGCGGCGACCATGGTAGTGCTTGACCGGACCTTCCTCAGTCCCCCTGGCCTTGCCCCCCGCGGCCAGGGATCAGGAAGCGCCGGCGCCGGATGTGTGCGGCGTATGCTGGCCGGTCGGCGACTGCGTGAAGATCTCGCAGCCCGTCTCGGTCACGCCGACCGCGTGCTCATACTGCGCCGACAGCGAACGGTCGCGCGTCACCGCCGTCCAGCCATCCGACAACAGGGCGACATCCGAGCGGCCAAGATTGATCATCGGCTCGACCGTGAAGATCATGCCCGGCAGCAACGGCTGGCCCTGCCCGCGCTTGCCGAAATGGAGAATGTTCGGCGAGTCGTGAAACACGCGCCCGAGCCCGTGCCCGCAGAACGCCTCGACCACGGAATAGCGCTGGCGCTCCGCATGCTCCTGGATCGCAGCGCCGAGATCGCCGAGCCGCGCGCCCGGCTTGATCGCCTCGATGCCCTTCATCATCGACTCGTAAGTGACGTCCATCAGACGCGTCGCCTTCCGCTTGACCTCACCGACCGAATACATGCGCGAGGTGTCGCCATGCCATCCGTCAACGATCACGGTCACGTCGATATTGACGATGTCGCCTTCCTTCAGCGTCTTCGGTCCCGGAATGCCATGGCACACGACATGGTTGACCGACGTGCAGACTGTGTGGCGGTAGCCCTTGTAGAACAGGCAGGCCGGTAGCGCGCCGTTCGACAGCACGAACTCGCGCGCCATGTCATCGATCTTCTGCGTCGTTACGCCCGGGACGACATGCGGGATAAGCATGTCGAGACATTCCGCGGCCAGCCGTCCGGCGCGGCGCATGCCCGCAAAGCCCTCAGGCCCATAGAGCTTGATCTCGTTGGTCGCCCGCGGCGGCGCGTCAGCAGCGTCGATGAATCCGGCCTGGGTCATGGGACATTCCTCGTATTGCCGGAGCCTTTAGCACGCCTCGACAATGGGGCGAACACTTGTGAACGCCCTTGTTGCCTGAGACCCCACCTGTCCGCCCCTAATTCACCCGCCCCTTGCGCTTCGGCGGCTCCGGCGCGAACGGCTTGGGCAGCGGCATGGCAGGCACACCCTCCTCGACCAATTCCTGCGCCACGTCGGGCGTTACCTCGCCCCAGACCGGGCGGTGCTCGGTCTCGCCATAATACATCGAGCGCGCTTCCTCGGCGAACTTGTCGCCGACATAGTCGTGCGTCTTCGCGATATGGGCGCGGATTTCGCCGGCGACTTTCGCGGCGACCACCTCGGCCGGCACCGCCCTGTCGGAGGAGCGCACCATCGGCGCCATGATCTGCTTGTGGATGTCGGTCGATCCGCACACCGGGCACTCGACCAGCTTCTTCTTTCGTTGCGTGTCATAGGCGGACGAGTTCGAGAACCACGCCTCGAATGCGTGCTCTCCAACACAGGCGAGCGAATAGCGGATCACGTCTGTCTCGCTTTCCTGGTCACGCCGCGGCCGGTTCGGCCAGCAGCGCATCCAGCCTGCCCGCCCGGTCGAGGTCGTGGATGTCGTCCGACCCGCCGACATGGCGGCCGTTGATGAAGATCTGCGGATAGGTCGTGCCATGGCTGCGCTGGATCATCTCGCGGCGCTTATCCGGATCGTCGCCCGCCCGGATTTCGGTGAACGCAGCGCCCTTGGCCGCAAGCAGGTTCTTTGCGCGCGTGCAGTAGCTGCAGAAGTCCCTCGTGTAGATCTCGACGCGCGCCGCCACCGGCCAGCTCCTCATTCGATCGTTTCGCCCGCAGATAAAGGGTGCAGGCGGGTTCAGAACAACTCCCTAACGCTTTACGGAAGATATCTGGAATCGTTCCAAAAACTATATGATCGCTGTCCGCGGGCCTGCAACACGGGCCAGCGTGAGCACATCGACGCATGCCGCTCCGGCACGCTTCACGGCCAGGGCGCAGGCCGCTGCCGTCGCACCTGTGGTCATCACATCGTCCACCAGCAGGACGCGGCGGCCCCTGATCAGCGCCTTCCGGCTGGCCCTCACCCGGAACGCGCCCTGAACATTGCGCCGGCGCGCCGCCGCCGACATACCGCCCTGGATCGGCGTCGCGCGCGCGCTTCAGCGCATCCATAGTAAGCCTCACCCCGCTCGACCGCGACAGCGCCGCCGCCAGCCAGCGCGACTGGTTGAACCCCCGCCGCACCAGCCGGAAATAGTGCAGCGGCAAAGGCACGATCAGGTCCGCCTCGGCGAGCAGTTCCGCCCCCGCCCCGGCCATCCAGCCGCCCAGCACAACCAGCCCATGCCGCCTACCCTGGTATTTCAGCCCGAGCACCAGGTCGCGCGACACATCCCCATAAATCACGGCCGCCCGGGCACGGTCATAAGCCGGCGGATCGGCGATGCATGCCCCGGATCCACCACGAACTCGAACTGCATGCCGCACCGCGCGCACAGCGGTTCCGACAGGAAGCGAAGTTTCGACCACAGCTCGGGCTCCAGCGCGCCCGGCCCGGCCAGTTCCCGGTGCGAAATCAGCGACCGCTGCGGCCAGGTCATGCCCGCGAGCGCAGACATCACACGGTTACGCCGCCGCGCCTTACCGCGGGGCTTGCCAGAGGCTACATACCGCTTCGATGTCGTCCACACCCGCCCCGCCCCCGAAGCCAAACGATCCCATGCGGATCTTCGATCGCGCCCTGCACGCACGCCGCCGCGCGCGCGCTGCTGCAAACTTCCGCGATCATTCGTTCCTGAAACAGCTCGCGGCGGAAGACATCGCCTTCCGATTGTCGGCGATCAATCGCCGGTTCGACCGCGTCCTCGATCTCGGCGCGCATGACGGCCTGCTGACCCGGGCGCTCCAGTCCGACCAGATCGTCCGCAACCGCCTTGGCCATGTGATCCGCGCCGATCTCGCGTCCGCGTACAGGCCCGACATCGTCCTCGACGAGGAAGCCCTTCCCTTCGCCGAAGCATCCTTCGACCTCGTCGTCTCTGCCCTGTCGCTGCACTGGGTGAACGACCTGCCCGGCGCGCTGGTCCAGATCAGGCGCTCGCTCAGACCGGACGGGCTGTTCATCGGCGCCGTCCTCGGCGGCCGCACGCTGACCGAACTGCGCCAGTCGCTGCTCTCGGCGGAAGAAGAGATCCGCGGCGGAGCGGCCAACCGCATCTCGCCCTATCTCGATGTGATCGACGGCGCCGGCCTGCTGCAACGCGCAGGTTTCGCCATGCCCGTCGCCGACAATGACGCGCGCACGGTTCGTTACGCCCATCCGCTGCGCCTGCTGGCCGAACTGCGCGGCATGGGCGAGACGGCGGCGTTTGCGGATCGCAGCGCCCCGCCGCTGACCCGCGCCATCCTGATGCGCGCCATGGAGATTTATGCAGAACGCTTCACGGACGCCGACGGTCGCGTGCGCGCCACGTTCGAAGTCGTCACCCTGTCAGGCTGGTCCCCCTCGCCGGATCAACCGAAGGCGAAACGCCCCGGCAGCGCCACCGTGCGCCTCGCCGATGCGCTGGGCGTGAAGGAGCATGGAACGGGCGAGAAGGCGGGTTAGCTGAAGCCGACCTGCACGGCGTTGAACGAGTCGTTCGTGGTGTTGCCGATCATCGTCGCCCAGCCGACGATGGCGATCGAGATGATGCCCGCAATCAGGCAGTACTCGATCACGGTGGCGCCCGACCGGCTCTTGAGCATGCGAAGGAACGTGTTCAGCGATTTCATGCGCGTCCCGCCTCTGACCAGTCGATGAACTGTGCAAACAGGGGAATGTCGGCTGCTGGGGCCGGATAGTTCCCGATCTCCTGAGCCGATACCCACGCGAGCTGTTGCCCCTCACGAGCTTCCAGTTCCCCACCCCACCTGCGCACCAGGAAGACCGGCATCAGCAGGCGAAACTTTTCATAGTCATGCGCCGCGAACGAGAAAGCCGACATGTCGGCCTCGGCCACGGTCAGGCCCAGCTCTTCCTTCAGTTCACGCGCGAGCGCGCCCTGAGGGCTTTCACCGGCTTCCACCTTGCCGCCCGGGAACTCCCAGAGACCAGCCATCGGTTTTCCCATTGGCCGCTGCGCAAGCAGCAACCGTCCATCGTTTCGCACCAGCGCGGCCGCAGCGACGAGCACCAGCGGTATCGCACTCTTCCCTTGTGTCATGACGAAGTAAGCATCCGGTTGAGACGGCTCGATCAACTTCTGTAGGCGCCGTTTATCTTCACGTAACCATCGGTGAGATCGCAGGTCCAAACCGTCGCCTTGCCCCGGCCGACGCCAACATCAACGCGGATGAAGACCTGTTCGCCCGAGACCGCCCTGGTGGCTTCTGCTTCCGAATAGTCCGCCGCGCGCGCGCCTTCGTGCGCCACCTTATGATCACCGAACCACAGGGACAGCCTGTCCCGCTCGACCGGCTCGGCGGTCTTGCCGACAGCCATCACGACGCGGCCCCAGTTGGCGTCGCCGGCGGCAATCGCCGTCTTCACCAGCGGCGAGTTGGCGATCGAGCAGGCGATCACCTTGGCCGATGCGTCGCTTGCTGCACCCTCCACCGTGATCTCGATGATCTTGGTCGCGCCCTCTCCGTCGCGCACGATCTGCGTTGCAAGATCAAGCAGCACCCGGTGCATCGCTGCGATGAAATCGGCGAGGCGTGGATCATCCGGATTCTCGATCGGCTCGCCGCCCGCCGCTCCCGTCGCGAAGAACAGCAGCGTGTCGGATGTCGACGTATCCGAATCCACCGTGATGCAGTTGTAGGTGAGATCACCCAGTTTCGCGATCAGCGCCTGGCACACGGCGGGCGCCAGGTTCGCGTCGGTGAACATGTAGTTCAGCGTCGTCGCCATGTTGGGCTGGATCATGCCTGAACCCTTGGCCACGCCCACGATCGACACATTGCGGCGATTGAGGTCCACCGTCTCGCCGGCAGCCTTGGCGAACGTGTCCGTCGTGCGGATGCAGTTGGCGATCTTCTCGAAGTCAGGCGCGTCCAGCCTGTCCCACACATGCTCGACGCCGCCCGAGACGATGTGCGGCGGCAGCGGCTCGCCGATAACGCCGGTCGCCGAGATGAACACTTCATGCTCGCTGCAGCCCGACTGCTTGCGCGCCGACGCGATCGTCGCCGCATTCTTCGCAACGCCTGCGGCGCCCGTGAAAGCGTTGGAATTGCCCGTGTTCACCACCAGCACCCGCGCCCTGCCCCCGCCCGCTTTCAGCGCCGCCCGGCAGCGGTCGACATCGTCCGAACGGGTCGAAGACATCGTGAATATGCCGCCCGCCGCTGCGCCGTTGGGAAAGTGCACCACCAGAAGGTCATCCCGCACGCGACCCTTGTAGAGACCAAGCGAGTGCGTGACCGCCTCCATGCCCGCCACCCTGGGCAGCACAGGGAAACGCTCCGGCGCAAGCGGCGATACGGGCAGGTCTGATGCGGTGGCCAAGTCGGATACCTTTTTCGGACGTTGGATTATTGCGGCGTGGCTGGCGTTGGCGGCGCCGCGGGGTCGCGGGTCTCGGCCGGCGGCGGAACCGGCTCCATCGGCAGGATCGTTATGCCTTGAGACGTATCCGGCGCAGGCGCCTCGGGCGCCGGCGCTGCCGGCGCGCGCTCGACAGGTTTCGGCGCCGCCGTAGCCGCCGGCGCATCCAGCCGCGAGGAGCGCGCCGGATTGCGCTTGACGATCTCCGCATCAGCGCGGAGCTCCTTCAGGATCTTCTCGAACTCCTGCTCCTTGAGAAACCGCCTGATCTTTTCGTCGAGCTCGTCGATCGAGGGCGGCCGCTTCTTGCGAACATCCTCGACCTTCACGATATGCCAGCCCTGCGCGTCTTCGAACGGGCGCGAGACGCCGCCCTTCGGGATATCGCGGATCACGCGCGCCAGCTCGGGCGAGACCGCCCCTGCGGTCAGGTAGCCAAGGTCGCCGCCATCAAGGCGCGTCGCCGCGTCGGTCGAACGGCGGGCCGCAAGAACCGCAAAGTCCACGCCGGTCTTCAGCTCGGCCGCGACCTTCTCGATCGCGTCGCGTGTCGGGGCCAGGATGTGGCGAACATGCGCCTCGGTCTCCAGGTCCGGTTCGAGCAGCTGGAGCTGGGCCTCGTACATCTTGCGGAGGGCCGCTTCGTCGATCTTCTCCTCGGCAATCCGCTCGAGCAGGATGTTCATCAGGATCTGATCGCGCGCCGTGTTGAGCCGGTGGCGAGCCTCGGGCTCCTCATCGAGGCGGCGATCGACAGCCTCCACGGCGAGCAGCTTCACCTCGATCAGCCCTTCCAGGACTTCATCGAATTCGGCGCTTCCGGGGGCAAGTGTCTCGCCCGGCTTCACCAGCCCGCGCATCCGGGCCTCCATATCGACGTCGGAAACGTAGATGGCCTGGCCGTTGACCGTGGCTGCCTCGGCCGAAACATCGCCCTCGGCCGCCTCCTCCATCGGGGCGGCTTCCCCGCCACATCCCGCCAGCGGCAGGCATGCCGCCAAAGCGGCCAGCATAAGAGGGCGTGTCCCAAATGCCATGCTGAGGCTCCTTAAGCTGTCAGCCGGCCTGCTGACCGGCATCGAGAACAGTCAGCGCTCCCGTGGTCCAATTGACACCGGGAATGCCGGTCCTTACGTCTCGGCAACGCTCAAGTCGAGTGAGTTTCCCCATGGGAAATTCACAATAGCTGGACGTGTGTAGCCGAGGCCGGATAACTCCCCCGTATACACTATATGTAAGGGACATCGCGACCATTTGCGGATCGCGCAGGCTGGCAGCGGATATTCGAATGCTCGGGATTGCCCAAAAGATATTCGGGTCGGTCAACGACCGGAAGATCAGGCCCTACAGGGCCCTCGTCCAGCGGATCAACGCGCTGGAGCCCGTAACGGAGGCCCTTTCCGACGACGCCCTGCGCCAGCGGACGAAGGATTTCCGCCAGCAGGTCGCCAACGGGGCCAAGCTCGAGGACATCCTGCCCGAGGCCTTCGCCACCGTCCGGGAGGCGTCAAAGCGCGCTCTGGGTCTGCGGCATTTCGACGTCCAGCTGATCGGGGGCATCGTGCTCCATAAGGGCGGCATCTCCGAAATGCGCACCGGCGAGGGCAAGACGCTGGTCGCCACGGCGCCAGTCTATCTCAACGCCCTCGAAGGCCGGGGCGTCCACGTCATCACCGTCAACGACTACCTCGCCTCGCGCGACGCCGAATGGATGGGCAAGGTCTACCGCTTCCTCGGCATGTCGGTCGGCAAGATCGTGCACGGCCTCGACGACGCCCAGCGCCGCGCCTCCTACGCCTGCGACATCACCTACGGCACCAACAATGAATTCGGCTTCGACTACCTCCGCGACAACATGAAGTACTCGTTGGCCGACATGGTCCAGCGCGGCCACCGCTTCGCCATGGTCGACGAGGTCGACTCGATCCTGGTCGACGAGAGCCGCACGCCGCTGATCATCTCGGGCCCGACCGACGACCGCTCGGAGCTCTACCAGCAGATCGACGCGATCATCCCGCTGCTCTCGACCGAAGACTACACGCTCGACGAGAAGGCCCGCTCGGTCGTCTATTCCGAAAGCGGCAACGAGAAGATCGAAGAGTTGATGGTGCAGACCGGCATCCTGCAGGGCTCGCTCTATGAACCCGCCAACATCTCGCTGGTCCACCATGCCAACCAGGCGCTGCGCGCCCACAAGCTGTTCCAGAAGGACAAGGACTACATCGTCAAGAATGGCGAGGTGATGCTGATCGACGAATTCACTGGCCGCATGATGCAGGGCCGGCGACTCTCGGAAGGCCTCCACCAGGCCATCGAGGCGAAGGAAAAGACCAAGATCCAGCCCGAGAACCAGACGCTCGCCTCGATCACCTTCCAGAACTATTTCCGCCTCTACGACAAGCTCGCCGGGATGACCGGCACGGCCTCGACCGAGGCGGCCGAATTCTCGGACATCTACAAGCTGGAAGTAACCGAGATCCCGACCAACAAGCCGGTCAAGCGGATCGACGAGGACGACGTCGTCTACCGCACGGCGAAAGAGAAATACAAGGCGGTCATCGCCGACATCCGCGACTGCGCGCGCCGCAAGCAGCCCGTACTGGTTGGCACGGTCTCGATCGAGAAATCCGAGATCCTGTCCAACCTGCTTTCGGCCGAACGCATTCCGCACCAGGTGCTGAACGCCCGCCACCACGAGCGCGAAGCCTTCATCATCGCCCAGGCCGGCGTCCCCGGCACGGTCACCGTCGCCACCAACATGGCCGGCCGCGGAACGGACATCCAGCTCGGCGGCAACGTCGAGATGCGCGTCGCCGACGAGGGCGAAGCGCGCGCCAAGGAACTTGGCCGCGAGCTCACCGAGGACGAACTCAAGGAACTGCGCTCGAAGATCGAGGCCGATGTCGCCGCCAAGAGAGCCGAGGCGCTCGCCGCCGGCGGCCTCTACGTGCTGGCGACAGAGCGCCACGAAAGCCGCCGCATTGACAACCAGCTGCGTGGCCGTACCGGCCGTCAGGGCGACCCCGGCCGCTCGAAATTCTACATCTGCCTCGAGGACGACCTCCTGCGCATCTTCGCGGCCGAACGCCTCGACGCCATCATGCGCGGCCTCGGCATCAAGGAAGACGAAGCCATCACCCACAAGTGGATGAACAAGGCGCTCGAGACCTCGCAGAAGCGCGTCGAACAGCGCAACTTCGAGATCCGCAAGAACCTGCTGAAATTCGACGACGTCACCAACGACCAGCGCAAGGCTGTGTTCGAACAGCGCATCGAGTTCATGCGCGCCGCCAGCGTCAACGACACCACCACGGAAATGCGCACCGAGCTGATCAACGACATGTGCAAGCGCCACATGCCGGAGAAGGCCTACCAGGAACAGTGGAACATCACCGAACTGGAAGAGGAAGTCGCCGACATCCTCGGCCTGCCCGTTCCCGTGCGCGAATGGGCCAATACGGAAGGCGTCGAGGGCAAGGAGATTGCCGACAAGCTCAACGCCGCAGCCGCCGAATACTATGTGCAGAAGACCGCCATGGTCGGCGAGGACCGCATGCGCTTCATCGAGAAGCAGATCCTGCTCCAGGCTGTCGACACGCGCTGGCGCGAGCACCTCTGGCATCTCGACCAGCTGCGCTCGGTCATCCACCTGCGCGGCTATGCCCAGCGCGATCCGCTGAACGAGTTCAAGAACGAGGCCTTCACCCTGTTCGAGCGCCTGCTGAGCGATCTCCGCTCGGATGTCACGCGCCTCCTCATGCGCGGCCAGTTCGTGATGGAACAGCCGCCGGGAGCCGACACCGGCCCCGCGCGCACGCCGACACAGGTCGCCTCGCGCCCCTTGGCAGCGCCCGCGCAGGCCGCTCCGCAGCAGGCGCCGCCGCAAGGCCAGTCGCCCGCCTCATGGGCGTCCACGCCGCGCAACGCCCCCTGCCCGTGCGGCTCGGGCAAGCGCTACAAGAACTGCCACGGCGATGTGAGCCAGGTCGCCCAAGCCTGAGTCACGCCAACGTCGATCAATCAGCCGCCGCCAGCCCCTCGCTGAGCGGCGGCTTTTGCTTGATGGACAAGAGGTGGCGCGTCAGCAGGGGGATGACGCCGACCGCAGAGATGCAGGCGCCGATAATCACGGTGTTCGAAACGCCAATCGATTCCGCGACCCACCCTGCCGTCAGGATCGAGATGGTCATGCCAAAGCCGTTGACCACCTGGTTGAAGCCATTGGCCCGCGCCAGCTGATCCTCGGGCAGGAGCCGCTGCTGGAGGCTCACTGCCAGGATGGTGAAGATCATCATCCCGGCGTCGCCAAGCAATTGCTGCAGCACCATGAAGAAGATCGACCATTGCGGCAGCATCGCCGCCGGTATCAGCATCATCGTCCCCGCCGACGCCATCAGGAAACCAGCTACAATTGCCGGACCTTGACCCATCCGCCTCGCCAGCGGCTGCGCCGCCAGCGAGCCCAGAAGCGCGCTCACGCCGCCCACTGAGATGATGACGCCCATCAGCGTCGGCGTCATCTGCAGCACACGCAGCATGAACAGCGTGAACGTTGCGAAGAAGAATCCGGCCGAGACATAGAAGAAGAACGTGGCCGTGATGATCGCGCGCATCGGCCGGCATCGCCAGATGGTGAGGAAGCCCACCACGGCATCATCCCGCATGCGCTGCATCGTCGGCTGGCGCGATGCAGGATCGGCAACGACCTCCTCCACTGCTTCCCCGGCTCCCTTCGGAATCTTCCAGAGCCAGAACGCCGACCAGATGAAGGTGAGAGCATCGGCGATCATCGCAACCGGCGCAGTCAGCAGGTCGATCATCACGCCGGCGATCCCCGGCCCCGTCAGCTCGGCCAGCGACTCGGTCGCCTGCAGGCGCGAGTTCGCATCGACGAGATGATCCTTCGTCACCAGCCGCGGCAGGATCGCGACATCGGCATTCTGGAACAGCGCGCTCGCCGCCCCCGCCAGTGCGGCCAGCGCGCACAGCAAAGGAAAGCTGAGCAGGTTGAAGTACCAGGCCACGGGCGTCGCTATCACGATCGCGAAGCGGAACAGGTCCATCGCCACCATGATCCGCGTCTTGTTCCCGCGCTCGATGAAGCCGCCGCCCAGCGCGCCTGCAAGGACGTAGGGCGCGTAGGTCAGCGCAGCCAGAAGGGCTGCCTCCCACGGCGACACCGACAGCACGCTGACGGCGATGATCGGCAGGGCCGTGCGCGTGATGCGGCTGCCAAAGGCGGACAGGATCTGCGCCGCCCACAGGCGATTGAAGTTGGCGTTGCCCCACAACGGCGAGGCGCGCCGGATGAATTCGAACATTTGAGATGCTTCCAACAGGTTCTTCATGCGCGCGACCAGCGGTCACGCAGCGAAGGCACGGGTGTGCCGGGCCGGGCGGAACCCCGGCGCGAACTAGACGGTAACGACCCTCATGGGCGGCTCCAGTGGAAGTAACGAGGGCTTAGACCCTGTTCAGCGTGAGGGTCAATCCATCGGAACCCATGCCGGCGAGACCCGTTGCTAGACGATACCCAATTCAAGGAGCCACCGATCATGGGCCACACCCGTAAGACCGAAGAAGCACCCGAGAAGCAACTCTGGGAGCAACTCGACAAGGTCCGCGCCGGCATGCTCGGCATCGAAGGCTCGCACAGCCACATGCAGCCCATGGCGCATCAGGCTGACAAGGACGGCGAGGCGCGCCTCTGGTTCTTCACGAGTCGCGCATCCGACTTCTTCCGCGAACTCAGTGGCGGAGCGCACGCCCACTTCTGCGTCACGGGCAAGGATCAGGACTACCACGCCTGCCTGATGGGCGATCTGCATGAGAACCGTGATCGCGGCAAGATAGAGGAATACTGGAACGACCATGTCGCCGCCTGGTGGCCGACGAAGAACGATCCCGACATCGCGCTGCTGGAGTTCGACCTGCTCGATGCCGCGATCTGGGCATCGACGCGCAACCCGATCCGCTACG
>JBBAUA010000067.1:0-15324 GCA_040398465.1 Hyphomonadaceae bacterium | reverse complement strand
ACCAGCTCGCACGCGCCAGCCATCGCTTCTTCGCGTTGCCGGAAGCGGAGAAGATCCAGATCGCGATGGCGCGCGGCGGCCGAGCCTGGCGCGGCTTCTTTCCTGTCGGCGGTGAACTCACCTCGGGAAAGCCCGATATCAAGGAAGGGATCTATTTCGGCAAGGAGCTGGGGCCGGATGATGCGCGCGTCGCTGCGGGACTTCCGCTGCACGGCGCGAACCTCTTTCCCGACGCCGTGCCCGAACTTCGCGAGGCGGTCACCGCCTTCATGAACGGCGCGGAGCAATCGGCACACGCGATCATGGAAGGCGTGGCGCTGAGCCTCGACCTCGACGCGCAGTATTTCCGGCGCGCCTACACCTCACAGCCGACGCTTCTGTTCCGCATCTTTCACTACCCGGCCTCCAGCCCAGGCGAAGGCTGGGGCGTGGGCGAGCATACCGACTATGGCCTGCTCACGCTTCTGGCGCAGGACGATATCGGCGGCCTGCAGGTGAAGATGCCACTTGGCTGGATCGACGCCGCGCCCATTCCCGGCGCGCTCGTCGTCAATATCGGCGATATGCTGGACAGGCTCACCGCCGGCCATTACCGCTCCACCCCCCACCGTGTGCTCAACAGCAGCGGCCGCTCGCGCCTGTCCTTCCCCTTCTTCTTCGATCCCGGGTTCGATGCCCGCATCGTGCCGCTGCCCGGCCATGCCGCTGCCAACGACAGCGCGCAGCGCTGGGACAAGGCGAACCTGCAGGCGTTTGAAGGCGCCTATGGCGACTACCTGATGAGCAAGGTCGGCAAGGTGTTCCCGGATCTTGCAGCGAGCGTGGGTGTCACGCGCGCGTCCACTCCATGATCCAATTCCACTCCCAGGTCTTGCCGCCATCGCGGCTGACGCCCTGTCGCCACCGGCACGAGCTCGCTGCGATCTGGTCCCACAGGCCAATCACCTTGATCGGCGTGTCGCCGTCGACATCGTCGGACAGGAACACGCTGTCGCCGCGCACGAAGCCGCCCTTGACGCCCTCCGAGCCGATGACGCCCCACTTGGCGTTCATCCAGTAATCGCTCCAGACCAGCGCCTGCATGTCGAGCGTGCGCAGGCCCATGCCGTAGAAGTCGCGCGCCGGAATGCGCAACTCCTCGATGCTGGCGACGCCGCCGAGAATGCTCCAGCACGTCGCCTCGCCCGCGAACCGGTCCCACTCGCCGGGCTTCAGCAGGCGCTGGTGCGCGATCTTCCACTCGCCGTGCAGGAAGTCGAAATCGCCCGGCTTGCCTGGCGCTACTGCATCCAGATAGCCCGGCGCGGGTTGCGCGAAAGCGTCGCCGCTGAACCCTTCTCCGACAAGCGCCGCCGCGCCCGCATTCAGGACATCGCGTCTAGCAGGATTCATCATGAGCGCCTCTTCCCCGTTGCCGCGAAATGCGGCGACAGGCGAAGCATGCGCGTCTATACCTGCCATCGTGTGTCATGATTTCCGGGGCATGCTGAAGAAATGCGCGCGAGCCGGCTTCTCTCCATCCTCATCATGCTCCAGATGCGCGGCAGGCTGTCGGCCGAGTCCCTTGCGCAGGAATTCGAAGTCTCGATCCGCACCATCTATCGCGACATCGACCAGCTGAGCGCGGCTGGCGTGCCGGTCTATGCCGAGCGCGGGCGGGCAGGGGGATTCGAACTCCATGAAGGTTATCGCACCAGGCTCACCGGCCTTACGCACAGCGAGGCGGAGGTGCTGCTGCTCGCGGGTGCAGGCGGGGCGGCCGCCGATCTTGGCCTTGGCGCGGAGGCGGCTGCGGCGCAGCTGAAGCTGCTCGCCAGCCTGCCGCCTGAAAGCGGCGCCAGCGCCCAGCGCGTCGCCGCCCGGTTTCACCTCGACGCCGCGCCCTGGTATGCGCGGATCGACCCGCCGGGCGTGCTGCCCGCGCTGGCCGCAGCAGTCTGGCAGGACCAGCGCGTGCGCATCGGCTATGAAAGCTGGAAGGCCGCCGTCACGCGCGAGATCGATCCGCTTGGGTTGGTCCTGAAGGCGGGCGTCTGGTATCTCGTCGCTTCTGCGCCAAAGGTTGTTGGAAAGAAGACCGCGCCGCGCACCTATCGTGTCTCCAACATAAGCTCGCTGGATGTGCTGCCTGCAAGCTTCAGGCGTCCCGCGCGTTTCGATCTGGCGCAACACTGGGAGGCATCCGCCCGTGAGTTCTAGGCGCGCCTGCTGAGCGGGCGCGCCAGCATTCGCATCTCGCCCGAAAGCCGCAGGCTGCTGCGCGACAACTATCCGGCGGCGGAGCTTGCGGTTGCGGCAAAAAACGCGAAGGCGCAGCCCGAAGGATGGGTGAAGGCGGAGATACCCGTGGAGGACGTATCGCAATCAGCGCGCCAGTTGCTGCGCCTTGGCGCGGAGTTGGAGGTGCTGGGGCCACCCGCACTTCGCAAGGCCGTGGCGGATGAGGCGCGGAAAGTGGCGGCGATGTACCGGTCGACCAGCGAGCCCGCCAAGCGAGCCGCTACTCCCCGTCCGACACATCCACGCCAGCGAAGATCGGCTTCTCCGGCGGATGCGGACGTCCCTCGCGCTCCAGCTGGCGCGCGCCCGCAAGAATGCCCGGCAGCGCGTGATTGCCTTCGTGACAGGCGTATTCGTAAACCGGCTGCTCCGAGCCGCGCAGCGACATCTCGCCCGTCCAAGCTTCCTTGTAGAGCACAGGGTCCTCGACGTGGAACTCGTAGAAGATCTCGCCATCGGCCCAGCGCGTGTAGCGCTCTGTCACCTTGCCCTGCGGCGAGATGAAGGACCGCTGCTTAGGGTGCGAGTTGACCGTCTCTACCACTAGCGTGTTGCCCTCATACCAGCCGATCGAATCCCCGCCCCACTTCGGAATCTCGCGCGGCCCGTGCTTGATCTCGCCGCGCACGCCGATCGGGATTACGCGAACGTCGTGGATCATCTCGGTCAGGATCATCACATGGCCGGGCGCCTGAACGATCTGGTACGTGTTGTTGTACATCCCGTTGTTCATCACCGGGCCAGCGCCGCCGGTGAAGCTCATGATGCAGCGCTCGGGCAGGGGGCGGATCTCGAAATCGTCGAACGAGTTGGTGCGCGTGTTCGCCCGGATGCCCGCCTCGGTGTAGGGTATGCGCCCGTCCTGCGGATAGGTGATCCAGCTCGACCGGAACTGGCCCTTCACCTGCGCATAACTTGTGCCGGGGTCCATCCAGTAGCGGTTGTAGGCGCGCGATGCGTTTCCATCCGACAGTAGCTCTTTAGAAGACGCCTCATCCAGCTTGGACGCGCCCGCTTCCTCGCGCTCGGCCGCGGAATAGACATTGCGGCGAGTCAGCTGCTCCGCCTCCTTCTCGTCCAGCACAAGCTTCTCGGCGCCTGCCGGCCGCTGCATGGACGTAAGCGACGTGTTGGTCCAGAAGCCGGTAAGATCGGGCGCCCCCCAGCTGGTCGTCGGCGTCTGGAAACCCGGCGCCGTTTGCGCCATGGCCGCAGGGCAGAGCAGGCCCGCGCCTGCCAGCGCCATTATCGCGATCAAGCTTGTCTTCAAGACTTGTCCTCCATCTCGCATGGCGTCGGGGGCTAGTTCTGCTGCGGCGCGTCGCGATTGCTCCGTCCCGACCGCATCAGCGCCGTCAGGTATTTCATCGCACCGCCCAGTTCGGTCTTGTCGAGCGCATTGTCCTTGTCGAGATCGATGCTGGCCCAGTTCGGCCCGATCGCCTTGTCCACCCGTCCGCGCAACTCCGCGCGCTGAACCTTGCCATCGAAACTGGCGTCCAGCGCGCCCATCATCCGGTTCGGCATCTCGCGCATCACGACGGTGCCGTCGGCTTCCTTCGCCACCGTCTCGTCGGTCCACTGGTAGTAGAGGGATGTGTAGTGCATCTCCTCCCATGACTGCGGACCCCAGACGATCGTCTCCTTCGGATCGGGATTGGCCGGGTTGCGCACCGAATTGTCGTACCAGTAGGTCGCAACGATCTTGGCGCCCGCAGGGACCTTCACGGGATCAGTGAATGTATACGTCCGCTGCCAGTTGAAATCATAGCGGGGCAGGCTGATCAGCGCCTGCTTGGTGCCGTCGGGCAGGATCATGTCGAGGCTGCCTGCGCGCCCGCGATAGTGCGTGTGCAGAAACACGGAGTGCAGCATCGCCTCCTTCGGGAAGACGGTGTAGCCGACCTCCTTGTGGTTCTCGACGCCCGCCGGAATCTCGATGAAGCTGTTGGCGATCACATAGTGCCGCATGATCTTCGTGGGCTCTTCGCCCTTCGGATAGAAGTAGAAGCCGATCTTCGACTTATCGACCGCCTCCTTGCCATAGGGCGTGTAGTGCATCTGGAAGCCCATCGCGCCGCCCGCGGGCAGCTCGATACCAACGCCTTGCGGCATCGACAGCGATTCACCGCCCACCGCGTATTCGCCGTAGGAAGCCTCCCACAGTTGCGAAGACGCCGGTCCCGTCGCGAACTGTTTCATGTAGCCGGAGAGGATGTGGTGCGTCGCCTGCCGGTCGCCGGGCAGCAGCGTTGCCGCCTTCACCCAGCGCGCTTCGGTCTGCGGGTTCACCGCCGCGGGGAACTGATAGTCGACCACGCCAGACGCCGGCACGGTGTAGGCCGGCACGTCGAGCACGAGGTCCGGCTTGCCCAGCGGCCAGTCCGGCGCCGTATGCGCCTGCTTCGCCAGCGGATCATCGCCCTCGCCACGCGGCGCTCCCGCCTCGACCCAGTGGACGACCGTGCGGATCTGGTCGGCCGAAAGCCCGCCATCGTGCTCGAACTTGCCGACCGCCGGATCAGGATGCCAGGGCGGCATCGTCTTGGTGCGGATCGCCTCGCGGATCATCGGCGCGAACACCTTTACCTGATTGTAGTCCGACATCGCAAACGGCGCGATGCCGCCGGTCTGGTGACAGACAACGCACTTCTCCTCGAGGATCGGCGCCACGTCCTTCGCGTAGGAAATCTTCGCATGCTGCGCGCGCCTGCCGCGGTCGACGAAGTTGATCGGCGTACCCTTGCCCACAACGTTCGCGGTCGCGACGGCGCGCCCGGCCAGCACGTCGCTCAGCGCTTCCTTCAGATAGCCCTTGGCGCTCGTTGCCGCCGCGCTGCCATCCACCGGACCATGATACAGGATGCGCAGCGTCTTCGGCTCGATCAGGAAGGCCTCGCCCGCATAGGTGACGCCCAGCTGCTCGCCAGCCAGCTGCAACTCGTCATGCAGCACCGGCATCGTCACACCCAGACGCGCTGCTTCCGCCGCCACCTCGCCGCGCGTCTTCGCGCTCGAGTTCAGCATAAGGAACGCCACATCCGGATGCTGCGACTTCAGCCCTTCGAGAATCTTTGCGGCGTGTTGCGATCCCTTGTCGCCCGCCACGCTCGTCACCAGCGCGATGGCCTTCACATCGACCAGCCGCTTCAGGTCCTGCGCAAAGCCCTGATTGTCCGTCAGGCGGAAATTGTCGACGCGCGCCGGCGTCAGGCTTGCCGGGCCGGTGTTGTTCGCCAGCGCAATGCCGCCGCCGGCCACGATCAGCACAAGGGCGGCCACGCCCGACAGCAATGCCTGCGGTTTCATCCCGTCTTCTCCCTGAGCGCCGTTTTTGTGTAATCGCGCTTATCTCTGCGAGTATTGAGTGCGCCGCCGCGAAGTCAACGCAGCGACAGAAGCAGAGCGAACACAAAGCCGCGCCTTGACGCTGCGTCAGCAAGAATCTTGTCTGTCATCAAGCTGTCCCGCGCAGGAAGCCTGCCGTTCTTTGGGCGTGCGGCGTAGACTTCATGGCCCGCCAACTGCGGCATTTGCCATCGGCGAAGTGATAAACGGACGCTTGCATCATCCGGCGCGCCAATCGCAAATGGCGCCTGGCAGCGACCGCAGGGAGCGCCCGTCGATCCACGAGGACGAGCGCAAGGACCGAAGAGCAGGGCGCACAATGAACCGACGCGAACTCATCACCGGCGCGGGCGCCATCGTCCTCACAGCCTGCACCCCGTCAGCAACAACACCCGGCGCCGATCCCTTCGACGGCGCCACGCTGATGAAAGACGTCGAAGACTACGTGAACTTCGGCACGCACCGCACCGGCAGCCCGGGCGATCGCGCCACGTCTGACTGGTTCGCCAGGCATTTCCGCGCCCACGGCTACGCGGTCGAGCAGACCGACGTCACATGCCCCAACGCGGACACCACTGTCGCACGCCTCACCTCCGGCGAGATCGTCCTCAACGGCTTCGCGCAGCCGCCGCTCGCCTTCACGCCAGACACGGGCGTCACAGCCTCCGTCGTGATGTGGAACGCCGCCGCGCCCGAGGCCGTGAAGGATTGCATCGCCTGCGTCTACGTTCCGCGCGAGGGTCCCGTCTCGCCCAGCGCCGCCTATCGCGCAGCCTTCCAGCAGGCGGCCGCAGCCGGCGCAATCGGCATCCTCGGCGTCATCTCCAGCCCCTCGGGCGAACTCGTCGCCATCAACACGCCGCTCGGCATGGCGCTCCAACCGCCGGTGCTCCTGATCGGCGAGAAGGACAGGGCGACGGTCGACGCCCTCATCTTGTCCACCCAGCCCGCGACCCTCACCATCACCGGCCCCGGCGGCGAGCGCACGGGGGTCAACACCGTCGCGACACGCGGAAAGGAGGGAGACCCTTGGGTCATCATCTCCACGCCCCAGAGCGGCTGGTTCACCTGCGGCGGCGAACGCGGCCCGGGCATCGCCATGCATCGCGCGCTTGCCGCATGGGCGGCGACGCTGACCTTCCCCGTGCGCTGGCTCTTCATCGCCACGTCAGGCCACGAATGGGTCGATGCAGGCGCCGAGATCTTCCACCACACCCAGGCGCCCGGCCCAAATGAGACCGTCCTCTGGTACCACCTAGGCGCCAGCTTCGGCGCACGCGCCTACGAGGAAACGGCCGAAGGTCTCGTGCCCCTCGACACGCCCAACCTCACGCGCACGCTGATGGCGACGAAGGATCTCATTCCGCTATGCGAGGCCGCCTTCGCCGGACAGGTCGTGATCGAGAAGCCGCTTGCCGCCGATCCCAGGACCGCGCTCGGCGAATACCGTCTCGTGCTCGCGGAGAGCTACAAGTCAGGCGCCGGCTTCTGGGGCGGCAACGCCCACTTCCACACGCCAATCGACGACGCCACAACCACAACGCCGGAGATCATGGCGCCGATTGCGAAAGCGATTGCGCAGGTGGTCGAGCAGAAGCTCAAGGCGATGGCGTAGGGCGCGCGATGCGCTAACCCCCACACCGCGCCCACGAATACGCAAACGGGCGCGAGCCATCGAGCTTTGAGATCTCCGCCGTCAGGCCATCTTCCACAAGCCGATACGTGATGCGCTGCGGATAGTCGTGATCGCCATTCTCGAACGTCACCTGGTTCGGCCCCACCAGCGCGAGCGGATCAGGCGCCTTCTCAAGGAACTGCACAGGACGCTGGCCCTCGGGCGACGCCGTATAGACAGCGCGCGTTGCGCGCTGGTCGATGCGCGACTGCTCCCACGTGGCGAGCGCGCCGTCGCGCGTCGTCGTCGCGTAGCCAAACATGATCCCGCCCTCGGGGTAGGACCACACTTCCTTGTTAACGCCATCGGGTGACTGCCAGCAGCCGATCATGAAGCCGAACCTGCCGGGGTCCTGCTTCGGATTGCTCGCGCACGCGGCAAGCGCGACGCAAAGGGCGGCGGCGGAAAACAGCTTCAGCGACATGTCAGCTCCCGGTGCGGTTCGTCCGCCAGACTTATCCCACCCAGCGGGCGGGACAAGGCCGTGGCGTCAGCGCGGCGGCGTCGGGTCGACTACGGACGAAGCGCGCCATCGCGGGTCTCTGCCGGGGCAGGGGCCGCAACAGGAACCGACGCATAGCCCGGACCTGCCGGCTCCGCCGGCTCCGCCTGAGCGATCATCCGCTCGGAGATTTCCTGGTCACGCAACGCCTCGATCCGCGCCATCTCGGCCTTGAACGCATCGAGCTGCTCGCCCGCGAGCTTACGGCCCGTCGGCAGTTTCAGGCTCATGGCGTTGACCGGCTTGTTGTTGATGTAAACCTCGTAGTGCAGGTGAGGGCCGGTGGAGCGTCCGGTCGTCCCGACATAGCCGATCACCTGGCCCTGCTTCACATGGCTGCCGCGCCTAAGGCCCTTCGCATAGCGGCTCATGTGCGCATAGGCAGTGGTGTAGCCGTTGGCGTGTTCGATCTTCGCGTAGTTGCCGAACGAGCCGTTTGCGCCATAGCTTTTGATCACGCCATTGCCGGCGGCGTAGATCGGCGTGCCCGTCGGCGCCGCGAAGTCCGTGCCCTTGTGCAGCTTGGTGTAGCCGAGGATCGGATGCTTGCGGTTGCCGAAGCCGGATGACAGACGCGCGCCGTTGATCGGCGTCTTCATCAGGAACTTCTTGGCGCTCTGTCCGGTCGCGTCGAAGTAATCGACATTGCCATCGTCGCTTGGCGTGTAGCGGTAGAACGTCTTGCTCAACGCCGCGCCGTCGAACTCCGCCATCAACACGACGCCCGTCTTCACGTCCGCGCCACGCTCGTCCTGGAAGCTTTCGTACAGCATGCCGAAGCGATCGCCCGGATGCACTTCGCGCTGGAAGTCGATGTCGTATCCGAAGATGTCCGCGAAATCGACAACCTGCTGATCGTGCGCGCCAAGACCGAGTGCGGTCTGGTAGATAGACTGATCAACGTCGGCGGCGACATAGCTGATGCCCGGCGTCAGGCGCGTGTCGAGCTTGTGCGTCGTCCATGTGCCATCAGCAGCGCGAGATACAAGCACTTGAGTCTCTGCCGCCGGACGCAGTGAAACGCCCCCGAGCCGCACGACGCCATCCGCGCCGGTCTCGATCCACGCCGTCACATCGTCGCCGGGCTGCATGCTGCGCAGGTCAAGCATCTGGCTCGCCGCGTACACGGCGGCGTTCGCCTCTTCACGCGGCGCGCCGATACGATCGAGCACGGATGAAAGCGTCTCGTTCCGCAAAACGGACACACGCTTCATCTCACTTGCGAGGTCCACACTCTCACGAGCACTTGTAATGGAAGCCATCAGTTCGCGCGGGTCAGGGCCAGTATCGGTTGCCGCTTCCGCTTCAACGGCGCGCGTCGATGCGCCTGCCGCCACCAGTCCAGCCCCTATAAGCACAGCCGCAGCCGCACCCACCCCCCAATCAAACAGTACGTTTTTCATGGGTGCTCCGAGAAGTTCCTTGCGGAACGGATTGTCCGGCCAGCCGCTACCCCTCGATGTGCTGTGCGAGCGGCGACCGAAGAAGCAAATAAAAACGTTCAGGTGCTATAGCACAAGGACCAATGCATATTTTACCCTGCAATGACTGAAGAAAAGCTTTCACAACCTCCCCAAAGCGCAGCGATTGGTCGCAGAATCGGCCTCTTTCTCGCCGCATTGGGGATTCTCGGGCTCGCGCTCTGGTTGTTGCGTCAACCTATTGCCGAAATGATTGCGCGTAATGTTTGCGGGGGTCAGAGCCTTGTCTGCGAGCTTTCGATCACGCGCCTCGATCTCGGCGGTGTTACGTTAACCGACATCGACGCCCGCGCTCCCGGCGCACCTGACGCGGCTGTGGCTGCACGCGAAATCGTGATCGACTTCGCGTGGACCAGCCCGTTCTCGCTGCGCCCGACAGCCGTCTCGGGCGATCAATTGACAGTCCGCCTCGACCTCACGGGCAAGCGCTCGCCACTCGGAGACCTCGAGACCGCGATCACGAATTTCACGAAACCAAGCGATGCGCCTCCGCAGCCTCTGCCGCGTCTCGCCTTCACGCGTTTCACGCTGATCGGCGACACGCTGTCAGGACCCGTGATCGCAAACGGCACGGTCACTGCCGCCGACGACAACGCCTTCGTCGTCGACATCGCAGCAACGCCAACATCGCTAGGCGTCGCGGGCGGCACGATGGAACTCTCCGCCGCGAGTCTGCGCGCAACCGTGGCCGGCGAGGAAATCTCCGCCGCGCTCAAGATCGACCTCGCAAACTTCATTGCGCAGGGCGTGCGTCTCGCCGACGTGCAGGTTGACGCGACGCTGCAACAGTCTGCGGGCGTGCTGAAGGGCGATGGCACGGCTCAGCTCGGCGCGGTCTCCACCGAAACGACCAGCCTCTCTGCGACCGAGGCAAAGGCGACCATTGAGTCCGACGCGATTGGCGGCGAGTTCTCGCTCGGCGAATGGCTGTCCAGCGTGCGCCGTCTGCAGGTCAACGCCACGACAGGCGAGGGCGCGCTGTCCGACGTCACCTGGAAGAAGGCCACGCTCGCCGCATTCATCATGCCGTCCGCAAGCGGCTCCGGCGGCGACCTCTCGCTCATCACCGAAGGCCTTGCCACACCGCAAGCTATCGCAGGCCGCATCGACGTCACTGGCAAGATGCAGGTCGAAGGCGACACCCTCGCCGTGTCCGATGGCGCCGCGACCATCTCGTCTGCCCTCCTCCGGTCGCAGCAGCGTGCGGTGATCTCCGATCTCGCCGCAGCCTCACTCGAATCCGTCCTGCCATCCTTCGCCGACGCGCTGCGCACCGCCGTCGATCGCGCCGGGCAGTCATTCAGCCTCTCCACCCCCTGGTCGGCAAGCGCCACATCGAAGGGCGTAAGCGTCTCCCTTAACTCCGGCGCCATGCTGAAGGCCGCAAGCGGCCTCGCACTCACCGCGTCGTCAACGACGAACGCCCCGGTCGGCACGTTCAACACGACAGACGGCGCATGGACGGCCGCAGGCAACCTTGCGCTTCAGGGCGGAGGTGCTCCGCCCATCACCATCAACCTCGCCAAAGCTGAAGGCACGCTCGAGCGCATCGCTCTGTCGGGCGCTGCAACTCTCCGCTCCTGGCAAGTCGGTGCAGACAGCATGTCGGCAGAATTCGTCGGCCTCGACTTGTCCTCGGACGCAAAGGCAGGCGCCGCCGCAGGCCAGCTCTCCATTCGCCTCGACGGCGCGCTCGCCGGCGGCGTCTGGAAAGGCGTGCGCGCCAGCGGCTCGGTCGTCTCGCGCTGGGATTTCGGCGACTTCACGGCTGACGCCCCAAATGGCGCCGTCATCGAATGGCAGTCCGCCGCCTATGGCGACACGAAATTCGGCGCCGCCGCGCTGCGCTACACGCCCATCGGCCGTCTCGTCGAGCGCTCCGGCGACGACCTCGTCGGCCAGGGCAAGCTCGCCGCCGTCCGCATGCCCGTCACCGGCGCTGGCTACGCCGCCGACATCGCGCTCGGCCCCGCCGCCATCGGCTGGCGCACGGCCGGCGGCTTCCGCGCCAATTTCGACATGGAGCCCCTGACGGTCGGCCTCAAGCTGGATGAGCGTCAGGTCCCGATCCGCTTCGAAGACATCAAGGGCGCCCTCGATCTCACGCGCGGCTGGAAAGTCGCCGGCGGCTTCGATGGCGGCTCGGTGAAAGCCGATGAGGCGAACGTCGAGGACCTCAGCGGAAAGTTCGATCTGTCAGGGCAGGGCGACAGCCTCAACGGCGCGCTAACCGGCGTCGCCATGCGCATCTTCGATCCGAACCCCGCAGCAACGCAGCGCTTCTCCGAAGCCAGCTTCCGCGCCGAAGGCTTTCTGAAGGACAGTGCGCTCACCTTCACCGGCGCCTTCAATATGGCGAAGTCCGGCATGCAGGTCGCGCAGGTCAAGGGGAGCCACGATCTCGACACAGGCGCAGGCGGTCTCACCTTTGAGCCGATCCCGCTTATCTTCCGTCCCCGCCAGTTCCAGCCGGAAGATCTCTCTCCGCTTCTCATCGGTCCCGCCAACGTAACCGGACGCCTTGATATCGGCGGCGCCGCGACGTGGAACGCAGACGGCTTCAAGGCCTCCGGCGTGCTCGACCTGAAGAAGCTCGGCTTTGCTCTCGCATCGGCCGGCGTGTTCGAGGGCGTCTCGGGGCGCATCGAAGTCTCCGACCTCTTCAATCTGCGATCTGCGCCGGGCCAGCGCATCAGCATCGACAAGGTCACGCTCGGCCTTCCGATCGAAAAAGGCACGATCGACTTCCAGCTCGTCGGTTTCGACGCAATCCAGCTCGAAGGCGCCGAATGGCCCTTCGTCGGCGGCTTCATCCGCGTTGATCCCGATCTCTTCGCTTTCTCCAGCAGCGCCGAGAACCGCATCGTCGCGCGCGCCGTGAACTGGGACCTCGCTGTCCTCGCCGACCAGTTCAAGCTGCCCGACCTCAAGCTCGCCGGCGTCGTCGGCGGCGAGTTCCCCGTCGTATTCACGACCGGTTCAGCCGAGATCGACAATGCTGTGCTCAAGTCAGTCAGACCGGGCGTTATCCAGTATTCAGGATCGCCGGGCGAGGCTGCAGCGCAAGCGGATGACAACTCGAAAATGCTGTTCGATGCGCTGAAGGATTTTCGCTACGAGGTGCTGGAAGTGGGACTCGATGGAAACCTGACCGGGCAGATGCTGCTGAAGCTGAGCGTTCTCGGCCGCAATCCTGACGTTATGGGCGGACAGCCATTCCAGTTGAACATCGGCATCGACAGCGCGTTGGTACCCTTGCTGACCTCGACCTTCCAGAAGCCGGACATCAGGACCGCAATCGACCAGGCGCAGGAACAAAAAGAGCGGGGGGCGCAGCAGTGACAGCCCGATTGACGCAGACCCGCGAAGAGGCAAGGCTTGCAACTCAGGCCGTCTTGGCGGCCCAACCAACGGAGCAGGCGATGCCTGAAGCATCTACGAGACCCCCGGCAGCGAGACTAACGCTCGCCACGGGCGTCGCGCTCACGCTTGCAGCCGGCGCCGCCGCCTGTACGCCAACGGTACGCATTGAGGCGTCTGACAAGCCGATCACCATAAACCTCAATGTGAAGATCGACCAGGAGATCCGCTATCGTCTCGACAAGGATCTTGAGGACACGATCGCCGCCAATCCCGATCTGTTCTGAGGCAGGAAAAAGGAGCCTGTCATGAGCATGTTCAAGAAATTCATTACCTGGATCGTCGCGATGTTTGCGGCCGCCACGCTGATGGTGGCTCACGCCGCCGACCCGGTCATCGAGCAGGCCAAGGCGCAAGGCGTCATCGGCGAGCAGTTCGACGGCTATATCGGCATCGCCGATCCGGGCCGCGTCTCGCCCGATGTGAAGCGCAAGGTCGACCAGATAAATGCTGGCCGCCTCGCCGAATACACGCGCATCTCGCAGAAGACCGGCGACCCGGTCTCCACTGTCGCGGTCGCGATGGCGGAGAAACTGTTCGCCAATGCGTCGCCCGGCGAGGTCCTCAAGGCGGGGCCGGGCGAAACGTGGAAGAAGAAACCTTAACGCGCGATCCGTGCGTTAACGATTGAAGCAACACATGGCGGCGCCCGGCGGACTTACCCCCGCCGGGCGTTTGCATTTAGGTGCGTGATGTCGCGAAAGACTGTCATCATTCTCGCACTCGTGCTGGTTCCCGTCGCGCTGATGGTGGCGGGCGCAGCGCTCGGCATAGGCGGAAACGCCTTTCCAAATGCGCATTTTGTCGCCGCCTTCGCGATTGGCGCCACAGGCTCGGTGCTTCTCTCCGTCGGTCTCTTCGCCTTGTCCTTCCATAGCGCTCGCTCCGGCCATGACGACCAGGTCCGCGACGAAAGAGGCTGGCAGGAAACGGACTCGGATGGGGCCTAATTCCGGCTTGGGGCTGGGACTCCAAATCAGCTAGCTTCCGATTCGGTTGGGCGGCCCATTCGGGGCGGGAGAGCTGTTGCTATGATGGATTCATCCAGGCTGGCGTCATACGTCGCCTCCCGCATCTGCCATGATGTGGCGTCACCCCTGACTTCAATGATGCAGAGCATGGAGCTGATGTTCGACGACAGCCTCGGCCCGGCCATGAAGGCCGAGGGCGAGAAGGCGCTCCGCACCGGCCTCGCCACGCTGGAGGCCAAGCTGCGCTTCATACGCTTTGCCCACGGCAGCCAGATTCTTTCGATCAATGACAGTTTCTGCAGCACGGGCGAGGCTAAGGACCTCTTCGTCAAGCTGTTCGCCACCAACAGCCGGACCGAACTCGACTGGCAGGTCGCCACCCAGCGCATCACCAACCGCCAGATGCGCCTCCTGATGAACATGGCGCTGATCATGATCGAGCCCTCTGCCCGCGGCGTCTGCGTCGTGTCCGCGAAAGAGCAGGGCGACAAGCTCGTGCTCGACGTCGAGGCGCGCGGCCAGTTCTCCAAGCTCAAGAGCGAAGTGCTCGACGCGCTCGAGGGCAAGGAGCCCGGCGGCGGCTGGGGCGGCGGCGCGATCCAGCCCTACTTCACCCGCGTCCTCGCCGAGGAAGCCGGCTTCAGCATCGAACCCCGCGCCGTCCCCCAGGCCGCCGGCCTCGCGTGCGTCGGCCCGTTGGCGCCGCTCTAACTCCGCCAAACGCCGAGAGGCCGCCCGGCGCTTTGTTTCACCGGTCGCGTTGTCGCGAGAAAGAACGTGGCAGGCGCCCGGGGTTCATCAAAACACAGCTCGGCGCCCAAGCTGGGCAGGCCAGGCGCGCAGATGGCGTTCAACAGCGCCACATCTGAATCCGCCGAAGCGAAATCTTAACCCCGAGAGGGCCTTAATCGTCCAAAGCACAAAATTACGCGTGCTGCGGAAACCCGTCATGGATGATCTTCTCAGCGAATTCCTCACCGAGACAGCAGAGAGCCTCGATGTCATCGACACCGAGCTCGTACGTTTCGAGAGCCAGCCCGAAGACGCGGCGACACTCAACAACATCTTCCGCCTCGTCCATACCATCAAAGGCACGTGCGGCTTCATCGGCCTGCCGCGGCTCGAGTCCATCGCCCACGCAGGCGAGACCCTGCTCGGCAAATTCCGCGACGGCGCGCTCCCCGTCACGCCCGACGCCGTCACGCTCGTCCTCGCATCGATCGACCGCATCAAGCTGATCCTCGCCCACCTCGCCGCCGAACAGGTCGAACCGCCGGGCGACGATCGCGACCTCATCGCGCAGCTCGAACACGCAGCCGAAGGCGGCCTCGCCGCAGCAGCCCCGCCGCCGCCGCCCAAGCCCGCGCCTGTCGTCGTCGCTGCGCCCGAGCCGCCTGAAGGCGAGGGCAGGTGGGACGCTGACCAGGGCCGCTTCCTCCGCCCCGGCGAAGTCTCGCTCGCCGATCTCGAAGCCGCCTTCAACGCCACCGAAGGTCCGCCGCCGGTCGAGGTCAAGCCCGCCGCCGCCGCCGCCGCCTCCGTCGCGGCCATCGCGGGGATGCCCGACCAGGACGACGAAAAGAAAAGCGCGCTCGGCCCCAGCACGATCCGCGTCAATGTCGACGTGCTGGAATCGCTGATGACCAT
>JBBAUA010000066.1:0-15832 GCA_040398465.1 Hyphomonadaceae bacterium | reverse complement strand
GCCCTTCGGGCATGCTCAGGATGCGTGCTCCGGCAAGACTGAGCACGCGCTCTCAGTCGCCCTTCCCCTCCGTCTTCACCTGCACGCCGCGCTTCTTCAGCCCCTCACGCAGGAGAAACTCGATCTCGGCGTTGACGGAGCGCAGTTCCTGCGCGGCAAGGCGCTCGATCGCGGCGTGGAGCGCCGGATCGAGCCGCAGTGGAAATGCTTTCTTGCCGGGCGATGGCATGAGCTCGCCTGTCTTGTGTTGGACCTAGTAGAGAGAACCCGCATTGACGATGGGCTGGGCCTCGCGGTCTGCGCAGAGCACGACCAGGAGGTTGGACACCATCGCCGCCTTGCGTTCGTCGTCGAGTACGACGATGCCGCGCTCCGATAGCTGTTGCAGCGCGCTTTCCACCATCGAGACGGCGCCGTGCACGATCTTGGCCCGGGCTTCGAGGACGGCTTCCGCCTGCTGGCGGCGCAGCATGGAGGAGGCGATCTCCGGCGCGTAGGCCAGGTGCGAGAGGCGGGCTTCATCGACGGCGAGGCCAGCGATCGAGACGCGCTCCTGCAGGCGGGCCTGCAGCATCTCGCCAACTTTCACGCCGTCTGCGCGGAGCGTGGGCTCGTCGCCTTCGCCATGGTCGTAGGCGAAGTGCGAGGTGATCTCGCGCAGCGACGTCTCGATCTGGATGTTGACGAATGTCTCGTAGTTGTCGACGTCGAACAGAGCCTGCGCCGTATCGACCACGCGCCAGACGATGACGGCGGCGATCTCGATCGGGTTGCCCTTCTTGTCGTTCACCTTGAGGGTCTGCGAGGTGACGTTGCGCACGCGCAGGGAGATCTTCTTGCGCGAGTACCACGGGATTACCCAGCGCAGGCCGGGGCGCTTGTCGGTGCCCTTGTAGTTACCGAACAGGGTGATCGCCGCGCTCTCGTTCTGCTGGAGCGAGTAGAGGCCGGACACGAGCAGGATCGACGCGATCGTCACGACGAGCGCCCCGATGATGTAGGTCACCACCATCAGGCCATCGCCGCCGCTTTCGCCGGTCATGATGCCCTGGAAGAAGAGCCATGCCGCGCCGAGGAAGCCGGCGAGCCCGAGAATCAGCAGAAAGCCGCCGCTTCCGGTGTTTGCGATCTTTTCGACCGTTTTCTTGTGGCTCACGACAGTCATTCACGTCCCTCCTGCAATATCGAAGTGATATCACTTTGATATTGACTGCGAGCGATGTCAAGCACATTGTCAGACCACAGAGGGAGTGGACGCGATGGATGTGATGCTGGTGTTTTGGGCCCTGAGCGCCGCGCTCGTCCTTGGCGTCATGATGTTGTTTGTCGTGATGATTGCGCGCGGCATGGACAAGCCGATCGCTCCGAAAGCTGAGGCAAGTGAGCAGCTGGCCAAGGTGATGGCCTCGCTGGGCGCGAAGCCGGAAGCTGGAAGCGCACCCTCCGAGACAACGAGCAGCAGCAAGTCCAGCAATCCGTTGCAGGGGGTCTTGGCGATCGGAGCGGCCCTGGCCGTGCTTGGCGGGGTTGTGGCCTTCATCGGCGACTTCACCGAGGACGACACTCCGCCGGAGGTCTCCGAGATCAGCGCGGGCGACCTGGGCGGCACGATCGTCAGCGCGCGCGACAGCGATCCTGTCGTGCTGATCGTGCCGGGCTCAGGGCCGACAGACCGGGATGGCAACAGCCCGCTGGGCGTCAAGACGGACGCCTACAGGCTGCTGGCGGAAGGACTGGCGGAAGAGCGCGTCGCGTCGGTACGAATCGACAAGCGCGGGATGTTCGGGAGCGCGGCGGCGGGCGATCCGAACGCCGTGACGCCGGCTGACTATGTCGCTGACATCCATGCCTGGATCGACACGATCAAGGCGGCGCGCGGGTCCGAGTGCGTCTTCCTGCTGGGTCATTCCGAAGGCGCGTTGATGGTGTCGTTGGCGGCGCAGGGCCGGAAGGATGTGTGCGGGCTGATCCTCGTCGCTGGCATGGGACGGACGATGGGCGATGTGATCCGGCAGCAGCTGCGCGACAATCCGGCCAATGCGCCGGTTCTGGATGAGGCGATGAGCGCGCTCGCAGAGCTCGAGGCAGGGCGACGTGTTGACGTCTCCGCCATGCACCCTGCCCTCGTTCCGCTGTTTGCGCCGCAGGTGCAGGACTATCTGATCTCGGTGATCAACCTCGACCCAGTCGAGGAGCTGAACCGCGCCAACACGGACACGCTGATCCTGCAGGGCAAGACGGACCTGCAGGTGACAATCGAAGACGCGAGACTGCTCGACCGGGCGCGCAAGACGAAGATGCGGCTGGTGGACGACATGAACCACGTGCTGAAGGAGGCGCCTGGCGATCGCGCGGCCAACCTTGCCACCTATGCCGACCCATCGCTGCCGCTGGCGCCAAGGCTGGTCGGACGGATCGAGGATTTCGTGAAGGACAATGACTGATGGCGCGCTATCTGCCTGCACACACCTATCCCTCGAAGGTCGACCGGTTGTTCGTCGCGATCCTGGGTCTGGCGCTGGCGGCCGCCGTCGCGGGACTGATCGTGGCCAGCGTACAGGAAGGGCTGCTGCGCGCGGCTCAGGGCGGCTTCATCCTGCTCGGGATTGCAGGCTTTCTGGCGTGGATCCTGCGCGGCACGAACTACACGCTGGATGGCGACAAACTGATCGTCCGCTCCGGACCGTTCCGGTGGACGATCGCGCTGGGCGAGATCACCGGTGTTGAGAAGCCACGCGGCTTTTTCAAGCGCGGCCGCAGAGGCCGAAGCCCGGCCCTGTCATGGGACAGGCTGCTGATCACCTATGGCGGCGGCAAGCGCCTGCTGATCTCGCCCGAGAACCAGCAGCAGTTCCTGGCTGACCTTAAGGCCCGTCAGTAGCGCTGGTATCCGCCCGCGATGGTCGAATAGCCGATGCTGGGCTTGCTCCAGTCGCAGACGCCATCGGGGAAGATTTTCTTGAGGCGCGCCTGCTGCGACTTCGAGAAGGTCACGCTGTAGTCGGCGACATTCACCGGCTTGAGCGCGCACTTCATGATGTCGTTGGTGATTGGCGCACCGGCGATGAGGCGCGGCTCGAGGTGGATGGGATAGGTCTTGTTCCACGACGTGTCGGGATCCCAGCTGGCGACTTCGTTGACGCGCTGGCCGTCGGGCGTCCAGTAGGCGTCGACCGCATCGGCCGGCTTGTGCTTCATGACTTTCGCGGGCGTGAGGGAGGCGGTATCGGCGGACATGCTGTCGAGCCACTTCGTCATCACGTCGAGCGCGATCGGCGCGAGGTTGACCTTGGCGGGCTGGCCCTGCCCTGGCGCGCGGTCGGCGACCCAGATGACCTGGTTGGCGGAAGAGCCGGTCGCCTTTTCGAGACGCGCGCGGATTGTGAGATCGCGGTGACGATCGTGAATATCGCCGGGCGTGGTTGTGTCGGTGTAACCGCGATAGTTGATGATCGGGACAGTATCGAGGTGTTTGAAGGTATTGAACGTGCCGGAGGCGTAGATCGCCTTGATCGCGGTCTCGTCGCCCACGGTGCGCTTTGCGACGAAGGCGCCATCAATGTCGTTGCCGCCGATTTTTTCATTCAGCGTGAGAAACTCGTCGACCGAGATGTCTTTCTCGCTGAGCGCCTTCAGGCCGTACTGGATGCCGATATTGTCGATCGGGCGGCGGGCGAAGCCGGTCTTGGGGTCCTTGCCGTAGATGTTGACGCGCATTTCCTGCGTCGTGCAGCGGATGCCCTTCTTGTTCTTCTTCGGATCATAGACGAGCGACTTGTCCGAGACGGCGCAGCCTTCAGCGAAGCCGGCCTGGATGGTGCGCACGAAGGAGCGCTCCCATGAGCCGCACGTGCCGTTGCTGTAGCCGGCGACAGCGTCCTTCTTCCGCTCGCTCCACGCCTTGCCGTCCTTGGTGCGCCAGAAATTCTGCAGGAGGCCGCAGTCGGCCGTCTGCATGGAGCTATCCGGGAAGCTCAATGATGGTTGGAGCCCGTCGAGCAGGCCGGGATACATCTGGGTGATGACCATCTGCTGGATGGCGCCGCCGGAGCCGCCTGTGCCGACCGTCCATTTCGGCACGCCGTAGTTTTCGACGAAGTGCTCCTTGAGCATCATCAGCGTCTCGCCCTGCAGCACCTGATTGCAGTGCTGCTGGTTCACCAGTTCGGTCGATGCCATGTAGGCGAAGCCGCGCGCGAGATAGAGATCGGACAGGATCGACTGCACGCCGTTCGAGCCCTGATTGTACTGCGTGCCGCACCCGCCGCCGAACGTGACGCTGAGGCGGCTGTTCCAGCCTTCGCCCGCGACGCCCTCGGTCGCCGGGTCGTCCAGCACCGCGATGCGATAGATGCCACGGTTGATAACGCCGCTTTCGACTCGGACGATGTAGGGCACAGGCCTGCCGTCAATCGTGGTCGTCGTGGCGAGGTCGGCGGGACGCGCGCCTTTCGGATTTGCGAGCGGCTTGAACTGCGTGGCGGCGGCGCCTGTGCCCGTGGCGGGGCCGGTGGATTTGTAGAACCACTCATGTTTGGTGGGGGCCGAGCAGTTGGAGTCGGTCGCGGGGCCGAGGCCGGACTGTTCCGTGCGGCACTCGTAGGGCGTCATGTGCGGGCCCGAGAGGATCGGGCCCGTGATGGGATGGTTCACGAGCGGCTGGCTGACTGAATAGCCCGTCGGTCCCCTCACCTGCAGCCAGTTGGCGCCGGTATCGAGGCCGGTGACGAGGCCGCGCAGCGTGTTGGCTGCGGCGTCGAATTTCAGCGGCGTCAGGAGCTGGCGGCCGTTGAGCGAGAGCTTCAATTCGTTCGCCTTCGCGCCTTCACTTGCGCGCACCTCGACCAGTGCATCGCCACCCGAGACGAGGTCATAGCGGGAGGAGAGGACTTTCACCTCGACCTTGCCGCGCGCGTTCGCGCCGGCCGATTGCGACAGGGCCGGCGCCACGGCCAGCGACGCGGCGGCGAGCGCGAAGGCGCCGCAACCGGCAAGCACACGTATCCTGAGCTGTGACATCGATTTCTCTCCCGCCGGTTCAGCCGTTTTCCGGCTTGTTGTTGGGCAGGACTTTAGCGCGACCGTTGGCGTTGTCGCGCACAAATCGGTGAGGTGACGACAGGCAGTGCGCGCAGGGTCAGGCTGTTCCAAGCATTCCAGCAACAAACCGCGACAGGGCGGCCTTGCGGGCTGCGGGTTTGCGCGCGGCAAGCTGGGCGCCGAAGCCGCTGGCTGCGCCCTGGATAAGCATCAGGATCATTGACGCACATGCGGAGGGATCTGCAGTAGCGCCGATCTGGCCCCCGCGCCTTGCCCGCTCGATGATCGCCTGCAGCCTTGCATGCGCCTCGTTCTCCGCCTCGACGAGCAATGCGCCGACGTCCTTGTCCCGCGCGCCTTCAGCGGAGATCTCGAGGGCGAGGCGCGCGTAGGCGGTGTCGCTCACCTCCATGATCGCCCCGTCCAGCGCTGAGACAAGCCTGGCGGGGAAATCGTTCGCCTGCTCAAGCGCATCGAACATTGCGGCGGCGCCGGCGCGTTCTTCTGCGACGACGGCGCGGATGATGTCGGCCTTTGAGGGGAAATAGCGATAGAGCGCGCCGGGGCTCATGCCTGCTGCGTCACAGATGGCCGCCATGCCGGTCTGGTGGAAGCCCTGCTCGACGAACAGACGCTCCGCCACACGCAGGATTTCCGCGCGCCTCGCTGTGAACGCTTCCTCGTTTCGCGTGCGGGCCATCGCCTGTCCTTTTCTGCAGCATCCGGATCGCCGCCCTTGACGGAGACGGATGTATCGTCAATATAAAAGCGAACGCTCGTTCTCTTAATAAGGAAATGCCGCATCATGTCCCAAGAAGACGCCAGCATAAGCCTTTACGACTTGGGCGCTTCCATCATCGAGGGGGCGCCGCCGGATCTGCTGCCGATCCTTGGAGGCCTTGCGGGCGTGCTCCTTCTGATCGGCGCGCCGATCCTGATGCTTGAGGTCTGGCGGCTGCACCGGGCGGGCGGGCTTACACGGGCGCGCATCGCCGGGATGGTGACCAGCACGTTCTGCCTGGCGCCGGCAGCGCTGATTGAAATCGCGCTCGGCGCGGTGCTTGCCGGGTTGTTCTTCGCCGCTGCTGCGTTGGCGCCTTGGCCAATCGCCACGACCTGGACGACCGCGCTGCTCTGCTTCGTGCTGGTGGATTTTCTCTACTACTGGGAGCACCGGCTGGCCCATGAGGTGAACGCGCTGTGGTCGTTCTACCATTCCGTGCATCATTCCGCAGACCATTATGACCAGACGATAGCGTTCCGCATAAGCTTCGTCGATTTCTTCTTCGCTCCGCTCGTCTATCTGCCGCTCGTTCTCGCGGGCTTTCATCCTGTTCTCGTGTTTGCCTGCCTCGGGCTGGTTCTGGCGTGGCAGCAGTGGATTCATACCGAGCTGGTCGGCAAGCTGCCCCTGCTTGATCCCTGGCTCAACACGCCGTCCAACCATCGCGTGCATCACGGGCGCAACCCGATCTACATCGACAAGAATTATGGCGGCGTCCTGATGGTGTGGGATCGGTTGTACGGGACCTATGCCTCGGAGACCGACAAGGTCGAGTACGGTCTGGTAGAGCCGCTGACGAGCCGGAACCCGGCTGCGGTGCACTTTTCCTCGCTCGCGAAAATGCTCATGGCGCTGTGGCAAGCCAAGTCATTGCGACAGGGGATGTCGATCGTCTTCGGCAAGCCGAGGGCGGGTTGACCGCCCTCTCCCTCAAGCGGGTGACAGCCTGCTACCCGCCTACGCCAGCCTGCGCTCGATCAGCTCCACCTGGAAGCATTCGATCTGGTCGCCTTCGCGGATATCCTGGTAGTTGGCGAAGGCCATGCCGCATTCCATGCCCTGTTTCACTTCGAGGACTTCGTCCTTGAAGCGCTTGAGCGTGGACAGCGTGCCTTCGTGGATGACCACGTTGTCGCGCAGCAGGCGGACGCCCGAACCACGACGCACGATGCCTTCCGAGACGCGGCAGCCGGCGACCTTGCCAGCCTTCGATATCGAGAAGACCTGCAGGATTTCAGCATAGCCGAGGAAGGTCTCACGACGTTCCGGCGCCAGCATGCCCGACAGCGTGTTCTTCACGTCGTCGATCAGGTTGTAGATGATCGAGTAGTAGCGGATCTCGACGCCTTCGCGCTCGGCGAGGTCGCGCGCCTGCTTGTTGGCGCGGACGTTGAACGCGATGATCGGCGAGCTGGCCGAGATGGCGAGCTGCACGTCGCTTTCGGAGATACCGCCGACGGCGCCGAGGACCACGCGGGCGCGGACCTCTTCGGTCGACAGCTTCTCGAGCGACTGCGTGATCGCTTCGACAGAGCCCTGGACATCGCCCTTGACGAGGAAGGTTGCTTCCTTGAGGCCGCCGGTGGCTGCCGTGCCGCCTTCCTTGAGACGCGCGAGCATCTGGTCGAGCGAGGTGCCCGTCCGTGTCGACGTGCCGGTCTTGTTGCGCTTGGTGCGGAGGCGATAGTCGGTGATCTCGCGGGCGCGGGCTTCCGAATCCACCACGACCATCTGGTCGCCAGGATCAGGCGCGCCATCGAGGCCGAGGACTTCGACCGGCGTTGCCGGGCGGGCGTCTTCGACCTGCTGGCCGCGCTCGTTCGAGAGGGCCTTCACCCGGCCCCACTGGCCGCCGGCGACGATGATATCGCCGCGCTTCAGCGTGCCGCGCTTGACCAGCACCGTCGCCACCGGACCCCTGCCCTTGTCGAGCTTGGATTCGATGACCACGCCGTCGGCGTCGCGATCGGGGTTGGCCTTGAGTTCGAGGATCTCGGCAAGCGCCGAGATGGTCTGCGTGAGTTCGTCGAGGCCGGTCTTCTTGAGGGCCGAGACGAATACCGCCGGGGTCTGGCCGCCCATGGCTTCGACCTGCACGTCGTACTGCAGGAGCTGGGTCAGCACGTTGTCCGGCTTGGCGTCGTGCTTGTCGATCTTGTTGACCGCAACGATGATCGGCGCGTTGGCCGCTTTCGCGTGCTGGATCGCCTCGATCGTCTGCGGCATCACGCCGTCGTCCGCCGCCACCACGAGGACGACGATGTCGGTGGCGTTGGCGCCGCGGGCGCGCATGGACGAGAAGGCCGCGTGGCCCGGCGTGTCGAGGAAGGTAATCTTCTCGCCGGTCTTGAGCTGGACCTGATAGGCGCCGATGTGCTGGGTGATGCCGCCGGCCTCGCCCGACACGACGTCGGTCTGGCGCAGGGCGTCGAGCAGCGATGTCTTGCCGTGGTCGACGTGGCCCATGACCGTGACGACCGGGGGACGGCCTTCGAGGTGGTCGTCCACGTCGTCATGGCCTTCGAGGCCGATCTCGACGTCGGATTCCGCCACGCGTTTAACGCTGTGGCCGAACTCCTCGACGATGAGCTGGGCGGTGTCCGCGTCCAGCACGTCGGTGGAACGGACGAGCTCGCCCTGCTGCATCATGAACTTCACGACGTCGGCCTGACGCTCGCTCATGCGGTTGGCGAGCTCGGCGACGGTGATGGATTCCGGCAGCACGACTTCGCGCGACACTTTCTCGCCAGCGCCGCCGGCCATTTTCAGGCGGCGGTCGCGTTCGCGTTCGCGGGCGCGCTTCACGGCGGCGTAGGAGCGCTGTTTTTCGTCATCGTCGCCAAGGGCGGCGGAGACGGTGAGCCTGCCCTGACGGCGTTTCGGTTCGTCCTTGCGGGCGGGGCGGACTTCGCTGCCGCCGGGGGCGTCATCGCCGCTTGCCTTGACGCGTTTGACGCGGCCGCCGAGTTCGCTCAGCGGCGTCAGATCATCGGAGTCGAGCGGGGCAAGCGGGCGCGGTCCGCCGCCGGGGCCACGTGCGCCGGGGCCACCCGGACCGCGCGGACGATCGCCTGAAAATCCACCTGGACGCGGTGCGCCGCCTGGGCCGCCCGGACGGGCAGCGCCGCCGGGACCGCCCGGACGCGGTCCACCCGGACCACGCGGACGATCGGCATCGGGACGCACGCGCACGGCGCCGCCGGGTCCGCGTGGGGGAGCCCCACGATCGCCAGAAAAACTGTTCGCGCCGGTACGGGGCGGAGCGCTGCGCGCGTCGCGACGCGGGGCGTCGCGTTCGGGACGCTCGCCACGGGCGCCGCGGAACGCGGCGGCGGCGCCGCCAGCATCTTCTTCTTCAGCGGCGGCGGGACGCTGCGTGCCGGCTTCGGCGCGACGCTTCTCGTCTTCAGCGAGGCGGCGCGCTTCTTCCGCACGGCGGCGATTGGCCTCCTCGATCGCTTCCTGTTCGATGCGGCGGCGATCCTGATCCGCGCGGGCGGCATCGATCGCGACCTTGCGGGCCTTGAGTTCCGCTTCGGAGAAGTTCGACTTCTTGACGGCCGCCTGGGCTGCCGTCGGCTGAGCGGGGGGCGCGGCAGGGGCGGCGGCAGCCGCCGGTTTCAACTCCGGCTCGGCTGCGGGCGCAGCAGCAGGACGCGCGACCTTGGGCGCGGCGCCCGGGGTCACGACCACTTTCTTCTTCTTGACCTCGACGGAGACCTGCTTGGAGCGGCCGTGGCTGAAGCTCTGCTTCACGGTGCCTGTGTCGGCGCGCTTGAGAGTCAGCGGCCGGCGTCCAGTGTTGTCCGTGTCTTTTGTATCAGTCATTCACTCACTTCGTTTGCGATCGAGATGGTTCACGCCCGGGAGTCCGGAGGATCGCCCCCGGAGTCTTGGGCCTTCGAGTCTTCAATGTCTTGCCCGCTGGCGCCCTTGGCTGGGACGGACGCAGGCTGCCAGCCTGGCAGCCAGACACGCCGGAAGCCGGAAAGCCTTGTCAGCTCCCCCATCCAAGCGTGCGCTATGCGGCCCTGTTTGAGGCAAGCGTGTACCACACGCTCACGCCCCAAGGCCATGCCCAATTCTTCGTCCGAGAAACACGAAACGACGGGGGGAAGGCGCGCGTCTTTGGGGGATTCTCCGGGTTGGGGGCCATACAGGCCACGGACCAGAGCCAGCACCTTGTTCCGCTGATCCTCAGATGCGTTCGCGGCGGCCATAAGACAAGCCGGGCGGGCCGAACGAACTGCCTCCCGTACTTGCTCGAAGCCGAGGGTGAGATCGCCGGCGCGCTTGGCCATGCCGATCATGTTGAGGATGCCCTTGACCAGGAGCGCTTCGGTCTGGCCGGCAAGATCGGGTCCGGTTTTCGCCTGAGCCTTGAATGCACGGGCAAAAGCCCCGCGCTTGACCGCCTGCTGCAGGGCATCAGCCGAGGCCGTCACCCATGCGCCGCGGCCCGGCAGGCGGGCTGCGATGTCTGGCACGACCTGACTGTCAGGCCCAAGGACGAAGCGGATCATCTCGCCCTGGGGGCGCCGCTCCATCGTTGCGATGCAGCGGCGCTCGGGGTCGCCGGACGCCTTGCCAATGCGGGGCGGTCCCCCATCCACCTCGGGAATGGGGGTTTCGGCATCCGGAGCGCCGTTCAGTTCGCCATCACTGGTCGCTTGAGGCATTCGCCCCCTTCAGGTTGAACAGTTCGTCGCCACGGCTGCGTGCCGTACCGCTGGTGGTGTCTGAGGCGGCGTCGAGTTCGGCCTCTTCGGCGTCGAGAGCGGCGGCGCGGGCGGCGAGCGCATCTTCAAGCGCCTGCGGTTCGACCCAGCCGGCGACAACGCGGGCCTTGAGGATGAAGAGTTCGGCGTCCTCGCGGCTCATGTCGTTCTTCTCGAGCAGGCCGGCCATGAATTTCGGCTTGCCGTCCGGACCGGGCTCCTTCCAGCCGACGAGATCGTCGGGCACGAGGCCGGCGAGATCGTCGATCGTCTTTACCTCGTTCTCGCCGAACTTGACCGCCATCTGGGGCGTCACGCCTTCCATCTCGGCGACTTCGTCGGTGACGCCGAGTTCCTTGCGCTTTGCGACCAGCTCGGCCGTCAGCTTTTCGAGGTATTCGCGCGCGCGTTCCTGGAGTTCGCCGGCGACCTCCTCGTCGAAGCCTTCGATCGAGGCAAGTTGCTCGATCTCGACATAGGCGATCTCCTCGACCGTCTCGAACCCTTCGGAGGCGAGCAGCTGGGCCAGCGTCTCGTCGGCGTCGAGGGCTTTCTGGAACAGGTCGGTGCGTTCCTTGAAGTCACGCTGGCGGCGTTCGGAGTCAGCCGTTTCCGTCATCAGGTCGATCTGCCAGCCGGTGAGCTGGGAAGCGAGGCGCACGTTCTGGCCGCGGCGGCCGATGGCGAGCGGGAACTGGCTCTCCTCGACGACCACCTCGACGCGGCCCTCTTCCTCGTCGATCACGACCTTGGAGACTTCGGCGGGCTGCAGCGCGTTGACGATGAAGGTGGCGTCGTCGCCCGACCACGGGATGATGTCGATCTTCTCGCCGCCGAGTTCGGACACGACCGCCTGCACGCGCGCGCCGCGCATGCCGACGCAGGCGCCGACCGGGTCGATCGAGTTGTCGTGGCTGAACACGCCGATCTTGGCGCGCGATCCCGGATCGCGGGCGCAGGCCTTGATCTCGATCACGCCTTCATAGACTTCCGGCACTTCCTGCGCGAACAGCGCGATCATGAAGGACGGGTGGGCGCGGCTGAGGAAGATCTGAGGGCCCTTGGCTTCAGCCGAGACCTTGTAGAGATACGAGCGGACACGGTCGCCGGTGTTGAAGTTCTCGCGCGGGATGCCGTCATTGCGGCGGATGACGCCTTCGGCCTTGCCGAGATCGACGATGACGTGGCCGTATTCGACGCGCTTGACCGTACCGTTGATGATCTCGCCGACGCGGTCCTTGAAGTCATTGTACTGGCGGTGACGTTCGGCTTCGCGGACCTTGCCCGTGATGACCTGCTTGGCGGTCTGGGCGGCGACGCGGCCGAATTCGAAGGGGGGCAGCTCTTCCCTGAATTCGTTGCCGATTTCGGCGTCAGAGTCCATTTTCTTGGCGTCTTCCAGGTTCAGCTGCGTGACGGGGTTCTCGACGGTTTCGACGATGGTCTGGACGCGCCAGAGGCGGGTCTCGCCCGAGTCCGGATTGATCTCGGCGCGGATGTCGTGTTCGAGGCCGTAGCGCGAGCGGGCGGCTTTCTGGATCGCCTCCTCCATCGCCTCAAGCACGATGCGCTTGTCGATGTTCTTCTCAGCCGCGACCGCGTTGGCGATCTGCAGGATTTCCAGCTTGTTCGCTGAAATTGCGCCGGTTGCCATTTTTCCTAGTTCCTCTTGCCGTCGTCTTCTTCTGCATCGTCGGCGTCGAGGTCATCCTCGTCGCCTTCAAGATCTTCCGTGTCGTCGACCTCGACATCGTCGAAGTCCTCTTCGAGTTCCTCGCCGAGACCGACGATCTCGTCCTCGTCGTCTTCTTCTTCAGCCTCGCCGGGCGGCGGCGCCTTGGCGCGCGCGGCCTGGATCAGCTTGTCGGTGAGCACCATGGTCGCCTTCGCCATGTCGGCGACCGGCAATTGCGCGCTGCCGCCATCCTTGAGGTTCAGCTCCACGACGCCATCCGTCTCGCTGACGATCCAGCCGTGGAACCGCTTGCGGCCATCGGGACCGGGCATGCCGAGTTCGACCTTGATCTCGTGGCCGAGCCAGTTGGCGAACTCGCCGACGCGTGTCAGCGGGCGGTCGATGCCGGGGCTCGAGACTTCGAGATGATATTCGGTGGGAATGGGGTCTTCCGTCTCCAGCACGGGGGAGATGGCGCGCGAGAGTTTCGCGCAGGCCGCAACGCTCATCGTGCCATCAGGACGCTCGGCCATGATCTGCAACGTTGGCGGCTGGCCGCCGAGCATGCGCACGCGCACGACGTCGAGACCGAGGCCGGCGGCCACGGGCTCGATCATGTCGAGGATGCGGATCTCAAGTTCACTAAGCGCCCGCATACGGGGTGCGTTTCCTTTGGGTTTGGCCTGAAAATGTGGCCGTAAATGCGAAGCGGCGGCCCAGTTCCCGGGGCCGCCGCTTCGATGTGAGAACTGGTTCGACGGGGCATATAGGCGCTTGGCCCATGGCTGTCCAGCGGTCTTTCCGGCCCGCCTGTCCGCCGCTTGTCTCCCAGGGAGAGTCTTTTTCCCGCAGTAGCCATGCGCTACGGATGCCGCACGGGGAAAACAGTCGGGAGCTCCATCGATGAAACGTCACCTCTTCACCGCGGCGTCCGCCGCCATTCTTGCGCTCGCAGCCGCATGCGCGCCAGCAGCGCCGACAGCCGAAGTTGCCGAGACGCCGCCGCCGCCGGTTGTGGCGGATCCGAACCAGACGTCACTGACCATGGCGGCCGAGCCGGCGACGCTGGGGTTCAACCCCGCTGCATTCGAGAAGGCGAAGGCTGACATTGAGGCCGGCATCGCGGCGGGCAAAATTCCGGGCGGGCTTTTCCTTGTCGCCAGGGGCGGCCAGGTGGTGAACATCACGGCCGTTGGAACCGAAGGCCCGGGGGATGCGGACCCGGTGACGCCGGAGACGATCTTCCGCGTCTATTCGATGACAAAGCCGATCGTCTCGGTTGCAACGATGCAGCTGGTCGAGGACGGCAAGATCGGGCTCGATGATCCGATCTCGAAGTACATCCCAGAGTTCGCCAACCCCAAAGTGCTGGTCGGCAAGGGCGAGACGCGGCCTGCCGCACGCGAGATCACGGTGCGCGACCTGCTCTCGCACAAGTCGGGGCTCATCTATGGCGTGTTCGACCAGGAGAGCGAGCTTGGGAAGATGTACATGGCGGCGGGCGATGTCCGCACCGACATCTCCGGGCTCGAGCTGGCCAAGGCGATCGCGGCCCTTCCCCTCGCCTTCGACCCGGGCGCCGCGTGGCGCTATTCGCGCTCAAGCGACGTGCTGGGCGCGGTGATCGAAGTGGCGGCGGGCAAGCCGCTGGATGCGCTGCTGGACGAGCAGATCTTCACACCGCTCGGCATGAATGACACGCACTTCTATCTGGAAGCCGACGAAGTGAACCGCCTCGCCGAACCGCCGACCACCATCCCGCCGCTCTCGGCCGTGAAGGTGAAGGCGCCGATGATGTCGGGCGGCGGCGGGCTCAACTCGACGACGGAGGACTATTTCCGCTTCGCCGAGATGCTGCGCGGCAAGGGATCGTACCGCGGCGTCGAGATCATCAAGCCGGCAACGCTCGAGACGATGCTGAAGGACGAGATCGCGACCGGCGTCGATCGCACGACGTGGTTCTATGACGCGCTTCCCGGCGCTGGCTTCGGGCTCGGCTTCGGCCTGATCCCGATCGATCCGCGCGACCCGGCGAAGGGCCAGTATTTCACCTGGTCGGGTTATGCCGGCACCAACATGTGGGTCGATCCGGTGAACGACATCACCACGATCTTCATGATGCAGAACAACGAAGCCTCGCAGGACTTCCGGCCGCTGCACGCCCAGTGGGTGTATGGCGGCTATTCGCCTGCGACCACGTCCGGACCGGCGGCGCCTGCCGCGCCAGCCGCGCCTGCGCAGTAACTGATCGACCGAGACGAGATGCAGCAGGCCCGGCTCGCAAGGCCGGGCCTGTTTGCATCTGGCGCTTGGTGGTGCAGGCAATAAGGTGAGTGGAAGAGAACGAGGAGACAACGGGATGATGAACGAAGAACACATGAGCGAGCTCAACGACCTGCGCATGTCGGAAAAGGGCCGTCCGCTCTATGAGAAAGTGAAAAAGCACATCGTCGAAAACGTCGCTCCGATCCTCGAGGAGTTCGACGCGCTGGACCACGAGAAGACCGATCGCTGGTCGTGGCATCCGCGCCAGCTCGAACTGCTGGATGGTGCGAAGAGACAAGCCAAGGCCGCGGGCCTGTGGAACTTCTTCCTGCCCAACGCCGAGACCGGCGAGGGCCTTTCCAATCTCGACTACGCCTATATCGCCGCCGAACTCGGCAAGTATCACCTTGCCTCCGAATCGCTGAACTGCTCGGCGCCGGATACCGGCAACATGGAAGTGCTGGAGCGCGTCGGCACGCCCGAGCAGAAGAAGACGTGGCTGGAGCCGCTGCTCAATGGCGAGATCCGGTCGGCCTATGCGATGACGGAGCCGAATGTGGCCTCGTCGGACGCCAAGAACATCTCGACCTCCGCCGTGCTCGAGGGCAATGAGTGGGTGATCAACGGCGAGAAATACTACATCTCCAACGCGGGCGATCCGCGCTGCAAGATCATGATCACCATGGTCAAGACGAGCCCGAATGCGCCGACGCACCTGCAGCAGTCGCAGATCCTGGTGCCGATGGACACGCCCGGCGTGAAGGTGATCGGACCGATGCATGTGTTCGGCGCCGACCATGCGCCGCGCGGCCACATGCACATCAAGTTCACCAATGTGCGCGTGCCGAAGGAGAACATCCTGCTGGGCGAAGGCCGCGGGTTCGAAATTTCGCAGGTCCGCCTCGGGCCGGGCCGCATCCACCACTGCATGCGCACGATCGGCAAGGCGGAGGCGGCGCTGGAGATGATGATCAAGCGCGGCCTGTCGCGCGAGGCGTTCGGCCAGCCGCTGATCAAGCTGGGCAAGAACCCGGAAGTCGTCTCGCGCGCGCGTTATGACATCGAGCAGATGCGCCTGATGGTGCTGAAGGCGGCGAAGGCGATGGACGTGCTGGGCAACAAGGAAGCGCGCATCTGGGTGTCGATGGTGAAGTCGATGATCCCGGAGATCACCTGCCGCATCATCGACGAGGCGATCCAGGTGCATGGCGCGACCGGCATCTCGCAATGGACGCCGCTCGCGGAACTCTATGCCGACGTGCGCCACCTGCGCTTTGCCGACGGCCCGGACGAGGTGCACCACATGGTCGTCAGCCGCGCGGAGATCAAGAAGTACGAGCCGGGGCGGAA
>JBBAUA010000065.1:0-15833 GCA_040398465.1 Hyphomonadaceae bacterium | reverse complement strand
GCACCTCGTCCACCACTTCAATCGCGCCAGCCGCAGCCTTCGCCAGCGCGCCTCCGGCGACGGGTGCGTTGCGTGTCTGCATCACGACGGCGCCGACGCCGAACGCGGCGGCGGAACGGAAGATGGCGCCGACATTCTGCGGGTCGGTGACCTGGTCGAGGATCGCCAGCGTGTGCTCCGGCCGCATGGCGGCGTCGGCGATATCGATCCCGTCCAGCTCACGGCAGCGAACGGCCAGTCCCTGGTGCACGGCGCCGGGCGGCAGCTTCATGTCGATATCTCGCGGCTCCATGACGTGGGCGAAGCGGGGCAGGGCGTTGATATCGAGGCCGGCGCGTTCGGCTGCACGGGGGCTGACATAGGCGACGCTGATCTTGCGCAGCGGATTGTTGAGCGCGGCGCCGGCGGCGTGCAGCCCCCAGATCCAGACTTCGCCATTCTCCTCGAAGGCCGCCTCGCGGCGCTCGAAGGCGGGCTTGTGCTGGCGGTTGTCCTTGTGCGGCGGGCGGCCTGCGCGCTGGTCGCTGGCCGGGCCCTGATCACGCCTTTGCTCTGGCCGTCCACGGGTCCACGGCTTGTCGCCGGCAGGTTGCCCAGCGGGCTCCCCATCACGCCGGGTCTGGCGCTCCGCCGGCTTGCCGCCTTCGCGCGATCCGCGAAAACCGCCTGATTTTCCAGTGTTTCCACCCCGGTTGCGTGGTCGATCCTTCGTCACTATAAGACGCGCTCCGCTGTGAGGCCGGGGTTCGTTTCGGCTTCATCTGCGGCGGCGTCAAGCCGTCGCGCTCGGCCCTGGAGGGGTGGGAGAGTGGTTAATTCCAGCAGACTGTAAATCTGCCCGCTTCACTGCGTACACTGGTTCGAATCCAGTCCCCTCCACCAGCCCGCTTTCGGACTGAGCCAGCGTGAGCCGGCCTGAGACACCAACCATCTTGATCTTCTTCGGTTTCCTGACTCGATGGCGTCTCAACGCATCGGTCTCTGTCCAAAGGCGCCTCGGGGTATCTTGGGGTACTTTTTCGGCAAGATACCCCAACCGTCGAGGAAAATACCCCAATGGCGCTCAGCGACGCGCAGGTGAGATCCGCCAAGCCGCGGGACAAGAACTACAAGCTCTACGACGCCGACGGCCTCTTTGTGGTTGTCACGCTCGCCGGCGGCAAACTGTGGCGCTTCAAGTATCGGTTCGCCGGCAAGGAAAAGGTCATGACGCTCGGAAAGTATCCGCGCGTGGGGCTCCAGGAGGCAAGGCGGAAGCGCAATGCAGCGCGCGAGATGCTCGATGAGCTGCTTGATCCTGGGGCAGTGAAGGCGGCCAGGAAGCAAGCAGTGCGCACGGCCGCCAGCAACACGTTCGAACTCGTCGCGCGCGAATGGCACGCCGCACAGGTGCATCGATGGTCAGAGCTGTACGCAGAACAGGTCCTGAAACGATTTGAGACCGAAGTTTTTCCCGACCTCGGCCATCGACCAATCTCGGCGATCGAGCCCACGGAAATGCTGGCCACGCTCAGGAAGGTCGAGCAACGTGGAGTGATCGAGACAACACGCCGGCTGAGATCCTGCTGTTCGTCAGTCTTTCGCTTTGCGATTGCCTCGGGCTATTGCCGATACGATGCGGCGGGACACCTAGGTCCAGCCCTCAAGCCCATGCCAAAGGCCGAGCACTATGCTTCTTTGCGACCTGGGGAGGTTGGCGAGTTTCTAACCCGGCTCGAGTTTGCCGACTGCGAGCCGCTTACACGACTCGCAATCAGGTTGATCATGCTGACAGCAGCGCGGACCGGCGAGCTAAGGAGCGCCGACTGGAAGGAGTTCGAGCAGCTTCACACGGCCGGCAAGGCGCTCTGGAGAATTCCAGCAAGCCGGACGAAAATGGCTGAAGAGCATCTTGTTCCCCTGTCCCGACAGGCCGTCGAACTTCTGCTGACCCATCCCCGTGCGGCGATACAAAAAGGAAAGCTGTTTCCAGGGCCCGGCAAGGAAGGGGTGATGTCGAACAACACCATGCTGTTTGCGCTCTATCGGCTTGGATACAAGGGCCGCACGACGACCCATGGCTTTCGGAGCCTGTTTTCCACGCATGCAAACGAGAACGGCTTTCAGAGCGACTGGATCGAGCGCCAGCTGGCGCATGACGAACGTGACGAGGTTCGCGCCGCATACAATTCCGCGCAGTATTTGCCACAGCGCAGAGAAATGATGCAGTGGTGGGCCGACCAGCTGGATGAGCTTCGAAAGATAGCCGCGGCTCGCCGCCAGAGCACGAGAACGCACGACTCGCAGGCGCTGGGCGCCGCGGCTTGAGCGGAGGTGGCGAACTCATGATGGAAAGGGCGACTGAACTTTAGATACAAGGTCGTGGCAGCGCGTTGGTGCACTTCTGGTGCATTCTGTCAGATGCTGACATTCCCAGCGGTCGTCGTTGATCGTCCGGCAGCGCCGCGCCAGCGTGAGCCTTCCACAACCAAGAGGAACGCAGTCGAATGAAGGGTCTCAACGCATTCCAGATGACGCAGTTGAAGCATCGCGATGCACGAGTGTTCGTGATGTGCCAGCACCTGCGCGCGGCGATAGACGTGCTGGAGCAGATCGCGTCGGAACCGTTCCAGCCGCCCCAGAAGCCGAAGCCTGAGACGCCATCCGTCCCGGCGCCAACCGCGGTCGAGATCCCGCCCGACAAGTTGACCTACACGATCAAAGAGGCTGCCGCTGCGCTCGGGGTCGGGAGGACGACGCTCTGGCGTGCCGTCTCAGACGGGAAGCTGCCCGCCGTCAAATTCGGCAGCCGGACGCTGATCCCAGCGGACGGACTTAGGCAATGGATATCCGCGATGCCGCGTGCGGGAAAGTGAGCTGAGGTTCTGAAACGCATCGTCCTGAAGCGACGTGTTTCCTCCGCTGCGGACGAGCCTAGCTCCAGCCTGTCGCAGGGGCCCAGGTTTGGTTCGTGCTAGCCGCGTCAGCCTGAAGCCCCTTCAAGACAGGGCCGAGGAACACCCGTAGCTCAGCCAGCAAGTCGTTGAAGGGCGGCGGCGCCAAAGTCGGCGCTGTGCGCTTGAGAAAGGCGTTCCACTGCTTGAGCGTCGCCCCGTTCGTGGCGAAGTCAGCCGTCAGGCAGGCTGGCCAATCCTCCGGGATGGCCCGCTCGCGGCGTGCCAGCGTTTGGCGCGCTGCTTCGATCAGCGTCTTGGCGTCGAACGAAAACGTCCTCGAAATCGCCCACACGTCATAATGGTCCTTGAGGCGTGTCGCCTGGTCGCCGAACTTCACCATGGCGTCGAATTTTTCGGCGATGACCGTCGCGGGTGGGTAGGCGCGGATATGTGCTTGCGGCAGGTCGGCAAGCAGGCGCGGATAGTCGATGTCGAGCGCGGCCGGATGGATCACGTCGCCGAATCCGATGTCGATCAGGATTGGAATGCGGATATTCTTGAGGCGCGCATCAAATCGCACGTGCAGGCCCTGATAGTCTTCCTCCTCGCGTGTGCGCTCGACAACCACCGTGTCGCTCGGAAAGGTCAGACCGTCATCGACGTCAATCTTGAGTTCGCAAAGGCCGATGAAGGCCGACTTCGCGGTTTCAACGCCTGGGTCGCCAAAGCTGAGGAAGTCGACGTCGCCCGTCGCGCGGAACGGCGCATCCGCCCACGTCGCGAATAGCATGGCGCCCTTCAGGACGAAGCGGTCGCGGATGCCGGATAGCGCCAACCGATAGAGCAGGCGCTCTATGCCATAGCGCACCAGCACACGCTGGAAATCCTGCCCGGTTACGCGGGCGTGGTTTTGCAGCCGGTCACGGACGGAGGCGGCGATATCCTTCTTGGGCGCGTCGGTCATCCCAGCGTCTCCAGATACGGCCGCATGACATTCTGCACCCGGCAGATCTTGGCATACCGCATGATGTCGGCGCGTGTCGCCTTACGGCGGCGGATGCCATCCCGGAGCGCCTCGATGGCAACATCGAGGCCGACGCGACTGCGGTACTTGAAACAGTCGACGATGGTCTTCGCGGCGTCATAGATCGGCACCTTCACGCCTTCAATTGCCACCTCAGTGCGTCCTGCAGTGAACGCCTCGCCGGAGGCACGCACGACCTCGACCTTGAAAGGGAATGTGGTCGGTGCGCGCGCCTTGTGGTGGAAGGTGACCCACACCGCGTGCGGCAGCTGCGTCGTCAGTTCGTGATGCTGTAGCGCCGACAGCAGTGAAACGACCCCATGCGGCGCCAGCCGCGCCGCTTCCGCGAGGCTATGGCCGGCCTCCATATGTTCGGGGTCGGCGAGCTGGTAAAGTCCGCGCGCCAGACGCTGGAGCTTACCCTGCTGGCACAGGCGGGTCAGATAAGCTGGCGGGATCCCTGCGGCGCGAAAGTCCTGCGCCCGCGCGATCCCGCGTTGACGTGCGATCGATAGCGCCCGCTGGCTAAGGGTCTGGGTAGTGTCCATATCCGGAGTATGATACAAAACGTCGGCATTTGTCAATAAGTGCTGACATATTGTACCAATTCCGTACCGACGTCGACGGCGGTTCGATTCAGATAAACGCTGGGGGGCCAGTGACGTGCTCCCAGAAGGCTCCGGCAAGAACACTCGGCTGGGGCGGTTTTTTCAGCCCTCCCGTTGGGATACCCACGGCATCCCAATCGAGCCGCGTCCAAGCCGTCCTTGGCTGGCCACGAAGGCGTGTCGTTGACCCGGCAAGCTTCTCGACCGGCGTTACATCTCCAGGGGCAGGGTGTGCGCGTTGGCACGCTCAGCAATCGCCGTGCATTGCGCTGAAGCGCTCCGTTTTCGTGGTCCACGCGCAGCGTTTGAATCCGACGGACATTTGCGCCAAACCTTTTTCGTACGATCCGGTCTTGCGGGAAAATTCGGAAGGAGAGGGTCCGCTGAGTGGTAGGTGCGGTCGGCTTTGTGATCCCTCGGGTCGATTTCACGGCCTCAGCTCGACAACCCGCCGTGTCACAATCACCGTAATCCTCGTTCCCGCCCCAACCCGTATCGTCGGCGGTATCGCCAGCCCGCGATCAACAACGCGGTTGGTCACGCCGCTCGCGCTACGCTGAACGCCATCCGCAATGGCTGCATCAACCGGATCACGTGAGATCGCACCAATGCCGCCATAGGTGAGTTGCGGCTCTTCGGTGGTCGCAACGCCGATATTGATGAGCGTCCCGAGGGCTGCCGCGCCGAACACATCCCACCAGTGATCATCGACCTCGCCTTTGACCCCAGCTGCCCCTGAGGGATCCGCTCCTACTTCATCCAGCATCACCTCATCGCCATTCGGCATGATCAGCCGCGACCAGATGATACCGACACGGCTCTGGCCGTATCGGCTGGACGATCTGTACTCGCCCATCAACCGCGCGCCCTGCGGGATGAGCGCGATGCGGCCGGTCGCACTGTCATGGATAGTCTGCGTCACCTGCGCGATGACCGGTCCAGGCGACTCTGAGTTCAGGTCCGTGACCAGGCTCGCCGGGATGACCGTCCCCGGGAACAGCACACGTTCGTTGAGGGCAGCGCTTGCCGGTTGATCGAGGTCCTGCGCTACGGCTGTGGTAAGGGGAGAGCGCTGCGGCGCCTGATATGCGATCTGTTGCGCTGACCCTGTATGAGCCCTGCGCGGTTCCTCCCGCAGCGCGAAGAAAATCCCCGCCCTGTCCGCTGCTGCAGCTTCCGCAATCGCAGGATCCGGTGCAGGCGGCGGCGCGTAAGCTGCAGGCTTGCTCCACTCATTGCTGTAGGCGGACATGTCACCCGGCATGGGTTGCGCCTGTGCAAACGCCGCCACATCGCCGGGCAGGGGCGGGCCAAGTTGTGGCGGTCCCGCCTGATCGAATGGCGCCGGCGTGTGATCTGCTTGCTGGGCCGCCTCAAGTGCTGCCGCCTGCGCATAGTCAGAAGGGAGTGCCTTGATCGCGCCCTGCGCCATTTCCGGGCGCGCGGGATCAGACATCATCGGCTTGGTGGTGGCGGGCTTGGTGGAGGGGTTGCTGGAGAACGCGCCCGACGCCAGCAGCAACACGACCGCAACGCCGCCGCCAGCAGCGGTCAGGATCGCGGGCTTGTTGAGCCCGCGCGCTCCAGGACCTTTGACGCGGATTGCATCAAGCTGGGGCGGTTCAGTCGGGCTTGCGGGCTCCTGCAGTGGCGGATCATCGGCGTCAGCATCAGAACGGGGTGGGAGGCGATCAGCCATTGGGGCCTCCGTTGGTGTTCACGGCCGCGATCGGCGTCTGGCGGATGATGGTGACGCGCTTCTGCGTCCAGCCGGAGCCAAGGCGGAGCTCAGCCTTTTTGAACAGCCGATCGACGATGTAGAATTTGCCGCGGATCCGGTAGTTCACGGCCTCAAGACCTTCATCGCCGATCACCGACAGTGGCGGGGCCTCGATCAGATTGTCCGGCATCTCGATATAGACCTGTTTCCCATCATCGAACGCCGACAGCGGGCGCCAGTCCGGCTTGTCGCCATCGATGCGGTAGCGAAGGTTGAGCGTCTCCGGCGTGAACACAGGCGACGGCGCTGGAGCGGGAGCAGGCGGGGCCACGGAAGGCGGTAGACTACTGGCAAGCGTCATCTCGACCGGATAGCGCCAGGCGACCGACGCCATGGCCGACCCGGAGGTACTCCTGAGGTCGACATGATAGACGCGCCGGTCCGTCATGATGACGAGGTTGGTTGCAAGGTTGGCGGCATTCGGTTTGACGAGGATGTGGGACTGAATGTTGCCCGCGATGCCTGACTGCGCGTCGCCCACAATCCATCGTGTCGTGTCACCCGCAGAGACCGAGAGCAGGGTTTCGCCGGGTTCGAGGGCGATATCGGTGATCCGCTGCGGCGAGGCCTGGACCGCATAGAGGGCGCCCCGCTCATAGGCGAACTCATGCAGGGCGCCGACGAGCGAGGCGTCGCTTGGCCCACGTGTTGCGGCCTCATTGCTGGCGGAGATCGTGGCGGCGTCCTTGGGTGAGGGCTGCGCCAGGGCGGGTGAGGCCAGCATGAGCGTGGCGATGCAGGCGGAGAGCAGAAGAGGGCGTGTCATTGCTGGAGATCCCGTGACCAGTTGAAGGCGTGGACGTAAAGACCGAGCGGGTTCTTCGCGAGCTGCTCGGGCGAGGAGGACGGCGCAATCACGATGCTGGCGACGCCGGAATAGCGCTCGACATCTATCAGCGTGCCGCTGGCATAGGTGCTCTCGCGCCAGCGCAGCTGAAAACTGTCCGGGCTTGCCCGCACGACCGAGATCACCTCGACCGCGACCGTCCGCTTGCCGACCTTGGCGAACGGATCGTCCTCCTTCGCCATGGCGTTCAGCACCTGCGCGCCACCCTGCGTGGTCCAGTCATAGGCCCTGAGCCAGTTCTGGCGGACAACGATGGCGTCTGACGGCAATCCCCGGATCATCTCGATGAATCGCGCGAGATGCCAGGACAACTGGGCGTCGCTCGGCACGTAGGCCGTCGTAGCGGGGCCTACGAGCCTCGCTTCGCCCGTTTGGTTTGCTTCGATCACGAACGGAACTGCTGCAGGGCGGAGGGCCAGCACCACCACGCCTGTCGCCATCGTTGCGGCAAGGCCGAGGCTTGCGAACGCTGCTGTCCGCCAGGTGCGGGCATGGGCCAGCGATGATCCCATGCGGTTGTCCCAGAGCTGCTGGGCCTGCCGGTAGGGCGTGTCGGGTTCGGGTGTCCGGCCAAGACGCGAGGATCGCCCCCGGCCAGACGAGGTTGCGGTAAACATGTTCAGTCCCTCTGCTTGAGATTGGGGCCTTCGGAAGCGCCGCCGCCGTCTCCGGCGTTCAGGGTGTGGGCGGCAACGAGTACGCCCTCGCGGATCGACTGCGTTCGTTTGAACCGGTTGGCCCATGCGGGTTGGCCAGATGTGGTGGAGGATGGAGATGCGGCTCCGGAGGCCGGCGCTGATGTGGGCGGCGGCGTGATCGCGCCGGCAGCGCCGGCAACAGCGCGCTGGCCTGCCGTTCCGCGCGCACGGAAGTGACCAGCGACACGACCTGCTGCCTGGCCGAGACCACCCGCCGCGGTGGCGCCAAGTCCCACCGCGGCATTGAGCGGGGCTGCGATGGGACCTGAGAGTCCCGTGCGCATCGCGCCGAGCGCGGTCGCCGCGCGCAGGCCGCCTGCGGCGGAGACTGAACCATTGGCCGCTGCGCGTGTGGCCCCGACGGCAGCGCCCGCGGCGGCGCGACCTGCGGTGAACGCTCCCGCAGCAGCTCCACCCACGCCCAGCATCGTTCCAGCGGCCGCGCCCGCCGAGAGCTGAGGCGCGCCGGAGACGAGGCCGGCCGCGATACGCGGGCAGAAGATGGCGAGGCCCATCAGGGTGAGGGCGCCAAGTACAACCGCAAAAGCCTGCTCGATGGTCATGTCATCAGGCGAGAGTGCGGTCCGCAGGGTTGCGAACATGGTGGAGCCGATGCCGATCACCACTGCGATCACCAGCACCTTGATGCCCGACGAGATGACGTTCCCGAGGACGCGCTCAGCGAGAAATGTCGTCTGCTTCCAGAATGCGAACGGCACCAGCACAAAGCCCGCCAGCGTAGTGATCTTGAACTCGACGATCAGCACGAAGAGCTGGATCGACAGCACGAAGAAGGCCGCAATGACGATGATGCCGCCAAGACAGAGCAGGATCACCTCGGCAAGATTGGCGAAGAACTCGATCGGACCCGGCGCAATCGTCCCGATATGATCGAAGATCGGCTGCGAGGCCGCGAGACCCTCGGCCGCCACAAGCCCGGGCTTGAGGAGATCGGCCGGCGAGAACCCGGCAGCTGACGCGTTGAGCCCAAGCGTTGCGAAGCTGTCGAAAACGATCGTCGACAGCAGCGCGAAGTTGCCGAAGATGAATGCGAACGCCCCGACATAGAGCGTCTTCTTGACGAGGCTCTGGAGGATGTCGTTCTGCCCCCAGGCCCAGAACAGCGCCGCCAGCGTGACATCGATCACGATCAGGATCGCCGCGAGCGACGTCACATCCCCCGAGATCAGACCGAAACCTGAATCGATGTAGGTGATGAACGTCGCCAGAAATCCGTCGATGGCCGAGAAGTCGTTCATGGCGTGAGGCTGGTGGGCGGCATGGGTTGCGCGGCTCTGCGTGTGTCTGGGCGTGTGTCCGGGTCAGGTATCAGGGCCAGGGCGGCGGTTCGGGATGGGCCGAGCGCGCGCCGCCGAAGAAATGCGCATGCTGTGCGCGCGCTTGCGCCAACACCTCCAGCTCGCGGGCGCGCTCCAGCGCCTCGGCGCGTGATTGCGCGACCAGCAGCGCCTGCAGCCGCATCGCCTGCTGGGCCTGCAGCGACAGGATCTCGTTGGTTGCCTGCTGCGCCGACAGCGCGCCGGTCGCGCTGGCGCTGGCATCAGCGAGTGCGCTCAGGATGCGCTGGTCATTCCTGAGTTGCTCGGTCGTCTGCGCCTGCAGGAGCAGGGAGGACTGCAGCGCGGAGCGGGCATTGTCCATCTGCTGGGCCGCTGACCGGGCGCGGCTTGCAATATCCGTGTTGCGATAGTCCCCGGTGTAGAGCGTCTCGAGCGCTGTCCGTGTCTCGTTCACCTTGAGCGCCAGCCCGCGCGCGGCGTTGATGAGCTGGTTGAGCTGATCGAGCTGGCTCATCAGCTCCGGTGCAAAGGTACGTCCGAGGCTGGTCAGGTTCTTCGCGTCATTCTCCAGCTGGCGGATCTGATTGGTGATCTGCAGGACCTGGTTGCGGATCTGCTCCAGCGCACGCGTCGATTGCCGCTCACGGCCTGCTTCAGAATCTCTGCGTGGTTCCAACCGAGGGAGACAAGTTCGAGGTGGACGCCGGTGGCCGCCGCCTCGCCGCGCTGAAGCAACTGGCCAGGCAAGGCGTGCTGTCGAAAGATCATCCGGTCCCCTGCCACGTTGTGGCGGCAGAGCGCGGTATCGAGGTGTCGCTTGCGGAAAATGTCCAGCGCGTCGCCATGGACGCCATGGATGAGGTTGATGCCTATGCCGCGCTCGTCGCAGAGGGAGCCACGTCAGACGATGTCGCCCGCCGATTTGGGGTATCCCGTCGTCACGTCGACCAGCGCCTCGCACTCGCGGGACTGTCGCCCAGGATCAAGGCCGCGTGGAAACGCGGGGATGTCAGCCTGGAAGCAGCACGGGCCTTCTGCCTCGTTGAGAGCCATGCCCAGCAAGAGGCGGTGTTCAAGAGTCTGGGCAGACCGGTGACGCATGCCGGATCCGTTCGCGCCCGACTGATGGAAGGGCGCATGCGGGCGTCGGATCGTCTGGCGGCGTTTGTCGAGCTTGAAGCCTATGAGCAGGCGGGCGGCGCCGTGTTGCGCGACCTCTTCGACGCTGAAGCCGTCTATGTTGAAAATCCGGCGCTGATGGCGGAGTTGGCTGAACAGAAGCTCGCAGGCGAACGCGACAACTGGATCGCGCAAGGCTGGGGATGGGTCGAGACGAGCCTTGGTCAGGGCCGTACCGACAACGGTTATGGTGTGATGCGCCTTCAGCCCGAATGGCGAGACTACACGGATGACGAAGAGGCCGAACTGACCCGTCTGCGCGACGAACTGGATGCGCTCGACGCGGCGCTGGATGAAGACAGCATCGAGGATGATCCGCGCTGGGACGCGCATGACACGCTCGCCGCCGCGATCGAAACCGTGCGTCAGTCAGCCCGCGTCTGGAACATGGATCTCATCGCACACGCTGGCGTGGTCATCGCGATCAATCATGACGGAGAAGCCTATGCCACACTGGGCGTTGTCCGGCAGTCTGATGAGAAGACGATCAAGGACATCCGCAAACGGTTGGAGAGGGCAGAGACCGGTGATGACGCCGTCGTTGATGACGAGGCGGTCGCATCTTCAGAGCCGGAGACCGTCTGCGGTCTCCCAAAGTCTGTGATCCGCGATTTGTCGCTTGCGCGTACACGCGCGATCCGTCTCCTGCTGGCGCGGGATCGGGAGACTGCTCTTGCCGTGACCGTTGCCGCGATGATCATGCGAACCGTATTCCGAACCGAATTGTCTGGTGTCGGTGTGTCGGCGAGTGCCGCGCATGTCGACGACCTGGAAGCGCTCGTTGAAACCCGCAGCGCAATTCTGGCCCATCTCCCTGACGATGAGGACGAGGTGCTCGACTGGTGCCTGATGCAGCCTCCCGAAACACTTCTCTCCGTCCTGTCAGTCATCGTGGCGGATGCCGTCGATCTCGTGCACGAGAAGGGCGCGCCCTCAGATCATCGCCGTCAGTCACTGGCCGACAGACTGGCGGAGATCCTCGATCTCGACATGCGTGAGTTCTGGGTAGCGGATGCATCGTACTGGACGCGTCTGCCAAAGGCCGACCTGCTTGCGGCCATTTCCGCGGCGCCTGGAGTTATCGACCAGACGGAACGGTCGCAGGAACAGGCGATCAAGGCGTATGCCAAGCTCAAGAAAGACGAGCTTGCCGCCAAGGTTGGCGTGGCATTGGCCGGAACCGGCTATCTGCCGGACCTGCTGGTCACGCCTGTCCGTGCGGGCAGGTTTGAGCTGACCGGCTCAGGTTTTGCGGTCGCTGCCGAGTAGAGATCGCGTGTCGAAGCCAAGAGGGGCCGCCAGAAACCTGGCGCGCCCTTTCTTTGCGGGGGGCGGAGCAGCGAGGCCGAAGGCCGCTGCCCTCACATGTGACGCGGTGGAGGCGGCGATCTCTAACTCAGGCCAAGGTGAATTCCTTCGAAACTGGCCGTATTCCTATGGCCGGAATACCCCCCGACTTCGGACAGTCCGGCCAAACATTACGAATTCACCGACTGGGGCCCTTTCCGGCCATTCAGCCAGCCCGAACTATCGCGCCCTGTTCATGCGCCCGGCTCCGTTGCCGCATAAAGCGCGCGAATGGTGGCGGTGTCGGCTTCGAGCGTCGGACTGTTTGGGTGGACGCGGCGCCATATGCGCTCCGCCTGCACCTGGTCCCATCCGAGCCGGCGGGCCGTTTCGACATGCTTGGGCCTTGCTGCGCGACAATCAGGATGAGAACCGAGCGACAATCAGGATGAGAATGGATTGTCGCGCAGCAGCGCGCGCTAGCGTTCCCAGCGTCGACGCGTCGAACAAGGGTGTTCACGTCCCCGGAGCCTCGTCTGACATCTGCAGAGCGGAGATGCTCATGGGATGCGTGCCGGATATTCCGGATGCGCGGTACGACGCAGGCCTTTACTCGCCGAGCCGAGGTCAGCGGTTGCTGCATGATTTCTATGCGAGGCTCTTCAAGCCCGCGCCCCAGGCGTGCAGGCGGTCTCGCGGCGCGCGACGTATCACGGGGATATTCGGGCCTCAGGAGAGTATCCTGACAGTTGAAGGACGAGCCTATTGTGAGCAAGGATAAATAGCACTCTTACGTACAGTGGTATTGTAAACTATATCAAATAACATAGACAAATGTATTAGTTTACGCAGCTTCACATTCGGTGACACAAGCCGCCCGTCAGCAAATACAGCCTTGACGGGAACTGAGATGAATAGACGTGAATTCGTCGCGTATGGGAGCGCGTCTGCGCTCGCTGCGATGCTCATCAAGACGCAGGCGGACCAGCTCGCCGAGGCGCAGACCAGCCACGATCTCGAGCTTCATTTCGAGGAAATCTTCGAAGAGATGATCGATGGCGAGGTGCTGTTCGCTCACGCCTTCCGCGATCCTCTCACCCGACTGATCCGGCCGCAGGTCTTCGTCACGCAGGGCGCCACGGTTCGGCTCAAGCTGGTGAACAGGACGACCAAGCCGCGCCGCTTTGCGCTCACGGGCATGGCGGATGACAGCTTCCCCGTGATCCCGGCGGGTGCGACCTCAACGATCGGATTTGTTGCCCCGACTGCGGGATCCTACATATACCACGAGAACTCGCTGGGCGCCGTTGGCCGCCTCGCAGGCTTCTATGGAGCGTTCGTGGTGCTGCCGACCGATGGCAGGACCGCTGCAGGCGCCCAGACACCTTACTCCTCGCCGACACCTGCGCAGGCGGCGCTCTTCGACGCGTTGGGGCAGGGCCCGTATTTTCCCGGTGAGCCCTGGCAGATGCGCAATCCTGAGCGCACAAAGTGCTGGGTGTTCTCGGAAGTGTTGCCCGACCTCAACCAGGCGCTCGAGCGCAACCTGGCGGTCACGTTGAGCGATCTGCTGTACCAGTATCGCCCGCGCTACTTCACCTTGAACAGCGTGAGCGGATACGACGCGGCGCACGATGAAAGCTGCGCCCCGGCGGGCTATCTGGGCGAGCCCGTTATCCTGCGTACGATGAATGTGGGTATTTGCACGCACGGACCGCACATCCACGGAAACCATGTCTATGGCCTCTCAGAGAGCGGCCCTGATGGCAAAGTGGTGAAGTGCACCAACATTCTCGAAGTCGACACCTGGATGCTGAAGCCGATGTGGCGGAAGGACGTGCTGCTGCCGTTCAAGAAGCCCAACGATATTCCGATCGAGGCGTGGCCACCGCGGGAGGAGGCCTTCCCGCTCTACTATCCGATGCACTGCCACATCGAAATGTCTCAGACTGCTGCCGGCGGAAACTATCCGCAGGGCATGATCACGCACTGGGAAATGCTGGGTATGAGGCGGGGAGCTTAGCCATGGTAACGACACGCGATCCTGTTGCTTTCGATCAGTTCGGCTGCAACGTCATCAAGGAGAACCCGGCAACGCCGGACCGGCTGCCGCCGGACATCAGCTTCGACCGTCAGGGCGCCACCGGGGTCGACCTCGTGATGCCGGACGGCAAGACCGTTCAGTTCTGGACCTTCCGTGACAAGAACGACAAGAACAACGAGACGGCGCGGCAATGGCCGGCGAAGACGATCCGTGTGCGTCAGGGACAACTCGTCCACTCGACGATCCACGCCCAGAAGAACTCTCACACCATCCACCACCACGGGATGAACTCGAGCACGCACAACGATGGCGTCGGGCACGTCTCGTTTGAAGTGAATGGCAAGTATACCTACCAGTTCCGGCCGCAAAGCGCGGGCACGTATTTCTATCACTGCCACAAGAACACTGTCCTTCACTTCGAGATGGGAATGTACGGCTTCCTCATCGTCGATCCGCCGACAGGCAAGGGGCGCCTCTATGAAGGCGGGCCGGCCTATGACGTGGAAGCGCTGTGGGCGTTCGATGATGTCGATCCGGAATGGCGCAAGCTGGAGCACCAGGCGGGCCTGTGCGGCAACGACGTCGGACTTAACGTCTTTGTCCCAAAGTACTTCATGTGCTCGGGCGTTCCCAACCCGCTGACCAGGACAGATCCGCGTGTCGTCGTGAATGCGAAAGTGGGTCAGCGGATTCTGGTCCGTCACCTCAACGCGTCCTACTCGCTGACCTCGACACGGTTCTCCGGCCTCGACGCCACGATCTATACGGTTGATGGCCGTCCGCTGTCGCACCCGGATCACCCCTGGTCGACGCCGATCCAGCTTGCTGCTGGATCGCCTCTTGAAACATGCACGGGGCAACGTCGCGACATCATCATCGTGCCGACCCGTCCGGGCATCTACCCGGTGATCACCGAGTTCCGCGACTGGCAGACCGGGTTTGTCCAGGATGGAGGCCGCGGTATCGTGGAGACCTTCATCAACGTGACCGCATGATCGGGAAGCTGCTTCAGACTGGCCTTGGACTTTCGGCGCTGATCGCCATCGCCGCCTGCTCGGGACAGTCGTCCCTGCAAGCGACAGGCGAAGCGCTGGCGGCCGAGCCTGCCGAGGCAGCAATCGATCCTCGCGCCGGACAGATCGTTGGTGAGCGCGAGGGACATGGCGGCCACGACGCCTACAGCCCCAAGGCGCTCTCTTCGCTTGGGGGGGAGTTCGAACTGATCGAAGCGACCAGGGGTGCGCCGTTCACTGAAGCCGACCTGCTCGGCGAGTGGGCGCTGGTCTATTTTGGCTACATTGAGTGTCTGGAGGCGTGCCCGATCGCGCTGCAGAGCATGCCCGCGGCTGTCGACAAGCTGAGGTCGGAGGGCATCGGCGCGAAAGCCGTGTTCGTTGACATCAACGCCCCGCGCCTTGATGACACCTCGGGTGGCCTCGCGCATGGCGCCAGGCACTCTGGCGCGCACGTGACCCCTGCGAGCGCGCATGCTCATGAGGGTGCAGCGCTTACGGGACCGGAGGTCCGCCGTCGCGCCATCGCCGCATGGGCGGCCACGATCGACCCCGAGACGATTGTGCTTTCGGGAACGCGCAAGCAGGTCCTTGGCGCCAACAAGGCTTATCAATCGCGCGTTGAAGCGGCGATGATGAAGAACCCCGCCGAGTCGATCCATCACATCAACCACACCACGACGATCTATCTGCAGGATCCGCAGGGCCGGGTGAGGGGCCTTGCCTATCACTCTGACTCGGTTGGAGCGATGGTAGATGCAGTGAAGAAGCTTGCATCGACCCCGCCTGAAAAGAGCATTGTTGATGGCCCTCAGGCACACGCCGCAACGGCTGGCCACTAGCTCTGCAGAGACAGAAGTTCGCCCGCTTCTGGCCGGGGGCATTGTTCTGAGGCAGAAGCGCTAGATCGAGGCGAAGATGCCGTCAGCGGATTCTGTCCAGCGGAAGGGTTTGGGTTCAGCGTTACGGCTGGCAATGTAGTCGGCGAGATCGGCCTCGAGGTCCTCGTCGCTTTGATATGCGCCCCGTTTGATCTTGCGCTCGGTGGCAAAGGCGAAGAAGCGCTCGCCCTGGTTGAGCCACGAGACTGAGGTTGGCGTGAGCTGGACATGCCAGCGCGGCCTCCAGGTGAGCCATTCGCGGATCAGCGGTGTCTTGCGAGTGGCGTAGTTGTCC
>JBBAUA010000064.1:0-16011 GCA_040398465.1 Hyphomonadaceae bacterium | reverse complement strand
TATCGGTCGCAGCCCGGCCCGAGCCGCAGGAAGAGATGGCGGTGGCGCATACGTCATGGGAGCCGGCGATACGGCCGGCGAACTCGCTGATGGTCGTGTCGACATTCGTGTCGATCACCGCGACCACGATGTCCTGCCCCGTCGCCCCGCGCGCATAGGCCGACGAAGCGCGCGTCAGCTCGACACTGGTGTCGACGTCGCTCGTGGTCGTGAACAGCTGCCCGAGATACTCCCGGGTCTCGTAGAAGGAGGCCGGCTGGGTCGGTGGCGAAGGGGGCGGCGGTGGTGGTGGTGAAGGCGGTGGAAACGGCGGCGGCGGTGCAATCGGCGGCGGCAAAACCGGCCCGCCTCCGCCGCCCCCACCACCGGCGCATGCCGCGACCGAGGCGGCTGCGAGTGAGGCGAGCAGGGCCGAGCGGATGATCCGGATCGCGGGTCGATGCTCGTCCTGCATGCGGCAATCTCCTCGCGCCTGACCACTTCCGTGGAAAGCCATGCTGGCGTGCGCCGGATGGCGGGGTCAAGCAGTCAACTAGAACGAAAACTGCGCGCTTTCATCCCTGTTTGGCGCCTGACGCGAAGTTCCCGGGGCGCTAGCGCGCAACGGCCCTGCCGAGGAAAAGGGGAATCGAGTTGAGCGGCGTCTCAACCCAGTCGAGCAACAGGTCGTGGCCCGCCACGGGCACAGCGTCCACCTGCTGCTGGGCGTAGGCGAGGCCGAGATAGAACACCCTGCCCGTCGCACGCAGCTGGCTCACCGCCCGGTCGTAGTGCCCCTTGCCATAGCCTAGGCGCCGTCCCCGCGCGTCGAACGCCAGCAGCGGCGCGAGCACCAGGTTGGGCCGAACGATTTCAGCTTTCCCCGAGGGTTGCGTGAGGCCGAACGGACCCTTCTCGAGCGTGGCCTTGCCCGAATCGCGAAATGTCATTTCGCCGCCGGGCTCGACGCGCGGCAGAACGATGCGCGCGCCCTGTTTCGCAAGGCGCGCCAGTAACGGCGCGGCGTCGAGTTCGTCGTTGATCGCCATCGTGCCAGCCACGACCGGGCCATAGCGCTCGAACAGCTTTACCGGGAACCGCAACGCCAGCTTGTCGGCGGCGTCCGGATCGCGGGCTGCTGCCTCGGCGCGGATTTCCAGCATATGCCCGCGCAGGATGGCTTTCTGTTCGGCAATTTCGGCGGCGTCGGTGTTCATGGGGCTACCAGCCTCAAACCAGCGCGCGAGGCAATCCACTTGTCGTCGCCCGATCCGCCGCAAGGCGGCGTGTTCCAGCAGAAGGGGAAAGGTTGGCGGGGCCACGTGCGCCGTACGAGCTTTTCATTCCCGTTCGACCCAGCAAGCTAGGTGGGCGCCAGGTGATGGGGACCACGGTCCCCGCCAGAGCCAGCTCCCGAACAGAAATGTACGGTCGACGGAATGTGTTGCCGTTCGAACGCTGCAGCTTACCGCCAGTCACAAAGGTAAGGGCTGGACTACTTTCAAACAAGTGAATTCAGCCGCTAGCCGAAAAGCGGCGAACTGCGCCAGGTTGCCCCGCGGGGTTGTCCAGCCGGTGAACCGACCCTCATTTGTTGTCTGATGTTGTTGCAGAAACTGAGTCATCCGCGCTGACGATGCACGTCGCGCCGTCGATCTGCCGGATACCCTGACAATTTACTCCGCAGCGATTCAGGTTCCAGGAATGGCATGGTTCAGGCGGCGTTAGCTTTTCCACAACCACCCCGCTGCTGCTGGTCGGCGCTGGCGTCGGAATGTACCTGATGAACCAGAACAAGCATCACGACAGCGCTCCGAAAACTGGCGACGACGACTGGCGCGCGGAACATCAATTCCGCAAGGTTGAGCAAATCTGCTCCAATGCAGTCCGCATCGCGGGCGAGTCAGACGACGACTACACCCGCCGCCTGCATGATGAAAACGCCAAGGCGCTCGACATCAAGTAAATGGCAGGCGAAGCAGCCGACGCCTTCCAGGCGCGTGTTACGCGCACCATCAAAGGCCTCGAACGTCGCGCATCGTGGGTGCGAGACTCGGTTGCGGGCGGCATCGCCAAGGCCGGTCAGTTCATGCACGACCAGAACCCGCTGGCCGCCGGCGCCATCGGCGCCCTGCTCGGCTCGCTGGCGCCGCTGAGTTCTCTGGCGCGCGACAAGCTTCAGGGCGTGGGGGGTGAAGCGATGAAGGCTGGGGCCAACCTCGCAGAACGCGGCGCGGCCAAGGTCGAAAAGGCTGCGGCGAGCATCGTCCACTAGATCGTCAGATCGCAGATGCCACAGCGGGCGGACGCATCAGCGTCCGCCCGCTTGCGTTGCGCGAAGGTCGCGTCACGCAACATTTGCATAACCGCCATCGATCCTTCGCAATTATGAAGCCGGACCGTCATGGATCAGCCCTACCCCCACCCCGCGCCTCCGGGTTGGAGGGTATGAAACCGAAGGGATTATCCGTGAAACTCAAGCTTCTGATGGGGGTGGCGATCGCCGCCCTGAGCGCCACACATGCATTCGCGCAGACCGGACCCGATACCTCGGTCGATACGGACGCAGCAGACACCGTCGTGATCATCGGCCAGGGACAGACGCGCCAGACGCAGACGCTGACCGAGGCCGACCTTGATCTCGAAGCGGCTGGCTCCAGCCCGATCAAGCTGATCGAAAGCCTGCCCGGTGTGAACTACACCGCGGCCGACCCGTTCGGCGCCTATGAGTGGGCGGTCAACATCAACATCCGCGGCTTCCAGAAGGACCAGCTGGGCTACACGCTCGACGGCGTCCCGCTCGGCGACATGAGCTATGGCAACTACAACGGCCTGCACATCAGCCGCGCCATCATCTCCGAGAATCTCGGACGCGTTGAACTGGCGCAGGGCGCGGCATCGCTTGCCACCGCCTCGACGTCCAACCTCGGCGGCGCCCTCACCTTCTTCAGCCGCGCCCCGTCGGACGATTTCGGCGGCGAGATCGCGCTGACCGCAGGCTCGGAAAACATGCTGCGCGGCTACGCCCGTCTCGAGACCGGCATCATCGCCGCGACCGGCGGCAAGGCTGCCCTGTCCTACGTCAATCACGACCAGGACAAGTGGAAAGGCGAAGGCCCGCAGAAGAACGAGCAGATCAACTTCCTGTTCGAGCAGCCGATCGGACCGGGCGTACTGTCCGGCTACTACAACTGGTCGCAGCGCCGCGAGACCGACTATCAGGATCTCTCGCTCGAGATGATCTCGCGGCTTGGCAATGACTGGGACAACTCGGCGCCTGACTGGGTTCTTGCTCAACGGGTCGCAGATATCGCCAACAATCGTGGCGACACCGGCGCGCCGGTGACGAACGCCGCCGCCGGGCTGGTCTATCCTGCCCCCATCACCAATGCAGACGACGCCTATTACGATGCGTCCGGACTGCGGGACGATAGCCTTGCCCGTCTGACCTATGACTGGGACGTCTACAGCGACCTGGCCTTCTCGGCGACCGCCTACATGCACGAGAACGAGGGCCAGGGCATCTGGTTCACGCCCTATGTCAGCCCGTTCTCATTCGGTCAGGGCGGCGCCAACGTGTCGCCGATCTCGGTACGCACGACCGAGTACGACATGAACCGCACGGGAGCACTTGCCTCAGCCACGTGGACGCTCGGCGATCACGAGATCGAGGGCGGCTTCTGGTACGAGTACAACGACTTCAACCAGGATCGCCGCTTCTACGCCAATACGCGCCAGGCGCCGCGCCCGACGCTGGAATTCATGCGCAACCCGTTCGCGACGCAATGGTCCTACGCCTACGACTTCGAGACGCAGATGTTCTACATTCAGGACGTCTGGCAGGTGAACGACGCGCTGACGCTTTCGGCCGGCTTCAAGTCGGTATCGGTCGACATGACAGTCGACACCAATGTCAATGGCTTCGCGGTTCCGACACCGGGCGCCAACAATGATCTCGACGGCACGATCACCTCGGAAGACAACTTCCTGCCGCAGGTCGGCTTCACCTACCTGCTGACCGGCGACAGCGAAATCTTCGGCGGCTACACCGAGAACATGCGAGCGCACACGCTTGCGCCCGCGGCGAGCCAGACGCAGTCGGGCTTCGACTTCATCAAGGCCAACACCAACCCCGAAAGCTCGAAGACGACCGAGCTTGGCTATCGCTATCGCAGCGGGCCGTTCGAAGGGGTCGCTGCGCTGTACTTCGTCAAGTTCGAGGACCGCCTGCTCGGCTTCTCGACCGGCGCGGGCATCATCGGCAACCCGTCGGTGATCCAGAACGTCGGCGGCGTCGAGACCAAGGGTCTCGAACTCGCCGGCAGCTATGACCTCGCCGATGATTGGACCCTGTACGGCTCCTACGCCTACAACGACTCGCAGTACGAAGAAGACGTCCGCAACCCGACCACGAACGCGGTGATCCAGGCGACCGGCGGCAAGACCGTCGTCAATGCGCCGGAGCACCTGTTCAAGGCCGACCTCGGCTATGACAATGGCGAACTCTACGGCCAGCTGTCGTTGGCCTACACAGGCTCGCGCTACTTCTCCTACGTCAACACGGCCGAGGTCGACGCCTACACTCTGGTCGACCTGTCCGCAGGCTATCGCTTCAGCGGCGAGATGCTTGAGGGCGCTGAAGTCCAGCTCAACGTCACCAACCTGATGGACGAGGAATATGTCTCGACGATCGGCACGAACGGCTTCAACGCCGGCGCCGACAACCAGACCCTGATGGTCGGCTCGCCCCGGCAAGTCTTTGTCACGCTTCGTAAGTCCTTCTAGCCTGCCCCGGTAGAAGGGCTGATACTGCGCCGCCGGAACCTGATGTTCCGGCGGCGCTTTTCTTTTTCACGGGGCGAACATGAAGCTGACACGGCGCGAGACACTGGCGGGCGCAGCCGCGCTTGGCGCAAGCGCATGCGTGACAATGCCGGAGCCGCAGGCAATGGCGGACGCGCATCAGGCGTCGGGAAAAACGCTGAGCCGGATCGCATTCGGCTCGTGCGCCAAGCAGAGCAAGGACCAGCCGATCTGGAACGCCGTCAACGCGGCCGAGCCGGACCTCTTCATCTTCCTCGGCGACAACATCTACGCCGACACGCGCGACCCAAAGGTGATGGCGGACAAGTACGCCATGCTGGCGGCCAAGCCCGGCTTCCAGAAACTGCGCGCGAACACGCCGGTCTGCGCCATCTGGGACGATCACGACTATGGCGAGGACGATGCCGGCGCCGACTATCCGATGAAGGACGAAAGCCGCCGACAGTTCTGCGATTTCTGGGGCGAGAGCGCCGACAGCTTGCGCCGCACGCGTGATGGGATCTACGCCGCAAACATCTTCGGCCCGGCGGGGCAGCGCGTGCAGGTGATCCTGCCGGACCTGCGCTGGAACCGTACGCCGATCCGCAAGCTCGACCTTGGCGGCAAGACCTATGAAGCCTGGCAGACCGAACAACAAAAGGCTGGCGCTCCCGTGCCCGGACCTTATGAGCGCAACCCGGCGCTCGATGCTTCCATGCTGGGCGAGCCGCAATGGTCATGGCTGGAGCAGCAGCTGCGCCAGCCGGCGGATGTGCGCGTTCTCGCCTCAAGCCTGCAGGTGCTGGCCGACTTTGCCGGCTGGGAAGGCTGGATCAACTACGCGCGCGATCACCAGCGCCTGTTCGCCGCAATCCGCGACGCCAAGGCCAACGGGCTCGTCTGCATTTCCGGAGACACGCATTATGCCGAGCTGTCCAAGCTCGACCTCAACACGCCTTACCCGATCTGGGACCTGACCTCGTCGGGGCTCACCGAGGTCTGGCCTGTGCTGCCGCCGAATGCGCTGCGCGTGGGCGACGCGCTGCGCGAGAACAATTTCGGCCTGATCGACATCGACTGGAGCAGGCGCGAGCTGAACCTGCAGGCCTGCGATGCGACGGGCGAAGTACGGATCAGCCGGCGCGTGCCGCTGGACACGCTGAGGGTTGGCTAGCTGTTGCGGGCAGACATCCTCCTGCCTTGCAGGCGGATGTCTGGGCATGGCTGGTCAAGCGTCCGAAGCTGGCGCAGACTCCCCGTGGAGACGGCCATCGAGGCCGCCGGACGACGGGGACGGAAATGACGATGTTCACGAAGGCTGTACTGGCTGGCGCGGCGGCTCTGGCTCTGGCGTCCTGCCAGGCAACAGCTCCGCCGATGGCGGATGCGCAGGCGACCCCGGCGATCGCCGCGCCCGCACACGATACTGCTCCTGCCCCGCAGCAGGTCGCCGGCACAGCCGCCCACCCCGGCGAGTCCGTCTACAAGACCTATTGCGCAGCGTGCCACGACCAGCCCGAGGCGACGCGCTCGCCAGCGAAAGACACGCTGAAGCAGATGAGCCTGCTTCTCATCAACTTCGCGCTGACCGAGGGCAAGATGAAAGCGCAAGGAGCGTTGCTATCCGCCGAACAGCGGGCGCAGGTGGTCAACTACCTGATCGGCGCAAAGCAACCGGCGAGCAGCTGGACCAGCGCGATGATGTGCGATGCGGCCCGCATGCCGGTGGATCTCACGGGCGGGCCGACCATCACCAATTTCGGCTACGACATGCACAATACACGCTCGCTCACGGCGGCGCAGGCAGGGCTCACCAAGGCGCAGCTTTCGAGGGAGCCTGAGCTGGCCTGGGCGGTTGGCTTCCCGGATGCGACAGGCATGCGCGCGCAAGGCGCGGTTGTCGGCAAGAACATCTTTGTGCCGGTGGCGGATGCGGGCGCGATGTACGCCTTTGACATTTCAGTGCCGGACAAGCCTTGCCTGCAATGGGTCTACAACACGCCGGGCGGCGCGCCGCTGCGCACAAGTTCGGCCTTCGGCGTCGTCGACGGGGTGCCGCTGCTGGTCTTCTCAGGCCAGGATACAACCGTACATGCGGTTGACGCGCGCACCGGCAAGGCGGTGTGGACGAAGCAGGTAGGCGCGTACTCCTACTCGACCACGACAGGCACGCCGAGCGTTCTGAAGGACCGCGTGATCGTGCCCGTGGCGCAATTCGAGATCGTTTTCGCGGGCGACAACAAAGTCCCCTGCTGCACCAATCATGGCTATGTCCTGTCGCTCGATCCGAAGACCGGCGCGCAACAATGGCGCTATGACACCATGCCGGATGCAACGCATGTGCGCGACCGCGGCGATGGCAAGTCGCTGACGGGTCCGTCGGGGGCGCCGATCTGGAATTCACCGTCGATCGACGAGAAGCGCAACCTCATCTACTTCGCGACCGGCGAGAGCAACTCCCCTCCCGCCCACAAGAACACCAACGCGGTGATCGCGGTGGACCTCAAGACCGGCAAGGAGAAGTGGAGCTTCCACGCCACGCCGAACGACATCTACAATATCGGTTGCGACCTGAAGTCGAAGCCCGAGCTGCTGAACTGCACCAGCACGCCGGAGACGGTCTATCGCGATGTCGACTTTGGCGCGTCGGTGATCCTCGGCACGCACAGCGACGGCAGGCAGCTGGTCTATGCGGGGCAGAAGTCTGGCTCGGTCTGGGCGTTCGAACCCGAGACAGGCAAGGTCGCCTGGCGCAGGCCGCTCGGCACCGGCGGCGCACTCGGCGGCGTCCACTGGGGCATCGCCTACGACAAGGACACGGTCTACGCGCCGATCTCCACGGTCGGCGTTCCGATCAAGGGCGAGTGGGATTTCGATCCGAGCATCAAGCCCGGGCTCTACGCGCTCGACGCGAAGACCGGCAAGATCAAGTGGCAGTACAATCCCGAACTCCCGCCCGGCTCCCCCGGCCTGCCGCCGGGCATGCCGCCGATCTATCCCCTGCAGCCAATCGCCATGTCGGCGGCGCCTGCAGTGATCGACGGCGTGGTGATCGCAGCGACCCTCGACGGCCGCCTGCACGCGCTCGATTCGACGACAGGCAAGCTGTTGTGGATCCAGGCGACCGCGAAGGAGTACACAACGGCCAATGGCGTACCCGGCAAGGGCGGCGCGATTGACGCAGCATCGATCTACGCCGCCAACGGCCTGATCATCGCGAACTCCGGCTACGGCTCGTTCGGCCAGGCGCCGGGCAATGTGATCCTGGGGTTCAAGCCGGGCAACTAGGCCTGGCTAGGCGAAGCTCTTCGCCAGTTTGTCGATCGCCATGATCTGGCGCAGCAGTTCCTCGAGCTCGTTGAGCGGCACCATGTTCGGGCCGTCCGAGGGCGCCTTGTCCGGGTTCTCGTGCGTCTCGATGAAGACGGCTGCTACGCCCACGGCGGCTGCGGCCCGCGCGAGGATCGGCACGTACTGGCGCTGACCGCCCGAAGTCGTGCCCTGCCCGCCGGGCTGCTGAACCGAGTGCGTGGCGTCGAAGACGACCGGCGCGCCGGTGGCGGCGAGTTCAGGCAGCGCGCGCATGTCAGATACCAACGTGTTGTAGCCGAAGCTGACGCCGCGCTCGCACACGAGCACATCACGGCAGCCGGATTGCACCAGCTTGTTGACGACGTTCTTCATGTCCCACGGCGCGAGGAACTGGCCCTTCTTGACGTTCACCGGCTTGCCCGTCTGCGCCGCGGCGATCAGCAGATCAGTCTGACGGGAAAGAAACGCGGGGATCTGCAACACGTCCACCGCCTGCGCCGCCTCGGCGCACTGCTCCGGCAGGTGGACGTCGGTGAGTACCGGCAGGCCGGAGGTCTCGCGGATCTCCGCGAAGATGGCGAGCGAGTCGTTGAGACCGAGTCCCCGCGCCGTCGAGATGCTGGAGCGGTTCGCCTTGTCGAACGAGGTCTTGTAGATCATGTGCGCGCCGACCCGGTCCGCGATCTCGCGGATGGCGGCCGACATTTCCAGCGCATGCGCCCGGCTTTCCAGCTGGCAGGGGCCGGCGATGAACGCCACGGGCAGGCTCTGCCCGATGCGCACGGTTCCGCGCGGAGCCGGGATTTCAACGATGCGGTTGGGTGTGAGGTCCAGGCCGTCTGCCATGCCGGGCTCCTGTTCTTGGGGCCGTACGTTCTGCGGGCCATATGGCGCCATTGGCGGGCAAGCGCCAGACTCCAGCTGGAATCATTCCAGAAACAGAGTGTCGCGGGGACTATTCCCGGTCCAGCGCCGCGAGCACCCCGTCGACGGCCTCTTTTACCAGATCCTCGTTCTCGGCCTGCGCCATCACGCGGATCAGGGGTTCGGTGCCGGACTTGCGGACCAGCAGGCGGCCGCGCGCGCCCAACGCCTTCTCGGCGGCGGCGATAGCATCCTGCACGGTCTTGCGGCTCAGCGGATCGGCGCCGGTGAATTTGCGGTTGACCAGCTTCTGCGGCGCGGGATCGAACACATGGGCGACTTCCGACAGTTTCTTGCCGGTTTCCTGCATCACCGCCAGCACCTGCAGCGCCGCCAGGAGGCCATCGCCCGTGGTCGAGAAATCCGACAGCACGACATGGCCTGACTGTTCGCCGCCAACGTTGAAGCCCTTCTCCAGCATGCGCGCGACCACATAGCGATCGCCGACCTGCGTCCGCTCCATCTTCACGCCGATGCCCTTGAGATGGTTCTCGAGGCCAAGATTCGACATGACGGTTGCAACGACGGTGTTCTTGGCGAGCCGCCCCTGCGCCTTCCAGGACTGGGCCACCAGCCCTAGCAACTGGTCGCCATCGATGATCTTGCCGTGCTCGTCGCACATCACGACGCGGTCGGCGTCGCCATCGAGCGCAATACCGATATCGGCGCGATAGCGGTGCACGGCGTCGACCATGGCGCGTGTGTCGGTCGAGCCGATCTCGCGATTGATGTTGAAGCCGTTGGGTTCGTCACCAATGGCGAACACTTCCGCGCCCAACTCATAGAGCGCCTTGGGCGCCACTTTGTAGGCCGCGCCGTTGGCGCAATCGATGACGACGCGCAGGCCGGAGAGGCGCAGCTTGCGCGGAAACGTGGACTTGACGATCTCGACATAGCGCGACTGCGCATCGTCCACCCGCTGCGCCCGGCCGAGGTCCGGCGGTGATGCGAGGTCTTCATCCAGCGGTCGCGCCATCAACGCCTCGATCGCCAGTTCCGCTTCATCGGAAAGCTTGTAGCCGTCCGGCCCGAACAGCTTGATGCCATTGTCCTGATAGGAATTGTGCGAGGCCGAGATCATCACGCCAAGATCTGCACGCAAGGACCGTGTCAGCATGGCGACGCCCGGCGTCGGCAGTGGTCCAAATAGAACGACATCCATGCCCTTGGCAGTGAAGCCGGCCGTCAGCGCGGGCTCCAGCATGTAGCCCGACAGGCGGGTATCCTTACCAATGACCACCAGATGGCGGCGCGGGTCCGACTTCCGGAAATAGGTGGCGGCCGCCATGCCGAGCCGCATTGCGATTTCGGGCGTCACCGGCCAGGAATTGGCCGTGCCGCGAATACCGTCGGTTCCGAAGAATTTCCGGGCTGTCATCATTCCTCACGCAAGCAACGCGCTGTCTTGTCCGGAAACCGTCCGGACGGCCGGATAAGGGTCATGGCGCTAGCAGAAACTCCATAACCGGCTGTGAAACCGTGATTTTCATGACGGACCGCTGCCATGTTTTGCAATACCTTAAGGGGCCTTAGCCGTTAGATCACCGACTTTCCTGCAGTTCGGAGTGCTTCTTGGATGTGCGGCATCATCGGAATCCTCAGCGACCAGCCGGCGGCCCCCCGCCTGGTGGAGGCGCTGAAGCGGCTGGAATACCGCGGCTACGACTCGGCGGGCATCGCCCTGCTCGAGGGCGGCAAGCTTGAAAGGCTACGCGCACCGGGCAAGCTGGCCAATCTCGACGCAAAGGTGCGCGAGCGCACGTTGAAGGCCGGCGTCGGCATCGGCCACACGCGCTGGGCCACCCACGGCCAGCCGAACGAGACAAACGCCCACCCCCACGCCTCCGGCCGCGTCGCCATCGTGCACAACGGCATCATCGAGAATTTTCGCGAGCTGCGTGAAGCAATGGAAGGCCGTGGCCGCAAGTTCGTGACCGAAACGGATTCGGAGACCATCGCCCACCTGATCGACGAAAATCTCAGCAACGGCCTAAAGCCAAAGGACGCCTTCAAGGCGACGCTCGACCAGCTGCGCGGCGCCTTCGCCATCGCCGCCATCATCGAGGGCGAGGACGATCTGATCCTCGGAGGCCGTCGTGGCTCGCCGCTTGTGATCGGCATTGGCGACGGCCGCGAGATGTTCCTCGGCTCCGACGCCCTCGCCGTCGGCCCCTTCACCACGCGCGTGATCTACCTGGAGGAAGGCGACTGGTGCGCCCTTACCCGCACCTCGTTCGAAGTGTTCGACGGTGCAGGCAAGACGGTCGAACGTGCGGAGACGCATGTGCCCGCCGCCGGCGCGGCCGCGGAGAAGGGCAACTACCGCCATTTCATGCAGAAGGAGATCTACGAGCAGCCCGACTTCGTCGGCCGCACCGTCTCCGGCTATATCGACGCGTACGAGCTGAAGGCTGTACTGCCCACGCGCGCCGGCAAGAAAACGCTCGACTTCACGCAGTTCGACCGCATCCAGATCGTCGCCTGCGGTACCGCGTATTATGCGGGCTTCGTCGCGAAATACTGGTTCGAACAACTCGCCGGCATCGTGACCGATGTCGATGTCGCCTCCGAGTTCCGCTACCGCGAGCCGGTGCTCGGTCCGCGCACGCTGGCGATCGTCGTCACGCAATCGGGCGAAACCGCCGACACCAAGGCGGCGATGGAGTACGCCAAAGCCAAGGGCGTGATGACAGCCGCTGTCGTCAATGTGCCCACCTCCTCCATCGCGCGCGAATGCGACGCTATCCTGCCGACGCTGGCCGGCGTCGAGATCGGCGTCGCCTCGACAAAGGCGTTCACCGCCCAGCTCTGCGCGCTTCTTGCAACCGCCGTCGCCGCCGGCCGCCAGCGCGACTTCCTCTCGCGCGAGCGCGAAAAGGAAATCGTCGGGTCGATGATCGAACTGCCGCGCCTCATTTCCGAAGCGCTGAAGGTCGAAGGCCAGATCATGAAGCTGGCGCCCGAAATCGCGAAGGCGCGCGACATCCTCTATCTCGGCCGCGGCCAACACTATCCGATCGCACTCGAAGGCGCGCTGAAGCTGAAGGAAATCTCGTATATCCACGCAGAGGGCTATGCGTCCGGCGAGCTCAAGCACGGCCCCATCGCGCTCATCGACGAGCGCACGCCTGTGATCATGGCGGCGCCGCACGATCACCTGCTGGAGAAGTCGCTGTCGAACCTTCAGGAAGTTGCAGCGCGTCGTGGGAAAGTCTTCCTCGTGTCCGACAGAGCCGGCATCAAGCAGGCAGGCGACGCGCCCTTCGGCACGATCGAAATCCCGACCTGCGAGCGCGTGATCCAGCCGATTGTAACGGTGGTTCCGCTACAGCTGCTCGCCTACCATGTGGCCGTCGAGAAGGGCACGGATGTCGACCAGCCGCGCAACCTCGCAAAGTCGGTTACGGTGGAGTAGCTGGCCCCACCATTGCAGCCAGACGCCAGAATCGTTTGGCGCGCGAGTTTCGGCTGCGCGCCCGTGAACCAGACTAGGAGTTTACCATGAAGCCTGTCCGCAAAGCCGTCCTGCCCGTCGCCGGTTTTGGCACGCGCGTGCTGCCGGCCACCAAGGCGGTGCCGAAGGAAATGCTGACGGTGTTCGACCGTCCCGCCCTGCAATACGTGGTGGACGAGGCGCGCGAGGCCGGCATCGAGCACTTCGTGTTCATCACCGGTCGCGGCAAGCAGGCGATCGAGGACTATTTCGACAAGGCCTACGAACTCGAAGCCACGCTCGAAGCCAAGAAGAAGGACGCCATCCTCGCCGAGGTGCGCGCCGCCGCCCTGCCCCCCGGCGCCTCCAGCTTCACGCGCCAGCAGGCCGCCCTCGGCCTCGGCCACGCCGTGCTGTGTGCGCGCGAGATCATCGGCGACGAGCCGTTCGCGGTGCTACTGCCCGACGTGATCGTGAAGGGCGCGAACCGTTCCTGCCTCGGACAGATGATCGACGCTTACAACAAGGTTGGCGGAAACATCATCGCAGTCGACGAGATCCCGCTGGAACGCGTCAACCAGTACGGCGTGATCGACCCGGTGACGGCGGGCGACGCTGGCCCGCTGGTGAAGATGAAGGGCATGGTCGAGAAGCCTCCGGTCGACAAGGCGCCGTCGCGCCTCAAGATCACCGGCCGCTACATCCTTCAGCCCGAAGTGTTCGACCTGCTCGCCACGCAGACGCCCGGCGCCGGCGGCGAGATCCAGCTCACAGACGCGATGCAGCGACTGATGTCGGCGCAGGATTTCCACGCCTTCAAGTACGCCGGGCAGGACTATGACTGCGGCGACAAGCTGCTCTATCTCGAAGCGTTTGCGGCCATGGCGCTGGCCCACCCGGAACTCGGCGCCAAGGCGCGCGCGGTTCTTGAGGCGACGCTCAAGAAGGGCTGACGGTCAGCCGCCGCGCTTCACCCGCAATGCGCGACATAGTCGATCGTCGGCGCGACGCCTGCGCGCCAGGAGCGCACAACCCCGTCCTGTATCTCGAACACGATCTTGGTGTTGCCTTCCACCACGATGAGATCGGTGATCTCGGGCTCCAGCGCGTTGGTCGCCATGCCCATCTGGTCGCCGAACCTTGTGCGGATCGCTGACGCCTGCGTGCCGACGCCAAAGCCGTCTGCCGTGCGCGCTGCTTCGGTCATGATGTCGACGCGGCCTATCCGGCTGCCTTCGGCAATAAAGCTAACCCCTGTCACGGGCTCGGCGGCAAACAGTTCTTGGCAGCCGGCATCCACCGCGCCTCCCTCGGCCGGCGCCTCATAGCTTTCGAGCTTCACCGGGAAAGCCTGCCGCGCCTCGGCCGCCGTCATGCCGAAGCGGACGCCGCAATAGCCGGCAAGGGTTACCTCGCCGCAGCGCGCGAGCGCCGTGCGTTCGGCATCCGCCGCCTCTTCGGGCGACATGTCCTCGACCGGTTCCGATGGGGCAACAGCCTCGCCCCCGCAGGCCGCAAGCAGCGCAAGGCTCACCAGACCAGAGACCAGAAACCTCGCCATCAACGCCTCGGACGCCAAGCGCGAACCCTAGCGGATCAGAAAGGTTCGAAACAGTCGTAATTGCGCTGGCGGATGATCAGGCCGTCCTCGTACTCGATCACCTGGCAGATGCGCGCCCGCATCGCCTGCCCGGCTCGCACAGTGCCGATAGGCGTGCGCGGATAGCCCGTCCAAGTGTATTCGAGGATGATCCGGTCGCCCAGTTCGGTGACGGTATGAATGTCGTAGATCTGCCGTTCCATCAGCTTCATGCCGCGCTCGGCCCCCTGCAGGATGGCGTCGAGATCGCGCTGGGCGCCGTGCGGCACCAGCCGGTTGGGGAACTCATACTGGACGGCGTCGGGATGATAGAAGGCGGCCAGGTCGTCGCCGACCGCGCCGCCCTCCACAGCCGCCACATAGGCCCGCGCTTTCCGCTCAAGCGACATCGAATCCTCCGTGCCGGAAGATCAATCTAGAGCACCATCTGGGTCTGCGTCACCAGTGCGACAGTCTTGCCAGCCTCGCTGGTGATGCGGGTCTGCCAGATCGATGTGCGCTTGCCGATATGCAGCGGCGTGCAGACGGCCACCACCGTTTCGCCTTCGCGCGCCACGCCGATGAAATTCGTCTTGCTTTCAAGGGTCGTGGTTCCAGCCGCACCCGCCGGCAAGTTCATCGCGGCGCCCATCGCCCCCAGCGTGTCCGCCAGCGCCATCGCCGCCCCGCCATGCAGCCCCTTCAAAGGATTGCAGAGATCCGGCCGCACCAGCAGCCGCGCCTCGATAAGCTCCTTCTCGGCCGAAACGACGTCGACGCCGATCAGGCCTGCGAAAGGTATGTGCTTGGGGATAGGTTCGCTCATGGCGGCTGATCTGCTTCAGCGATTGGGGCGAGGCAAGTATCCGCGAAGTAGTTGAACCGCTTCAGGTCGCCGCCGCGAACGCATCCACCGCCGCGACATGCTTTGCGATGCTCGCTGCGTCGAGGAACGAGCCGGTGAACGAATTCTTAGCCAGCGTAACGATCTCATCGGGCGTCAGCCCCACCGCCTGCGCCGTGCGTATGTAGTTGTCGCCGACATAGCCGCCGAAATAGGCCGGGTCGTCCGAATTGCAGGTCGCCTTGAGACCGAGATCGAGCATCCGCTTCATCGGGTGATCCTTGAGATCGTGCACCACGCACAGCTTGAGGTTCGACAGCGGACACACGGTCAGCGTCACCCCCTGCTCCACGAGCCGCCGTGTCAGCGCAGCGTCCTCCAATGCGCGATTGCCATGATCGATCCGGTCGACGTGCAGGATGTCGAGCGCCTCGTAGACATACTCCGGCGGACCTTCCTCGCCCGCATGCGCGACGATCTTCAGTCCATTGCCTTTCGCCGCCTGGAATACGCGCGCGAACTTGGATGGCGGATGTCCCTTCTCCGAACTGTCGAGCCCCACTCCCGCGATCCGGTCCAGATAGGGCTCCGCCGCCTTGAGCGTGCGGAAGCTGGACGCCTCGTCGAGGTGGCGGAGGAAGCACATGATCAGCTTCGACGTGATGCCGAACTGCGCCTCGGCCTCGCGCATCCCCGCAAGCAGGCCCTCGATCGCAACCGAGAAGGGCAGGCCGCGATCGGTATGCGTTTCGGGATCGAAGAAGATTTCCGCATGTAAGCCGGCATCGGCATGCAGCCGCGTGAAATAGGCCAGAGCCAGCTCGCGGAAATCATCCTCCGTCTGCAACACATTCGCGCCCTGATAGTAGATGTCGAGAAAATCCTGCAGGTTCGAGAAGGCGTAGGCCGCCCTCACCTCATCGACAGACCTGAACGGGATGTCGACCCTGTTCCGCCTGCCAAGCGCGAACATCAGTTCCGGCTCAAGCGAGCCTTCGATGTGAAGGTGCAGTTCCGCCTTGGGAATGCCGCGAATGAAGGCTTCGGATACGGACATGGATGTCTCCGGGTCAGACGGCGACACTAGCAGGCCGGATGCAGGGTCTGCAAAGCCGAGACGGCCTGCCGGAGGGAATC
>JBBAUA010000063.1:0-16045 GCA_040398465.1 Hyphomonadaceae bacterium | reverse complement strand
TGAGAGCGCGTGCTCAGTCTTGCCGGAGCACGCATCCTGAGCATGCCCGAAGGGCAGTCCGTCGAAGGACGAGCGCGGGCTTCCCGCCGCCTACAGCAACGTCTGCCCCGCATGCCGCCGCTCATGATCCAGCAGCCACTGCTTGCGCCACAGCCCGCCCGCATAGCCCGTCAGCGTGCCATCCGCGCCGATCACGCGATGACAGGGCAGGATGATCGCGCAACGGTTCAGCCTGTTCGCGTTGGCCACCGCCCGCACGGCCGTCGGACGCCCGATGCGTGTCGCCATCTCCTGGTAGGACCGCGTCACGCCCGGCGGCACACGCCGCAACTCGTCCCACACCTGATTCTGGAACTCCGTGCCTGCGCCCGCAATTCGCGATGTGAAGGTTAGCGACTCGCCCGCGAAATAGTCCGCAACCTCTTTTCGGATCAGCTTGAGCGCTTTGGTCTCTCCGGGAAGAACAGTCGCGTTGAACTGCCGACGATAGCGCTCGACATGCTCCTGCAGCTTCTTCCGCTCGACGAACTCCAGCATGTGCAGATGCGTCTCGTCGGCAATCGCCAGCATCGGCCCCAGCGGCGTGTCGATCCAGTCCATCGCCAACGCCTTTGCGGCCCGTGCGCGATTGGGCGCCTCGCCAAACGTCTTCGCGAACGCCTCGCGGAATCCGCTGCCGGATTCAAACCCCGCATCGAGCTGCGCCTCGATCACGGCCTCGCCCTTGCGGATGGTGTTGAACGCATGCCCCAGACGCCTTGCGCGCACATACTGCGAAAAGCTCATGTCGAACCGGCGCTGGAAATGCCGCCGCGCCGTCGCCGGCTCTATGCCCATCTCGCGCAGGTCCTCCTCGCTCCATTTGCGTGAAGGATCCTCCTCCACCAGCCGCAGCAGCTTGTCGATCAGCACGCCCGGCGCATTGGGATCATCCAGCGGCCGGCATCGCTTGCAGGGCCGGAACCCCGCCGCCAGCGCCTCGTCCGGCGAGCCATAGAAGGAGATGTTCTTCGACAGCGGCGTGCGGGCAGGGCACACCGGCCTGCAGAAAATCCCCGTCGTCTTCACCCCGACATAGATCACTCCGTCCATCTCCGGATCGCGGCGAAGGATGTGCGCGTAGAGCGTATCGTGGTCGGGAAGGCGGTTCAGCATGGCGGCCAGTCTCGGATCATTGCTTGTAGGCCCGGGATACCCTCGCCGTCTTGCTGCGCGGCCGGAAAAACGACACGGCCATTTTGCACAGCCGCCGCGAATTTCAGGCGCATGCGGCGGGCCTGCCGAAGCGCGATTGCCGCCATCGCTGGCGCAGGCGTGTGTGACCGCAGCTCGTCAGAGCAGACAGCCCGGAGGGGGATGCGCCGCCTCATGGTCCGGCGCGGACAGAAGTGCTGACATGCGCGCGCCCGACCGCAGTCAACCTGTCCGGAATCAGACACAGTGGCAGGCGTCCCCCCGCAATCACAGAGGGGCGAATTGCGGGCAGGTTGCGGTACTCGTTGACGACCACTGAAATGCACTCTCATGCCATGTTCTCGAGACCAGCACGATCAAGGACGGCGATGCCTCCGGGTTGATATGGCCAGCAAGGCTCAATCAAGAACTGGCTCTGTAATCCGGCGGCCAGAACCAACACCGATCGGTGAAAACCACCCGACCTTCGTGTCAGATGGCTTGTATTGCGGATCCGCGGGGTCGGCGGCTGCATCCTGGCACGCAGGTTTCTTTTTGTACGCGTTTGATCTGCAACAAGGTGCGCGGATAACCGCCATCAATTCAAGTTCCAGCGCGCGGCGGACAGGCGACGGCGATCATTTCGGCAGATGCCTACGCAAGCTGAAAGTCGCTTCGCGTACCGACCCGGAAGAACGAAAGATCTAGACTCACCCGGAACTGGTGCGGCCGGCGCGATGTGGGGTCTGGTATGGGTGTTACATCGCTGTCAATTGCTTCCCCAGCGAAGCAGCCGCCGGCTCAGCGATCATCGCAGGCGAAGGCCGACAGCCTTCGCTGCGGTGGTTGCGACCTCACGCTCGAGGCTGATCACAGGATCGCCAACCACCTGGCCATGTTGAGCAGCTATGTTGGCCTCAGGCAAAAGGAGTTTGGTCAGATCGAGGACGGCGCGACAAGCTTGTCCGTGCAGCTTGCGTTCGATGGGATCAAAGCTGTGGTCGATGCGATCTCTCGCCTGCATCGAGCGCTCTTAACAAACACACATGGAACGGGGGCCGATCTCAGCGAATATGTTCGCCACGTATGCGGCTCGCTCCGGTCGGGGCTTTCTGGCGCGATTGAGCTGACCGAAGACCTGCGCACTGGCTGCCGGGTGCGAAGCGATCAGATCCTGCCTCTGACGCAGATCGTCTCGGAGGTGATAACGAACGCGATCAAGCACTCCCACGTCGGAGGTGAGGGAGGGAGGGTTTTTGTCCGCTGCCACCCAGTGACAGAAAGGGAACTGGAACTCGAAATCGTCGACGACGGGAAAGGCCTGCCTCATGACTTTGATCCCCTCCTGGGGGAGGGGCTCGGGTTTCGGCTCGTCCGCGCTCTTTCGGCGCAGCTCGGCGTACGGTCTGGGTTTGAGTCGTCTATTGCGGGAACCCGATTCTGGCTCCGAGTAGAACGCGCGCCGGAAGCCAACACCGGAGTGTCGGGCTCAAGTATGAGCGGACTGGCTGGGGCGGGTTTAGCGAGCGGCGAGAGCTCATGAAGCACGCCATCATAGTCGGCCATCCCGACCCGTCGAGCTTCACGCTGGCGATGGCGAATGCATACGCGAAATGCCTCTCGGCGCGTGGCCATGAAACATTTGTTCGCGACCTCTATCGGCTCGACTTCGACCCGCGTCTCAAATTGTCCGAGATGCCCAGCAGACCCGACTGGGCGCCAGCGCCGGATGTTGTGGCCGAACGGCGCCTGTTGGCTGACGCCAATGTCTTCGCCTTCATCTATCCGCTCTGGTTCAATTCACCGCCGGCGATCATAAAGGGATACATTGATCGTGTCTTCGGCATGGGATTTGGCTACGCCAGACTGCATTCTGGCGGCCATGACCCCCTGCTGACCAACCGCCATCTCATCCATATCACTGCTTCGGCTTCTTCCTCGGCCTGGCTCGGTGAACAGGGCGTATCTGGCTCAAGCCGGACACTCTTCCAGGACACATTCGCCAAGGTTTGCGGATTGCGCGTTCGCCCGAACGTTCATTTCGACGGCATCCTACCCGGCCTCGCTCCACGATGGCTGGCCGCCAATCTGAAGACGCTTGAAACGAGGCTGATCCAGTATTTTGGGCCGGGAAGCACTGACCTTACCTGAGCCCCTTTTCCCGGAGCGTGAAGCTGCAACTCTACTGCCTGCCTCGGGCCAACCCCGCCCGCTCGCATACCGCGCGCCCCCGATCGCGTACCGATCACCCCAGCCCGCACACGGCAGCTTGACATCCCGCCCCCCGGGCTCTTTTACAGATCGATGAAACCGCCCACCCAGAGACAGTTGCGCGCCGGCGAGCTTATCCGCCATGCGCTCACCGATATCCTCGCCCGCGAGGAGTTCGACGATCCGGCCCTGCACGGCAAGTCGATCACCATCACCGAAGTCCGCATCTCGCCCGACCTCAAGAACGCCACGGCCTTTTCCGCCCCCCTCGGCGGCGAGGACATGGCCAAGACGATCGAGGCGCTGAACCGCGTCGCCGGCTTCCTGCGCGGCCGCCTCAGCCGCGAGATCGACATGCGCTTCACGCCGATCCTCCGCTTCATCTCCGACGACAGCTATGACGAGGCGCGCCGCATCGACCAGCTGCTCGCCTCCGAACGCGTGCGCCGCGACCTCGAGCGCAGGGACGAGGACTGACGCCCATGTCCGCCGCAAAGCCCGCCTTCATGATCGCCGTGACGGGCGGCTCCGGCTCCGGCAAGACCACGCTCGCGCGCGCGCTCCATGCGCGCCTCGGCGATGACACGTGCCAGCTGGTGACGGAGGACAACTACTATTTCGACCGCGCCCACTATGGCCCGGCGGCGCTTCACATGTCCCACCCAGAGCTTGAGCGCACCTTCGACTTCGACGACCCCGCCAACAAGGACATGGCCCATCTGCGCCGCGACATCGAAGCGCTGAAGCGCGGTGAGACGGTTGAACAGCCCGTCTACGATTTCCCGACGCATGACCGCAAACCCGGCGCGGTGAAGCTGGTCGAATCCCGTCCCGTCATCATCGTCGAGGGCATCCACGTCCTCTCGGACCTCACCTTCATCGACCTCTTCGATCTCACCGTCTTCGTCGACGCCCCCGCCGACCTCCGTCTCATCCGCCGCATCCGACGCGACGAGGCCGAGCGCGGCCGCAGCGCCGAAAGCGTGATCCAGCAATACCTCCGTTTTGTCCGTCCGGCTCAAACCCGCTTCATCGACCCGGCCCGACACTATTGCGACATCGTCGTCGCCTGCGAAGCCGCGCCGCCCAACCGGCTTGCTCCGCCCGACGCAGACTCAGTCGATCGCCTCGTCGCTCCTGTCTGGGTGCAGCTGCAGAAGCTCGGCGTCGTCACCTGACGCGGCCGCCAAAGCGGTGGAACCTGTCCCGAAACAGCGTGTTCCATTTCCACGCCGCGCCGTCGGCATGGAGGACATCTCATGGCTGAACCGCGGCACAACCCCAGCAATCCAGGCGACGCCGCAGAGAAGCTCGGCCCCGGAAAGGCGCGCCAGGGCCAGAACGTCCGGGGCATGATCTGGGTGCTCATCGTTGGCATCGCGCTCGTCGTGCTCGCCTACACCGTGATGCTGGCGCTCAGCGCGCAGCCGGTCGCTCCGGACAACCGCACCATTGCACCGGCCCCGATCGTCGCAACGCCAACACAGGAAACTGCACAGTCTCCCAACTCAGCCGCAATCAGCCCGTTGCCGCGGAAACAACTCCGCGTTACTTTCGAGTGACAGAGAGGCGGAAGGCGTAAACGCCAAAAGCCCTTATCCTCCCCCGGACCAACTCCTCCCCAGGAGGCGAGCCCTGTGCTCGCAAGCGTAGGTCACGCGCGATGCGCGGATAGCGGGAGCAAGTTGCAATGACGTCAGGCACAAACCTCAGCCCGGATCAACCTCAACCCGAGACCGCGCCGCTGGGCGATCGCGTCAGGAATGCGCTGGTCGTGACAGTCGGCGCTGCGATGATGATGGGTCTGGCCGTCGCCGCCCTGTCCCTGCTCACCGCGCCCGACGGCTGGCTGATGAAAGCCACGCAACAGGCGATGCAGGACCAGCAGCAGGCCGTGGCGACCAGCTACCTCGTCAACCACGGCGAGTAGACTGGCGAACAAGCTCAGGCGGCTCCAGCGCCGCTCTCTGACATGTCCGGCACGCCGACGACGTGGAAGCCCGCATCCACGTGCACAACCTCGCCCGTGATCGACCGCCCAATCGGCGACAGCAGGTAGAGCGCGCATCCCGCAACGCCCTCCATCGATGTGTCTTCCTTCAGCAGCGACCAGTCGCGCCCCGTCCCCATCAGGCTCTTGCCGCCGCGAATGCCAGCCAGCGACAGCGTCCGCATCGCCCCGGCCGAAATCGCATTGACGCGGATGCCCTTCGCGCCAAGATCGCGCGCCGCATAGCGCGTCGAGGCTTCCAGCGCCGCCTTCGCCACGCCCATGACGTTGTAGGACGGCACCGTCCGCTCGGCGCCGAGATAGGTCATGCAAACGATCGATCCGCCATCAGGCATGATCTCGGATGCGCGCCGCGCGCAGTCGATGAACGAGTAGACCGAGATATCCATCGCGCGCCGGAAACCCTCGCGCGTCGTGTTGGCCACCATCGATCCCTGCAACTCTTCTTTTCCGGCAAAGGCGATGGAGTGGACGAGGAAATCGATCTTGCCCCACTTCGCCTGGACCGCCGCAAACGCGGCATCCATGCTGGCGTCATCGGTCACGTCGGCGGAAATCATCGTGTCCATGCCGATCGATTCCACCAGCGGCCGCACCCGGCGCTCCAGGTTCTCGCCCTGGTAGGTGAACGCGATCTCCGCCCCCTGCGCCGCCAGTTGCTGCGCGATGCCCCAGGCGATCGAGCTGTCGTTGGCCACGCCCATCACGACGCCGCGCTTGCCCTTCATCAGGTCGCCTGTGGGAAAGGACCATTTCGACATGACCGGCTCCATTTCGCTGAAGGTCGCGGGGTAGGGGCGGGGAAGGGGCCAGTCAAGCCAGCCGCCTTCTCCGGCCGCGGCGCTGTCCCGCTCCCGAACGGCAGACTTCACCAAAACCCGCCGTTCGCCCGCGCCAGAAACTGCCCGTCGAACCCTAATCTGCTGTTTTGGGCATGTTGCGGCCGCTGGAGACCGTCGTCAGCACCGCAACAAGCTTGGTCGCACCAAACGGTTTTGCCAGGAAAGCATCGGGGCGCTTCTCAACGGGGCAGGCGCCGATATTCCAGTCGGAGGCGGACATGAGGATCGTTGCAGGGCGCGGCTCCATAGCCCGCAACGCAAGAATGACATCCTCGCCGCTTGCGTCCAGCAGCCTGAGGTCGACGAGAGCGACGTCAAAATGTCTGTCGCCAGCGGCGGTGAGCCCAGTCGCGCCAGAGCCGCAGACAACTACTTCGTAACCCAAGGCCCGCAGCATCTCTCCTACAATGACCCGGAACGCGGGATTGTCGTCAATCACAAGAGCCGACGTGGACGGAAGCGCCTCGTTGTTATCTGGCAATCTGCAGGCGACCTCGGGCAGCGGAATTTCAAACCAGAACCTGCTCCCCCGCCCCTCGACGTTCGGCGACCATCCGATGTGACCGCCGAGCTCGCCAATGATGTCCTTGCAGATGGCGAGCCCGAGGCCGTGTCCCCGGCGATCAGGTAGAATCGGCGCCTCGGGCGGCACGAACCGCTCAAACAGCCGCAGTATCATGGCTTCAGATAAGCCGGGACCATCGTCTGTTACGCTGAAGCGCATCCAACCTGCTTGCTGACAGGGCCCCACTTCGATGGTCACTTGCCCGACGTCCGCAAACTTGATTGCGTTGCCAGCGAGATTCATGAGGACACGGCGCGTACGGCCCATGTCGCCACAGACCATGGGTGGCGCCGCGGGGTGTATGGCCATATCAAGCGCCAGCGTCTTGTCACCGATGGCGGGCGTGAGCGCGTCGATGACGGAGGTCATCAGAGAAGCAAGACCGAACACCTCCTCCCGAACGTACAACTTGCCGGCGTCCAGGGCGGCGCGATCGAGGAGGTCGCCAACCATCGCTAGCAGTTCCTCGGTTTGGCCTGCAATTTTGCCCCCGACGGCCGCCGTGTCTGGCGAGTCGTCCGCCTTCAAGCGTGCGGCGTATGCCAGTAGGGCGACCAGGGGCCCCTTGAAGTCATGTGTGAGGTTGGTGACCAGTTCCTGCTTCTGCTGGAGTGCCGCGTCCGCACGGCTGATCGCTCCTTCAAGGCGGTCAATAAGTCCCTTGCGCTCCGTGACGTCGCGCAACGCCGTGACAAACTCCACTGGCGATCCGCTTTCATCGCGAAGAACACAGGGCCGGCCCTCCAGCCAGAACTCGCGGCCATCCGCGCCCAGCACTTTGAACTCGCGATTTAGCGCCGGGTCCGGTTCTTCGCCGCTGAACAGTTGCGCGAGCGCGACATGGACACGTTCGCGATCTTCATGGGCGACAAAATCGAAAGTGGAGCGGCCAATTACCTGCTCCGGTTCGAACCCCAGCAGCCGGCACGAGGGCGAGGCGTAGGAGATGATCCCCTGCGGCCCGGCGCGCAAAATGATGTCGCGTGCGTTCTCCGCCAGCAATCGGTACTTTGCTTCACTATCGGCAATCTGCATGCGGGCAGCTTCGTCGGCGCTTATGTCCTGAAAGACGCCGAAGAGTTCTACGGTACGCCCCTCCGCGTCACACTTGGCCTCAGCCACTGCTCGAACGATCCGCTGCTCGCCGTCAGAGGGGCGCTTCAGGCGAAGCTTGAAGGCGTAACCCTGTCCGGTAGCGATGGCTCTCGACACAAGCCCGACCAGCACAGCCTGGTCGTCGGCGTGATAGGCGGCGACGACGCTCGGGAAGTCTGGAGCGATCGAACGCGGTTCGAGACCGTGTATCCGATAAACTTCGTCTGACCAGAACACCTGCTCGGTAGCAAGAACGTACCGCCAATGGCCAACGCCTGCGAGCGCTTCAACCAAGCGCAACGCCGCCGCAGAGTGGTCACTATCTCCGTCGATCATTTCAGCACCGATTATTCCACATCGATGATAGGGGGATTGGGATGGTCTGAACAGTGTCCGCAGAGACCGATGACGAATGCGCCGACGGTTTCATCGACGGTCGAGTGACCTGTCCCAGGAGCTTTGCAAGCGCACCGCGAATGGCAGTTTCGGGCCAGCAAATGACGGTCAGGCCGACTGCGCGAAAGGCCTTAATCACGCCCAATCAGCCGCCAGTCGACGCTAGATCTTCGCCACAGCGATCGATCCGTTCGTGCCGCCGAAGCCGAACGAGTTCGACATCACCATCTTGATGACGGCCTCGCGTGCTTCGCGGATAATGTTGACGCCGTAGGCAAGCGGATCGAGCCGGTCGATGTTGATGGAGGGCGCAACGAAACGCTCCTTCATCATGATCAGCGAGTAGATCAGCTCCTGCACGCCGGCTCCGCCGAGGCAGTGGCCGGTCATCGACTTGGTCGCCGAGATCATCGGCTGGTCGGCTGCTTCCTGTCCGAAGACTTCGCGCACTGCCTCAAGCTCCTTCACGTCTCCCACCGGCGTCGATGTGGCGTGCGGATTGAGATAGTCCGGCGCGCGTCCGGCCTGCGCCATCGCAAGCCGCATCGCCCGCACGGCGCCTTCGCCAGACGGCGCCACCATGTCGTAGCCATCCGAGGTCGCGCCATAGCCGGCCACTTCGCCATAGATCGTCGCGCCGCGGCGCTTGGCGTGCTCGTATTCTTCCAGCACCACCATGCCGGCGCCGCCCGCGATCACGAAGCCATCGCGATCGGCGTCATACGCGCGCGAAGCGCGCTGCGGCTCGGCATTGTATTTCGATGACATCGCGCCAAGCCCGTCGAACAGGCAGGACAGCGTCCAGTCGAGTTCCTCGCCGCCGCCGGCGAACATCACGTCCTGCTTGCCCCACTGGATCTGTTCGGTCGCAGCGCCCACGCAATGCAGCGACGTCGTGCAGGCCGACGAGATCGAATAGTTCACGCCCAGGATCTTGAAGAGCGTCGACAGCGTCGCCGATGCGGTCGACGACATCGCCTTCGGCACCGCGAAGGGCCCGATGCGCCGCGGGGAGCCTTTTTCCCGCGTCGAATCGGCAGCCGCCACGATAGCGCGCGTCGATGGTCCGCCCGTTCCGACAATGAGCCCCGTGCGTGGATTTGAAATGATGCTCTCGTCGAGCCCCGCATCCGCGATCGCCTGCGTCATCGACATGTGGCACCAGCCGGCGCCATCGCCCATGAAGCGCATGGCGCGCTTGTCGATGTGGTCTTCCGGCATGGCGTTCGGCCTGCCGGCAACCTGAGACTTGAAGCCCTTCTCGGCATATTCCGGCATGAACGAGATGCCCGACTTGCCCGTCTTCAGGCTCTCGGTCACATCCTTGATCGTGTCGCCGATGGACGAGACGATGCCCATGCCGGTGATCACCACCCTGCGCAGATCCGGGCCGTTGGCCGCCATCGACATGTCTCTCCCTTGAACCTTGTCCACGGCTTGTCCCGCCGCGAGGTGACCTGCGCAGCCTAGACGCCCGTCTTCATCAAGCCAACTTTCATGTCCTTGGCGGCGTAGATTTTTTCGCCGTCCAGAAACACGCTTCCGTCAGCAATTCCCATCGTCAGGTTGGCGCGGATCGCTCGCCGGATCTCGATCTCGTAACGCACCAGCTTCTTGTCCGGCGTCACCTGTCCGGTGAACTTGCACTCGCCAACGCCCAGAGCGCGGCCCTTGCCGAGCGAACCCGACCAGCCGAGCCAGAAACCAACCAGCTGCCACATTGCATCCAGTCCCAGGCAGCCCGGCATCACGGGATCCCCCGGGAAGTGGCATTGGAAGAACCATAGATCGGGATGGATATCGAGTTCGGCAACGATGTGACCGCGTTTATGCGCACCGCCATCGAGCGTAATCTCGGTTATGCGGTCCAGCATCAGCATGGGAGGGGCCGGCAGGCGCGCATTGCCCGGCCCGAACAGCTCGCCAGCGCTGCTCTTCAGCAGGTCGTCATAGCTGTAGGCGCCCTTCGGCGTGTGGTGCGCGTGGGGAGGAAGGATCTCTTGCGTCATGGGCCGCTCCGCCCATGTCGCTTCGGGCGCCAAGGGAGAGGCCCGTTAACACGCGCGAGGCGAGGGGCCAAGCCGCGTCGGCTGCAGGCCTCCGATCGAAAAACCTAGCGTTTTCCGGGCGCGGCCTTCAGCGTGTCGGCGCCCCACAGGTGCGCCTTCTCGACCCATCCCTTGCGGCCGTCGCCCTCGACCCGGCACCAGACCTGGCCGCAATCGCCCAGCGAAACCACGGCGCCGGCGTCGAATCGGGCAACCTTGCCCGCGTCAGTCCGCGGCTCGCCATAGATCACGCCCGCATGCGTCGTGATCGCCGTGCGCCGGGCGGCAAGCTGGCTCTGGTTGATCCAGACTTCATCGCCCACAGGGTCGCGGATCATCCGCCAGTCCTTGCTTTCGCGGATCACCACCACCGGCAGGCCCGCCCGCTCATACGTCCAGCGCACCGGATAGTCCGGGCTCGGGCCGGCGCGGCCATTGACCTCGTCGTAGCGCAAGCTGGCGTAGCGCGGCACGGTCTGGCCGGAAAAGTCGCTGACGCGCGCCTCCATGCCGTCCGCGGCAAACGCCTTGAAGCTGCCAGGCGTCAGCGTCTCCTGCGCCACTGCCGGGTAACCAAGCGCGAAGGCGGCGCCAAAGACATGGGCAATGGCCAGGAAAACGATGGGGCGGCGGCTGTTTTTGCTCACGGCGCGACTGCCTCCATGCTGGTAATCAAGCCGTCATGAGAAGCACGGGGTCGTCAAAACAGGCTTAATCGCGAAGAGGAAATTGCGGTGAATCGCGCATTAGGGTTTACGCGTCGGCTGCAGTTGGCCCTTCGCCCCTGCTTTGATAGACCGGTTACCACAAGCTGCGCGCTCGCACGCTCAGAGACGTAGAAGTCCAAAAGACCACAGAAGACCAGAGGAAACGGTCCCGCCCATGCCGACGTCACGCCCCAAGCTCAAAGTCATCGTGACGCGCCGGCTGCCAGAGCCGGTCGAAACCCGCATGAGCGAACTGTTCGACGTCGAACTCAACACGACCGACACGCCGTTGACGATTGAGCAACTGGGCGATGCCGCCGCCCGCTGCGACGTCCTCGTTCCGACGATCACGGACCGCATCGACGGCCGCACGCTCGCCCGGGCAGGGGACCGCATGCGCCTGATCGCCCAGTTCGGCGTCGGCGTGAACAACATCGACGTGCAGGCCTGCATCTCGCGCGGCATCACGGTCACCAACACCCCCGGCGTCCTCACCGAAGACACTGCCGACATGACGATGGGCCTGATCCTGTCCGTGCCGCGCCGCATCGTCGACGGCGTCGCCGCCATGCAGTCGGGCCAGTTCACCGGCTGGTCGCCCACCTGGATGCTCGGCCGCCGCATCCATGGCAAGCGCCTCGGCATCATCGGCATGGGCCGCATCGGCACCGCAGTCGCCCGCCGCGCCCGCGCCTTCGGCCTGCAGATCCACTACCACAACCGAAAGCCGGTCCGCCCGCAGGTCCAGGAAGAGCTGGAGGCAACCTACTGGGACAGCCTCGACCAGATGCTCGCGCGCATGGACATCGTGTCGGTCAACTGCCCGCACACCCCTGCCACGTTCCACCTGCTCAGCGCCCGCCGCATTAAGCTGATGAAGCCCGAGGCCTACCTCGTGAACACCGCCCGTGGCGAGGTGATCGACGAAGCCGCCCTGATCCGCGCGCTCGAAGCAGGCGACATTGCCGGCGCCGGCCTCGACGTGTTCGAGAACGAGCCCAACGTGAACCCCCGCCTCAAGGCGCTGCGCAACGTGGTTCTTCTCCCGCACATGTCGTCCGCCACCCTCGAAGGCCGCATCGACATGGGCGAGAAGGTCATCATCAACATCAAGACCTTCGCCGACGGGCACAAGCCGCCAGACCGCGTCATCCCGGCGATGCTGTAGCGCCGCGAAACCGCGCGCGGTTTGGTTTCCGTCGAGGCCCACACCTGCTTGACCGGGTTCTGCCTGAAGCTGACCCAAGGGTCGGTCGAGGCCCGCGCGGACTGACGATTGGCGCCGACCCGGCGGGAGGGCTGATCCGCCCGCCGCCACCACTCCGTCACGCAGCGTCACCAAGCCCGCTGCAGTCCCGCCATGCTTTGGCCCGGCTGTTATGGCCAGTTCATGCGACTTGCCTTATGCCCGTCTCGCTCGGGCGGGCAAAGCAGCTGGGTGGATTTAGCGTATGCGTTTCGTCATTGTTTCAGCTCTCGCTGCAGTCCTCAGCGTGGCCGCCATCGCGCCCGCCATCTCGCAGGGCGCCGGGCAGCCCGCCGCCACCCGCGCCTATATGGTGGAGCCGTTCACGCCGGCTGCCCCCATCACCATCACCGCCACCGGCGTGCGCCTGCGCGCCGAGCCCTTCACCGGCAACACGCCTGTCCTGTCTTCGGGCACCACTGGCATGCAGCTCACCGTGGTCGGCATCTCGCGCCAGCCCGACTGGAACTGGTATCAGGTCGTCCTGCGCAACGGGCAGAAGGCCTTCATCCGCTCCGACCTCACCTCGGCCCCCTCTCGCGGCGACAGCACGCCGGCGCCGATAGCCTCGAACCCCGTCACTTATCCGGCCCCGGTGATGCCGCCCATCACAACGGCGCCTATCGCAGCCGCGCCTGTGATCGCGCCGCCCGTCGTCGCGCCCCCTGTCATGCCGCAGCCACCGATCAACCTGCCGCGTCCCACCGCGCAGCCGCTGCCGCCCATCCCCACGCAACCGCTCACCAACAGCGGTGCGATCTCCCTCACGCCCGGCGCCGCCGCAACGCCGTTGCCGCCCGTCTCAACCCCGGCGCCTGTCGACAATGGGCTGCTCTCCGTGTCGCCCGTCGCGCCAACGCCAACCCTCGCGCCGACCTCCCCCGCGCGCTCATCCTCCCCCTCCAGCGCCGGCCAGCAGATCCGCGCCCAGCTCGAGGCCAAGCGCTGCTGGTCCGACAGCTCGAACATGATGGATGCAGACCGCCTCAAGGCCAGCTTTGCGGTCAGCTTCAACGCCAACGGCCGCTTCGCAGCCGAGCCCCGCCTGATCGAGCCCGCCGCCGAGCCCGCTGGCGACCCCGCCATGATGGTCTTCATCGCCAAGGCCCGCGCCGCCCTGCGCACCTGCAACGCGCTCGGCTATGACGTGCCGGCAGGCTACGCGACCGGCGGCGAAGTCCGCGTGGATTTCTCGGCCCGCTAGGCAGACGCAGCTGTTCAACCCAGGTTAAGCTCCGCCCCGCCAGACTGGGGATCGGGCCAAGCTGAGGTGGGACGATGAAACGCCATTCGATCATGCTGCTCGCAGCCACGCTTGCACTGACAGCCTGCGCAACAGCCGAAGGCTACCGCCAGCGGATGGACATGCTGATTGGGGCATCAAGCGACGCCGTGCTTGTCGACTGGGGCCCGCCGCAAAGCCGCACGCCGATGTCCGGCGGCCGCGAGCTGTGGAGCTATGCCAGGACCACGATAGACGACCGCGCCGGCTACTGGCGCGACGACACCCGCGAGGTCACCCGCACCTACAAGGACAAGGACGGCGTCCAGCGCACGGAGACCATCACCGAAACTTTTCCGGTCTGGGAGCCGCCGCAGACTTTCCGGTCGCAGTGCACCACACGCTTCGTCATGGCCGCCGCCCGCGTCGTGGACGTCTCCTTCGATGGCGAAGGTTGCGTAGCGGAAGAATTGCAATAGCGCCCGTCAACGATTTCGCTTGAACTCCCGCCCCATCGCGGGCTCTCTTCCCGCAACAGGGGAGGACGCCTCATGAGAAGGCTCGCGATTTCCACATTTGCCGCGCTGGCCCTCGCGCCCGCGGCGCTGGCCCAGCTGCCATCCGCCAAGGTCACCGATCTCGGCGGCGGCATCCAGGTCATCTTCGGGCAGGGCGGAAACATCGGCGTCTCGGCCGGGCCCGATGGCGTCTTCGTCATCGACGACCAGTATCCCGGCACCGCACCCGCCAACCTTGCGAAGATCAAGGAGATCGCCGGCGCCGGCCCGCGCTATCTCGTCAACACGCACTGGCATGGCGACCACGCCGGCGGCAACGCCGCCTTCGCCGAAGCCGGCGCGATGATCTTCGCGCATGAGAATGTCCTCAAGCGGCTCTCCGGCGAGGTGAAATCGATCGGCCTCAACGGCCAGCCTTCGCCTGCCTCGCCAGAAGCGGCCTGGCCCGTCGTCACCTTCACCGAAGGCGTCGACTTCCACCTCAACGACGAGACAATCCGGGTTTCCAAGGTAGCGGCCTCGCACACCGACGGCGATTCGATCATCCGCTTCGTCGAGCCCAACATCATCCATACCGGCGACCTCTTCTTCAACGGCATCTTCCCCGTGATCGACCTCGGATCCGGCGGCTCGGTGAAGGGCTATCTCAAGGTCATGCAGGACATCTGGGCGATGGCCGATGACAAGACGCGCATCATCCCCGGCCATGGCGACATGGCGACCAGGGCCGATCTCAAGAAGCAGATCGACATGCTCACCGGCGCCATCGCCGCCGTCGAGAAGCACGTGAAGGCCGGCGACTCATTGCAGAAAACTGTCGCCGCAAAACCGCTGAAGCCCTTCTCGAAATACGCCTGGAGCTTCATCAGCGAAGACAGCTTCACGACGACGCTCTACAACGGCCTCAAGCAGTAGGTATCGACATGCGCATCCTTCTCTCGACAGCCGCACTCATCGCCGGACTTGGCCTCGCTGCCTGTGCAACGCCAAACCCGCCGACCCGATGGGAGCCGGACCTCATCGCTCAGCATCCGCCGGAGCAACCGCCAGTCCCTCCACCCGTGCCACTACCGTCCGCCCCCAACAGCCAGGCCTTCTCCCGCACCGTCGACCTCGGCTCAGGCATTTCCATGCTGATCGGGCAGGGCGGCAATCTCGGCCTCAGTGTCGGTGAGGACGGCGTCTTCCTGATCGACGATCAGTACGTCACCAACGCTGCGGCCAACCTCGCGAAGATCGAGGAACTCGCGAAGGGCAAACCCAAATACCTCGTCAACACGCACTGGCATTTCGACCATGCCGGCGGCAACGAGACGTTCGCCAAAGCCGGCGCGACCATCTTCGCCAGCGAGAATGTCCGCAAGCGCCTCTCAAACGAGATCATCACCACCGGCCGCACAGCGCAGCCGCAAGCCGCGCCGAAAGCCGCCTGGCCCGTCGTCACCTTCACAGCGGGCGTCGACTTCCACCTCAACGGCCAGACCATCCGCGCCATCAACGCGCCGCTGCCCGCTCATACCGATGGCGACGTGCTGATCTACTTCGTCGAGGCCGACGTCCTCCACACCGGCGACACCTACATGAAGGACCGCTATCCCTTCGTCGACACCGGTTCGGGAGGCACGCAGGCGGGCTTCATCGCGACGCTCACGCGCGCACTCGAGATCACCGGCCCCAACACCAAGATCATCCCCGGCCACGGCGATCTCGCGACCGAAGCCGATCTCCAGGCCGCGCTCGACATGCACAAGGGCGCCCGCGCGGCTGTCGACGCGCTCGTGAAGCAAGGCAAGACGCTCCAGGAAACCATCGCCGCCAAACCGCTCGCGCAGTGGAACGCCCGCTTCGGCGGCCCCGGCGGCTTCATCAACGACGACGCCTACGCAACGGTGATCTACAACGAGCTGAAGAAGTAGGCTTGGAACGCCGGCCTCCAGGCCGGCTCCTTACCGCAACACCCATGGAGCCATTCTTGGGCTTGTCCCGAGAATCTCGGTTGCCGCGTCGAGGG
>JBBAUA010000062.1:0-16126 GCA_040398465.1 Hyphomonadaceae bacterium | reverse complement strand
CCTAGCAGGCTGTTGAATAATCCCACGGCACGGCGTGGAACTCCGATTCATCACCGTCATCGAGACAGATTTCGCCTGTGAGCGAGCCATCGGGCTCGAGATCCATCGAGATTTCGCCCGAGGCCTCGTCCATTTCGTCGTTGCCTGTCCAACGCGAAACCAGCGAGCCTTCGACGCCCAGAGCGGAGAAGGCTCCGTTGACGCAGCCGAAGGAGAACTCGCCCTGGCCCCTGGCGTCGATGGTGATGCGGGCCGGCCCCATGAGATCGAGGAAGTCTTTGTCCCAGACCTCCATCTCAATGATGCGCCACTGGCCCTGCATGCTCATCAGACCGCCCCCAACAGCTTGGGCAGGCGGATGAGATTGTAAGCGCTGAGCGCCAGGCGGAAGACTGCATCGACCCGATCGCGTCCTCGCAACTTCACGCGGGCAAGCCCCGCCGAGACCTTGATCCAACCGAAGATCTCTTCGATGCGTTTGCGCGAGCGCTGGCTGATCGCATAGCCAGGATGGCGCGTGGTGCGGGCGTCGACAGCGGTTGAACGCGGCCTTGCGATGCCTTCAGCATTAGCCCGGACATTCCCATCGATGGCGATGTGGGGCGTCACGCCCCGCGCGCGCAAATCGCCAATAAACTGACGCACATCGTAGGCCTTGTCCGCTCCCAGTGTGATCCGTCGGCCTCCGCCGCGCTGGTCGAGAAGCGCCAGGGCGGCCTCCCGCTCGGCATACCCGGATGCCGTGGTGATCAGCCCGCCGACCGCCAACCCGTTGCGGTTCTCCATGAGGGCGTGGCCGAGATAGCAGAGCCTGGCGGGCTGGCCGCGGCCCTTCTTGTAGAGCTTCGCATCAGGATCGGTGGTGCTCTGGTGCGTGTCGTTGGAGCGCGCCTCGCCGTGGAAGTTGCGCTCCGCGTTGCGGCCGGGACCATCCCCGTCCTGGTCGTCGCCATCCTTCTTCCGGAAACTCTTGATCGAGGCCCAGGCGTCGATCAGCGTGCCATCGACCGAGAAATGATCGCTGGAGAGAAGGCGCTTCACCTTGGGCTGAGCGAGGATCGTGGCCAGTAGCTTGGCGGCGATATCACCCTCAAGCAGCCGATCCCGGTTAGTGGAGAAGCTGGAATGATCCCACGGCGCGTCATCCACGCCGAGACCGACGAACCAGCGGAACAGGAGATCGAACTCCATCCGCTCCATCAGCTGGCGCTCGGAGCGGATCCCGTAGAACGCCTGGAGCAGCATCGCGCGCAACAACCGCTCCGGCGGGATCGAGGGGCGACCGACCTTCGGGGGATAAAGCGCATCAAAATCGGCGCTTAGATCGGCCAGCGCAGCGTTTACGATCTCACGGATCGTCCTCAGCGGATGATCGGCCCGCACCCGTTGCTCGAGATCCACGTATGAAAACAGCGAGCCAGAACGCACATCCGAACCGCGCATCGCCCCATCTCCTGCAACCGCAGGAAAAGAGAATCATGCTTCGGATCGCACCGCTACAGACTTCTTCAACAGCCTGCTAGAACGGCGCGACCTGATCGTAGAGCAGCTTGCCGTACTTGTCGCGCTGCATCTGGCTGATATCGCCGCGCCCGCCATACGAGATGCGCGCTTCCGCGATCTTGGTGTGCTCGATCGTGTTGTCGGCCGCCACATCCTCCGGACGGATCACGCCCGACACCAGCAGTTCGCGAAGCTCGTTGTTGATACGAACCTCCTGGCTGCCGCCGATCACCAGATTGCCGTTCGGCAGCCTGTCCGTGATCACCGCGGCGACCGTCAGGTTCACCGTCTCCTGACGGTTGACCGACCCCGTGCCGTTGGAACTCGTGGTCGAGTCGAAGCCCACCGCCGGATCAAGCGAGACGCCCGCGCCGACAAGATTGCCTTCGAGCCCCGCCAGCGCCTGAATGCCTGCCTCGGTGTTCGACGTGCGGCTGCGCGCGGTCGTGTTGTTCACCTGTGCCGAATCCTGGATCTCGATGTTCACGGTGAGAATGTCGCCGATCTTCGCCGCACGCTGATCGTTGAAGAACGAGCGCGCGCCAGTCCGCCACAGCGAGTTCGGGGCCGCCGTTTCCATGTAAGGGGTCGGCAGCGGCATGGATACGCGGTTTGACCCCGCGATCGTCGCCGGGTTGTGGATCGGCGACATCTGCGGCGGCGCGACCACGTCGCCCAGCCCCGCGCATCCCCCCAGCATCAGCGTCGCAAGTCCCAGACCCGTCGTGAGTGTCGTCTTCATTGCATTCGCCTCAGTTGACCCGCGCCTCGCCGGGCGCATGCGCCACGGCTTCGATTGTTCGCTTGGAATAGCTGTTGAGCACGCGCACGGCTTCGCCCTTCGCGGCTTCGTTCTGGGCGACGCCATCGACGGTCAGCTTCACGCCCGCCGTCGCATAGATCAGCGTCACCGGATCGCCCTTGCGGATCACCGCCGCGGCCTTGAGGTCCGCCGCCTGCAGCGGCTGCCCCGCCTTCAGGAGGCGCCGCGCCTCCATGCCAACCGCTGCATCAGGCTCGACGCCATTGCGCACCGGCCGCGCCGGATTGGCCGCCTGCCAGCCAAGGTCGCCATCGCTGATCAAGCCGCCGCGCGGAACATCGCGCACCAGCACAAGCACCTGTCCGTCCAGCGCCTCGCCAGCGACCTGCCGCGCCGGATTGGCCGCGCGCGCCACATTCGCAGGCGTCGCATTGCCCGTGCGCGTGACCATCACCGGCGCATCCAGCGGAATGGCCAGCAGCACGCCTGCGCTCTTCGCGGTCGAAATCAGGAAGGCCGGATCGAGCGACAAGGTCTGGCCCGCAGGCGGCGCCGGCCCGATCAGAATGCCCGCAGCCTCGCCCGTCACCGGCGCCACATCGCCCAGCTTGATCCAGTCGCCGCTGACCTGCTTGACCTGCTTGACCTGCGCGCCCGCTGCGGGAGCGAGCGCGAGAAAAGCGAACGCGAGGGCGGCGATGCGGATCATGAACCTACCGCAGGTTTGTCGTGGAGCGGAGCATCTCGTCGGTCGTCGTGATGACCTTCGAGTTCATCTCGTAGGCGCGCTGCGCCGTGATCAGCGCGGAAATCTCGGTCACCGCATTGACGTTCGACGTTTCGAGAAAGCCCTGCTGCACAGTGCCAAAGCCCACCGAGCCGGGCAGGCCGCGATTGGCCGCGCCGGATGCAGGCGTCTCGAGGAATGAGTTGTCGCCGATCGCATCGAGACCCGCCGGGTTCACGAAGCGCGCCAGTTCCAGCGCGCCCACTTCCTGCGGATCGCTGCCATCGGCCATGATCACCTGCACCACGCCCTGGCGATTGATCGAGATGCCCACGGCGTCCTGCGGCACAGTGATGCCCGGCGCGACGATGAAACCGTCTTCCGTCACCACCTGTCCGTCCGCCGACAGCGAAAAGTTACCGGCGCGCGTATAGGCGTCGCGGCCATCGGGCAGCTGCACGATGAAATAGCCTTCGCCCTGGATGGCGACGTCGTAGAGGTTCTGCGTCTGCGTGATCGAGCCCTGTTCCGTCACGCGATAGACTGACCCGGCCTTGACGCCGACGCCCACCTGCACGCCCGTCGGTACGATCGTGCCCGCGTCGGACGACTGCACGCCCATGCGCTCCACATTCTGGTAGAGCAGGTCCTGGAATTCGGCGCGCTGGCGCTTGAAGCCTGTCGTGTTCATGTTCGCGATGTTGTTCGCGATCACTTCGACATTGAGCTGCTGGGCCTGCATGCCCGTTGCTGCGGTGTTCAGTGCGCGCATATGCGCCTCCTAAGGTCGTCAGCCGATACGGGCCAGCTTGTCGATCGATGTCCCGCGCAGCTCGTCTGCCTGCGCGATCATTTTTGAAACGGACGTGTATGCGCGGCTGATCTCGATCATCTCGGTCAGCTCAAGCACGGCGTTGACGTTCGAACCCTCGATGACGCCTGCGGCAATCTGGGGGTTCGCCGCCGGCTGCGGCGCCTCGTCCGTGGCGCGCCAGAGGTTGGAGCCAGCGCGCTCCAGCCCACCCGGCGTCTGGAAGGTCGATACTCTCAACGTGCCCAGCACGACGCCATCCTGACTGATGGACCCCTCGCGCGAAACTGAGAGAGCCCCGCCTGCCGGATCGATCGTGATCGGCCCGCCGTCGCCCATCACAAGGTCGCCATTGCGCGTGATCAGCTGGCCCTGTTCGTCGAGACCGAAACGGCCATCGCGGGTAAACGCCTCGCCGCCCGCAGTCTGCACGACAAAGAAGCCCTCGTTCTCCAGGGCAAAATCCAGCGGGTTGCCCGTCCGCTCCAGCGATCCGGTCGAAAAGTCGCGCTGCAGCATCCACGCATCGGTGAAGGCGATGTCGTTGGGATTGTCGGACGCCGTCGCCGGCTTCTCTGAAAGCGGGCGCGAGACCACATGCTCGACCTTGAAGCCAGCAGTCGTCATGTTCGCGAGATTGTTTGCGGTCGTGTCCATCCGTCTCCGCAGCACTTGCTGCGCGGACAGGCCGACCATGAATGAATTGTCCATGGGCCGCCGTTTGTCCCCACGCTGCGCTTTGGCGGCGCTGGAGCCAGGCTGGGCTAGGTCCGCGTTTTCTGCGGCGGACGCTCGAATTACCTGCAACATGAGGGCTGGCGGTTAACGAGACATTGCCAGCTCCGGCTCTACCGGCAGCAACCGACCCGGCAGGAATTGCCCATCTCCACCAATCCTTAACCTTCCGGAGACGATTTTGCCGGGTAGCCCGGAGCGCCGGGTGGGACTGATTCACCGGGAACGTTGCCATGGCCAAGAAGGAAAAGGCGAAGAAGCCCGAAGCGCCCGAGGCGGATGCGCCGGCGGCCGACGGCGCCGAAGGCGCGCCAGCCAAGAAGAAGATGGCGGGCAAGACGCTGGTCCTCTTCATCATTCTTCCAGCGGTGCTGGTCATCGGCGGCGGCGGAGCGGCTGCGATGATGCTGATGGGCGGCGGCGCCCCCGCGGCTGCGGCCAGCGAAGCGGCCGAGGAAGGCGAACATGTCGAGGCCGAGGGCGAGGGCGAGCACGCCGCGGCGCCCGCCGAAGAGCACGGCGCCGCCCCCGCTGAAGGCGGCGAGCATGGCGAGGCGACAGGCGGCACGGCTGAAGACGCGGCCGCCGTTGGCCACACGCTACCCTGCGAGTCCGGCAACCCCTGCTATTACGCGATGCCCAAGCTGGTGATGAACCTTGCCTCCACAGGCGGCGCGCGCGCCGTGATGATGGAGCTGGAGCTCTCGCTGGAATCGAGCTCGCCATCCACATTCAACAAGGTGCCGGAGATGATGCCGCGCCTCAAGGACACGCTGAACTCCTTCCTGCGTGAACTGCGCGTGGAAGACCTCAACGGCTCGGGCGGCACCTACACGCTGCGCCGCGAACTGCTCAAGCGCTTCAACACGGTGCTGGACCCCAAGAAGATCGATGCGGTCCTCATCGAAGGCATGCTGATTCAGTAGGATTAGGGAACCAGTGGCCGACACAGAATCAACCGACGAAGATCTTGCCGCCAGCTGGGAAGCCAGCGTGGGTGGCGATCAGGCGTCCGCGGACGATGCGTGGGATGCGGCCCTGCCGTCCGGCGGCGGAGGCGGTCCGTCGGACGCGCCGCAGTCCATCGCACAGCAGTCGACCGGCTCCGAGCGTATCCTCAACCAGGACGAAATCGATTCGCTCCTCGGCTTCTCGATGGACGAGGAGAATGGCGCGAAGAGAAGCGGCGTCCGCGCCCTCATCAACTCCGCGCTCGTCAGTTACGAACGCCTTCCGATGCTCGAGGTCGTGTTCGACCGCCTCGTGCGCCTGATGACCACCAGCCTGCGCAACTTCACCTCCGACAACGTGGAAGTGTCGCTGGACGCCATCCAGTCGATGCGCTTTGGCGATTATCTCAACTCGATCCCGCTCCCGGCCATCCTCGCCGTGTTCAGGGCGAAACAGCTCGACAATTTTGGCCTGCTGACCGTCGATTCCAACCTGATCTATTCGATCGTCGACGTGCTGCTCGGCGGCCGTCGCGGCACCATCGCCATGCGTGTCGAGGGCAGGCCGTACACCACGATCGAGCGCGTCCTGGTCACCCGACTGGTCGAGGTGATCCTGAACGACGCCCGCAAGGCCTTCGATCCGCTGACGGCTGTCGACTTCGAACTCGACCGCATCGAGACCAACCCGCGCTTCGCCGCCATCGCCCAGCCCGCCAACGCTGCAATCCTCGTCAAGCTGCGCATCGACATGGAAGACCGCGGCGGCCGCTGCGAGCTTCTGCTGCCCTACGCCACGCTCGAACCGATCCGGAAAATGCTGCTGCAGAACTTCATGGGCGAGAAGTTCGGCCGCGACAACATCTGGGAAGGCCACCTTGCCACGGAGCTGTGGTCGGCCCCCACCACGCTGCGCGTCGTGCTCGACGAATTCGAACAGCCGCTCGGCAAGATGATGAACCTGCAGGTCGGCGACACGCTGGTGATGAACGCGACGCCCGAGTCGAAAGCCCACCTGATGTGCGGCGACATCCACCTCACCACCGGACAGGTCGGCCGCATCGGCCAGAAAGTCGCCATGCGCGTCGAACAGCCGATCACGCAGGCCGCCAAGAAAAAACTGATGGATGCACGATGAGCCAGCTTTACGTCCTCGCCTTCGAAGGCTTTCTCGCCCTCCTGCTGATCATCGCGATCGCCTACTGCATCCGCCTCGACGGAAAACTGAAGGCGCTGCGCTCGGGCAATTCGCGCATGCTCGAGGCGGCGAAGGAGCTGCAGTCCTCCGTCATCCATGCCGAGAACGCGGTCACCGCCATGCGCCGCTCCGCCGACGCCGCCGGCCGCGAGCTGCAGACGAAGATCGACGAAGCCCGCGCCATGACGGCCGCCACGCAGGCGGCCGCCCAGTATCTGCGTGAAGAGCCGCCGCGCGACGCCGCCCGCCCGGTCGACTTCTCGCTCCGCCGCCGCAGCGTCCTCTAGGAAACCGTCATGAAGGCCATCACTCCCAGGGTAGGCGTCTTCTCAGTCGTGATCGCCGTCGCCGTCGGCGCGCTTGCCTTCAAGGGCGTCGATATCGCGCAGACCGCGTTCGCTGTGGAGGCGGACACGGCCCCCGCCGATCCGGTCGAAGAAACCGCGCTCACCACTGGCGTGGAGGAGGGCGCAGAAGAGGGCGCCGCACCCGAAGAAGCGCCACCCGCCGCTGGCGCCGCAGCCCCGCCGACACCGGAACAATGTCTCACCGCGCTGAACTCAGCAGCTGAGGAGATGGGCCTCTCTTCGCAGGAAATCGTCGTCCTCCGCTCGCTCCAGTCGCGCCGTGAAGCCCTCGACGCGCGCGAAGGCGAGATCGGCACGCGCGAGGCCGCCGCCGGCGCCGCCGAAGCGCGCCTCAACGAACAGATCGCCGAACTGAAGGCCCTCGAGACACAGGTCCAGGGCCTCCTCGCCCAGATGGACGAGAAGGCCGACGCGCGCATGGCGTCGTTGGTTAAGTCCTATGAGAGCATGAAGCCGAAGGACGCAGCCACCATCTTCAACGGCATGGAAGACCAGCTTCTCACCGACATCGCCAAGTCGATGAAGCCGGCAACCCTCGCCGCCGTCCTCTCCTCGATGCAGCCCAAGCGCGCCGAGATGCTGACGCGCCTGCTGGCCAATCTCGCTAAGCCGCCCGCCAACCTCACCACGCCCACGCCAACCTCCGCGCCCGCCACGCCTGCCGCGCCTCCGGCATCGCCTGCATGAGCGGCCAACGCCCTCCTTTCGGTTGGGCGCGCGGTCTCTCCCTGATGGGAGCGGCCGCGATCGGCTTTGCCTCGCCTGCTTTCGCCGATCGCGCCGTGCAGATGAGCTTCTCGGAATCGCCGGGCTATGCGCGGATCACCGCAAAGTGGGCCGACGGCGATACAGTGGCGCCGCGCGTCAGCGCGCGCGTCTCCAACCAGGTGCTGATCCTCTCCTTCGATGAGAAGGTGACGATCAATCTCGACAAGCTGAAGGACAGCCTGCCCAGCTGGGCCGCCGTCACCTTCATGGACCCCGACGGCATGACCGCCCGCATCGGCCTCAAGCAGGCACCGCGCCTTTCCGTCTCGACGTCCGTCGATCTCGTCGCCGTCGACCTGATCCCCGAATCCATCAGCGCCAATCCGCCAAAGCTGGTCTCGCCGCTGGTCGCAAAGCAGGCGGCCCAGGCCGAGGCGAAACGCACCGCCGCCATCCCGCCGCCCGCGCCGATGGAGCCGCTCGAAGTCCGCGGCAGCCATTCGGGCGAATCCTCCCGCGTCGCCTTCTACTGGGACAACAAGACCACCCACCGGGTCGTCTCCGACACGCCCGGCGAGCTCAAGCTGCAATTCTCCAAGCAGGCAAAACCCGATCTCGCCTATCTCCGCATCACGCCCCCGCCAAATCTCGCCAGCTTCGAGGGCGAGAACACGAACAAGGGCTACCTCGTCACCATCAAGTCGAAGGACCAGCTGCCGCTCAAGGCCTTCCTCGAAGGCGAGACGCTCGTCGTCGACATCTCGAAACCGCTGCCGCCCGCAGCCGTGCAGGACAAACCCGCGCCGGCGCCCCCCAAGCCCGCCGCGAACTCGAAAGAGCAGGGCGGCGCCATCAGCCTCACGCCGCCGCCTGCGCAGCCCGCCGCAACCACGGCGCCTGAAACGGCCGCCTCCACCGCCATCGGCGGACCCGAGCGCGTCACCGCGCTCGTCCCCGCCTGGTCCGACCCCGCCCCGCGCAATGGCGTTGTGCTGGTCAAGGCGGCCCCGCTCGCTAATGGCCTGCAGCTGGATTTTCCCTTTTCTGCTCCCGCCCCCGCCGCCGTCTTCGCGCGCGGGCCGGTTGTCTGGGCAATCTTCGCCGCCAACGCCGATCTCAAGATCGACGCCGCAAGCCTCCCCGCCGGCTATCGCGCCCGCACCATGCGCGTCCGGAACGCAACGCTGCTGCGCCTCGAAACGCCCAAGGGCCTCAGCGTCTCCGCCGAGATGGACGAATCCGCCTGGACCCTGAAGATCGCCCCCAGCGCCACGCGGCCGCAGCGCTTCACCAAGTCCGAACGGCGCAATGGCGATGATGGCCGCGCCCGCGTCGAGACAATGCTGATCGGCGCCGCCGGCATCGTCTGGTTCGAAGATCCAGTGATCGGCGACCAATTGGCCGTCGCCGTCTCCTACGGTCCTTCCACGGCATCGCCGACGCCGCGCGACTTCGTCGAAGCCTCGCTCCCCGCCACCGCCCACGGCGTCGCCATCGCGCCCAAGTCCGACGACGTCCAGGTCACGCTCGAAGGCGAGCGCGTCGTCATCTCGATGCTCGCCGGCGCCCAGACCGCGCCCGAGGCGCCGCTGGGCGACATCGGCGCAGGGCAGGCGACCGCCAACCCCGCCTTCATGGATTTCGCCGCATGGGGGGCGGCCCGTGGCAAGCAGTACATCAAGCAATTCGAACAGCTTGAATCAGCCGCGGCCGAGTCTGATCCGGCCTCTCCCGCGGGCGGCGAGGCCGCGCTCAACCTCGCGCGCTTCCACATCGGTCACGGCCAGGCGCATGAGGCGCTCGGCGTTCTCCGCGTCGCGGTGTCCGAACGGCCCGAGCTTGAACAGGATCCCATCTTCCTCGGCATGCGCGGCGCCGCCAGCTACATGGCTGGCCGCCTCAAGGACGTCGAGGACAATCTCTCGCGCGGCGCGCTGCGGGGCGATCCATCCGCCGCCCTCTGGCGCGCTATGGTCGCCGTCCAGCGCCAGGACTGGGAGCGTGCGATCGAGCTCTTCCGGTCGGCAGAGAAGCAGCTCTTCCTCTACCCGTCCGTTCGTGGTGCGGATTTTTCCGCGTCCTGGGCCGAAGCCGCCATGCGCGCCAACGATTTCGACGCCGCTCGCCGCCACGCCAATCTCGCTGTTTCGAACGGTGAGCGCGAGACGAAGGAGCGCGGCCAGCTCGTGCTTGCCAATCTCAAGGCGGTGATGGACGGCCCCGCCGCGGCCTGGGCTGATCTCGACAAGCTCGCAAAGACTGCAGTCGAACCCGTCGCCGTCCGCGCCGAACTGCGCCGGCTCGAACTCGCGGTTCCCGCCAACAAGATGAGCGCCAGCGAGGCCGCCGCTGAACTCGAAGTCCTTCGCTTCCGCTGGCGCGGCGACGAGGTGGAAATTGCAACCGTCGGCATCCTGGCCGACCAGTACATGCGTGTCGGCCGCTTCCGCGACGCGCTCCTGCTTGCCCAGTCAACCGCGATGCGCGACGCGAATGCGCCGGGCGCGCGCGAACTGCGCCTCAAGCTCGCCGACTATTTCCGCCGCCTCTTTCTCAATGGCGAAGCCGACCGGCTGGATCCGATCCAGGCCGTCGCCCTGTTTTACGAATTCGACGATACGCTGATGCCGATCGGGCCCGACGGCGACCAGATGGTGCGCAAGCTCGCCCAGCGCCTCGTCGCCTTCGACCTGCTCGAGCCCGCCGGTTCGCTGCTTCAATACCAGGTCGACAACCGCCTCCGCGGCGTTGGCAAGGCCGCCGTCGCCGTCGATCTCGCCACGATCTATCTGTGGGACAAACGCCCCGACAAGGCGCTCGCCGCCCTCAACTCCACGCGCCAGCCGTCGCTGCCAAAGCCGCTGGCCCTGGAACGCCGCCTGCTCGAAGCGGCCGCGTATCGCGACCTCGGCCGCTTCGATCACGTCATCGAACTGGTCGAGCCGCTCGACGGCCCCGAGGCGAAATCACTGCTGGCTGACGCCTACTGGCGCGACCGCAAATGGCCCGAAGCCGCGCGCGCGCTGATTTCCATGTTGCCCCCCGCAGGGCAGGTGACCGACAAACAGGCCGACCTCGTCTTCAAGGCCGCCATCGCCGCTCGCATGGCCAAGGACAGCGCGATGACCGCGCAACTGCGCGCCTATGCAAAAGCCATGGCGGGCAATCCCAACAAGGCGAGCTTCGACCTCATTACCGCCCAGTCCGACGTCTCCGGCGCGGCCCTTTCCGAAGCCGTGCGCCGTCTCGCCGACGCGCCACGCGTCGACGCCTTCGCCACCGCGATGAAGACACGCTTCGAAGCCCCGAAGGCCGCGCCCGCGGGCTGACCCCGGACCGACAGTCCCCTTGGGCGCTTTGCCGAACCGGGCAGCGCACAGTATCGAGCGCAGCAAAACCACATATCCCGAAAACCGGCATCGCTACCGGAACGCGCGCGTTTTTGAGGGATACGGAACTCGGGCTCTTCAAGCCAAACCAGCTCCCTGTCCCACGGCAGGGATCGCGCCCTCACGCCACCTGCCCAGCCGCCCAGCCCGAACTCCACGCCCACTGGAAGTTGTAGCCGCCCAGCCACCCCGTCACGTCCACACACTCGCCCACAAAATAGAGGCCCGGCGCCGCCTTCACCTCCATCGTGCGGGACGACAGCTCATCCGTATCGATCCCGCCCAGCGTGACCTCCGCCGTCCGCCAGCCCTCCGTCCCATCCGGAACAATCCGCCAGGCATTCACGGCCGCAGCCACCTCGCGCAGTTTCACGTCGGACAGATCCGCCAGCCGCATCGCGCCGAATGTCCGCGCCGCAATCTGGTCGGCCAGCCGCTTCGGCGCAAAGTGCGCGAGCGCCGTGTCTAGCTGCAGCTTCGGCCGCTCCCGCCGCTCACGCTTCAGCTCCTCGAACACATCCCGCCCGCCCGCGAGATCGACGACAATCTCCTCGCCCTCGCGCCAGTAGGACGAGATCTGCAGGATCGACGGTCCCGACAATCCGCGATGCGTAAACAGAAGCCCTTCCGCAAAGCGCGTTTTCCCGCAACTCACCAGCGCCTCAACCGTAACCCCCGCCAGTTCCGCCACCGGCGCCAGCTTCGGCTCCGCCAGCGTGAATGGCACGAGAGCAGGGCGTGGCTCGACGATCTTCAGCCCGAATGCCTTCGCGACATCGTACGCGTACCCGCTCGCCCCCATCTTCGGAATCGACTTGCCGCCAGTCGCGACCACGACAGACAACGCCCGTATCGCGCCTTGCGATGTCGCAACGCTGAACCCATCTCCCTCACGCGTGACCGCGCCGGGTTCGACGCCAAGCCGCAACTCGCCGCCCGCCTGTCCGAGATCATCCAGCAGCATGTCGATGATCTGCCTTGCAGACCCGTCGCAGAACAGCTGACCCAGCGTCTTCTCGTGCCAGGCGATGCCACGCGAAGTCACGCGCGCGATGAAATCGTGCTGCGTGTAGCGTTTGAGGGCGGAGACGCAGAAATGCGGGTTCTGCGACAGGAACTGCTTCGGCGTCACATTCAGGTTTGTGAAATTGCACCGTCCGCCGCCGGAAATGCGGATCTTCTCGGCCGGCTTGTCCGCATGGTCGATCACCATGACGCGGCGCCCCCGGCGCCCGGCTTCGATCGCGCACATGAGGCCGGCGGCCCCCGCGCCGATGACCAGCACATCGCATGTGGTTGTCTGATCGCTCATCGTCTCGCGCCCGGTCAGCGCCACGGGTCAGCGCCAAAGCTGATAGGGCGCCGTTCGCTTCTCAAGACAAGCCAGCTCGCGCGATGGTCAGCCGGGCGCCCCTGCGCGCGCGATTTGGCCGTTTAACCCGTCTGAAATGCGGGTGTTGCTAGAGAGCTTGGCGCAAAGGCGCCAATGCGGCAAAAGACACCATGAAGAAAACGCAAATCGTGATCGTCGGGGGCGGCGCGGGCGGTCTCGAACTGGCGCGAAAGCTGGGCGCCAAATATGGCCGCAAGCGGCACGACATCATCCTCGTCGAAAAAAGCCGAACTCATATCTGGAAGCCCTTGCTGCACGAAGTGGCCGCCGGCGCGCTCGACGCCAATCTCGACGAAGTCGGCTATCGCAGCCACGGCTCACGCTGGGGCTATCGCTTCTTCTGGGGAGCGCTCGAAGGCATCGACCGCGACAATCGCCAGGTCATCATCGCGCCCTTGCTTGACGAGGACGGCGCCGAGGTCATCGGCCGGCAAACCATCAGATACGACTACCTGGTAGTCGCGATCGGCTCGGTGACGAACACGTTCAACACGCCGGGCGCCGCAAAGCACTGCATCCTGCTCGACGAGCGCGAACAGGCTGACCGCTTCCGCCTCAAGCTTCTCAACCAGTGCCTCCGCGTCTCGCGCGCCATGAGCGCAGACCCCACAAGCGACGCGCAGGTCAAGATCGCAATCATCGGCGCCGGCGCCACCGGCGTCGAACTCGCAGCTGAACTCTACAACGCGGCCGTCGGCCTTAAACACTACGGCCTCGAAGTCTTCGACGAAACGCGCCTCGTCACCACCCTGCTGGAGGCGGGCCCGCGCATCCTGCCCGCGCTGCCCGAAAAACTCTCAGGCGCCGCGCGCGAAGAGCTCGAGCGCCTGGGCGTCAAGGTGCAGACATCCACGCGCGTCTCCGAAGTTACCCGGGAGGCCGTGATCACCAGCGCCGGCGACGTCCAGGCGGATCTCAAGATCTGGGCGGCCGGCGTGCGCGGCGCCGACGTCCTCAAGGACATCGGCGGCCTCGAAACCAACGCCAGCAACCAGCTCGTCGTCCGCCGCACGATGCAGGCCACGCGTGACGATCGCATCTATGCGCTGGGCGATTGCTGCGCCTGTCCGCAACCGGGCTCGGATCGGCCAGTGCCGCCGCGCGCGCAGGCCGCGCACCAGATGGCCGCCACCGTATTCAAGAACCTGAAGAATGCGATGGCCGGCAAGCCGCTCGGCGAATTCAACTACCACGATCACGGCTCGCTCGTGTCGCTCAGTCAGTACTCAACCGTCGGTAGCCTGATGGGCGGCCTCATCGGCGGCAGGCTGGCAATTGAGGGCCGGCTTGCACGGTTCGTCTACGTCTCACTCTACCAGATGCACCTGCTGGCGATTCACGGCTGGCTCCGCGGCTTGGCCCTGATCGCAATCGGCCACGTCAACCACGTCATTCGTCCGCGCCTGAAACTCCACTGAGCCTCAAGAACGCCCGCAGCCGGGTTGAAGACGCCCTCGCCGTCGGCCGCCGGCATCGCCATGTGGTCGCCTGCACGAGATGGCCCACGCCCTGGTCGTGGACTATGCGAGGCGATCGGCAATGCGCACGAGCGTATCGCGCAGCGCCGTCAGCCGCTGGACCGCCTGGCCGCTACCGGCAATGTCGAGAGCCTGCGCAACGGCGCGAAGCTCTTTGGCGACAGTTTCGTTTCGGCGGTTCTGGTCAACGAGTGGCGCTGCCTGATCCAGCACAGCGATCAGCCGGCTCGACGCTGCAGCGGGCAGGGCGTTGTCCCTTGCCAGCTGGTCCATGTACGCGCGCGCAACCACAGGGTGCGCGGGCCAGGTGACCGGGTATTGCTGCTGTGGGTTCACCGTGCGGCCCTGCTCCGCCATGCGGGCGGCAGCGATTTCATTCGCCGACAGATGCTCGCTTGGCGTCAGCTCGAGCACGTCGAGACCGCGCGCGATCTCGGTGCCGTAGATGCGACCTTCGTACCAGTAGATCGACCAGTAGCCTCCCAGCGTCTGATGATCGGCATTGACGGGCCCGCGATCGAAATACGCGATCTCGCGCGGCTTGGCCGAGTCTGTGAAGTCGCTGATCGAAAGCCCACCCTGATACCAGGCCTGCACAAACAGGTCGCGCCCCGGCACCGGGAGCAGGGAGCCATTGTGCGCGACGCAGTTCTCTAGATCGGTCTGCGCCGCAGGCAGCTTGTAGTAGCTGCGGAACACCAGCTTGCCGTCGACAATGTCGTAGATCGCGTTGGCGCCCCACGTCTCGGGATCCTGCACGCGGCAGCGCGGCCGGCCGCCGCCGCCCCACTCGTCGGTGAAGATCACTTTTGTCCCGTCATTGTTGAACGTCGCCGAGTGCCAGTAGGCGAAGCCCGCATCGACGACGGCGTCGATCCGCTTGGGCGCACGCGGATTGCTGATGTCGAAGATGATGCCGTTGCCCGAGCACGCGCCACCCGCAATCTTGCGCGATGGGAACAGCGTGATGTCGTGGCAGTGGTCAGTGCGGTTCGTCGTCTGCGTGCCTTCGCCATGATCGCCGCCGAGCCACAGGCCGCCGAGCTGGCCGCTTTGTCCGTCAGCGAAAACCGTCGGGCTGTCGATAATGCGAGCCTTCGCAGGGTCGGCCAGCGGGATCTCGATGACGTCGACGCGGAACAGGGCCGTGCGGCTGTCGCCTGGCTGGCCCATCACGCAGCCTGCCAGCTCGTCCTTGTCGCGTATGCCCGCAGTGCCGGAGTTATAGACAATAAGCCGTTGCTCATCTGCCGAGACAACGGAGTGGGTGTGCGAGCCGCGGCACGTCTGAACCTGTCCGACCTGGCGCGGCCGCATGATGTTCGAGATGTCGAAGATGCGCAGCCCGCGGAAGCGTTCGGGGCTGGCGGCCGGGCCAACGCCTTCACGTCCGCAATCCACGCGGCCGCTGGGCGCTTCCACCGACATCAGAAGCAGATTGCCGACGATCGACACGTCGCCCTGCCCACCGGGGCAGACAATGGCGCTGATCAGTTTGGGCTCTTTTCCGCCGAGCCTGTAGAATTGCACGCCCTGATAACTGCCGACGGCCAGCAGGTCGCCCGAGAACGCCATGTCCGTGTTGGCGAAGCTGAGGAACGGCGCGCGCCGGCTGGTCTCATCCGCCGTCCCGCTGCGCGCATCCCCATCCTTGCCCTCTGCTGGCAGGCGCAGGGGCAGTCCTTCCGGATTTGACGGATCGAAGAATCCGACAGGCTTGGGAATGCTGGCGACCAGCGTCATGTTGCTGATCGCCTGTCCAGCGTCGAGGAAACCCGCCTTCAACGTGGCGCGCGTGTCTGGCGACAGGCCGCGCAGAAGCGCCGTCATGCGCTTGATCTCGGCCTGCTGCTCATTCGTCACATCGGTCGTGAAGCGATACAGCACAGGATCATAGGCCGAGCCAGGCTCCGCCAGCAGTTTCGTCACCATCGTGACCGCGCCCTCATGGTGCGCAATCATCAGTTCCAGGAACTCCCTTTCGAACGCCACACGGCTGGAGGCCTTCAGTTGCGTCAGCTGGGCTGCTGTCGCCATACCGACCATGTCCGAATGGTCGGCCCCGTGTCCTGCCGCTGTGTGTCCTGCCGCTGTGTGTCCTGC
>JBBAUA010000061.1:0-16244 GCA_040398465.1 Hyphomonadaceae bacterium | reverse complement strand
TGTTGAGGTGAATGGGCCGGGTGAATGAGCTTGGCCAACGGCCGGAACTGGGCGATGAACGTGCATTCGTCACCTTTGGGCTGACTGGCCTGAATGCTCCCCCATTCAAGCCGTTCGCAACCTTGGTTAGGTGTGACGCAGTTTGCTTGTAAAGCGACAGACAAGGGCGATGTTCAAGGCAGCCTCGCTCGCCTCGGAAGCGGCGAGTTATCATGCCCCCTAAGGTGCCGAGTGATCCCGGGCGGTCCGGAGCGAAAATCAAATCTTGCCTGCGCGTGAGTAACCCGCCCGGCCGGACGCCACCACTACGGTGTGGCGTTCAGCAATGAATTCCAAATCCGGATCTGGCGCTCAGCGGCCGACGTTCGCCCTGCGCTGAAGCAGGTGCGAGCCGCGGTGCGCCGAGCGCCAGCGTCCAAGCCGAAAGGCAACGCGGTGGTCGGACAGTCTCCGGTGCGCGCCCACTTCGCAAAGGGGTCTGCATCACGCGCGTGACCTGTCCGTACTACCCAACGTCGTGTCGTGGTGAAGGCCAGGTTTGTGGCTCATGTCGCAGCGCAGTCGCGCTTCGCACGGAAATGCGGCGCTTCCGGAGGCCTGCATGGGTGACGAGAGGCGCGGGGCGGTCTATCTCGCCTGTCCATGAAGGTGGTGATTGCAGGCGGTGGGATCGGGGGGCTGTGCGCGGGGATCGCGCTGGCCAAGACCGGCTTTGAGGTGGAGGTGGTTGAGCGGGCGCCGGAGCTGACGGATGTCGGCGCGGGGATCCAGCTGTCGCCGAATGCGACCAAGGGACTTGCCGGGCTTGGCGTGCTGGAGGCGATCGCGCAGGTCGCCTCGGCGCCGCAGGTGCTGGAGATGCGGATCGGGCGGACGGGGAAGAAGGTGTTCTCCATCCCGATCGCGCAGGAGGCGCGCAAGCGCTATGGCGCGCCGTACTTTCATGTGCATCGCGCTGACCTGATCGAGATACTGAAACGCGCCGCCGTGTTCGCGGGCGTGCAGGTGAAACTGGGCGCGCGGGTGTCCGCCTATGTGCGCGATGCAGACGGGTTGCGGGTCGGGCTGGATACGGGCGCGATCATTCCGTGCGACCTGCTGGTCGGGGCAGATGGCATGCGCTCCACCGTGCGGCGGCAGATGCTGGGCGACCAGGAGCCGCGTTACACCGGCGCGGTGGCGTGGCGCATGACGGTGCCAAGCGATGTGGCGCCCGACCTGCCACACGCGGCGATCGTGTGGGCGGGGCCGGGGCGGCATGCGGTGACGTACCGGATCAGGCGGGGCGAGCTGATCAATTTCGTCGGCGTAGTGGAGACGGACCGGTGGCCGGGCGAGAGCTGGGACCAGCCGGGCGATCCGGCGGAGCTGGCGAAGGATTTCGGCGGATGGGCGCCGCCGATACCGGACATTCTTGCGTCCGCCAGCAATTGCTTCGTGTGGGCGTTGTTCGATCGCGATCCGCTGCCGAAATGGTCAGAGGATCGCGTCGTGCTGCTGGGCGATGCGTGCCATCCGATGCCGCCCTTCCAGGCGCAGGGCGCGGCAATGGCGATCGAGGATGCGATCGTGCTGGCGAAATGCCTGCATGCGCATGGTGTGTCCGAGGCGTCGCTTAAGCAGTATGAGCGGCTGCGCAAGCCGCGCACGACGAAAGTGCTGGCGAGCGCGCGGGCCAATATGGGCGTCTTCCATCGCTCCAACGCGCTGACGCAGGCGGCGACGTACGGGCCGATGCAGCTGGCTGACAAACTCTTTCCTGATTTTGTCCGCTCGCGGCAGGACTGGATCTATGGCTATGATGTTCGCCATGTTCAGGTTTAGCGCGACCGCCGTACTTGTTGCCGTGACTCTTCTGGCTGGATGCGGGCCGGAGGCGAAGACGCGCGCGGCGTCGGATGCCGTAGTGGCCGACGTGGCGGACAAGGGCGCGGCGTGGCCGCTGCTGCTGCGCCACTGCCTGAGCTCGGCGCATTGCGATCCGATGAGCAATTTTGGCGATGGGTCCGGCGAGGCGTCGGGCGTTGCGGGATCGGTGACGTGGTTCTTCCAGACGCCGGAGAAGGCCGGGGAGGGCGCGCAGGATTATGGCGCGAAGGCGGAGATCAATCTCTTTGGCATGCGCGCCAATGGAGGACCTGCCGGACGGCCGCTGACCATCGACGAGCTGCCGGACAATCTAGGCGGCGCCAAAGCGAAGCGCACGACGCTGTCGCTTGAATACCGCGCGCCGTCGGGGGTGCTGGAGCCCTACTTCCTGCAGATCATCTCGCCGCATATCACGCAGGTGGCCGAGGGCGTTGAAGATGCGCGGTTGGAGATCATGGGCGCGGGCGGCGTGCTGTTCGCAGCCGAGGCGTCCGGGATGGAAGCGCCGAAGACGCCAGTGAATGGCGGGTACGATCCGCCGGACTCGATGATCTTTCATGTCTCGCGCAACCTGCGCGACGAACCTCTGCCGCAGTTGATGGCGGCGCTTGCGGGAGGCGAGACGCTGTCGCTGAACCTGCTGGCGGCAGAGGGGCGGCCGCTGCTGCGGGAGGTTATCTACACGGATGGTTTCCAAAGCGCGCTCGGGCGTGCTGGCGAGGCGGCAGGCGATCAAGAGATTACACGTCCGGTTGTGGAACGCTGCGCGCGGTTTGCGGATGAGGACGTTGCGTTCTGGAAGATCGCGGATGTGACCGCGGCGCTTGTGGTGTGTGATCCGCGCCTTCCGGAGCAGCGGCGGTAGGCTATTTGCCCGCTTGTTCCACGACATCCGACAGCGCTGCTGCGCGCTGCGTGCAGGTCGCGACGGGGATGCGCAGGGCGCCTGCGGCATGGTCCTTTGCAGCCTTGTCAGTCCAGGCGAGCGATGCGCCAGCGCCGGCATTGTCGATCGCCTTCTCGGCCTTGAGCTTCGCAAGGCCTGCTTCATCAAGTGCGAGGCCGTCGCGCAGCAGGATCGACATCCTGTCGGGATGAGCGTCGGCCTTGATGGCGTCGAACTCCGCGCGCAGGACGCCAGCGCAGTAGAGATCGTCCTTCGCCGCTTGCGAGCCGAGATTGTAGTAGTCCAGGCCCGACAGCTCCCAGATCGCCGTGTTGCTGGCGTCGCCCGTTGCTGGCGTCGGCGCCGTGAGTGAGGGCAGGGTTACGGGCGGGAGTGCGGGGAGTTCGGTCGGCGCGCTGATCAAGGGTGCGCTGGCGAGGCGTTGTTCCATGGCCTCGCGCTCACTTGGCCGGGTCAGGGTCATCACCATGATGCCGCCGAACACCACGATGGCTGCGAGGCCGATGACCTGGCGGGGCTTGAGCTTCATGGGCGAGCCGTTCCTGTGCGTGCGGTGGGTTATTCCGGCATGGGGATCGCGGCCGCTCGCTTGTTGCATTCGTCGAGCGAGATGCGCGGGGCCTTGGCCTTGAGGTCCTTGTCGACCTGCGTTGCGTAGGCGTTGGCGATCGCGCGCGCGTGCGTCGCGTGGATCGCCTTCTCGGTGACCATGCGGTTGATGCCTGCTTCGCCGATGATGAAGCCCAGCGCCTGCCGCTTGCGCAGCTGGGCCTCATCGACGGGGGCGAGGGCGTCGGACAGGTCCGGGTTCTCGGCATAGATCAGGGACGAGCAGTAGAGTTCGTCGCGCGCCTGCTGCGAGCCGGCGGCCATGAGGTCATCCGGCAGCGGCGGCACGCCGGGCGGGAGGCTGGGGGCTTGCGGGGCGGGCGCTGGCTCGGCGGCGGCGATCGTCGCGATTGCGGGGGTGGTGTCGCGCTGCTGGCTGCCGCAGGCGGCGAGCAGGGCCGTCGTCGCCAGAATCAGCCCGCCATACGCCAGAGTTCGGATCGTCATGCCTGAAGGCCTCCATCTGCGCGCCTGTGTAGCGCAGCCGGGCTGGGGAGCAACTGTTGGGGGCGGCGGCATGGTCGCCCGCTGACTCAACTCCGCGCGAGCCCTATAGAGCCGGCGATGGAGTTCTGGGTCTGGGCCAATTTCACGTTGCTGTTCCTGGCTGGCGGGCTGACGCCTGGACCGGCGGTGATGCTCGTGACCACGGCGTCGATCCGGTATGGCGTCTTGGCCTCGACGGCGCCCGCGGTGGGTATCTGCGCGGCGAACCTCGTCTGGATCGCGCTGGCGGCGTCGGGTGTGGCCCTGGTCGCCAAGACGTTTCCGGAGGCGTTTCTCGCGTTCAGGATTGCAGGCATCGCCTTCATCGTCTGGCTGGCGTGGAAGACCGCGTTCGGCGCGCCGGTGGACCTGTTGCGTCGCGAGCCGCCGCCGAAGCGAAAACTGTTCGTGCACGGCGTCGGCCTGCAGCTCGCGAATCCTAATGCGCTGGTCTATTTCGGCGGATTGCTGCCGACATACTTCAACCCCGACCACGACATGATCCCGCAAGTGCTGATCAGCATGGCGACGGTGACGGTGTGCGAGATGTTCGGGCTGATGGTCTATGCCTCGGGCGCAGATGCGCTGGCGCGGCGCTTCCAGTCGCAGGCGTTCGCGACGGGCTTCTTCAGGATCGCGGCGCTGGCGATGGTCGTGTCGGCGGGGTTCGCCGTCTACCTCACGTGGGCGACGACGGGGCGGTAGGTCTAATCGCCCATCTGGCCGTTGCGAACGGGCAGGTCCATCGGGCGCACGTCGGGCGAGGTGTCGCTGCGCGAGGCGGCGTTGACGAGGCAGCGATCGCGCTGGGCAGGATCGTTCTCGTTGTGGGCGAGGCAGACCTGTTGCTGGGTCAGTTCGGTCTCCGGATTGCCGGGCGTCGAGCAGGCAGACGCAGCCAAGGCCAGGAGCAGGGCGGGAAGCGTGAAACGGATCATCATGTCTATTCCTCTACTCGCTGGCTGAACGCGTGGACTAGTGCGGTGGGGCCACAAGCGGCCGGTCTATCAGCACCGCCAACAGAAGGGCGGGGGCGCCGATGGCTTCCCAGCCATGGCTGGTGCCGCGCTGTATCACGATCTGGCCGGGCTTGATGCGGGTACGGCCGGTGTCGAGGATCAGATCGACCTCGCCTTGCAGGAGGCAGATCACGTCGAGCGATTCCGTCTTGTGCATGGCGGGTGATTTCGACTGGTCGGTGAGGTGGTCCTCGGCGTCGAACGACGCAAAGCGCGCGCGTGCGGCGGCGTTGAGCTGCTCGCGCGGCACGTCGGCCGGCGGCGGCTGGATGACGAACCAGCGGACTTTCACCTTGCCGGTGGCTGGCGACAGCACGCAGCGATCCGGGCCGAGATCATGAGTATTACGCGCGTTCAGCGGGCCGAAGGCGTCATCGTGCCAGATGTCGAACAGGCCGCCGAGGGCGGGATCGCCATTCGTTGCAGAGGGCGGACCATCGATGATCACCACGCTGTCGCCCGAGGCGTCGTCAGCTGTGATCACGCGCCGCATGATGCTGGCAAAGTCTGTCATGTTCCCGTCCCGCAACGATGGCTCAATGTAGCACTTCGTGCGTCGCCGCACAGGACGATTGTGCGGGGTATCACGATCGCCTGGCGGCGCGCTTCTCCGCCGCGTTGCGCTCGACACCGGACAGGCAGGCCTGCCTGTCTTCGGCGTTGACGACGGACTGACAGTCGCGGCGCGCGGCGCTGTCATAGGCGGACTGCACGCTGACACAGCTGGCGACAAGCACCGGTACAAGCGCGGCGAGCAGGATCCTCATTGCCCGTCGTCCTCTGCCTGTTCCTTGAACAGGGGCGGGTAGGTCGGCCCGCCGCGGCCCGCGAGACGTTCGTCGCGCTCGATCTCGGCCTTGCGGATTTCATAGGGCGTGTCGGGAATCTTGTCCCGGTGATAGGGGTCGATTGTCTCCAGCTCGCTGGTCTGCGATGGGAACCGCGGATCGTAGGGCTGCATGTTCGGGTCGAGCACGCAGCCGGCGAGTGAAAGCGCGAGCGGCGCAACCAGAACCAGGCGCATCGAGACCCTCCCTTGTCAGGGCTGGATCATCTCACTTTTTGCTCGCGCGTTCCAGCTTCTGGATTTGCCTGTGCCGCGGGCAACGCACTTCGTGATCGTTGACCATGCCCATGGCCTGCATCACCGCGTAGACGATGACCGGACCGCAGAACTTGAAGCCGCGCTTCTTCATGTCCCTGGCGATCTGTTCCGACAGCGGCGTCTTTGGCTGGACGTTGCGCCAGTGATGGAGGCTGTTCACGATCGGCTTGTTGTCGACGAAGCCCCAGACATAGTCGGAGAAATCCTCGCCCCGTTCCGCCATGTCGCAAAAGAGCTGGGCGTTGCGGATGGTGGCGGCGATCTTGATCGGGCTGCGGATGATGCCGGGATTCTTCATCGCGCGGTCGATGCGTTTCTGGTTCCAGCGCGCGATCGTCTCGGGCTCGAAGCCGTCAAATTCCTCGCGCATCGTCTCCCGCTTGCGCAGGATGGTGATCCACGAAAGCCCTGCCTGATGGCCGTCGAGCTGGAATTTTTCCCAGAGGGCGCGGCTGTCGCGTTCGGGGACGCCCCATTCAGTGTCGTGGTAGTGGCGGTAGAGTTCATCGCTGGCGGGGGCCCAGCCGCAGGGGATGTCGTCCAGCTTCTTCATCAGGCTTTCGCTTCACGGGCTTCGGCGAGGGCGGCAAGTTCGCCGGCCAGCCAGTCCGGGTGATTGAACACGACGGACGCGCCGGCGGCTGTCAGGATCTCGCCCTTTGCCTCGGCTTCGGCCAGCCGGTCTATGCGCACGCGGGCGAGCGCGGCGCCGCCGGAAATCGACGTCAGCAGTCCGACCTCGAAATCGCCAGCGAGCACGGGCGTTCCGGGCGTGGCGTTTGCGGCGACGGCGGCCCTCAGCGTGCGGCGGCGCGCCGTGCCCCGACGCTTCATGCGTGAGGCGACTTCCTGGCCAACGAAGCAGCCTTTCTTGAAGTCGACACCGTCCAGCAGGTCCATGTTGATGTCGGCGGGGAACACATCTTCGCCGGCGAAATCCGACCCTTGCTCGGGCAGGCCGGCGGCGATGCGTGCGGCATGGTACGGCGCGGGATCATCTCCGGCGCGGCGCGCGTCGATGCGGCGGCGCGGCGCGAGAGCCGAGCGCGGATCTGCTGCGCCGTCGAGCACTGTGACGCCGAGGTCGTCGCGCGGCGCGATCACGACGGCCGCGCGCAGCTTCATCAGCGTGAGACGTTTCACAAGCGCGGGCGCGGCGCTTGCGGCGCAGTCGAGCAGGATGGCGCCGTCGCGGCGGGTGATCAGTGCATCCGCAATCACCTTGCCCTGCGGCGTCAGCAGTGCGCCATAGCGGAACGCATTGTCCTCAAGCCCCAGCGTTGACGCCGTCAGGATGCCATTGAGGAAGAGCTCGGCGTCGGCGCCGCTAACCGAAATGATCGCGCGGTCGGCGAGGAAAAGTGGCTGCTGCATCGATGCTCGTTAGCGAAATGGTTGCACGGCCAAAGGCGTGCGCGTGGTCGGTCTAAACTCTATGTCAGGGCCTGGGCTCTGTCTTTTCAAGCCGTCGCCATTGTGCAATACGTTCGCGGTCGAATTCTGAACAGGTTCGGGTTGCTCTCCTTGCTCTAAATGACGGTATCCCGTCGGATCGAGCTCCGGATCTGGCCTTCCGAACAGTCTGGTTTGACGGCCCCCGGGGACGCGGCTGCAAGCGTTCTCTAATCCTTCCGCGGGTCCCCCCGGCCCCGTGGATGCCTATCGAAAGACTAGATCTACATGGCTACCGGTACTGTCAAATGGTTCAACGAGCAAAAGGGCTACGGCTTCATCCAGCCGGAGCAGGGCGGCGCGGACATCTTCGTGCACATCTCTGCAGTCCAGCGCGCAGGCCTCGCTGGCCTCAATGAGGGCCAGCGCGTGAGCTTCGAGCTCGAGAAGGACAAGCGCTCCGGCAAGATGGCCGCGACGCAGCTCCAGCCCCTCTAAGCGGGCGCGAAGCCGTCTTCGCAGACGGCAACATCGCAAAAACTTCGAAACGGGTCGGCCTTGATGGCCGGCCCGTTTTTCATTGTCGTCGATGGTGTTTGGCGCGTGTGGCGCCGGCGAGGCCGTGCTCGCAAGCGCTAGCTGTGAGCCTCATCCACCAGCCCGCGCGCCTCGAGTTGCGCGGCCAGCGCTGTGCCGGGACGAACGCACGCGCGAGTCCAGCCCTTGGCGCCGAGGCGATCGAGCGCCGCCTCGTAGGTTTCACCGCGCTGCAGATCGAACTCGCCGTCGTAGGTCGATGCATCGCCATCGATGGCGAGCCAGGGGCGGCCGGTGGCCACGTGCTTGAAGAAGCCTGCGTTGAGCGCTTCGGCTTCGGCGCGCATCAGGCCAGTCTCGACGGCGACCCCCGATGCGCTGAGACGATCGGCGCCGTGCGCGCCGAGTGGATGCGGGTCGGCGCAGGCGATCAACACGCGCGTCGCGCCTGCGCCGAGCAGGAGCTGCGAGCAGGAGAAGGAGCCGCCTGATCGCTGGTGGCAGGGCTCAAGCGTCACGTAGGCTGTTGCGCCTTCGGCGCCTTCGCCGGCCTGAGCGAGTGCGATCTCCTCGGCGTGCGGACGTCCGCCATTGCCCGTGGCGCCTTCACCGACGATGGCGCCATTCGCCACGATCACGCAGCCAACGCTGGGATTGGGCGAGGTGCGGCCGAGTTGCGCCCGCGCCAGTTCGAGCGCGCGTGACATGAAGCGCAGGTCTTCCGCAGAAGGACCGGCGCTCATTGTTCAGACCTTCGGCAGAGGCTTGGCGCGCGCGGCGTCGAGATAGCGCGCGGCCTTCACGTGGAGCACGTCGTCGAGATCGATAAGCAGCGGATTGCCGGTGGGAATTTCCACCTCTGTGATCTCGCTGTCGGGCACCTGGAAGAGATGCTTCACGATGGCGCGCAGGCTGTTGCCGTGGGCTGCGACCACGATGTTCTGGCCAGCTTTCAGCTTCGGCGCGATCTCTGCCTCCCAGTAGGGCAAGACCCGGTCGAGCGTCGTTTTGAGGCTTTCCGTGTTGGGGATGTTGAGACCCTGATAGCGGCGGTCCTTCGAGAGGTCGAATTCGCCGCCGGCGACCATGTCCGGCGGGGGAATGTCGTAGGAGCGGCGCCAGATCTTCACCTGGTCATCGCCGTGCTTGGCCGCCGTCTCCTTCTTGTTGAGACCTGTGAGGCCGCCATAGTGCCGCTCGTTGAGATGCCAGTCCTTCGTGACCGGCAACCACAGGCGGTCCATCGTGTCCAGGGCGAGGTAGAGCGTGCGGATGGCGCGGCGCTGTACGGAGGTGTAGGCGCGCGTGAAGTCGACGCCGGTTTCCTTCAGGAGCTTGCCGGACAGGCGCGCTTCTTCTTCACCGACAGCCGTCAGGTCGACATCCCACCAGCCGGTGAACCTGTCTTCCAGATTCCACTGGCTCTGTCCGTGCCGCACCAGCGCGAGTTGCGCCATCATCCTGCTCCGCCAAAAGACTGCGGGTTCTGAAGCAGGTTAGGGCGAGCGGGGCAAGCCTATTTGCCTAGCGCGGCGTCGACGCCACCAGGAAGTCGTCCGCGACCTGAGCGCCCGGATTGTTCTCGCGCCGCTTGTAGGCTTCGAGGAGGGAGGCGTAGGGCGGGGCGTACTGCCAGCCATTCGTGGCCGTGTTCAGCTTGATCTCGAAATGGAGGTGCAGCGTCGTCGGCGTGCCGCCGAAATCGTTCGAGACGTAGCCGATCACGTCGCCCTTCTTGACGGTCTGGTTGGTCGCGACCTTCAGCTTCTTCATGTTGAGATGGAGATAGCGATAGATCCGCCCGCCGGAATCTGCGCGCAGCGTGACGGTGTAGCTGCCCACGTTGGAGATGACGCCATCCTCGACGGCGACAACTTCATAGCGGGCGCGATCGGCGGCCTTGGTCGAACGCTCTGCCTTGCAGCCTTCCGGCGTGCCGACACGGATGTCCTGCCCGAGATGGACGCCGGTCTTGACGCACCAGGGCGTGGTGTTGGTCGTCGAGCGGCTCTCGCAGTAATTGTCGCGCCAGGGTGCTGTGAAGTTGCGCGTGTCGCACTGGTCGCCGCCCTTGATGCCGCCGCCATAGCGGTAGACCTGCGTCTGCGCGACGGCAGGCGCGTCCTTGATCGGAAACAGCATGTCGGGGACGAGCACGGATGCCTCGGTGGGGCCGGTGCCGCTGGACGGCGCGAGATTGCCCGGGCGGAAGAAATAGAAGGATGCAGCCACGGGCGCCGGCGTCGGGTCTGGCGCTGGCGTTGGGGCCGGTGTTTCCGGAGTTGTCGGCGTCGTTGGTTCGGTTGGCGCCGGTGCGCCTGGCTCCTCATAGGGAGGCGGGATCAGGATGCCGCCATTCGAACCCGGCTCGGTTGGCACGGGCAGCGGCGGAAGGGGGTCGCCCTCGACGCTCTCAAGCGGCTTGCCGTCGCCGGTGTCGATGGCCGGGTTTTCCGGGATGGTCTCAGGGAAGGGCGTGCCGTCTACCGGCGCGCCAGTGTTGGCGTTGGGGTTCGGCACGCCGCCCGCGCCCGGATCGGTGGGGTTGACGGGATCAACGGCGTCGAGCGGCGGAGGCGGAGGCGGAAGGGTTGGGTCTTCCGGGACTTCCTCTTCCCTGGCCGCGATCTCCACCCACGGCCACAGCAGCACGTTGTTGGCATCGCACGCGCCGAGCATTGCAACGCTGGCCAGCGCGGCCAGGCCGAACTTCACCGAAGACCGTTTCATCCCACCACTCCCACCAACCGTCCCATTCGCCCCGGCCTCTGGCCGCTGGACGAAGATCCTAGCGCGACTGCGCCACGAACAGGCTTTCCGCGAATTCCTTGGCCTGCACTTCCGTGATGCAGCCCTCGGGACTGTCGACTTCGCGGCACTCGAATTCGATCACGTAGTCTGCGCCGTAGCGCGAGAAGGCCAGCTGTGCGCCGGCTTCGACCGTGGTGAACTTCATCTCGGTCTTCTCGCCTGCGGGCGGCGAGCCGGCCTGGTAGGCCTTGCTCGAGCCGTTCACGATCACGTCGTAGCGCGGCAGGTGATAAGTTGCGAAATAGCCGTCCTTGGTCACGCGCGGCGGCGTCGGTCGGTCGCTGGCTGTCTGGACGATCACCGGCAGCAGCATCGGCACGGTCAGCGGATCGCTGCCGACGGCTTGCGGGATCACCACGTCTGACGGTCGTGCGGCAGCGTCGGCCCGCGCTGCAGCCCAGTCGATCTGTCCGGCGACGGGCGGAGGACCGGCGGAAGCAGGCTGTGCGACCTGCTCCTCAGCGGTCGCGGCAGGCACGGTGGCGGCAGGCGCTGCGGGCTGCTGCTCCGTGCATGCGGCGGCGGCGATGGCGAGCAGGCCAAGGCCGCCAAGAAGCATGGATTTCATCATCGTCCTCCGGGTTGAGCCGTCAGGTTCGGCTCTGCATAGGAAATGTCTGCAACTGCGCCCAGCTTCGCTGCGATCGTGCGCATGGCTGCGGCGCGCTGCGCGGGCTGGATCGAACCATCGTGCACAAGCACCAGCTCGTTGGAATATGTCACGCGGTCGAGACTGAGCGCGGCAAACTCGGGCCGCGAGGCTTTCCACGCGTTGAACTTTGCCTTGGCCGAATTCTGGTCGCGCCAGAAGGCGTCGATGATGTCCTTCACGCGGCCATCGTCCTTGAACTTGACGACGATCTCGACGCCCGTCTGCACCGAGCCCGTTACGCCGGGCTGGTTCTGCGTCTGGGGTAGTCCGATCACGGGCGGGAGCGGACCTTGCGGCGCGGGGGCTGGCGCTGCGGCCGCAGGCGTTGCCGCCGGGCGCGCGGGGCTTTCGGGCGAATTCGCGAGAAGCGACACGCCGACGATTGTGGTGATGATGCCGATCGCTGCCGCAGTCGGGCCTGCGGCCTTCAGGCGGTTCTCGCCACCGTCGATGCGCGGTGCGTCTGTCACGGCCACTGTCCCTCTCTTCCTGGAACATATCCCAGCGACATCAAGCCCTTACATGGCCTGTGCGCCGAAAGACACGTCCCCCCGTCCATAGAACGCTTACTGAAGCTGAGCGTTCGCCAGGTTCAGCATTCGTCCGCCACATGGCCGATAACACATGTCTGCCGAACCCGGGATGGGCGTCGATCCCGGGTAGGCCGTGCAGGCGCCTGAACACTGCATGTTGCTGCGGGGGATCGTCGCCTGCAGCAGGCGGGTTTTCAGTTCCGACGGCACCGCGGCCGGGAACTTCGCCTTCAACAGGACCAGCGCCGCCGAAACATGCGGCGCCGCCATCGAGGTGCCGTTCTCGAATGCATAGTAGCACTGGGCGACAGTCGCGCCGGGATTGGCCGGGTCCGTGCAGTTCTTCATGAACTTGGTCGACAGGATCCCGTCCGGGCGGCCGTCCCTGTCGTCATCACGCGCCATGTCGCCGCCGGGCGCCATGATCGAGACATTGGCCCCGAAGTTCGAGTAGGGCGTCAGCTGTCCGCGCGCGTCGTTGGCCGCAACCGAGATGACGTTCTGGCATCCGCCCGGGGCGAAGTACTGCGTGTCGACGCGGGCGTTGCCCGCCGCCGAGACGACGATCGCGCCGGCCGCAACCGCATCGTTGATCGCCGCCTGCATGGAGGCGGGGCAGGGGCCGAAGAGGCCGATCGACAGGTTGATGATGTCGGCGGGCTTTGAGTTCCACACTTCCTTGACGCCGTCGCGCGCCGGAACGGCGCCTGCGGCCCAGCGGATCGCGTCGTTGATGTCCGACAGCTTTCCGCCGCAACGGCCGAGTGCGCGCACAGGGACGATGGTGACGTTCCATGCGCCGCCCGCGACCCCGGCCGCATTGTTTGTCGCTGCGACGCCGATCGTGCCTGCTACGTGCGTGCCGTGGAACGAGTCCGAGAGCGTGGCGTCGTCCGGATTGCATTTGTCACCCGGATCGTTGGGATCGGCATCGCGCCCGTCGCCGTCATTGCCCATGATCGGGTCGGAGACCATGTCATAGCCCGGCGCGAGGTTGGGCGAGCCCTTGATGTCCGGATGATTCATCTGGATGCCGGTGTCGACGACGGCGACCACCACGTCGCGCGAGCCGGTGAGCTTGGCCTTGTCCCAGAAGCCGCCAAAGCCAGCGCCGCCGGCCGACTGGCCCGCAGCGGAGCCATTCTCGCGGAAATGCCATTGCAGCCCGTACAGCGGATCGTTTGGACGCGAGCCCGTCGTCACAGTCGCCGGCTTCTGCGCCGGTTTGCGCAGCATCTGGTTGGTGAAAATGTAGTCCTTCTCCACGTACTCGTACTCGCCGGTCTGCATCAGCACTTTGACGACGCATTCCGTCGCCAGCACAGGATCGAGCTTCATCTTCTCGATGTCGGGCGCGCCGGCGCATTCCTGGCTGTCATCGCGTTTCTGCGGGGCGAAGAGCGCGCGCATGGATTCGATCTTGTCGAGATCGACAGCGCCTGCGCGGAGCTGGGTCGGGTTGACGCCGATGGTGATGCGCATCTGTCCGCCTTCGCCAGGCGTGACGATGCCCGAGAGGCCGAGACGCTCCAGCGTCTGTCCCGCCTTGTCGCGCGCCACGACGGCCTGATCGACGGCAAGCCGCGCGCGGACCTGCAGGGGCTTGGGCAGGGGGGCGGTTGCGTCGGTGACCTTGCGTGAGACGGCGTCGCCGATCGCTTGCGCAGTCTGGCTGTTGGCCTTCATCGCCTCCTGCGCCGACTGGCGCGCGCGGCGCAGCGCGTCGGCGTCGAGTTGCACGCCCATGTCGCGCACCGCTTCCTTCAGCGCCTCGGGCGCTGCGACCTGAGCCTGGCGGCGAAGCTCGCTCGTGGATGGCAGCTTGATCTCGGCGCGCGGCCGGGCGATCCCGGGCTTCAGGATGGCGGGAGCGCCATCCTGCGTTATGCGGCTGGCTTCGGGCGAGGATGCAACCGCGCTGGGCGGTGGCGCTTCCTGTACGGGCGCGCCCGGGGCGGCGGCGGCCGATTCCGGCAGGGGTGCATCGTCCGTGTTCATGACGCTGACGTCGTCGGTCGGCGCGGTCGACATGCTGAACCCTGCGTCCACCACCGGCTCTGCGATCTCGGCGCGTGGCTTGGCGATGACGGAGCCGACTGCATAGAAGCGCTGGGTCTGGAGGAGTTCGTCGACATTGATCGCGGTAAGCGCGATTGGCGCCTGCATCGGGCCGAAAAGGGCGCGGTCATCGACGGAGGCTGCCGCAAGGATCTGGTCGTCGGTCAGGACGAGCACGGGCTGTTCGGCAGGGGCGCCGCCCGTGATCTGCGAAATCGCCTCGCCGGCGAGCCTGCCTGCTTCTTCCAGTCGGTCACACCCCGCCGTGACAGCCAGTGCCGCCGCCAGGGCCGCGCCCATCAGGTACCGCGAAATCCTCATCGCCCCACTCCACGCCTTAAATGTCGACTGCTGTTTACCATGCCATTGCGACAAGGCGAATCCGGCTTCGCATCGTTGAGCAGTCGAGACGATGCGGCCGACATTGTGTCGGATCGGCCGTAATTGGTCCCCAAAGGGCCCCATGATCGCCCTCGCATGGCGCGACCGGAGGGATTGTCATTCGTTCAGGGACGGTCGTCAGGGGCAAGGCGCCCCTGCTGAACACCGGCACGGATGATGCAGGGAGTGGGTCATGAGCAACGGCGCAAATGGCAAAACCCTGACCCGCCTGCTGGCTGTGCTCTTCATGGGCCTGGCTTTCACGGCTTGCGCCGTGATGCTCGGCTCGGGCAACGATTCGCTGTTCGCCGATGGTTACTATGGCGCGCAGCAGACGGCGGCGCGCTGATATCCGCGCGGCTCGCTAGGCTCCAAGCGCGACAAGGGCGGCTGAACTACAGAGCAGTATGGCCACCGGCGTCATCACGAACCGCTCAGGCAGACTGCGCGAGATCGCGTTCATGACGATCCCGAGAGCCATGTAACCGGCGATCATCCACGCGCCGACGCGCGCGATCTCCGGAGACGGCAGGACCGCAATCAGGCCCGCACGCTCCAGCACAATCGTGGCGAAGACTGTATAGATCAGGATGGAGACGAGGCTGCCGACCCGGTATGCGGCCGGAAGGCGCTCATGGCCCCCGCCCCATGCGAGACGGCCCCAGGGCGCGCCGGCGGCAAGCGCCAGCTGGAAGACGCCAAGAAGACCGATCGTGACACAGAAGACGAGGGCGGCGGGTTGGCTCAGCATCGTTCGAAGATTGCGCGCGCAATGGCGCTTGCACAACTGCCGCAGCGTGAACTTGAACGGGCGCATGACGGGCCGTAGCGTCCCCATCCTGTGTGGAGGGGCCTCACAAGGAGGGTCACATGCCTGCCATCGCCATCACCGAGCGCTTCGAGTCCATCACAGGCTCCGGCGCGGGCGATCCTGCAGCACTCGCAAGCGCCGCGAAGCGCGGCGACATGGGAGCTGCAGCGGATCTCGCAGCATTGCTGACACGGGCAGGGTGGGTGGAGCCGCGGACGATCATCGATGCCTATGATGCGGCGGCCGCCGGATGGTTCGGCGATGAGGCTCGCGCCGTCGACCTGACGGGCGGAAGCGGCGCCGTTGCGCCGGAGCTGTGGCCTGAGTTCTGGGCCTTCATCGAGGACACCGTGAAGACTGACGCGGGCACGTTTACGCTGCGCACTGCAGGGCTTGGCAAGTTCGTTGACCAGGGATTTGCGCAGCGCGCGGGCGAGGCGAGTCTTGCCTATCCGGGCGTGCCTGCCGCCGTGGCGCAGGGATGGCCGCAGCGTTTCACGATGGACGAACTCGCACAGTGTCCGGATGGATCGCTGGGCAATGAATTCCACCGCCAGATGATCGACAACAATTTCGATCTTGAAGTGCTCGACCGCGATGCGCTGGGGCTCGCGAACCTGCCGCCGCCGCTCGACTATCTCAATGTGCGCATCCTGCAGTGCCATGACCTCTGGCACATTGTCGGCGGCTATCACACGACGGCGCTGCACGAGGTCGGCATCTCGGCTTTCCAGCTCTCGCAGTTCGGGCACAACTATTCGGCGCAGTTCCTCGCCTTCATCATCGCCAAGGCCGCGATCAACCGGCCCGAGGGCCTTGCGCTCCTGATGGAAATCACGCTCGGCGCCTGGCGCCATGGTCGCGCGACGCCGCAGCTACTCGGGGTCGACTGGCAGGATATCTGGAAGGAGCCGACCGACACGGTGCGCCAGCGCCTTGGCGTTGCGCCCTATGTCTCGCCGGTGCCGCCCGACCTGGTCGAGCAGCTCGAGCGGGCCGGGATGGCCTAGTCTTCGTCCGCGTTCATCACGTCCATCTCCTCGTCCGACCAGCCGAAATGGTGGCCGAGTTCGT
>JBBAUA010000060.1:0-18307 GCA_040398465.1 Hyphomonadaceae bacterium | reverse complement strand
GTTCTTGACCGCGTCGTGCAGAAGCGGCGTGACACGCGCGCAGCGCTGAAAATGTTGAAGCAGCTGCTTCGCAGCCAACCGGTCGAGCCGGAGAGTATCGTCACCGACGGGTTCGCATCGTATGGCTCCGCGCTTCGGGCGCTCGGCAGGGAAGGGGTTCACCGGCCAGGTCGCCTGCGCGAGAACAACCGCGCTCAGAATTCACATCTGCCGATCCGAAGGCGCGAGCGAAAGATGCTTGGGTTCAAGTCCGGAGATTCGGCGCAGCGGTTTCTGACGACCAACGCTGCGATCTACAACCAGTTCGATTTACAGCGTCACGTGATCAGCCGGCCGACGCTCCGGGCCTTTCGGGCACGGGCGGACTCTGTCTGGGCGAGAGCAGTGGCATAAGCGGAATTCCGCGTCCTGCAAGAGATTTTGTGTTGCCGAGTTAAGCTGACAGTCCCTGCGCCAGACGGTCAGGCCTTGAGCCTCATATCCTCCCGGTGCTTTGCGGCGGTCGCCAGGCAATGCGCTTCAGACGTCTGAAGGAACCAACCGCGTAACCGCCAAACATCGATTATGACGATTTGACTATATTTTTGTGACGTCATTGCTTCCGGCCCGCTCGTCAACAGCGGTGGCACACGGCATCGGCGCTTTCACGCATTCAGAGGCCGCTGCCGTCTCTTCGAAGTGAAGTGTTGCCAGGAAACGTCATGCGATGGGCGAAGTTGGGCGTCGCGAATTAATCTTACCGGACGATCGCCATTGCGAATGCACTGTCATGAAACCTCCAAGCTTCCTGCCTAGGAGTCCGGCGATCTAGAACCGGCCGCGACGTGTCGGTGTGTCCTTGGGCGATGAGGGTGTCATGAAATCGGGTGCGACTCTGAAAGCGGGGCTGATTGCGCTCGCAATCAGCCTTGGTGCGTGTACGCAGGGATCGGAGATTGCATCTCCTGGCGCAACCAATCCGGGGACGCCGCCAGGCAGTGGCGGCGGGGGAGGCGGCGGCGGCACGGGCGGCGGCACGGCCACTTGCCCGTCCGGCACCACCAATGCCGGCGCACTTGGCGCCCTCACGGTCTGCAATCTGACGGGCGAGGTGCTCGCCAACACGACGCTCACCAACGTGGCCAGCGTCGTCTATCGCCTGAATGGCCGCGTCGATATCGGTCGCGATATCGGCGCTTCCGGCACGCTGACCACCGGCGTTCCCGCGACGCTCACCATTGATCCAGGCGTCCGCCTGTTCGGCCAGGCTGCCGGCGACATGCTCATCGTCAATCGCGGCAGTCGCCTCAACGCCATCGGCACTGTCAACCAGCCCGTGATCTTCACAGGCCGCGCCGACATCGAGGGCACGGCCAACGCCAATACGACAGACCGTCTGTGGGGCGGCGTCATCATCCTTGGCCGCGCTCCGATCCGTGGCTGCAACACCGCTGTGGCGCAGGGCACCGTCGACTGCCAGAACGCTGTCGAAGGCGTCACCGCCGCAACGGGCCGCGATGCGCTTTACGGCGGCGCGACCGCTGCCGACAATTCGGGCACGCTGCGCTACGTCCAGATCCGTTATCCGGGCGCCTTCCTTACCTCGGCAGCTGCAGGCGACGATCTCAACGGCCTCACCATGGGCGGTGTCGGCTCTGGCACGACGATCGACCGCGTCCAGGTCCACAATTCCGGCGATGACGGCATCGAAATCTTCGGTGGTACGGTCGGCATGAAGAACATCGTCATCACGGGCGCGCTCGATGACAGCCTTGATACTGATGAAGGCTGGCAGGGCAACGTCCAGTACCTGGTCGTACGCCAGTCGGTCACCGGCCGCACCGGCGGTCCCGACCGCATCTTCGAATGGTCCAACCGTCCCGTCTCCAGCGCCAGCGGAACCCTGGTCACCAACCCCAACGTATCGAACGTGACGGCCATCGGCGTTCCGCAGAACGCCTCGGGCGCCAACCTTCAGGGTGTTGTGATGAACAACACCGCCGGCACGCCCGGTGGTTCCGGACAGGTGGTCAACTCAGTCTTCACAGGGTCGACAACCTGCGCCGCGCTCGCAACAGCCAACACGTCGCCGGCGCCGCGCTTCCAGTCAGTGCTATTCGATTGTCCGACAGCGCCAGATGCAACGTCGCTCGGCTTCATCAATGCCGGCGCCAACAACACGACGACCGTCGCCAACTCATTGTCCGGCTTCCTGCCAGGCCCGACGGAAATCGCCCGTCCCGCTTTCAACGTCACCACGCTGGGATCCTTCTTCCAGGCGGTGAACTATATCGGCGCCTTCTCGCCGACCGAGACGGCCGCTTCCAACTGGGCGACCGGCTGGACGTTCAATCTCTTCCCGGCGGCGACCTGCCCGACGGGCACGACCTCCGGAGGCACGCTCAACGGTCTCAACCGCTGCTTGCTTTCAGGCACCATCACGACAAGCCTTCGCCTGACGGCCGGCAACATCTATGAAATCAGCAACCGCGTGAATGTTGGCCAGGACCTCGGCAGCGACCCCGCTGCTCCGATCGCAGCCCGCACCGCCGGTTCGCTGACGATTGATGGCGGCGTGACGCTCTTCGGCGACGCGTCCTCGGACATGATCGTGGTCAATCGCGGTTCGCAGATCTTCGCGAACGGCACGTCGGTCAACCCGGTCGTCATGACCTCGCTGGCTGACGTCACCAACAGCCAGGCCAACCCGCTTACCGCCTCGCGCGAATGGGCCGGCCTTATCGTTGTTGGTCGCGCTCCCATCCGGGGCTGCAATACGGCCGTCGCCGCGGGCTCGGTGAACTGCCAGAACGCCATTGAAGGCGTGACCGCCGCAACGGGCAGCGACGCCCTTTATGGCGGCGCGACGGCAGCCGACAATTCCGGCCGACTGACCTACCTGCAGATCAAGTATCCGGGCGCCTTCCTGACCTCGGCGGCTGCCGGCGACGATCTCAACGGTCTCACGCTCGGCGGCGTCGGCACGGGTACGGAGATCAACAACGTGCAGATCCACAACTCGGGCGACGATGGCGTCGAGATCTTCGGCGGCGGCGTAAACCTCAGGAACCTGATCATCACAGGCGCTCTGGATGACTCGCTCGATTGTGACGAAGGCTATGTCGGCAACGTTCAGTTCGGCATCGTTGTGCAGGCCATCACCCAGACGGGCGGACCTGACCGTCTCGTCGAGTGCTCCAACCGCGCGGTTTCGGCCATTGCCGGGTCCCCGCTCAACACCTTCCCGACCCTGGCCAACTTCACCTTTGTCGGCGTCCCGGCCAACTTCTCGGCCGCCGCCACCCAGGGTGTCGTGTTCAATAACACCGCAGGCACGCCCGGCGGTTCGGGCCGTCTGGTGAACTCGGTTGTCACAGGGTCGGCCGTCTGCGCCGTCGCCTCGACCGCCAACACCAGCCCGGCCCCCGTGTTCACGTCGGTGCAATTCAACTGCCCGACGGCGCCGGACGCCTTGACGCTCGCCCTGATCACTGGTGGTTCGAACAACACGACCAACGTGCTCTCGACGCTGACGTCGACTTTCGTCAACGGCGCCAACGAGAATGCGGCGGTTGCGACGAACCCTTCGGCGCTGAGCTCCTTCTTCACCGCCACCAACTACATCGGTGCGGTGCGGAACGCGGCTGACACATGGTGGCAGGGTTGGACGTGCGGCCTTACCGCTGGATCAGCCTGCTAGCGACCCCACGGTTGAGCGGCGCCTTCGGGCGCCGCTCTTCCTCTCCTACGCACCCCAGACCGGGAACGCCGATGTCATTCAAATCCTTCCTCCGCAGCCAGGCCCTACTGCTGACGCCGCTTCTGCTGATGCCTTCCCTTGCGATGGCTCAGGAGACAACCCAGCCCCCAGTCCAGGACGGCGCCGAACCTACCGCCGAGCAGCCGGAGCCCGGCGATGACGGCGATGTCATCGTTGTGCTCGGCAGGTTCATCCCTGAACCCATGCGGGAAACGTCTGAAGTCTCGGCCTTCCTGTCCGAGGAAGACCTCGCGCGCACGGGCGATGACAACGCTGCATCGGCGCTTACGCGCCTGACCGGTCTGTCTGTTTCGCAGGGGCGCTTTGTGTATGTGCGCGGCCTCGGCGACCGTTATTCGTCTGCCTTGCTCAATGGCTCGCCGCTGCCAAGCCCCGAGCCTCTGCGCAGGCAGGTGCCGCTCGACCTGTTCCCCTCGAACATCCTGTCGGGGGCGACGGTGCAGAAGACATTCTCGCCAAACTACCCGGGCGAGTTCGGTGGGGGCATCATCAACCTCAAGACGCTGACGATGCCGGACTATCCGTTCCTGTCCCTGAAGGTCGGTAGCGCCTGGTCGAAGGAATCGACACAGAATCAAGGCGTCACCTATTTCGGTTCGGACAATGACTGGACCGGCTTCGACGATGGCCTGCGTGATATTCCGGGCGCGCTGTCAGCTGCGATCCTGCAGAACAAGCGGATCGACGACAACAATTTCACGGCCGCTCAACTCGAGACAATCGGCCAGAGCCTCGAGAACTCGCCGGTCAATGTGCTGTTCACCGAGAAGCTGCTGCCCGACTTCGAGGCCGAGATTTCGGCTGGCTCGACCTTCGACATGGATGGCTATTCGCTGGGTCTCGTCGGCGTCGTGGGTTATGACAATTCCTGGCGGACGCGGCGCGCCCAGCGGCAGGAAGTCGTCGGCAATACACTGGAAACGAACTTTCAGGCGACCACCACGGTGGGCGATACCGTGCTCAACGGTTTCGGCAGCGCGGCCTTGGAATGGGAAGACAACAAGGTGAGCGCCAACGTGCTTGCTGTCCGTTCGACCTCCAAATACGCCAAGATCGAAACCGGGATCGACTTCAACCTCCCTGGCGCCGACCCTGCCAACCCGGTCGACAACGAGCGTACAGAGGCGTCCGCCTGGTATGAACGCCAGCTGGCGTCCGGCCAGATCAATGGCGAGCACACATTCGGTCCGCTGAAGATCGACTGGCGGACAGCGGTTGCACGGTCGACGCGTGAAGCGCCCTACGAGCGCGAAATCCGCTATGACATCGTCAATGGCACGCCGATCTTTGGCGGCGGCGGCGGTCTCGGGAACCGGATCCGCTTCACCGAGCTGAACGACGAAGTGGCTAGCGCCGGATTTGACGCTGCCTACACGCTGCCGATCGGCGCCAACCGCGATGCAGTCATTTCGGGCGGCGCGGTCTATTCCAACACGGTTCGCGACACGAAGCTGTACCAGTTCTCCTGGACCGGTCCGCGCGGCCCAACGCCGCTCGACGTGCTGACGGCGCGGGTCGACTACCTGCTGTCGCCCGACAATATCGATCCGCAGCGCTTCGTGCTCAACGAGTTCACCGGCGCCGATGACAACTACAAGGGCTCGCTGTCGAACACCGGCGCCTATTTCGCCGCAGATATCGAGATTCTGCCTCTGATCCGCGCTGCCGTCGGCGTACGCTATGAGGATGCGACAGAGACGGTGCGTACCTACAATCGCTTCGGCCTAGCGCCTTCGGCTCCCACAACACTCGACAACCAGTACTGGCTGCCCGCCGCCACGTTCACCTGGAACTTCTCGGAAGATCAGCAATTCCGTCTCGGCTACTCGCAGACGATCGCACGCCCACAATTCCGCGAGCTGGCGCGCACACCGTTCATCGATCCGGACACTGACCGCTTCTACGAGGGCAACCCCTTCTTGAAGGACACCGAGTTCACCAACTATGACGCCAGGTACGAATTCTATTTCGACCGGGACCAGTTCTTCACGGTTGGCGCCTTCTACAAGGAAATGACCAACCCGATCGAGGAAGTCGTGATCCGCGTCGACCGCTACCAGACACGCTTTATCAACGCGCCGGAAGCAACGCTGGCGGGGGCCGAGTTCGAGTACAAGCTCCTTTTCGACCTGCCGTTCTCGATCGGGATGGATGACGCAACCTGGCTGTTCCAGGCCAACTACACCTATACGAAATCGGAAGTGAAGGCGGGTCCGGGAACGACCGTGATCAGCCCGATCGACTTCCGGGTGGTGCCATCATCCTTCTTCGAACTGGACGGATCACCGCTTCAGGGGTCGCCGGAACACATCGTCAACGTGCAGTTCGGCTATGAATCGCCGGCCTCGCAGCTGACGCTGCTGGCGGGCTGGACCGACGAACGCATTGCCCGGCGCGGTCAGGGCAGCGTCGAGCCGGTTGTCGATGTGCCGGGGCTCAACGTCGATCTGGTCTACAAACAGTTCTTCACGCTTGGTGACACGGACATGACGTTCAGCCTGGCTGGGCGTAACCTTACCAACACCGACCACGAAGAATACCAGATTTACGCGCGCGGCAAGAACGTGGTCGATCAGTACAAGCGTGGGCAGACTTTCTCGGTCAGTCTGAGCGCGGAGTACTAAGGTCGCACGCGACTGTCACACACGCTTCGCAATTGTCATGTTGATGTCGTGAAGCTGTTGGAGAACAGGCGTCATATGACAGACGCCGGCCCGGCTTGCGGGTGAAGGCGAGGCGTCAGGTGGTCATGAAACTGTCATGGGGAGCCGGGCACTCACTTGCCGCACGCTGGTGCGGGGGCGCCCTTGGCCTCATTCGGCCCGGCGCCGAGGCTGCATTGCTGGCGGGCGTGGCCATCAGCTGCGCCCAGCTTGTGTGGCATGTCGCAGGCTCTGAAGCTGCCGAACCGGTTGTCGACCAGAATCTCGCGCCTCAGCCGGTTGCCACGGGCGAGCCAGTCCGGTCGCCCTTTGCCCCGTTCGCCGGCGGGCAGGCGGCCTCGGCGCAACGCTCAGAACTTGCCGCCATCCGTCTGGCCGGCGTCCGCGTCTCGGACAAGCCGGATCGCAGCGGAGCGGTGCTGACGCTTGGCGATGGCGCCCAGCGTTCCTTCCTCATTGGCTTCGAGATCATCGCGGGCGTAAGGCTGGCGTCGGTTGCATCTGATCATGTCGTGCTGGCCTGGGGCGGCGGCGAGCAGGTCATCGCCCTTGATGGACGCCCGCGCGCCGATGCGCCACTTTTTGCACTGGCGACGCCGCCTGCTTCGCCGGCAACGACCCCCGGTGCTTGGCCAGGCGCGGAAGCGGTCCAGTTTGTCTCGATGCAGATGCCTGACCCGTCTTCGAGCCTCGCTTCAATGATGGCCAATGGCGTACGGCTCGAATTGCGGAACGGCGCGCCTTATGGCTGGCGCGTGCTGAACGTTCCGGCATCCCTGGCGCAGGGCGGACTCGCGACGGGTGACCTCGTCGTGTCCGTGAATGGCGCAGGTCCGGCTGACGGCATTGCGGCGCTGTCAGGGGCGGCGCGGCGTCCGCTGCAGCTCGTGGTCGAACGCGCTGGCGGCCAGCGCGTCTCTCTTCAGTTCGTGGATGGTCTGCCGTCATGACATTTTCTGGACGGCGGGTGGCGCTTGCCCTGCTGTGTCAACTGGGCGGGGCGCTCGCCCTGACGCCGGCTCCCTCCCTGGCCCAGCAGGCCGAAGCAGGGATGTCGATGCGCGAGGTCGACATCCGCGCGTTCATCGAAGACGTGGCCAACGTCACAGGCCGAACCTTCATCATCGATCCCCGGGTGTCGGGCAAGGTGTCTGTCATCTCGTCACGGGCCATGACGGAGAAAGAGCTGTTCGACGTGTTCCAGGCGACGTTGCGCGCCAACGGCTTTGCAGCGACCCCCACCGTGTCGGGCGCCTACCGCATTGTTCCCGATGAAGTCGCAGCACGTGATCCTGGCAGCCCGGGCGCAAGCGCCGCCGACCGCTATGTGACGCAGGTCTTCCAGCTCCATTATGCCGATGCAGAAGGCGCCGCCAACGCGATCCGCCCGATGCTCTCGCCCCGTGGCGCCGTCAGCACGATTCGGCGCGGCAACGCCGTCGTGATTGTCGATTTCGGATCAACCATCGCCCGCGTCCAGGAAGCACTCGCAAAGCTCGATCGCGACCCGACCATCCTGCGGTCCGTGCGCCTGACCAACACGTCAGCCGCCGAGATGGCGCGCGCCCTTCAGAGCGTCGTCACGGCCGATGGTCTTGCCAACCTGCAGATCGTGCCGGTCGCCAGCAGCAATACAATCGTCCTGCGCGGCGAAGCCGCCGCGATCGATCGCTATGCGCCGCTGCTGCAGGATCTCGACGTGCAGGCTGACTTCCGCCGCGGCGTCAGTGTTGTGTCGTTGAAGTATGCCGTCGCTGAAGAAGTCGTGCCGCTCCTCCAGCAGATATCCGCCTCGATGGAAGCGCCGGCCGGCGCGGATGGCGCACCCGCACCCAACCGCCGCGCCAACATCGCAGCTCACAAGGCAACCAACTCCCTGATCATCAGCGCCGAGCCCGATATGCAGGAGGCCCTCACCGAGGTCGTGCGCTCGCTCGATCGCAGACGCGAGCAGGTGCTCGTGGAGGCGGTTATTGTCGAAGTCTCCGACACGGCCGCTCAGGAACTGGGCCTGCAATTCCTGCTCGCCGGGGGAAAGGACAATACCGTACCCTTCCTCTCGACCAGCTATTCCAACGCGTCGACCAACCTTCTTGCCGTCACCGGCGCGCTGGCGACCGGCAATGACGCCACCACCGACAATCCGGCGCTTCTCGACCTGCAGCGCGCTGCAGTGGACTCGCTACTGGGGACAACCGGCGCCTTGTTCGGTCTTGGCGGCAACCGTGATGACGGCGCCATGCTTGGCCTGATCGTCAACGCGCTGAAGCAGGACAAGGACAGCAATGTCCTCTCGACACCCTCCGTCATGACGCTCGACAATGAGAAGGCGTCGATCCTTGTCGGTCAGCAGATCCCGATCACGACCGGAGAGTCGCTGGGCTCTGCCAACACCAACCCGTTCCGGACGGTTACGCGCGAGGATGTCGGCGTGCAGCTGGAAGTAACGCCCCAGATCAGCGAAAACGGAACCATTCGTCTGGCGATCCGCCAAGAGGTATCAAGCATCTTCGGCCCGGTAACGCAGTCGTCGGCCGACCTGATAACCAACCGGCGCGAGATCGATACGGTCGTGCAGGTTGATGCTGGCCAGATCATCGTCCTCGGCGGGCTGATCCAGGAAGATGTCCAGAAAGATGAACAGGGCATACCCGGCCTGCGCGATATCCCGCTGGTTGGCGGACTCTTCGGCTCGAGGACCGAGTCGCGCCGACGCACCAACCTGATGGTCTTCCTGCGTCCGACCATCGTCAATACCGCCGAACAGGCGATCGATGTCACCGCGCGGCAGTACGGCGCCGTGCAGGGCTTTGACGGGCTCGACCCGCTGATCCGCCAGAAGATCGAGACAGACTTCCGGCTCAGTCAGCCGCTGCCGGCGCCAACGCCTCCAGCCGCCACCACGCCGCCATGACGGAAGCGGCGACAGCCTCGGTGGCGCAGACCTTCGACTACGGTTTCGCGAAGGAGCACGGGGTCGTACTGCTTTCGGACGGCGAGCGCTGGCGGGTCGGCTTTCGCGAGGGCGGCGATCCGCTCACGCTCGTCGAGGTGCGTCGCGTCCTTGGACGTCCCTTCGAGGTGGTGACCCTCGCAAGCATCGCCTTTGACGACGCGCTTTCGCATCGCTACGCGGTCACGTCCGAAGCCACGCGGCGCATTGCAACGGGGCTCGATACAGAGCATGCGCTCGACCTCCTATCTGAAGAAGCTGGCGCGGCGGCAGACCTTCTCGACAGCGAGGATGACGCACCCATCATCCGCCTAATCAACGGACTGATCTCCGAAGCGATCACCCAGGGCGCCTCAGACATCCATCTCGAGCCGTTCGAGAACGCCGTCATCGTGCGCTTGCGTATCGACGGCGTCCTGCGTGAAGCCCTGCGTGCGCCTGCAAAGGCCAAGGCGCGACTGGTCTCCCGCATCAAGGTGATGGCGCGGCTGGACATCGCAGAGAAGCGCCTGCCGCAGGATGGACGGATGTCCCTGACCCTCGGGGGACGCGGTGTCGATGTGCGAATCTCGACATTGCCCTCCCGGCACGGCGAACGCGTGGTCATGCGCATACTCGACAAGGACCAGAGCCTGCGCACTCTCGAGGGTCTCGGCATGTCACCGGCCATTCTCAAGCGCTTCCGCGACACGCTGGAAGCTCCGCACGGGATCGTGCTGGTCACCGGACCGACGGGTTCGGGCAAGACGACCTCTCTCTATGCGGCGCTCAACCTGCTGAATGACAAGTCGCGTAACATCCTCACGGTCGAGGATCCGATCGAGTATGCAGTCGAGGGAATTGGCCAGACACAGGTCAACCCGCGCATTGGAATGACATTCGCCGCTGGCCTGCGGGCGATCCTGCGCCAGGACCCGGACGTCGTCATGGTCGGTGAGATCCGCGATGTCGAGACCGCGCAGATCGCCGTGCAGGCCAGCCTGACCGGGCATCTGGTGTTCTCAACCGTTCACACCAATGACGCCGTTGCAGCGGTTACGCGACTGCGGGACGTGGGCGTCGAGCCCTATCTGCTGGCCTCGACGCTGCGCCTGGTGCTGGCGCAGCGCCTCGTCCGGCGGCTCTGCGATGCGTGCAAGCGGCAGGCTGTCCCAGGTCAGCGCGAAGCGGAGATGATGCATGCGCTCGGCCTTGAGCCGCACGTCTTCGAAGCGACAGGATGCCAGTCCTGTGGCGGTTCGGGCTATGTCGGCCGGATCGGCCTCTACGAGTGCATGGTCGTGGACGACGACATCCGTCGCATGATCCACTCCGGCGCAACCGAGCAGGAGATGGGCGCCCACGCCTTCCGCAACGCCGATCGCCTGCTCGCCAGCGGGTTGCGGTGCGCCGCCGCTGGCGTCACCTCGCTCAGCGACGTGCTGCGCACGGCCGGCGCGGCCGGTCTGGAGTAGGGCATGGCGCGCTACTCCTATGTTGCGATCGATCAGGATGGCCGCGAACGGCGCGGTGGTCTCGAGGCTCAGAACGAGCTGGCGGCGCGCAAGACATTGGCCTCGCGCAAGCTCGTCGCAGTCGAGATTTTGTCGGGCGAACGCCTCGCGCAACCCGCGCCTGCCGCAAGGCCAGGGGCGCCTGTGCGCGGCGTCCTGCGCCACCGCGATCTCGTTGTCATCACGCGCCAGCTTGCGACCCTTGTGGGCGCAGCCGTGCCCGTGGATGAGGCGCTGGGCATCCTTGCGGCCCAGCAGGAACACGCTGTAGCGCGCCGCATCATGGACTCGGTTCGCGCGGGCGTGCAGGAAGGTTCGCGCCTCGCGGTCGCCATGGGGCGTCACAAGGACAGCTTTCCGGCCTCCTATCGCGCTGCTATCTCGGGAGGGGAGCGATCCGGCAATCTTGGTCCTGTCTTCGCGCGGCTGGCTGACCATCTCGGCCGCGAGCATGCCATGCGCTCGAAGATCTCCACGGCCATGATCTATCCGCTAGCGCTGTCAATTGTCGCGACAGTGGTGGTCGGTTGCCTGATGGTGTTCGTGGTGCCTGCACTCATCGAGCAGTTCCAGTCCTTTCGGACCGAGCTGCCGCTGATCACGCAGATCCTCATCGGGACGTCCACCATCCTTACACAGTTCTGGCCATTGCTGCTGGCAGGGCTTGCCGGGCTGATCGTGCTTCTCCGGCTTGCCCTCAAGCAGCCAAGCATACGGCTTGGACTGGACGGCGCGATGCTGCGCGCGCCGGGTATCGGCAAATGGGTGCGCGCCGTGAACGCCAGCCGGTTCGTACGCGCCGTCGCAACCATGGCGGCGAGCGGCTTGCCCCTGCTGGACTGCGTGCGCGCGGCGACGGGCTCGGTCGGCAATCGTGTTATGGCGCGCGCGGTCGGCGACATGGCTGGACGGATCGAGGAGGGCGAACCAGTCTCGCATGCGATGCGCCAGAGCGGCGTGTTCCCGCCGATGGTCGTCTACATGGCGGTCGGCGGCGAGAATTCCGGAGAATTGCCGGCGATGCTGGAAAAGGCTGCAGACCATATCGACCAGGACGTCGAGAACTTCCTGCAGGCTGCGCTCAGCGTCGTTGAACCTGTGATTATCGTCCTGATGGGAGCGGTGGTCGCCGGCATCGTCCTTGCGATCATGCTCCCCATTCTCCAGCTCAACCAGCTCGCCACAGGATAGGAACAGCCCCGTGCCCACAAAGTCCCAAGCCAATGAGCGGACGGCGCTGCATCCCGAAGCCGGCGTGACCCTCGTCGAGATGATGGTCGTGATCGTGATCATCGGTCTGATTACCGCGATCGTGGCGATCAACGTGCTGCCAAGCCAGGACAAGGCGCGCGTCGAAAAGGCGCGCGCCGACATCGCCTCTCTGGAACAGGCGCTGGAACTCTATCGTCTCGACAATGTGCGCTACCCGACGGTGGAGGAGGGGCTGGAAGCCCTCTCGGTCGAGGGGGCAGACGGTGCGGGCCGCAAGGAGCCCTATATCCGCCGCCTGCCGAGTGATCCTTGGAACCGGCCCTATCAGTATGTGGCGCCAGGGCAGTCCGGGCCATACGACCTCTATTCGCTCGGAGCCGACGGCAAGGTCGGCGGAAAGGAGCTGGATGCGGACGTCACCGGGAAATAGCGGGTCGGCCGGCTTCACGCTCGTCGAGGTGATGACGGCACTCTTCGTCGTGAGCATTGCCGCAAGTGCGGTCGTTCTCATGGCGCCCGGGCCGGACTCGCGGCTGCGTGACGCCGCCGAGCGGCTCGCCGCGCGCCTGCAGGCCGCAGGCGAGGCCAGCGTGCTTGCCAACCGGACGATCGCGCTGGTTGTGTCCTCCGAGGGCTACCGCTTTGACCGGCAGGAGGAACGCGGCTGGCGCGAGTTGCCGAACGATGCGGCGCTCGCCTTTCGCCCTTGGCCCGAGGGTGTAACCGCGCGCATTGTCGCCCCGAAGCCTGACGATGCCGCTGGCATGCGCGTGGCGGAGTTCGATCCCCTGGGTGGGGCCACGCCTCTCGATCTCCAGTTGGAGGATGGCGCAACCGCCTGGTCAGTCACCATCGGCAATGATGGAGGCATTGATGCCCGCCGGGCGAGATAGGGCGTCAGCCGGCAGTGCGGGGTTCTCGGTCGTCGAGGCGCTGGTGGCGCTCTTCGTCTTCGCCCTCGCCGCGGTGGCCCTGATGCAGCTCCAGACGCAGTCGGTTGACACCTTCTCCCAGGTCGAAACGCGCGCGCTGGCCAGCATCGTCGCACAGAACAAGCTGGTCGACTCCATGGTGCGCGGCGGCGCGCTGGAGCTTGGCGTACAGGAGGGTGAAGAGAAACTGGGGGGACGGGTCTGGCGCTGGCGTATCGATGTCGAACGCACAGGCGATCCGGCGACGCTGCACCTGCAATCCCGGGCCTTTGATCAGGGTCGCCAGAATGCACTCGCCGATGTCTCAGCCTACATGGTCGTGGGGGCACCCCGATGACCGCACCGAAAGACGCCGGGTTCACCCTCACAGAGGCCCTGGTGTCGTTGTTCGTCTTTTCGCTCGTCGCCGGCGGCGCCGTCACCCTGCTCACCCAGAGCCTCAACTCCCAGGCCAGTGTCTCCGCGTCGCAGGAGGCGTTGCGGGCGCTGCAGTCGGCGCGCGCCCTTCTCACGGCTGATCTCGCGCAGATCGCGCCACGCCAGACGCGGGAAGAGGGGCGCCTTCCGATCACCTTCCAGGCCGCCAACGGCGCACGTCCCTCCATGTCCTTCGTCCGCTCGCTTGGCGAGCGCGGTTCAGAGGATGGCCTGTACACAACCCTTGTCTTCGTTGAATACGTCGTCGATGACGCAGGCCGGCTCGTCCGGCGCATGCGCAATGCGCTCGATCCCGGCGAGGCGGCTGATATGCAGAGCCGGATACTGCTGCCCGATGCAACCGGCCTGCAGTTCGAGTTCAACGCCGGCGCCGGCTGGATCAGCGACTGGCCGCCCTCCGCAACCAGCGTCCCGCGCGCGGTCGCCATCATCGCCACCGCCCCGCGCTATGGCGCAATCCGCATCCAGGCCGTGACCGGGTTATGATGAAGCCTCGGCGGACAACCGTGAAGGGCGAAAAGGGCGCGGCACTGGCGTCTGTCCTTGTCATGGTTGCCGTCATGAGCGGCCTCGCCATTGTCGTCGTGGATGCAGCCCGGTTCAGCATCCAGCGCACTGCCAACCAGGAGCAGTCGGACCAGACACGCTGGTATCTCCTTGGCGCCGAAGCCTATGCAGCAAGCCGGATCGACCAGTTCATCAACACGCCGGCGATGACGCCCGCCCAGATGGCGCAGATCTTCGATCAACCCATTTCCCTGCCGCTGGACAATGGCGCGATGGAGATCACCGTTCGGGATGGAGGCAATTGCTTCAACCTGAACGCTGTGGTGGCTCAGACCGAGAGCGGACCGCTGATCGCAAGCGATGCTGGCCGGTTGCGATTTGCGCGTCTGGCGGCGCTGCTCAACATCCAGAACGGGTTGCCGCTCGCATCCTCCCTGTCCGACTGGATTGACACGGATGCATCGCTGTCTGGCGTGGGCGTCGAGGACGACACCTATGGCGGTTCACGCGCAGTCTTTCTGCCACCCAATCGTCTGACGGGTGATGTCGGAGAGATCCGCAATGTCGTCGGCTTCCAGCAGTCGGACATCCAGCGTCTCGCGCCATACCTCTGCAGCCGGCCAGTGGCCGCGCCAAATGCGCTGAATGTGAACACGCTGCGGCGCACCCAGGCTGCCTTGCTGGCGTCGACCTTTGGCGCAGGGCTGACGCTTTCGTCGGCTGAACAGGTGATCGCCGAGCGCCCTGCCGTCGGGTGGACGAGTGTCGATGCCTTCCTGAGCGATCCACGTCTTGCCAGCGTGGAGGTCAGCGAGGAGACCAGGTCGCAGTTTGTGCTTGCGCCCCGATGGTACATCGTCGGCATTCGTGTCCAGTATCTGGATGCGTCGGAAACAAGCGTCGTTCTGATCGACACAGGCGGCGGCCATCCGCGCATCGTAAGGCGCGTGTTCGGCGCCGATCCCCAGAGGGCGCTGCTGTGAATGCATGTCTCGTCCTGATCGGCGGCGCTGGCCCCGATGCGCCAATGGCGTGGCTGCGTGTTGCGCGGGGGACCGGCGCCGTGCTCGATCGTGGTCAGATTGGAGGAGGTGATAAGCCGCGCGCTGCTCCAGCCGACACCCTCCTGGTTCTGCCGGGATCTGAAGCCCAGTTGCGCACGCTTGACGAAGTAGCGCACACCGAAGCGCAGGCGAAGGCGGCGGCAGCCGTCATGTTTCGCGGCGCGCTGGCAAGCGACACAAGCAAGGTTGCCTTTGTCCCCGGCCAGCCCGACGCCGGGCGCAAGCGTCTTGTCGCGGCCTTCGATCGCGCGCGCGTCGCCCTCTGGCTTGCGCGCTGCGCCAGGGAAGGATTGGCGCCATCCGCCATCCATCTTGATTGCACCCTGTGGCCCACGCCGGCAGACAGCGTCGACATCGTCTCCCTGTACGGTCGCACGATCATCGCTGGCGGCGCGCTTGGCGGGTTCACGATCGAGTCAGACCTGGCCCCGCCGCTTGTCAGCGCCTGGCTCGATCGCCTGCCCCGGCGACCGGCCAATATCCGCATCGTTGGAAATGACGCGCCTGCCGAACTGGCGCGACTTGGCGCTTTGCATCCTGGCGAGCTTGATGTGCCTGCCATGCTCGCCCGCGCCGCCCTGCGGCCACCCGCCCATGCACCCGTGCTGCACGCGCGCGACGCCACGACTGCCATGAGCGGCGTCAGGTCGGCGCGTGCGTGGGGATTTGCGGCCGCACTTGGCATTCTGTTCATCCTTGTCCAGTCCGGCATTGCTGTCGTGGAAGGCCAGCAGGATGCGGAGACGAGCACAAGCCTCCTGGCGTCCGCCGAGCAGCAGTTCCGCGAGGTGCGCCCGGATGTGAACCGCATCGTGAACCTGCGCGCACAGGTAAGCTCGGCCCTGAACGCAACAAGACCCGCGACTCCCAACCCGATCGTGCGCGCTGCAGGAGAGGTGACGCGACTGCTCCAGGCGCATCCGGATGTCCGGCTGGATGAGATGCGTTACGAAGCCTCGGAACAACGGGTGCTGCTGCGCCTCTCAGCCCTGTTGCCAGCTGACCTCGATGCTTCGGCTTCTGAACTCCGTGCGCAGGCAAGGTCCCTCGAGGTTGGAGCGATGGAAACCATCGACGGTCGCGTCAGTCTTGCGCTCAGCATGGAGGTGTCATGATCGGCGCCCTCGCTTCCTGGTTTCGCAACCTGTCCGGCCGGGAACAGGTGCTGCTCCTTGTGGCCGCCTATCTGCTGGTCGGAGCGGGCGGCGGCTTCATTGCATATCGGACGGCGACGCAGTTCCGGGCCGATGCAGCGGCCGATCTCGCGAGCGCCAGGGCGCTTGCGGCGGACGTCGCTCGTCTGTCTGCCGCACCCGTCGCGGCTGAAATGCAGCCTGTGCAGTCTGATGGCACCCTGCGCGGCCTGGTGATGGCCACGGCGGCTCAGGTCGGCCTGAAACCTTCGCGGATCGAACCCGCCGGCCCGACGGCCTTGCTTCTTGCCTTCGAGCCTGCGCCAGCTGCTTCAGTTCTCGACTGGATCAGCCGGGCAGAGCGCAATGGCCTCCTCGCAACGCGTGTCGTTCTGGTCCGTAGCGGGGATGGCGATATCGTCACAGGCGATGTGACGATCGGGGAACGCGCGCGATGAAGTGGCGTGTGCGCATCGGCATCTTCGTTGGCGTGCTCGCTCTGGCGCTGGCCGCCACCGCGCCTGCCCGGGCCTTCCTCCACACGCGCAATGGTGGCGATGTCGTCATCGGCTCGGTCGAGGGCTCGATCTGGCAACCCGTCCTGCGCGGCGTGAAAGTCGGTGCGTTCGATGCCGGCAACGTGCGCCTGTCACTTTCGGCCGCGGATCTGCTTGTTGGCCGCGTCGCCGCAGACGCCAGGATTGACGGCCAGGACCTGACAGGCGACGGCCGCGTTGAGTTCGGCTTTGGCGGCGCCATGCGCCTGCAGGCGACCGATCTGGTGGCTACTGTCCGTGAGGGTTCCCTTGCAGCCGCCAGCCTGCCTGCCGGATCGATGCGCATGACCGGCGTCGACATCCGCTTCGTCGATCGCAAATGCGCAAGTGCTCAGGGCCAGGTGACCAGCGACATGGTGTCGGTCGCCATGGAACGGGTGGGGCAGGCCGGGCTTCCGCTTGCGGGAGAGGTCAGCTGTTCAGGGGACGCGGCGCGGCTGGCCCTCGGCGGCGAACGCAACAACGACGCGGCCGAGGCGTGGCTCGATCTGCGCGGAGATGGTATGGGTGAGTGGTCCGCCGTCTATACCACGGACAATCAGGAGCTTGCTGTCCTGCTTATGGCATCGGGGTTCGCCCCCCGGGACTCGCCGGGATCGTTTGCGAGCAAGGGTCGAGTGCAATGGCTTCCGCTTTGAGATTTGTGGCTGTCGCGATGGCGTCAGCGTTCCTCGCCGGCGGCGCCCTTGCGCAACGTGATGGCGGCGTCGAGGCCGGCGGCATGAAGTTCGGTGCGCTGCCCTCGCAGACCCTTAAGCCAGGGCAGTGCGGATTGTTTCTCTGGAGCCGGACCGAGCGGCCGGAATTCATCGTCTTCGTGCCGGACAATCCAGCCCGTGCGACAGCCATTATCAACGGCCGCATTCGTCAGCTGGATCGAAAGACCAAGTCCGGTGACCTTGTTCTGGGCCACTACCGGAAGCAGAGCTTTGCAAGCGGCGCGTTCGCGTTCGAGCTCGAGCTGACCTATGACGCTGATCGCACCGTCAAGGACGGAGCCATCATTCGTCAGGGCGTGCTGCGCACTTACGACCGCAAGGGCGGAACCACCGTCGTGCCAGTGGGCGGCATGATCGGCTGCCAGGCAGGCTGAACCGGTCGCTGAATCAGTCCGCGCTGGCCAGGAGCATCGCCGGGCTGATGTCCCAGCGAATTTTCGCCACGACTGCGGTGCGGGGCTGCGCGCCGCGCTCGAAGGCCATCGTCTTCACGACCGACTCTGCCGCGTTCGCGAATAGCTCGGACGAGCAGCTGACCACCCGAACGCCCTGGGCCTGGCCAGAGGGCGTAATCGAGAAGCTGACCTCGCACGCGCCGTCGATACCCTTCCGGCCCGCCAGATAGGGGTAGCGGTATTCAGGGTGCGATTCCGGCGCAACCGGGCTGTTCACGACGATGGTGAAGGGGGCGGGTTGGGAGTCCTTGCCTTCAGCAAAGGCTGACGGGGCAATGACGGCAGCGGCCAGCAAGGCCACGTGTATCTGTTTCATGACGTTTATATGTCAGTTCCATGACAACATGTCATGACGCAGTGCAGCAATTCGCTCTGGTGGGAGGCCAGGTGTGCGCAGTCACCGCACATCCAGCCTCTGCTA
>JBBAUA010000059.1:0-19560 GCA_040398465.1 Hyphomonadaceae bacterium | reverse complement strand
GGATTGAAAATCCGCGTGTCGCTGGTTCGATTCCGGCCCTGGGCACCATTTTCCCAAATGGCTCCGTCAGCTACCGTCACCCGGCGCATGCGCGTTTCGTTGTGCTGGCGGGCGGGGAGAGTGCGGTTGCTTGAGCTGAAGGGTGTCAGCAAGAACTACGCGCTTAAGCGCGTGCTGGACGACGTGTCGTTGACCTTCGCGCCGGGGCTCAATCTCCTGGTCGGGCCAAGCGGGGCCGGGAAGACCACGCTGTTGCGGCTGCTGGCGACGGCGGAGCGTCCGAGCAAGGGATCGGTCACATGGAAGGGCGGCGCCGGCCGGCGCGCCTTGCGCAAGACGCTTGGGTATGCGCCGCAAGCCGTGGACCTGCCCGACGACCTGACAGCGCGCGAGTTCGCGATGCACATGGCGGCGCTGAAGGGACTGAAGCTGGAGCAGGCCGATCAGCAATTCCAGGCGATCACCGCCGCGATCGGTCTGCATGACGACATCAACCGGCGCATCGCCAGCTTCTCCGGTGGGATGCGCAGGCGGTTGATCTTCGCGCAGGCCTTGCTGGGCGAGCCCGAATTTCTGGCGCTGGACGAGCCGACGGCGGAGCTGGATTCCGAAACGGCCGGCAAGGTAACCGGCCTGATCTTGGAGCGCGCGAAGCGGTCGGTTGTCGTCATGACGACACATCTGGCGGAAGGGCTGAGGCCCCACGCAGCGAGCATGCTCCGCGTCGAGGCGGGGCAGGTGACGCCGCAAGCGCTCGAGCTATCACCGTGAGCCCCGCGCGGGTGCTTGCGTCCTCTTTGGTCAGTTCCCTTCGCCGCTACCAGCGCAGAGTCAGCCTGTGGCTCCTGCTGATCGCGGCCCCGATTGCCGCGCGATACATGATCCCGATGGGGCCTGACGCTGAAGGCGTTCGCATCATCATCGGCAGGCAATTGCCGGAGATGACATCAGGCTTTCTTGGCGTGTCGCTCGGCATCGTCGTGTCAACGCTGCTTCTGCCGGTGGCGTGGCTGTACCTGCGCGCCAACACGACGCGGCGCCAGCCATGGCAGGTCGAGGAAGTCACCGCGGCCTCTCGAGTGGCGATCGCGCTCGGGCGTTTCGCGGCCGACGCAGTGGTGTTGCTGGCCATGCTGGTGGTGCTGACGCTGTCCGGCTTCTTTCTTGGATGGCTGGTCATTCCGTCGGGCGGCCTGAACGTTGCCGAGATCACGTTTTCGCTCTGGGTGGTCGCCGCGCCTGCGTTGTTGGGGCTGGCGGCCCTGCGGACCTTTTTTGATGCGCGGCCCCTGATGCGAGGCGCCTGGGGCGACGTGGTCTTCCTGGTCCTATGGATGACGTCGATCGTCTTGCCGGCCGTCGCCATGGGCGCGGAGCGAACCTTCGCCACCAACATGCTGGACTTCACCGGCTTTGCATCGCCCTTGCTGGTCGGCGCGCCTGCAGGGACGGACAGTTTTGTCATCGGCGGCGGAGAGGTCACGCCCGGTCGCGTTCAGCTCGACGTCTTCGCGGGCCTGCTTTCTCCGGGCTATCTCGGGTCGCGATTGGCGTGGGTCGGCATCGCCGTTGGGCTGGCGGTTCTGGCGGGGTTGCTCCACGCGCCGCATCGCGCGCGTCGCAAGGCCGCCCTGGGGGGCCGCTTCAGCCGCTTGTTCGGCCGTCCGCCGGGTCGCGTGGTCGTCAACGCGCCGCCGGCAAGGTTCTCAGTCGCTGGCCCCGTCGGTCTGGTGATTGCCGAGATGCGCCTGATCGGTTCCGGCTGGGCGTTTCCCTTGCTCGCTGTCATCGCTGCGGGCGTGTCGGCGGTGCTGCCAGACTTTCGTCATGGCGGCAGTGCGGCCGGGCTTCTGGTGCTTGCGTTCGCGCTCAGCGCTCATGCCGGCCGAAGTGAAGCGCGCCCGTTCGTCTCCCTGACCAAGCTGGCGGTTCATGAGCCAATGCTTCGGCGAGCGGCATTTATCGTCGGAGGGATCATCTGGTCGGTTCTGCTCGGGCTGCCGGCAATCCTGCATCATCCGGCGCTTGAGGTGCTGACGATCGCGTCTGTAACCGGCGCCGTGGCAGGCCTCGCAGCGATTGGGCTGTCAGCTCTGACAGGCTCAGCGGTTGCGGCGCGGCTCGTCTTGCTGGCTGCCTGGTATGTCTATCTCTCATCCTGACCCGCGTGGCGCCTACTCCGGCAGCACGCCCACCCGCTGCAGCGCCCAATACGCCCCCACCAGCGCAATGAGCCCCGCGACTGGGATCACGAAGGCTGGGCGGTAGAGGTTCTGCCTGTTGGCGGTCTTGAGGGCGAGCTGGACAGCGAAGGCGGCGAGGCCGGTGGCGACCAGCACCAATGCATGCCCGAGTTCGACGCCAATGGTGATGCCAATCAGGCCGGCAGAGAGGTCTGCGTTCTCGAGATAGACCTTCATCACCGAGCCAAAGCCTAGGCCGTGCAGGAGGCCGAACGCGAAGATGACGGGCAGGCGCCAGGCTGTGCTTCGCGGCGCGAACATCGCCTCCAGCGCCAGCACGATGATGGAGATGGCGATCAGCGGCTCGATGACGTCGCCGGGACTTGAGAGGATGCCGGTTGCGGCGAGGCCCAACGAGATGGTGTGGGCGACGGTGAAGGTCGTGACCTGCAGTATCAGCGAGGGCCAGTTGCGGGCGTTGAGGTAGAGCGCGACCACGAAGAGCACATGGTCGAGGCCTTGCGGAAGGATGTGCTGAAAGCCGAACTCGATGAACGTGCCGACATTGTCGAACCACATCGATTATGACCCCCGCCTACTGACTCAGACGCGCCCGTGACGTGGCGGTGGCATGTTATCGCGTTGGTGCGAGGGAGTAGGCAAGCGCCGCCGTGAGTGGACGTGTTCGTGTCCTCCGCGACGGGCGCGAAGGACACGAAACCGGGGCGTCTTACGACAGCGTGTCGAAGGTTGTCTGGAGCTCTTTCAGCTTGGCTTCGTCGAGCGCGCCCTGTGACATCGGGGCGACGTCCTTGAGCGTCATGGAGCCGACCTGGTCGTAATACTGAGCGATCGGAGGCAGGGCGGCTTCGAGGGCGGCCTTGGCCTTTTCGTTCTTGATGATCTCGGAAATCGGGGTGGTTTCGACGGACAGCTTGGCGGCGCCGCCATTCTGGGCATGGGCCGTCATGGCGAAGGCGCCCAGCATGGCCGGGACGATGATGGAGGCAAGGCGGAGTTTCATGGGGAGTTTCCTTGGCTGACCGCGGTTCGGTCGGGCGGGAAACTAAAGAGTGTTTGGCCAGTCGCAAGGGTCTGCGTGCAGAGCGTAAGCGGATAAAGACCGCTTTCTTGCAGGGGCTTTTCCAGTGCCGGGGTGGCGGAAGGGGTGGGATTCGAACCCACGGTGGAGTTTCCCCCACGACGGTTTTCAAGACCGTTGCCTTAAACCACTCGGCCACCCTTCCTTGGCGGCTCTTCTAGGCAGGGTTGGCTGCAAAGAAAATGGTTTACAGCGGCGCAGGCTGGATAAGGGTCGGGAAGCGGGTAGGGCGGCGGTTTTCAGGGATTCTGGCGCGTCGGTGTGCAGAACCCGGAGCAATTGGTCCCAAAGGGGTAACCATGGCTTTGGGACCCGGCAAATTCCTTAAAATTGACGGGGTCCGGTTGCCGGGCGTGCAAGCTGCCTCAGGTAGATTCATCCCATGCCGCCAGAACGGCGACTGCTTTCAAAAGGGATCGATGATGGCTGGTAGCCTCACCTTTCGCGGATGCGCGTTTGTCTGCGTCGTGCTGTTCGCCGGACCTGCGGTGGCGCAGGCGCCGATCGAATACAAATCTGCACCGAAGGCGAAGATGCCGCTGCTGGAGAATCGCGCCGACGTCATGTCGCTGAACGTTGCGCCGAACGCGCCTATTCCGAGTTTCTCGAACGCTGCGCCTTCTGGCGCGCTCGACCTACGCTCCGTCGCGCCCAAGGCCACATTCGGCCCAACGCCGCTTGCAGCGGCTGGCACGCCTGTGTCTGTGGCCGCGCGCAAGGTTGCGCCAACGGCGGTCGCGCCTTTTGCCGGCCCTCCCTACCAGGTGGCTGGCCGCTGGTATGTGCCGGCGCATGAGCCGAACTATAACGAGGTGGGGATTGCGTCGTGGTATGGCCCGACCTTCCACGGCAAGGCTTCGGCATCCGGCGAGACGTTCAACGAGAACGACCTGACTGCTGCTCACCCGACCCTACCGATCCCCTCACTTGTTCGCGTCTCCAATCTGGAGAACGGCAAGAGCGTCGTCGTTCGCCTGAATGACCGCGGGCCCTTCGTGGACGATCGCATTATCGATCTGTCCAAGGCGGCGGGCGCGGCGCTCGACATGCATGGCAAGGGCACGGCGAAGGTTCGTGTGGAATATGTCGGACCTGCCCCCGCCCCTGGTGGCGGCGCTCCGGCGCCTGTGGCGGCACAGCCCCAGCGCTTGGATGTGGCGATGCGCTCGCTGCCGCCGATCGTGGCCAAGCCGGTTGCTGCCAAGCCTGTGAGTGGTTTCTACCTGCAGGCCGGATCCTTTTCGGACCTCGGCAATGCCCACGCCCTGCGCGGCCGGCTGGCCGGCGCGAGACCGGTGGCGATCGAAACCGCCCTGGTGAATGGTGCTGCTTTCTATCGTGTGATGCTCGGTCCGTGGACGTCACGCGAGGATGCTGAAGCGGCCCTCCGGAGCCTCGACGGACCCGCCGCGAAGGCGATTGTCGTCGCTCGCAACGGCTAAACCGCCCGGGGCAGGGCAGGGATTGCCGGTCTGCGGCTTCCCGGCGGTTGACGCGGATGCCCGAAACGCCGTTTTGTGACCAGATTCCCGAGGGAGTCTGTCGCCATGCGTTTAATTGCTGGAACCCTTGCTGTTGCCGTGCTGGCAGCCGCATCCGCCGTCGCCCAGCCGGGGCCCGGCGCCGCGCCTGCGCCAATCGAGGTGTCGGCGACCGATCCGCTGAGCACCGCGGCGACCTACGCCTACATCATGGATGGCGACACCGGCCTGCCCCTCTACTCCAAGAAGGGCGACGAGCCGATGATCCCGGCCTCGATGTCCAAGCTGATGCTCTACTACATGGTGTTCGAGCGCATCAAAGCTGGCCGGCTTGCGATGACGGACGAATTCACGGTGAGCGAGCATGCATGGCGCACAGGCGGCGCCGGCACGGATGGCTCGACCATGTTCCTGCCGCTCAATTCAAAGGTCACCGTGCAGGACCTGCTGAAAGGCGCCGTGATCGTCTCGGGCAATGATGCTTGCATCGTGCTTGCAGAAGGGCTGTTCGGCAGCGAGGACGCCTATGCGCGTCAGGCGACCACGCGTGGCAAGGAGCTTGGTCTCACCAATTCGACATTCGCGAACGCGACCGGCCTCGACGATCCGCGGCATCGAATGAGCGCGCATGACATCGCACTGCTGTCGTTCAGGCTGATCAAGGACTTCCCGGAGTTCTATCCGATGTTTTCGGAGCCGGAGTTCACCTTCAACAAGACGCGCCAATACAACCGGAACCCCCTTCTCCGTGAGCTTGATGGCGCGGATGGCGTGAAGACTGGGCATCTGTCGGTATCGGGCTACGGTCTCGTCGGTTCAGCTGTGCGTGAAGGCAAGCGGCGGATCATCGTGCTGAACGGGCTCGCCAGCGAGACGGCGCGCAAGCAAGAAGGTCCGCGTGTGATGCGGTCCGCCTTCCTCGACTTCACCTCCGCGACGCTTGTCACCAAAGGCGCCCAGGTTGCGGTCGCTGATGTGTGGCTTGGCGAACAGGCGCAGGTGCCACTGGTGGCGGCGGATGGTTATGCGATCGGACTTCATCTCGACGCGGTCGAAAAGATCAAGGGCGAAGTCGTTTACAAGGGGCCGCTGTACGCGCCCGTGAAGGAAGGCGACGTGGTTGGCGAACTGGTAATCACCGCTCCCGGCACGCCGGCGAAGCGCATTCCGGTTGCAGCGGGCGCGACGGTCAACCAGCTAGGCTTCTTCGGCAAAGCGATGCTTGGGCTAAGGGGTGATTGAGGCTTGGCGCATCGTGGTCGGTTCATAACGCTTGAGGGCGGCGAGGGCGTAGGCAAGTCCACGCTTGCGGCCGCGCTGGCGTTGCAACTGGCCGCGAAGGGCGTCGAGGTTGTGAGGACGCGAGAACCCGGCGGGTCGCCTGGCGCGGAGACGCTGAGACGTCTGATCCTCAATCCGCCTGACGATGTTGGTGGATGGAATCCTGTCGCGGAGGCGCTGCTGTTCTACGCAGCGCGCAGCGATCATCTCGATCGCACGATCCGGCCGGCGCTGGCGCGCGGGACATGGGTGATCTGCGATCGCTTTTCGGATTCGACGCGGGCCTATCAGGTCGCGGCGGGCGGCGTCGGGCCGGAGCATTTCGATGCGCTTGAACGAATGTGCGTGGGCGCGGACGGTCCTGATCTCACGCTTGTGCTCGATCTGTCGATGGACATTGCACGTACACGGATGAACGCGCGGTCGGCGGCACAGGACGCGATCGAGTCGCGCGACCTCGCCTATCATGCCGCCGTGCATCAGGCTTTCCTCGACATCGCTCGCGCCAATCCTCAGCGCTGTCTTGTGCTTGATGCGTCTGCCTCGCCGGAGTCGCTGGCCCAAGACGCCCTAGCAGAAATCACGCGGCGCTTTCCGGAGGTCCGCTGATGGAGCTGCAGGCGGATGACTTCGGACCTGTGTTTGGGCATGAGGCGGCGCGGCGCGAGTTCTTCGAGGCGCTGGCGGCGGGTCGCATGCATCATGGCTGGCTGCTGCGCGGTTCACGTGGCGTTGGCAAGGCGCGGCTCGCGTTGCGGCTGGCGCTGCATCTTCTCGGCGATCGCTCGGACCTGACGGCTTCGCCCGATCCTGTGCTGACGCGACTGGCGCTTGCTGGCAGCCATCCGGACCTGCGCGTGATCCGCAGGCCGTTCGATGACAAGGGCAAGCAGAAATCCGAGATCCCGGTCGATAGCGTGCGTGAACTTGCGCAGTTCTTCTCGCTGCGTCCCGCCCTTGGCGGCTGGCGGGTGGCGATTATCGACGCTGTCGATGAGATGAATCGCTTCGGCGCCAACGCCGTGCTGAAAACGCTCGAGGAGCCGCCAGCCAAGGCTGTGCTGTTCCTGATCTCGCATGGCGAACAGGCTCTGCTGCCGACGATCCGCAGCCGTTGCCGCGTCTTGCGCTGTGGAACGCTGAGCGAGCGTGACGAACTGGCGGTACTCGCGCAGGCCGGCCATACGGGCGCGAAGGCCGAGTCCGTCGCAGCACTGGCGCCGGGCCGGCCGGGACGCGCGATCGCGTTGATGCAGGGTGACGGAGAAGCGGCTGGTGCGGCGATCGACGCGCTCTTGCGTGCGGATGGCGTCGATGCGTCGGCGCTGCAGGGTGCGCTGTCTCAAGCAGCCCGCAGCGATGGGGCGCTGGCCATGTCGCTGGAGCATCTGCGCGGCTACTTTCAGAGGCGCGCGATGCGTGAGGGCGATCCGGTGCTCGCCGGCGATCTGGCCGATGCGGCGCTTGCGGTGGCGCGTATCAGCGCCGAAGCGTCGGCGCTGAACCAGGATCGCGCGCAGACGGTTGCAGCTGCGCTTCAGGCCGCGTCTGGTCGCCTCGGCAGTGCGGGGGCCTGACGCTTGCTGTTCGACACGCATGTGAATCTCCACGCCGAGCAGTTCGCGCACGATCTGCCGGATGTCCTGGCGCGCGCACGGGCGGCTGGCGTTACGCGCATGGTAACGATCTGCGACCGTCTCGACCGCTACCCCGCCGTGAAGGCGGTCGCAGCGGCGAACGACGACATCCACTGCACGGTCGGCGTGCATCCGCACTATGCGAAGGACTTCTGGTCGCTGCAGGCGGAGACGCTGGTCGAAGAAGCGCGCGACCCGAAGGTCGTTGGCATTGGCGAAACCGGCCTGGACCGACACTACGGCTATAGCGATATCGTCCTGCAGGAGCGCAGCTTCGTCGAGCACATCCAGGCGGCGCGCGAAACGCAGTTGCCGCTGGTCGTGCATACACGCGAGGCCGACGACCTGACGGGCGACATCCTCGAACGCGAGTTCAAGCGCGGCGCGTTTCCGATCCTGATGCACTGCTACACGAGCGGTGAACGGCTCGCGATGCGGGCTATGGATCTCGGGGCGTGGTTCTCGGTCTCTGGCATCCTGTCGTTCAAGAACGCGACGGACGTACGCGGCGTGATCGCCAAGGTGCCGCTCGACAAGCTGATCCTGGAGACCGACTGTCCGTACCTTGCTCCGATCCCGCATCGCGGCCGTCGCAATGAGCCGGCCTATGTCGCGGATGTGTGCCGCGCATTCGCGGCGCATCGCGGGCTGGAAATCGATGAAGCGGCCCGGCTGACGACCGAGAACGCCCTCGCGATTTTCAGGCGGGTCCAATGAGCGCGACGGCGCCAAAGGGCAGGTTGCAGGTCCGGATCCTCGGCTGTGGATCGTCCGGCGGCGTCCCGCGGATTGGCAATGACTGGGGTGTCTGCGACCCGGCCGAGCCGCGCAACCGGCGGACGCGCTGTTCGGCGCTGGTCCGCTACTGGTCGACAGGGGTGTCCGAGCCGACGCTTGTGCTGATCGATACGTCGCCAGACATCCGGGAGCAGTTGCTGGCGGCGCGGGTCACGCGGCTGGACGCCGTCGTACTCACGCATGAGCACGCCGACCAGTGCCATGGCATCGACGATCTTCGTGCGCTGGTGCTGCGCGCCATGAAGCGCATCCCGCTGCACATGGACGCCGAGACGGCGCGCGTCGTCGGAGACCGGTTCAGGTACTGCTTCGAGGGCGCGGGCGCATACCCGGCCATCCTCGACCGCCATGACGATCTGGTGGCGGGGCAGGCGATCCGGATCGGAGGTCTGGGTGGCGAGCTGGAGATGCTGGCGTTGGCGCAGGACCATGGCGGGATCAGCTCGCTGGGTTTCCGGCTGGGTACGTTTGGCTACTGCAACGATGTGGTGAGGTTGCCCGAGACGACCCTGGAGCGGCTGTATGGGCTCGACACCTTGGTGGTCGATGCTCTGCGCTACAGGCCTCATCCGACGCATGCGAGCGTGGCGGAGGCGCTGGCCTGGATCGAACGGCTCAAGCCGCGGCGCGCCGTGCTGACGAACCTCCATGTCGATCTGGACTATGCGAAGCTGCGGTCCGAGCTGCCGGCGGGCGTAGAGCCCGCCTATGACGGGATGGAACTGGAGATGCTGCTACGTGACTGATTTCAATGGCAATCAAATTGCCCATAATGTTGATTATGCGACTGGCGCTATGAGGGGTTTGGGTTGTGACTAAGACGGGTTCGACATCGACCGGCCGCGACGCCGAGCCTGACGAGGGCCGCTCCCTCCCCTCATCTGGAGACGCCTTCCGCGATCTGGTGGCGTTAATGGCCCGGCTGCGAGACCCGAAGACCGGGTGCCCGTGGGACGTGGCGCAGAACTTTGCCACCATCGCGCCGTACACGATCGAGGAAGCCTATGAGGTGGCCGACGCGATCGAACGCCATGACATGGGCGAGCTCAAGGGTGAGCTGGGCGACCTGCTGTTCCAGTCCGTGTTCCACGCGCGGATGGCGGAGGAGGCTGGGTACTTCGACATCGACGACGTGGTTCGCGGCCTGGTCGACAAGATGGTCGAGCGGCATCCGCATGTCTTTGGGTCGGCTACAATTTCGGACGCGGATGCGCAGACTGGCGCCTGGGAAACGATGAAGGCGGCAGAGCGGGCCAGGAAAGCCGAAGGCGGAACGCCGAGTGCCATAGACGGCGTCGCGCTGGGTCTGCCGGCGCTGATGCGGGCGGAGAAGCTGGCGAAGCGCGCGGCACGGGTTGGCTTCGACTGGCCGTCGCCCGAGCCGGTTTTCCACAAACTTCAAGAGGAAATCCAGGAGCTTGAGGAGGCGATCGCAGCGCCTGTGCGGGACGAGGCGCATGTGGCTGAGGAACTGGGCGACATCCTGTTCGTCGTCGCCAATCTGTGCCGGAAGCTCTCAGTTGATCCGGAAGAGGCTTTGCGCGCCGCCAATTCAAAGTTTGGCAAGCGTTTCCGTGCTATGGAAACGCTTGCCCGAGCACGAGGTCAGGACTTCGCGGCGCTGTCGCTCGATGAGCAGGAAGCGTTGTGGACCGACGTCAAGACGGCCGAGCGTTCGCCCGGCGGGGCGTAGGCGCCGCCTGCTCGTCTGTCGCTGCCGGAGGTTTCGGCGCAGTAGGATAAACTGGCTCTGCCGGCGGCGCGATCTCGAGCTCCGGATATTTCTCCCGAACCTCAAGTTGCCGCCTCGCAAAGCCCAGCCCGTCGCGCGTGTCGACATCGAGCAGCAGCGGCGATGGCGCGTTGAGCCCGAGAACGCGGAACCCACCCTGCCCGATGATTTTCTTCGCGCCGTCGTCTCCGTCGAGCTTTCTGAGCTGATCGAAGCACGCTGCGCCGAATGCGGTTGGCGGGTGCACGCGGCCTGGTGCGCCCGCGTGGACGATGTCGGCGTCGCCAAGTTTTGCTGTGAGCGCCTCGATCAGCCACGGCTCGATGAACGGCATGTCGCCCATGCACACCACGATGGCGTCCGGCTTGAACTGCAGCGCGACCTGAACGCCGACCGCGATCGAATGGCCGAGACCGTGCTTTGGCTTCTTGTTGAGCGCAATGACGAACCGGCCCGCCAGCCTGTCGCGGATGTTATGGTGATCCGGCGGACAGATGGCCACGCGCGCTAGCACAGGGATGCCGGCGATCACGTCGGCTGAATGGTCGATCAGGTGCTTGTGGCCGAGGCGCGCCATCAGCTTGTCACGGCGGCCATAGCGGCGCGACAGGCCGGACGCTAGCAACATGACGGCGACGCGGTTCAGCGGGATGCTCATCGCGGTCCTCCGCGCGCGGTCCAGACCTTCACGATCTCCGACAGCGCCGAAACGGCCAGCGAGCGCGGATCCTGTGAGGGAAAGAGTCCGATCGGCCCGGTCAGGCGGGCGATGTCATCGGGCCCGGCGCCGAGTTCGCGCAGTGTTTCGATGCGGCGCTGGTGCGTCTGCCGCGAGCCAAGCGCTCCGACATAGAAGGCTGGGCTGCGGAGCGCATCGAGCAGAATCGGCGCTTCCCATTCGTGTTCGTGGAAAAGGCACGCCACGGCGGTGTTCGCGTCGAGCGGTAGAGACGGAGCCGCCGCCGGCACTGTGAGCTGGATAAGATCGTCGGCGTGAGTCCGGCAGAAGTCGAGCGTCGCCTGCTCCTGGCTCGCGACCACGAGTTCGACATTCGCTGTGCGCGCCATCTGGCTCATGGCGACGATTTCCCACCCACGTCCCGCCAGGACGATCCGCAAGCGTGGGTCGTAGCGCCGGACGAACTCGCCTGCCCGGCCCTCAGCATGGGCATCAAGCAACCGAAGACTGCTGCGGGTGGATTTGGGTTGGAAGCCGAGCGCGAAGGCCTGGCGCGAGTGGCCGAGTGCGATTGCTTGTCTCAGAACTTCGCGGCTCGGGGACGCATCGATATGAAGATCGAGGCCCCCGCCGCATGGCAGGCGCACATCCAGATAGGGCGAGCCACGACCATAGCGAAGCGTGCGGTTAGTGCCTTCGCGAATGGCGGTCTGGGACTCTTCGGTCAACGCCTGTTCAAGGCATCCGCCCGAGATGCTGCCGGCGAAGCGGCGATCGCCGGCGACAGCCAGCTGGGCGCCTAGCGGCCGCGAGAATGGGCCATCCAGGCCGACGATGGTCACAAGCGCCGCAGGCCGGCCCGCCGCCAACTCGGCTTCGGCGAAGACCAGCACATCTAGATCGCTGGCGAGGCCAGGAGGAAGGGCGTCTTCCGCCATGTCAGCAGGCGCTCCGTCGGCCGCCACTCCGTGTGGCGACGTCATTCCATCCCAACCCGTTCGCCGGACCTTGCCTCAGATACAGGTTAGGCCCTAGCGCTAATGCGTGGATTCGTATCGGCCCGACGGGTGCGGGTCAACGTAACGGTACCGCGAGGATGCACATGCAGGCAGGTGTTCAGCAGTATGCCGAGGGTAGGATCCTCACCGAAGCCGAGGGCATTATCGGCTGGCTCACGTTCAACCAGCCTGAACGACTCAACGCCGTGCGTCGCGACATGTGGGACGCCATTCCAACGGCGGTGGCTGCGCTTGTGGCTGATCCTGGCGTTCGATGCATCGTGCTGCGCGGCGCGGGCGAGCGGGCATTCATTTCGGGCGCCGACATTGCCGAGTTTGAGGTTCAGCGGAACGATGCGGCTTCGAACCGGGAATTCACCGGCGCGGTCAGCGCGGCCACAGCGGCCCTGCTGTCGGCTCCTTTGCCGGTCGTCGCGATGATCGGGGGCTTCTGCATTGGCGGCGGACTGGTGATCGCCAGTGCGTGCGACATCCGCATCTGCACGGAGAACTCGCGCTTCGGCGTACCGGCAGGGCGTCTCGGGCTGGGCTATGAGTTGGACAACATGCAGCGCCTTCAGGGCATTGTCGGATCCGGAATCGCGCTCGACATGATCGCAACGGCGCGGCAACTGACTAGCGCCGAGGCTTGGCGTCTCGGGTTGGTCAACGACGTCGTTTCCGAAGCCTTGCTAGACAAGACAGTCCGAACACTGGCCGACCAGATCGCAGCCACAGCGCCGATGACATATGCCGCCGCCAAGCTTGCTAGCCGCGCCGCCAGCGATCCGTCACTTCGACCCGCTGCGCAGGGGGCGATTGACGCATGCTTCGATAGTGAGGACTTCCGGGAGGGCCGCGCCGCTTTTCACGCACGCCGCGATCCCGCGTTCAAGGGCAGATAGACATGCCGGGCTTTGACGATCTGATGGCGCAGTCCTTCGCCACCATGCCGGACCTGATCCGCGCCCACGCCGCCAGCCGTCCGGATCATCTGGCGGTCATTGATGGCGATCGCATGGTGACGTTTGCTGAACTCGACGCGCTGATCGACCGGGCTGCGGCGGCGCTTCAGCGCGATGGTGTGCAACAGCTGGATACGGTCGCCATCTGCGGGCCGTCGTCGATCGAGTACGTTGTGATCTTTGTAGCCGCTTTACGCGGCGGCGCGGCCGCCTGCCCGCTTGCACCATCTTCAACTGCCGAACAGCTGGCGATGATGGTGAGGGACTGCGGCGCCAGGATCGTCTTCGTCGACGACGCGGCCTCTATGGCGATCGAATCTGTCACTGAGCCACCCGTTGCGAAACGTGTCGCGCTTGAAGGCAACCGCGACGAATCCTTTGAAGCGTGGCTTGCGCCGGAAGGCGCCACGCCTGCGCACGTCGAGATCGATCCTGACCAGCCATTCAATATCATCTATTCGTCGGGCACGACCGGAGCGCCAAAAGGCATCGTCCAGCCACACAAGATGCGCTGGGGCCATGTGCGTCGTGCGGAGACGCTCGGTTACGGACCCGATGCGATTACAGTTGTCTCGACGCCGCTCTATTCGAACACGACACTGGTAAGCCTGATCCCAGCGCTGATGCGTGGCGGAACGGTCGTGCTGATGCGTAAGTTCGACGCGCGGGGGTTTCTCGCCTTGTCGCAGAAGCACCGCGCGACACACGCAATGCTGGTGCCCGTCCAGTACCGCCGATTGATGGACCTGGCGGACTTCGACAGTTTCGATCTGTCGTCCTATCGCATGAAGACATGCACCAGCGCGCCGTTTCCGGCCGACCTCAAGGCCGACATCCTGAAGCGATGGCCCGGCGGGCTCGTCGAGATCTACGGCATGACAGAGGGCGGCGGATCATGCCTGCTGCGCGCGCATGAGTTTCCGGACAAGCTGCATACGGTCGGTCAGCCTGCGCCGGGACACGACATCCGGATCATCGGAGATGATGGCAAGGAGCTGCCGCGCGGCGAGACCGGAGAAGTCGTCGGCAGGTCGATGTCGATCATGACGGGCTATCACAACCAGCCGAAGAAGACCGCGGACGCCGAATGGTACAGTCCGGAAGGCGAACGGTTCATCCGCACCGGCGACGTGGCGCGATTTGACGCGGATGGCTTTCTGGTGCTCGGCGATCGGAAGAAGGACATGGTCATCACGGGCGGCTTCAACGTCTATCCCAGCGACCTGGAGGCCGAGTTAGCGAAGCATCCGGCTGTCGCGGAATCCGCTGTGGTCGGCATTCCATCACGCGAATGGGGTGAGACGCCGGCGGCGTTCATCGTGCTGCGGGCCGGTGAGACGGTGACAGCCGACGTGTTGAAGGCGTGGTTCAATGGACGCGTCGGCAAGACGCAGCGGCTGACCTACGCGATCGTGGTGGAGACGCTGCCGCGATCCTCGATCGGGAAGGTGCTCAAGCGGCAGTTGCGGGACGAATTCAAGCCACCGGCCTGAGGCGGACCACAGCGCGATTGCCGCATGGGGTTTCCCCGACATATCCTGCGATCCAGCGGGGCAATAGCCCGTGCGAGGAAGCGTGACCGATGACAACTAGCCTGACCGACGAACAGCTGATTGCGCAGGGTATGACGGTCGCCGCTCACGCTCGGCGCATGCCAGATCGGCTGGCCATCATATCGCCGTCGGGCAATCTCAGCTGGAAGCAGCTGAATGAACAGGCCAATCGCATGGTGCGCCTGTTTCGACGGCGTGGATTGCAGGTCGGCGATGGCGTGGCGCTGCTGGCGCACAACGGACCGGAGTTTGCCGTCGTCTGGGCTGCGACCCAGCGATCAGGGCTGCGGCTTACGGCGGTGAACTGGCACCAGACGCCAGAGGTGATCGCGTATGTGGTCGACAACTGCGATGCGCGTGCGCTCATCGCGAGTGGACGGTTCGTGGCGGGCGCCACGGCGGCGGCCGGGTTGTCGGACAAGCTGGCAGTGAAGCTCTCCTACGCCGGCGCCATTGAAGGGTTCGACGACTTTGATGCGGCTCTGGTCCGAGAGACTGGCGAGGACATCGACGACGCCGAGCCTGGTTCGACGATGCTCTACACCTCGGGAACGACGGGTCGGCCGAAAGGCGTCTATCGCCGGACGCGACCGGTGGTGTCCCAGCTGACCGGCGTCTGCAACGAGACGGCGAAGTGGAATCCCGCCGTGGACATATCGCTGCTGACGGGACCGCTGTATCACGCAGCGCCCCTGGGCATCAATTTCGTGATCCCTATCAACGCCGGCGTCACGACGCTGCTGATGGACAAGTGGGATGCGGAAGAAACGCTGCGGTTGATCCAGGATCACAAGGCGACGCACACGCATGTGGTGCCGACCATGATGCACCGCATGCTGCAGCTGCCTGAGGAGGCGCGGAAAAAGTACGATATCTCGTCGATGCGCTGGATGGTGCACGGCGCGGCGCCCTGCCCTGCGCATGTGAAGCAGGCAATGATGGATTGGTTCGGGCCGGTGCTTTATGAATACTACTCATCCACCGAGGGCGGTGGAGTGTTTGTCGGTCCACACGAATGGCTGCGCAAACCGGGCACGGTGGGCAAGGCGGTGCCGGGGGTGGAGATCAAGCTGCTGGACATCGAGGGAAAACTTACGCCGCAGGGCCAGGAAGGGCTGATCTATGTGAAGGCGCCGGCGACGGGGCGGTTCGAGTATTACAAGGAACAGGGGAAGACGGACGCGAGCTATCGCGGCGACTGGTTCACGCTTGGCGACATGGGCCGGCTTGATGCCGATGGCGATCTGTTCCTGACCGGTCGCACGGCGGAGCTGATCATTTCTGGTGGCGTGAATATCTATCCCGTAGAAATTGACGAGGTGCTGATCCGCCATCCGCTGATTGCCGACGCCGCCGTGGTTGGCGTGCCCAACGAGGATTGGGGCGAGGAGATCAAGGCCGTGGTGGAGCTGAAGTCCGGCGTCGAGCGATCGCGTGAGACGACGCAGTCGATCATGGACTTTGCGAAGGACCGCTTGCCCGGCTTCCAGCGGCCTCGGACGATCGACTATGTCGACACCTTGCCGCGCAACGCTGCGGGGAAGGTGCTCCGGGCGCAGGTTCGTGCGCCCTACTGGGCCGGCCGATCGAAGAGCATCTGATGGCGCGCAAGGCGGCGTCGGTATCGGACTACCGCGAACTGGCCAGGCGACGCGTGCCGCACTTCCTGTTCGAGTACGTCGATGGCGGATCGTATGATCAGGTCACACTCGGACGTAACGAGAGCGATCTGCGCGAGATCGCACTGCGCCAGCGTGTGATGCGCGATGTCTCGCGGCTTGATCTCTCGACGAGCCTGCTCGGGCAGAAATCCCGTCTGCCTGTGGCGCTCGCGCCAATCGGGCTGGCTGGCATGCTTGCGCGCCGTGGCGAGGTTCAGGCGGCGCGGGCCGCGCGCGACTTCGGCGTGCCGTTCACGCTGTCGACTGTCTCGGCGTGCAGTCTTGCAGAGGTCACTGGCGCCGTGCCCGGCCCCATCTGGTTTCAGCTCTACATGATCCGCGACCGCGGTTTCATGCGTGACCTGATTGCGCGGGCGCAGGCGGCTAAGTGCTCGGCGCTTCTCTTCACCGTCGACATGCCGGTGCCGGGAGCGCGTTACCGCGACTATCGCTCTGGTCTGGCGGGCGCCGGTGGGACTGCAGGCACGCTGCGGCGCATGGGCCAGGCGATGCTGCGGCCCGAATGGGCGTGGGACGTCGGGTTGATGGGTCGGCCACACAAGTTGGGGAATGTCGCGCCGGTGCTTGGCAAGCGCTCCGGTCTCAACGACTTCTTTGGCTGGATGGGTTCGAATTTCGATCCGAGCGTGACCTGGCGTGATCTCGAGTGGGTTCGCTCCGAATGGAAAGGCCAGCTCGTTCTTAAGGGCGTGCTCGACGCCGATGACGCCCGCGCCGCGGTGGACACCGGCGCCGATGGCATTGTCGTTTCCAATCATGGCGGGCGGCAACTGGATGGCGTTCTTTCCAGCGCCCGTGCCCTGCCCGCGATTGTGCAGGCAGTAGGCGGACAGACGACCATCCTTGCAGATGGCGGCGTCCGATCCGGGCTGGACGTGGTGCGGATGCTCGCCGTTGGGGCCAACGGGGTACTGCTCGGCCGGGCGTGGGCTTATGCGCTGGCGGGACGTGGCCAGGCCGGCGTCGCGCATGTCCTGCAGCTGATCGAAGCCGAGATGCGCGTGGCGATGGCGCTCACGGGCGCTACACGGATCGCCGACATCAAGCCGGATATCCTGTCGCGCTAGCCTTCAAGATCAATCCGCGTCCTGTTCGATCGGTTGCGCGGCCAGCGGCGCGGGCTCGCCATTGAGCGCCGCCTTGAGCTTGACCTTGTCCAACGCACCTTCCCAGCGGCTGACGACGACGGTTGCAACGGCGTTGCCGATGAAGTTCGTCAGCGCGCGGCATTCGGACAGGAATCGGTCGACTCCAAGGATGATGGCCATGCCTTCGATCGGAATTGACGGGAACACCGCTAGCGTTGCGGCCAAGGTGATGAACCCGGCGCCGGTAACGCCGGCAGCGCCCTTGGAGCTCAACATGGCCACTAGGAGCAGGATTATCTGCTGGTCCAGCCCGAGCTGCGTATTCGTCGCCTGTGCGATGAACAGGGCCGCAAGGGTCATGTAGATGTTCGTGCCATCAAGATTGAACGAATAGCCGGTCGGAACGACCAGGCCAACGATGGGACGCGCGCAACCTGCTCGCTCCAGCTTGTCCATCAATGCCGGAAGCGCCGATTCCGACGACGATGTGCCAAGGACGAGGAAGAGTTCTTCCTTGAGATAGCGGATCAGCTTCAGGATGTTGAACCCGGCCCAGGCAGCGACTGCCCCGAGCACGATGATGATGAACAGGATCGAGGTCGCGTAGACGGACAGGATCAGAATGGCGAGATTCTGGATTGCCTCGAGCCCCTGGCTGGAGACGACAAACGCAAACGCCCCGAAGGCGCCGACCGGCGCCGCGCGCATGAGTATTCCGACGACGCGGAAGATCACGGTTGCGACCGAGCCAAGAACGGTCAGCGCTGGTTCAGCGCGATCGCCGACGAGCGCCATCGCCACGCCGACGACGATCGACAGGAACAGGACCTGCAGGATGTTGCCGCTCGTGAAGGCTCCCACGAAGGTATCTGGGATGATGTTCAGCAGGAAACTGACAAGCGTGTAGTCCTGGGAGGCCGCCTGGAACCCCTGCACGCGCGAGACATCGCCTGCGGCAAGCGTTGCGATGTCGATATTCATGCCGGCGCCCGGCTGCACCACGTTGGCGACGATCAGGCCGACGATCAGCGCCAGCGTCGAGAAGAACAGGAAATAGGCGAAGGCCTTGAACACTACGCGGCCGAGCCGGCCCATGTCCCGCATGCCTGCGATGCCGATGACGATGGTGAGGAAGATCACTGGCGCGATGATCATCTTGACCAGTTTCACGAAGGCGTCGCCGAGCGGCTTGAGGTACTCCGCTATCCACGGCTCCCCGCGATAGAAATGCCCGATGAACCCGCCGATCAGGATCGCCGCCAGAACCTGGAAGTAGAGTTCGGTGTAGAATGGGCCTTTCCGGCGCGATCCAGCCGCCGGCGTCTCCAGCACCGCCATGTCGCCACCTCCGCCCCGGGATCGCGCGCCATTGGTTGCGGCGCATCACCTTGCTTTGTCGCAAGTAATACGGGCATCGCCTGCCAACGCCAGCCTAAATCGAGGTTGGCCGGTCGGACTAGGTCGCGCTGGCCGCGGTTTCGGCAGGCGCGTCCTCGTCGCCGCGATATTTGGCGCCCGGAATCCGGCCCGGAAGGTGGATCAGCAGGGGCGCCGCAACGAAGATCGACGAGTACGTGCCGATGATGATGCCAAACACGATCGAAACCGCGAAGCCGAACAGGACCGGTCCCCCGAGGAAGGCCATCGACATCGCCGCCAGCATGGTCGCCAGCGAGGTGATCAGCGTCCGAGAAAGCGTCGACGTGATCGAGATATCGATGACGCGCGTGATCGGCAGCTTGCGGTATTTCTTGAGCATCTCACGGATGCGGTCGTAGACCACGACCGTGTCGTTGATCGAGTATCCGGCCACCGTCAGCACGCCGGCGACAATCGTGAGGTCGAAGGCCATCTGCGTGATCGAGAACAGGCCGATCACGGCGTAGACGTCGTGTAAGGTCGTCAGGAACGCGCCCGTCCCGAACTTTACTTCAAAGCGGAACCAGACATAGACACCGATCGCCAGCACGGCGAGGAGGCACGCGAGGATGCCCTTCCCGAACAGTTCTTCGCTGACCTTGCCGCTGACATTGTCTGTCTTCAGGATCTTGGCGCCAGCTCCGAGCGCGGTTTCCAGCTTGGCTGCGGTCTCTTCGACGGTGGAGTCTTGCTCCAGCGGCACACGGATAACTACTGTTCCATCGCTCGTGGGCGTAACGGAGCTTTCGCTGAAGCCTTGGGCTGACACCGCGGCGCGAACAACTTCGACTTCGAATGGTGTGTCGCGAGACGCTTCGATCTGAACCCCGCCCGTAAAGTCGAGGCCCATGTTGAGCCCTTGGGTCATAAGGGACCAGGTCGTCACGATCGTGATGAGGGCCGTGACCACGAAGCCGACCCAGCGGATCTTCATGAAGGGGAGTGGCTCAGCTTCCTTCGCC
>JBBAUA010000058.1:0-20017 GCA_040398465.1 Hyphomonadaceae bacterium | reverse complement strand
CGAGCCCTACGCCGCAGCCATAAGGCTTTCGAACAGCTTGAACCCGTCATTTCCGCCCTCCTGCCCCCCCATCGCCCGCTCCGGGTGGGGCATCATGCCGAGCACGCGGCCATTTTCGGACAGGATACCGGCGATGTCCCGCGCCGACCCGTTGGGATTGCCGACATAGCGGAACGCCACGCGGCCCTCGCCTTCAAGCCGGTCGAGCGTTGCATCGTCCGCGAAGAAGTTGCCGTCATGGTGCGCGACCGGGAACGAGACTTCGCGCTGATCCTTGTAGCCCGCCGTGAACGCCGAAGAGTTGCTCGCGATCGCCAGCGGCTGGGGACGGCAGACGAAGTTCAGCGACGCATTGCGCAGCAGCGCGCCGGGCAGCAGCCCCATCTCGGTCGCCACCTGGAAGCCGTTGCAGATCGCCAGCACATACCCGCCGCGCTCGGCATGGCCACGGATTGCATCCCCGATCGGCGACGCCGCCGCCATCGCGCCGGAGCGGAGATAGTCGCCATACGAAAACCCGCCCGGCAAGACGATCAGGTCCAGCCCGTCCGGCAGCGCGCCATCCTTGTGCCAGACCATCGCTGGCTCCTGCCCCGTCACCTGGCGCAAGGCCGTCTGCGCGTCGCGATCGCAGTTGGAGCCGGGAAAAACGATGACAGCGGATTTCATGACCTGTCCTTGGGAAGCACCCGTTTCGCGGGCATCTAGCAGCTTTCGCCACGAGTCGCGAGGGCGGTTCGCGCCTCGGCTATCTGTGGAAAATCACCCCCGCCCCCACCGCGATCAACGTGAACCCGATCGCATGTTTCCACGTCAGCGGTTCGCCCAGCACCCATACGGAAAAGCCCGCGAAAATGACCAGCGTGATCACCTCCTGCATCGTCTTCAGCTCGGCCGCGGAATAGACAGCGTGGCCGATCCGGTTAGCCGGAACCGCGAGACAGTATTCGACGAACGCGATCGCCCAGCTCGCAAGGATCACCAGCAGCAGCGGCGATTCCTTGAATTTCAGATGCCCGTACCACGCCACCGTCATGAACAGGTTGGACCCGATCAACAGGACGATCGGCGTCCAGTGTGCTGGCGTAATGAATTCCTCTGGAAATGCTCACCCGATTTTGGACAGATTCCGGGTCCAGCCTCAGGCACGGTCAATTCGATGATGGAGGACGCGATGAACAAGCTTCTGGCAGCCGGCGCCCTCCTGGCGCTGGCCGGCTGCAATACGGTCGAGGGGATAGGCCGCGACCTTCAGACAATCGGCGGCGTCATGACGGGCACGGCCACAGGCGTCCAGAACGCCGCAACGCCAGCGCCTGGCTCGACAGTCGCCCCGCCTTCATCCTGCCGGCCGGACGCCAACGGCCTTGTGCTCGACGGCTGTCCGGATCCCACCTAGCGCGCCCGGCCACAACTTGCGGAAAGCGCCGCAAGAGGCCATCTTTCCGGCACGGGACTTCAGTCAGGGGTAAACCTCATGCGTAAACTGCTCATCGCCGTGATCCTGGCCGCGCCGCTGCTGGCGTCTGCCTGCAACACCATCGCCGGCCTCGGCAAAGACGTCGGCGCCGTTGGCGACGTCGTCGCCAAGACGGCTGAGGACGCGAAGTAGACGCGTCCTACGCGATCTCGATCGAATACCGCTCGACGACCGTGTTCGCGAGCAGCTTCTCGCACATTTCCTTGACGCGCTTTTCCGCGTCAGCCTTCGACAGGCCGTCGGCAAGCTCAAGCTCGATCGTCTTGCCGCAGCGCACGGCCTCAACCTCGCCAAAGCCGAGCCGGCCGAGCGCATCGCCCACCGCCTTGCCCTGCGGATCGAGCACGCCGGCCTTCAGCGAGACATGAACCTTCGCGCGCATCGATTGGCTACTTTCCGTTAAACGACAGGATTTCCGCCCCGCCCGCTTCCTTGATGATTCCAAGCCGCCGCGCAACCTCGGCATAGGCCTCGGTGACGCCGCCCAGGTCGCGGCGGAAGCGGTCCTTGTCCATCTTCTCGCCGGTGTCCATGTCCCACAGGCGGCACGAATCCGGGCTGATCTCGTCGGCCAGCACAGTGCGCACCATCTCGCCCTCGTAGAGCCGTCCGTATTCCACCTTGAAATCCACCAGCTTGATCCGCGCGCCGGCGAACAGCCCGGTCAGGAAATCGTTGATGCGCAGCGTCATCGCGATGATGTCGTCGAGCTCCTGGTGCGTCGCCCAGTTGAACGCCGTGATGTGCTCCTCGGTGACCAGTGGGTCGCCGAGTTCGTCCTTCTTGTAGCAGAACTCGATGATCGACCGCGGCAGCGGCGTGCCTTCCTCGATGCCCAGCTTCTTGGACAGAGAGCCCGCCGCCACATTCCGGCAGATCACTTCCAGCGGGATGATCTCGACCTCGCGGATCAGCTGCTCGCGCATGTTGATGCGCTTCAGGAAATGCGTCGGGATGCCGATGCCGTTCAGCTGCGTCATCACGAATTCGCTGATGCGATTGTTGAGTACGCCCTTGCCGTCCAGCACGGCGCGCTTCTCGTTGTTGAACGCAGTCGCATCGTCCTTGAAATACTGGATCAGCGTGCCGGGCTCAGGCCCCTCATAGAGGATCTTCGCCTTGCCTTCGTAGATCTTGCGGCGCTTGGCCATGTCGCATCTCCAGGGCCGGAAGGCGTGCCAGCCCTCGCGACTCGTACAGGAAAAGGTTTCCTAGCCCATCCCGGGATGGACGTCGCGTCTGGCATCGTCGCGGGGGTGTTTTTGGCCCTTCCCAGGGGCTATATCGGCATGTGAGAGAGCGGATGCAAGCGATCACAGGGAGACGGTTTTGAGCAGTTTCGACAAACGTGCAGGGGCGGAAGAGGGAAAGTACGCCCTCGATCAGGAACTGCGGTTCAAGGCAAATGCCCGCCGAAACAAGCTGCTGGGCCTGTGGGCCGCTGAAAAGCTTGGCAAATCCGGCGAAGCAGCGGCGGCCTACGCCACCGAAGTCGTGAAATCCGACTTCGAGGCCCCCGGCGATGAAGACGTGTTCCGGAAGGTGAAGGGCGATCTGGACGCCGGCGGCGTCGCGATCACCGACCACCAGCTCCAGCGCCAGATGACCGAGCTGATGGAAACCGCCATCGAACAGGTCAAATCCGAGAAAAAATAGCGATCGGCCCGGGCCGTCAGTTTACCAAGCCATCCGCCCCGCCGCGCCCGAAACCACGGCGCGGCGGGGTTTTTGCGCGCGGGAGTCCCATCGCGAAACGCTCCACAATTTTGTTGGTCAACAGCCGGCCCAAAAGTCGCGCAGCGCGGATCAGGAAATTGCAAAGCCCCGGCGCCAGGCTGGTCGCTCAAGACTGGCCCCCGACAGTCTGGCCCGACCGGATTCCCGCCTCCCCCGGCGGCGTGCGCCTTTGTCCCCCCTCGGGCGCTATCGATCCGGTTGGAGCAGCGGCGCAATCCTCGCGCCTTCCTGCTCCGCCATCATGGCCTTGGGCCGGAGCTCGGGAAGCTCCGGCCCTTTTGTTTTCAGCTATCCCCGAACACCCGCGCGAAGATCACGTCCACGCCCTTGAAGTGATACTCAAGGTCGAACATTGCGCCGAGCTCTGCCTTGCTCAGCAGCTTCGCCACATCCGGATCGCCTTCAAGGTTGGCGAGGAAATCGCCATCCTTGCGGTTCGCATCGCGCCACACCTTCATCGCGTTGCGCTGGACCATGCGGTAGGCGTCCTCGCGGCTCGCCCCCGCCTCGACCAGCGCCAGGAGAACGCGCTGCGAATTGTGCAGCCCGCCAAGCCGGTTGAGGTTCGCCAGCATGTTGTCGGGATAGACCAGCAGGTTCTCGATCACGCCCGCCAGCCGGTTCAGCGCAAAATCCAGATGGATGGTCGCATCCGGCCCGATGCCGCGTTCGACGGACGAATGCGAAATATCCCGCTCGTGCCACAGCGCGACATTCTCCATCGCCGGCACGACAGCAGACCGCACCAGTCGCGCCAGCCCCGTGAGATTTTCCGTCAGCACAGGATTGCGCTTGTGCGGCATCGCCGACGAACCCTTCTGCCCTTCCGAGAAGAACTCCTCCGCCTCCAGCACTTCCGTGCGCTGCAGATGCCGGATCTCTGTCGCCAGCCGCTCGATGCTCGATGCGATAACACCGAGCGCCGCGAAGAACGCGGCATGCCGGTCGCGCGGGATCACTTGTGTCGACACCGGCTCCACGGCCAGTCCCAGCTTTGCCGCCACCATCTCCTCGATGCGCGGATCGATGTTGGCAAACGTCCCCACGGCGCCGGAAATCGCGCAGGTCGAAATCTCCTCTCGCGCCGCCTCGAGCCGCTTCTTCCCGCGCGCAAACTCGGCGTGGAATCCAGCCAGCTTCAGGCCAAACGTCGTCGGCTCGGCGTGGATGCCGTGGCTGCGTCCGATCGTCGGCGTGCGCTTGTGCTCGATCGCCCGCTTCTTCAGCGCCGCCAGCACCCGGTCCATGTCCTTTAGCAGGATATCGCTCGCCCGCTGCAGCTGCACCGCAAGGCAGGTGTCCAGCACGTCCGAGGACGTCATCCCAAGATGGAGGAACCGCGCCTCGTCGCCCACATGCTCCGCCACCGACGTAAGGAACGCGATCACGTCGTGCTTCACCTCGCGCTCGATCTCGTCGATGCGCGGTACGTTGAAACCGCCCCGCGCCCGCACCGCCTTGGGAACCCCGGTCGGGATCATCCCCAGCTCGGCCATCGCCTCGGCGGCCAATGTCTCGATCTCGAGCCAGATCGCATAGCGCTGCTCCGGCTCCCAGATCGCAACCATTTCGGGGCGGGCGTAACGAGGAATCATGGGACAGGCTCCGGCAGGTCTGCCGAGGCTTTAAGCGCCAATGGGCGCAGTTGTCATCTCTGATCGCTCTTGCCAGACCCCCACCTGTCGCCCTCATAGACGAGCGGACGGGCCCGGGTCTGACAGGAACGCGAGATGCCAGCTTCGATCCACCACATCACGGCAGCGAACACCGCGCTGCTCGACAATATCGATCCGGACGTGTTCGACCACGCCATCGACCAGCGGTACCTCGCCGCCTACGTGGCTGATCCGCGCCACGCCCTGTTCATCGCCGTCGAGAACGGCGCGGTCGTGAGCCATATCCGCGGCAACGTCCACCTGCAGCCGGACCGCGCGCCGGATCTCTACATCGACAATCTGGGCACCGCACCCAGGCACCAGAGGCGCGGTATCGCCGCCCGCCTAATGGACGCGCTCATCGCCTGGGGAAAGACGCAGGGTTGCACCTACGCGTGGGTCGCGACCGAAATCGACAATGACGGCGCGAAAGGCTTCTACGCCGCGCAGCGCTTCATGCACGACTCAATCGCGTTGTTCGCACTCGACTTCGACTAGACGTTCAGCGCGTAGCCCGCCGAACGCACGGTGCGGATCGGATCATCGCCGCCGCCCTTGCTCAGCGCCTTGCGCAGGCGACCGATGTGGACATCCACCGTCCGCGTCTCGACATAGACGTCCGAACCCCACACCGCATCAAGCAGCTGCTCGCGGCTGAACACGCGGCCGGGGTGCTGGATGAAATAGTCGAGCAGACGGAACTCCGTCGGCCCGAGATGAACCTCCGCGCCTGCACGCGTCACCTTGTGCGCAGCTCGGTCCATCGAGATGTCGCCGACCACCACGATATCATCGGCCAGCGCCGGACGGATGCGCCGCATCACGGCGCGGATGCGCGCGGTCAGCTCCGACATCGAGAAGGGCTTGGTCATGTAGTCGTCGGCGCCGATATCGAGCCCGCGGATGCGGTCACTCTCCTCAGTGCGGGCCGTCAGCATGATGATCGGCAGGTTGCGCGTGGTCTGCTGCGACCGCAACCGCCGCGCGACTTCAATGCCTGCGAGTTTCGGGAGCATCCAGTCCAACAGCACGATGTCTGGCTGGCGCTCTGCGATCTGCAGCAGCGCGTCCTCGCCATCCATCGCGATCGCGACCTCATAGCCTTCCTTGATCAGGTTGTAGCGGATCAGTTCGACCAGCGCCGCCTCGTCTTCGACGATCAGCGCGTAAGGGCGCGTGGCGGCGGCCGGGCGCATCATCGGACGTTCGATGTCAGTTACTGTTGAGTGCATCGACCTTCGGCCTTTCAGTAGGAAGCTGTTCGCCGGTAACCAGGAAATGGATCTCCTCGGCGATGTTGGTGCAATGGTCGCCGATCCGTTCCAGATTCTTTGCGACAAACAGAAGATGCGCGCAGGCCGAAATGGTCCGCGGGTCCTCGATCATGTAGGTGACGACTTCGCGGAACAGCGACTGGTAGTGCTCGTCCACTTCCTCGTCGCGCGCCCACACCTTGTTGGCCGCGTCCGTCTCCAGCGCCGTATAGGCGTCCAGTACGCGCTTCAGCTGCGCCGTCACCAGCCGGCCCATGCGCGCCACGCCTTTCAGCGCGCTATCGGCGCCGACATTGTCGACCAGCTTCACGCGCTTGGCGATGCTCTTGCCGAGATCGCCGATGCGCTCCAGCTCGGTCGCGATCTTCAGCGCCGAGATCACCTGGCGGAGGTCGCGCGCAAGCGGTTGGCGCAAGGCAAGCAGCCGCAGGATCTTTTTCTCGACCTCGACCTGCAGGTTGTCGATCTGCGGATCCCGCGAGACCACAGTCTCCGCCAGCACGAGGTCGCGCGAGGCGATCGCCTGGATGGCGTCCGACAGCATGTCCTCGGCAAGGCCGCCCATGCGGGCGAGATCCCCGGAGAGTTCCTCCAGATCCTGCGAGAACGACCTGACTGTATGTTCGGTCATGTGCGTGGTCCTTTCACCGCCGTCCTATACATAAAGGGCGAGCCTATCCGAAACGGCCGGTGATATAGTCTTGCGTCCGCGATTCCCGAGGATTGGTGAAGATCGTCTCGGTCGGCCCGGTTTCCACCAGCTTCCCGAGATGGAAGAACGCCGTCAGCTGCGAGACACGCGCCGCCTGGGCCATCGAGTGCGTCACGATGACGATACAGTAGTTTGACTTCAGCTCGTCGATCAGCTCTTCCACCTTCGCCGTGGCGATGGGGTCAAGCGCCGAACATGGCTCGTCCATCAGGATGATTTCCGGGCTCACCGCGATCGCGCGTGCGATGACGAGGCGCTGCTGCTGACCGCCCGACAGGCTCATGCCCGGCGCGTTGAGGCGATCCTTCACCTCGTCCCACAGCCCGGCCTTCTGTAGCGATGTCTCGACGATCTGCTGCATCTCGGTCCGCGACGCGGCGAGGCCATGCAGGCGCACGCCATAGGCGACATTCTCGAAGATCGACTTGGGAAACGGGTTCGCCTTCTGGAACACCATGCCCACCTGCGCCCGCAGCAACACAGGGTCCACGTCACGCGTGTTCACGTCCTGCCCGTCGATCAGGATCTCGCCCGTCACGCGGCAGTTCGGAATGGTGTCGTTCATCCGGTTGATCGAACGCAGGAAAGTCGATTTCCCGCAGCCCGACGGCCCGATCAGGGCCGTCACCGACTTCTCGGGCATATCAAGAGACACATCGAACAGCGCCTGCTTGTCGCCGTAGAAGACCGACACCGCGCGCGCGGCAACCTTGGTCGGCGGGACCGCTGCCTTGGCCGCACTCTGCCGAGGATCGACGCGAAGCTGTGGGACGATGGGCTCCATCCGGCTCATCGCCCTCTCCACATGACGACCGGCCTCATTTCACGAATCAATTCAGTCCCCGCTGCCTTGCCGGCCTTCGTGGAGACGAACTGGATGGCCATGAACTGCCCGACGCCCGCTTGTTCCCGAGTCCTGTACGGGCCCATTGTGACAGTCCTGCGAACCACCGGCGCATGTCCCTGCGGCAGTCTGCCCAACTGTTGATAAACCGGCAGAACAACGCGCACCAACGTTCCGGATGCGGAATAATTCCGCCAGAAATCACACAAGCCCAGAAGGGACTATTGCCCCCGGTCGACCGCCGCCGCCGTCTTCACCGCGCCGTCCACCCCGGCCTTCGCCAGCCGCTGCTCCAGCGTGCCGATATCGCGCTTCGTGAACTTCGCGATCACCTGGCGCGCCTTCACGACAGCTTCAGCCGTCGTCGTCTCGCCCGCATCGATCTTGTCCGCCAGCTCGAGCAGCGGCTCGTACACGGGCTCAGGCTCGCCCTGCACCGTCAGGCCAAAGCTCGTGCCCGCAACTTCAAGCTTGTCCCATTCCTTGCGCACCTCGGCCCAGAAACCCTTGGTCGCGGCCCAGTAATCCGTCGCCACCGAGGCGTCGAACTGCGTGTTGGGCCGATACGTGTTCACGCCCTGCTCGCGCGCGATGATCTGCGGCTTGCCGCCCACCATGCCGAGCTTGGAATTGTCCTGCTCATGCACCCAGCCATCGCTGGTCAGCGCATGCCGGTTCACCGCCAGCACAGCATAGTAATCCTTCCGCGTCGTCGACTCGCGCCGCGGCAGCGGCCGCAGCTCGGCCGGCGGCGTCCATGCCGACACGCCGTATTCATGCGTCCACGTCCCGAGCGCGCCATAGCGCGGCGAGTCTTCAACCTGATAGACCTGCTGCGACCACTTCCCTTCACGCTCGGCAGGCGCGATCACCCGGTTCTCCCAGGCATTGCCGCCGACGAACACCAGCACGCTCGCAGGCTCGTAGCGCCAGTCCTGCCGCCAGTGCTTGATCGGAAACTTCTCGTCGCCCGCCTCGATGACGAGGATATGCTGGATGCTGATGAAGTCGCCGCGATCCTCGATCACGCGCACCACTTCATAGCCACCCGAACGATCCGGCTCGCGCACCTTGTAATCGGCCGTGAACCCCACCGTCTCGATGAAGTCGAAGCGGACGCGATAATCGCCCTGCTGCGCCAGGATCGCCTCGCGATCCTGCTCGTACTTCGCGCGCTCGACCTCGCCCATCACGCCTGGCGTATAGGCCGCGCCGCCGGTGCTGGTGCAGCCCTGCATCGCCAGCCCGCCGGCAAGCAGAACCGCCAGCGCCGCGCTTCGAAGCAATCCTGACGACATCATGCGTTCGTGGCCTTTTCCAACGCCCCCTGGGGAGAGCTATTCCGCTTGCAAATGACTTGCAACTGCATATTGAATCCCGGACACGACCCGCTCGGCAAGAGGCGACATCGATGACGCGAAACCTTTCGACATTCGCCCGGCGCGCAACAACCAGCCTCGTCCTGCTGGCATCCGCTGCGATCGCGACAACACCGGCAACCGCCGACACGTCCTATCTTCGGCCCAACTGGTTCACCACCGCCACTGACGATCTCGTAACCGCGCAATCCTCTTTCACCGAGAGCTTCTCGAATCCTGCGATCGGTGTGAAGTCCGAAGCTTGGACAGTGATCGACCCCGATGGCGCGAGGGGCGTCTTCAAGACGAAGGTCGAACTCAGCCAGCTCACCGCCCTCGAAGCCGACACGAAATCATCAGGCACCTACCGCCTCTCCACCGGCGAGCGCCTCGGCCGCATCGGACAGCAAGTCCTTGTCGATGGCGCATGGCAGCCCTTCGCGCCCGGCCGCGAAATCCCGCCCGGCGCACAGACCCGCAAGAGCCAGACCGCCACTGTCGCCGACGTCTATGTCACGCGTGGCGCGCCAACCACGGCGCCAGTCGAGGCCCGCATCGGGATGCTCGAACTCAAACCCGTCACCCACCCCAACGACGTCTATCTCGACACCGGCTTCGCCTTCCGCGTCCTGCTCAACGGCAAGCCCGTCGCCAACCAGCAGGTCGAAATCTGGCGCGAAGGCGGCGCCTACGAAGAGCCCGCCTATCGCACGCTTCTGACCTCCGCCGCCGACGGTGCCGTTAAGGCAACTTTCGACAAGCCGGGGGTCTACCTCATCTGGACCCGCATCTCCGGCGACGCCCCAGCCGGCGCCGCAACGCCCATCCGCAGCTACACGACGTCACTGACGCTCGAAGTTCAGCCCTAGGCGCTGCCCGCACGCCGCATCGGCAGCACCACGCCGAACGCAGACCCGCGCCCCGGCTCGCTCTCCACCAGGAAGCTCCCGCGATGCCGCTGCACCACATGCTTCACGATCGCGAGCCCCAGCCCCGTGCCCGGCCGCAAGCCCCGGCCCGGATCAACGCGATAAAACCGCTCGGACAATCGCGGCAGGTATTGCCGCTCGATCCCCGGCCCCGCATCCGTAACGCGCAGCGCCACGCACGGTCCCCGTCCCACAGCCGACACGATCGACATGTGCCCCGCGCTGTCCCACAAGCGGCCCGCACGGGCCGCCGCCTGATCGTCGCTCAACTGAGACGTCAGCTCCACCTCGACCACGCCCTGCGCTTCGGAATACTTCACGGCGTTGTCGATCAGGTTCTGCACCACCTGCGCCAGCTCGTCGCGAACCCCCGTGACCGGGATCGGCTTGTCCGCCCCCGTCACGCGCACCGTAACGCCGCGCGTCGCCGCCACAGGCGCCAGCGCCGCCGCGACTTCCTTCACCACGTCGGCAAGGTCGGTCTCGCCCTCGGGCGACCGATGCTCGACCAGCTCGATGCGCGACAGCGACATGAGATCGCTGATCAACCGCTTCATCCTGTCAGCCTGACCCTGCATGATCTCGAGGAAACGCTCGCGCGCCTCCGCGTCGTCACGCGCGGGACCGCGCAGCGTTTCGATGAATCCCGACAGGGATGTCAGCGGCGTGCGCAGCTCATGGCTGGCATTGGCAAGAAAATCGACACGCGCCAGCTCGACACGCTTTATCTCTGTGAAGTCGTGCATGCTGACGAGAATGCCCGCGCCCAACGGCGCCGCCACGCAAGCGAAGTGCCGGTCCGTTTCGTCACGCTCCACGAACTCGAAGCGCTGCGCTTCCCCGCTCTGCCGCGCATTGGCCACCGCATCCAGCAACTCAGGCTTGCGCACCACGGCTGTCAGCTGCGGCTCGGCGCCGACAAAGCGGAAGGTCTGTCGCGCCGCCGGATTGGCCGCCTCCACCCTGCCCTGCGCGTCGATGTAGAGCGCCGGCTCCGGCAGCGCCTCGACCAGCGATGTGCGGAACGCCTTCTCCTCGGCAGCCTTCCTGCGCGACTCCAGCATCGCTGCATCGACGTCGTCCTTCGCCTCGGTCGCAGGATCGACCGTGCCGAAATACCAGACCGTCGAAAACAGGATGAGCGCCATCACCCCAAGGCTCGCGCCAAGCCAGTTCGCCTGGCCCAGCAACGCCAGGATCAGGATCACGCCGACGCACGCACCGAGGATCGTCCGGAAATCGCTCAGCCGCGAGCGGGGCGTACGATCCTTGTCTGCAGCCTGCGGGGCGGAGGTTGGCGGTCCATCGATCATGTGGCGATACCTAGGGCGATCCGCCTGTTTTGTCGTGATTCTCGTGGGCAGCCGGAATGAGACATATTGATTTACGATAAATTCCATTGACAGCGACAAATCGGCAGGAGAAATCGTGCCAACCGTCGGTCAGGCCGGCCAATATTCTCTCCAGAGGTGTCCTTCATGCGAATGTCCCTGCTCCTCGCCGCGTCTGCGGCTGTGCTTGTTGCTGCTTGCTCCAACGAGTCCGCGCCCGCCCCGATGGCGGCGGAGCCGGTCAAGGCAGTCCTCGGCGAGTGGGGCGTCGATCTGGCGAATCGCGACGAGGCGGTGAAGCCGGGCGACGACTTCTTCCGGTACGCCAACGGCAAATGGCTCGCGACCTTCACGCTCCCCGAAGACAAGGCCCGTTATGGCGCCTTCGACGAGCTGGCCGTGAAATCCGAGAATGACGTCAAGACGATCATCGACGGCTTCGCCGCAAACCCGCCCGCCCCGGGCTCCAACGTCGCCAAGGCCGCGGACTTCTACGCTTCATGGATGGACGAGGCGACGATCGAGTCGCGCGGAACCGAGCCGCTGAAACCCTATCTCGACGAGATCAACGGCATCACCGACAAGGCAAGCCTTCTTAAAGTGATCGCCAAGGTCGGTTACGCCTCGCCCTTCGGCGTCGGCATCGAGGCCGACGTCGCCGACCCGACCCGCTATGCCGTCTGGGCCGCTCAGGGCGGCCTCGGCATGCCGGACCGCGACTACTATCTCGAGAAAAGCGAAAAGTACGACGGCTACCGCGCCGCCTACAAAGCCTACGTCACCAAGATCTTCGAACTCATCGGCGATGCAACGCCTGCCGCCTCCGCCGAAACGGTGATCAAGTTCGAGACCGAAGTCGCCAAGGGCCACTGGACGCAGGAAGCTCTCCGCGTCCCCGACAAGGCCTTCAAGGGCATGTCAGTTGCTGACTTCAAGAAGCTCGCCCCGAACTTCGATCTCGAACAGTTCGCCAAGGACGCCGGCATCCCGGCCGTCACCAACGTCGTGGCTTATGGCGACACCTCGGTCACCGCTGGCGCCAAGCTGGTCGATTCGCAGCCGATCGCCGCCTGGAAGAAATATCTCACCTTCCACATGGCGTCGGACAACGCAGCCTACCTGCCCAAGGCATTCGACGACGCCTCATTCGAGTTCTACTCGAAGACCCTGCGTGGCGTGCCCGCCAAGCGCGACCGCTGGAAGCGCGGCGTGACCCTGCTCGACGGCAACATGGGCGAAGCCCTTGGCGAGGCCTATGCCGCGAAGTTCTTCCCGCCGGAGAGCAAGGCGAAGATGGACGAGCTGGTCGCGAACCTGAACTCGGCGCTCAAGGGCCGTATCGAAAAGCTCGAGTGGATGGATGACCCCACGCGCGCTGAAGCCCTCAAGAAGCTGGCCAACTTCGAACCGCGCGTCGGCTATCCCAACAAGTGGCGCGACTACTCCGCCATGCAGATCGACAAAACCAGGCTGTTCGAGAACATCTTTGCCGCCCGCCAGTTCGAGTGGAACCGTCAGGTCGCCCGTCTCGGCGGCCCGGTCGACCGCGAAGAGTGGGGCATGAATGCGCAGACGGTGAACGCGTACTACAACCCGCTGATGAACCAGATCACCTTCCCGGCCGGCATCCTGCAGCCGCCCTTCTTCGACCCGAAAGCTGATCCTGCGGTCAATTACGGCGCCATCGGCGGCGTGATCGGTCACGAGATCGGCCATGGCTTCGACGACCAGGGCTCGGCCTTCGACGCCAACGGCGTGCAGCGCGACTGGTGGACGGCTGACACCAAGGCCAAGTTCCTGACCAAGACCGCCGCCCTCAACGCGCAGTACGACAAGTACTGCCCGCTGCCCGACGCCTGCATCTCCGGCGCGCTCACCACGGGCGAGAACATCGGCGACCTCGGCGGCCTGATCATGGCCTACACCGCCTACAAGCAGTCGCTCGGCGGCAAGGAAGCTCCTGTGCTCGACGGGCTTACCGGCGACCAGCGCTTCTTCATGGCGTGGGCGCAGGTCTGGCGTGCGATGAGCCGCGAGGACAACACCCGCAACCAGCTCGCGACCGACCCGCACTCGCCGCCGGAATTCCGCGTCAATGGCGTCGTCCCGAACATTGACGAGTGGTACACCGCCTTCAACATCCAACCCACCGACAAGATGTACATCCCGCCCGAAAAGCGCGTGCGCATCTGGTAGAAGCGTTCCTCCGAACGCGATCATGGAAAGCCCGCGGTCGAAAGATCGCGGGCTTTTCATTTGGCGCTGCATCGCGGCGCTTGACTTGGCCGCCTTACCGTCAAGACTCTGAACCCAGCCACCGACGGGGAAATCCTTGACCGCAAGCCTGCTGCAACGCCTTGGCCTGATGGCCGCCGCGGCGTCGCTGGCCCTTGCCGCCTGCGCCGCCCCCACGGCCCCCGCCCTGCCGCCCGGCATCGCCGTCGCACCGAAGCTGATCGGCGAAGAGACAACGTCCGCCGAGCGGCCAGCCTTCGGCGACGATTTCTACGGCCATGTCAATCACGACTGGCTGTCGACCTACAAACTCCCCGCCGACAAATCCTCGTCCGGCGCCACCGAGGAGCTCACCGAAGCCGTCGAGGCGAATGTCCGCCGCATGATCGAGGAGATCGCGGCGTCGAAACCGGCGCCGGGAACAGTCGACCAGAAGATCGCCGACATCTACACCGCAGCGCTGGACGAGGCCGCCATCGAGGCGCGCGGCATCGCACCCCTGCGCCCGCACCTGGACCGCATGCGCGCCGCCCAGACCTACGAGGACATCGTCCGCCTGATGGGCGTCATCGGCTACAACGCGCCCTTCGGTATCGGCGTCGACGCCTCGCCGGATGATCCCGACTCGAACGCCGTGTGGATTTCACAGGCCGGTCTCGGCATGCCGAACCACGGCTACTACATAGATGGCGGGATCGAAGCGCTTCCGCTCCAGGCCGCCTATCGCAAACACGTCGCCACCATCCTCAAGCTTCTCGGCAATCCCGATCCCGAGGACGGCGCCAAGCGCATCTACGCACTCGAACGCCGCCTCGCCGAGGCGCACACCTACGAGGACCGCTCGATCAGCATCGCCGACGCGATGCGACCCATGACCTACGCAGAACTCAAGGCGTTCGCGCCCGGCTTCGACTGGGACATCTTCCTCGACTCCACCGGCTTCGCTGGCGCCGACAGCTTCGTCATCACCGACCAGACCGCGGTGACAGACCTCGCAAAGCTTGTCCGCAGGATTTCCGTCGCCGACTGGAGGCTCTGGCTGGAATACCACTTCGCCAGCGACTTCTCGCCCTATCTCCCGAAAGCTTTCCGCGAGACCACATTCGACTTCTTCTCGCGCCAGCTCTACGGCGTCACCGAAGAACCCGAACGCTGGAAATTCGCCGTCGCCGTGGTCGAGGAACAGCTCGGCGAAGCCGTAGCCCAGCTCTACGTGGCGCGCTACTTTCCGCCGGAACACAAGACCCGGATCGACGGGCTCGTTCGCAACATCAGGCTGGCGTTCGAGACGCGCATGCGCGGCCTCGACTGGATGGATAACGAGACGCGCAACGCCGCACTGGAAAAACTCGCCGCACTGCAGGGCATGATCGGCCACCCCGAAACCTGGCGCGACTATTCCGGCTACACCGTCGAACCCGGCAAGCTCGTCGAAGCCGTTTACGCCAGCTACGAATTCTACTGGCGCGAACAGCAGCTTGATCTTCACCGCCCCGTCGACCGCAAGCGCTGGATCGCGCCCGCGCATGTCGTCAATGCCTTCTACAATCCGCTCGCCAACAGCTTCGTCCTGCCCGCCGGTATCCTTCAGCCGCCCTATTTCAGTCCCGACGCGGACGCCGCTGAAAACTATGGCGGCATCGGCGCCGTCATCGGCCACGAGATGAGCCACGGCTTCGACGACGAAGGCCGCCAGTCGGACGCCGCCGGCCGCACGCGCAACTGGTGGACCGAAGAAACCGACGAACGCTTCCGCGCCAAATCCTATCGACTGATCGAGCAGTATGACGGCTACTGCCCATGGTTCGGCGCCTGCGTGAACGGCCTCGGCACGCTCGGCGAAAACATCGGCGATCTCGCCGGCCTCGAAATCGCCTACGCCGCCTACCGCATGTCGCTCGGCGAAACAGAAGCGCCCGTGATCGGTGGTCTCACCGGCGACCAGCGCTTCTTCATCGCCTACGCCCGCACCTATCGCGACAAGGTCCGCGAGGAACTCGCCCGCGCCATGCTCGACAGCGACAACCACGCGCCCAGCCGCTACCGCGTTAACGGCGTCGTCCGCAACATGGACGCCTGGTACGCCGCCTTCGACATCAAGCCCGGCGAACGCCTGTACCTCGCGCCGAATCAGCGCGTGCGGATCTGGTAGCGCTCTCAGGACCGCCGGGACGCCCGCCCTCGTCCTTCGAGACGCGCCTTGCAGGCGCTCCTCAGGATGAGGTCTCAGAAATACCGCGGCCTTGGAGGAGCCCTCATCCTGCGGGATCGCAGGCACGCCGCGTCAACGACGGAACTCCCTCATGGCGATCGTCTCGAAGGACGAGGGCGTGCTCACCAACGCACAGGCAAGCCCGCCTCGACGCGCCTACGCCGGCTGCCGCATCTTCCCGACGATCGTCCGCTCCGCATGCCGGCGAAGCATCATCTCGGCTGCCACAGCGGCCGCATCCTCTGAACGGCTCTCGATCGCCTTCAGCACGTCGCGCGCATGCACCGCAACCTCCGCTTGTCCCTCGCGCGTGCGCAAATCGTCCATTGCCCGCGAATGGTAGGGCGTCGCCGGCGCCGCCGTCTGCAGCCGCTCCGCCAGCACCGGACCCGCCGCCGCAAACAGCGCACGCGCAAAACCGATCCTCAGATGCTGAAACGCGTCCGGCTCTCCGCCATCCGCGGCCACCTGTTCCATCAGCGCGACAAACTTGGCCATCGTCTCGACCTGCTCAGCACTCGCCCGCCGCGCCGCATTTCGCGCGGCCAGCGCTGCCAGCTGCACATGCAGCTCGATCATGTCTTCAGCCGCCACCGCGTCCGGCTGCCGCACGCGCGCGCCCTTGTTGAGCGTGATCTCCGCCAGCCCCTGCGCTTCCAGCCGCTGCAGAGCGGCACGCACGATCGTGCGGCTCACACTGTTTGCATCAGCGATCTCGACCTCGCGCAGCGGCGCTCCAGGCGCGAGGCGGCCAAGATGAATCGCCAGCGCCAGCTCGTCGGCCAACCGCGACGTCGACGAGCCGTCTCCGATCGGAGGAAGCGAAACCAGGTAGGACTTTTCACCGTTCATGAGACTCCTGTGCGCTCGAAAGCGCGGATTTGTGGGGCGCGTCCCTCGCCCGCGATTGTGGCCATCCGTCGCGCCCCACCTGACCGTATCGCCAGCGCGACGACCCTGCTAAATCCCGGTTCATGCCGATCCCGGATTCCGCCCGCTATGCACGCGACGCCGCAGAGGCGATCGGCGCCCGCTTCGAGGATCTCGACCGGGGCGAGGGCTATCTCTTCCGCATCTCCAACGGAGAGAAGTTCCTGCTCGGCGGCGGAGGCAATGTCTGCGCCTATCCGACGAACAGCGCGACGGCCTACACCATCTCGCGCGACAAGCAGCACACAAAAGCAGTGATCGCTGCAGCTGGCCTGCCCGTCATTCCGGGCGAACTGTTCTTTGCGCATTCCCGCCGCATCGCTCTTCGTTCCCCGGGGCGTGAACTACCCGACGCGCACCGCTTTGCCGCTAACATAGGTTACCCAGTCTTCGCGAAACCCAACCACGGCTCGCGCGGCACATTCGCCGAGGTCGTCGGCGATGCAGCAGGCCTCGACGACTACGCCCGTCGCGTCGCGGTCGAGTTCGAATCCTTCCTGATAGAGCCCGTCGTCGCCGGCGACGAACACCGCATCCTCGTCCAGGACGGCCGCGCCATCTTCCATTCCACCAAGGCGAGCCCATCTCTCCACGGCGATGGGCGCTCGACGCTCTTCGAGCTGCTGACCACACTCAACGCTGCTATCGTCCGCGAAGGCGTCTCGCCGCTTCCGCTCTCGGTCCTCAGCGGTCGCGACCCGGCCGAAATCCTCCGCGCTGGCGCCCGCCTCGTCCTGCCCGGCCGCCGCAATCTCAGCGCCGCGGGCGCCATCGAGCAGGTCAGCGACCAGCCGCCGCCCGCCCTCGCGCGCCTCGCAGTAACGGCGGTTCTGGCGCTCGGCCTCGATATCGGCGCGGTCGACATGTTTGACCTTTCCACCGCCCGCGATTTCTCAGATCCTGTGGTCATCGAAGTGAACGGCAATCCTGGCCTGCGCACACTGGAACTTGCAGGGCGGACCGACCTGATCCGTGCTATCTGGATTTCCATGTTGAACGCGTGCCTGGGCAGCTGATGTTTGGCCTTCCGAAGTTCGGCGACGGCATCGGGCTTCACCGGCTCGAGCGATTCTACCAGAACCACCGCATCGACCGGGCCGGCCTTGCGCGCCGCTCGATCGCTGTCACCGGCACCAACGGCAAGGGCTCCACCGCCCGGTTCATGACATCGGCCATCGAGGCCGCCGGACTGAAAGTCGGCTGCTTCACCTCGCCCCACCTGTTCGACGTCCGCGAACGCTTCACGATCGGCGACACGCCGATCTCGCAGGAGGACTTCGACCGCCACGCGGCCGCCGTCCTCACCTTCAATGCGTCCCTGCCGGAAGGCGACCGTATCGGCGCGTTCGAATTCCTTTTCCTGCTCGCAATCCTCTGGTTCCAGGAACAGAAGCCCGACGCCATCGTCTGGGAGGCCGGCATAGGCGGTCGCTACGATCCGGTCCGCACCGTTCGCGCAAGCGTCTCGGTGCTGACCTCGATCGAACTCGAACACACCGAGCTTCTCGGTGCGACGGAAGAACTCATCGCGTACGACAAGGTCGACGCGCTCGCCCCCGGCGGCTGCGTCGTGCTGTCGCCCTCGATCCCGGAAGCCCTCGCCCACCGCATCGCCGCCTATGCCGGTCTTGCCGGCAAGGCGACCCTGCCCGCCCTCGCCAGCCGCCGCATCACCGGCGTCACCAACACGCACAAAGGCGCTCGCTTCAACTATGGTTTTACTGCCGTTCCCCCGGAAGCAGATCAATCCGTTCGTCTCAAGCTCAGCGGCGCGCACCAGGTCCACAATGCCATCACAGCCCTTCGCGCCGCCGAAGTCTGGCTCGGCCTCAAGCCGGAGGAGAATGCGGAGCGTCACTTCGCCATGCTAGCCGCCCTCGGCCGCACGCGCTGGCCGGGGCGACTTGAAAAGGTATCCACCTCGCCCGATCTCTGGATTGATGTCGGCCATACGCCCCGTGCGCTCGACGCCGTCACACGCACCTTCCTCGACTTCTCGCCGCGCGACCGCACGCTCGTCGTCTTCGGCGTCTCGTCCTCGAAGGAAGTCGTGGCGATTTCCGAGATCGTCGCCAGCCACTTCGACCACTTCATCCTGACGCGCGCCACCAAATCCGGCGCCGACACCAACCTGTTCGAGGCGATCTTCCGCCGTCACGCACAGGACGTGACGTTGGCGCCCGATACCGCAACCGCAGCCACCATGGCGCGCGAGCGCGCCCAACGCGACGGCCTGTCTGTGCTTGCCCTCGGCGGTCTATTCCTGGCAGCCGAAATTCAGCGCGCATGGGAAGGCGGCGATCCACGCAAGATCGATTTTCTCTAGGTCAGTCGCGCTGCGCCGTTGCCGTCACGCGCTCGCCGAGGGGTATCTCGATCGTGCATGTCACACCGGACGGCCCAAGCTGGCGGCGGATCATCCCGCGCAGCTGGCCCTCGACCAGGCGCTTGAGCAGGCGCGAGCCGAGCTTCTCGATCGCACTCGCCGCCACTGTGGGCCCGTCCGGAATTCAGACATCAATCACCTCAATGTGCGCGAAGCCAAACCGCGCGAACGCAGGGGTCATGGCGGCCTTGTTGGCCGCTCCGCCGGTCACGTAGGCGATGGCCCCTCCACCAGATCGCGGCGTCTGCGGCGCCACCCGAACCGCCTGACGGGCCACCGCCTCGCCTGTATCGATCAGCCGAACGCCGGGCGGACAGGCTGCCGCAATCGCGTCTCGGATCAGCGGAAAGTGGGTGCAAGCCAGCACCACGATGTCGATGCGTGGCCCATCCGGCGGATCGAACATCGGCTTCACCGCATAGGCCACCTGCTCCTGTTCGATCGCCTGCCCGCGTACCGCGCGCTCCGCGATATCGACCAGCCCCGCCGACCCGCGCCGGATCACCGTCTTGCCCGCCGCGAACTGCCGTTCGAGATCATCGAGATATGCGCGGCGCACTGTCCCCGGCGTCGCGAGGATTCCGATCACGCCCGTCTGCGTCTGCTCCGCCGCTGGCTTGATCGCTGGAACTGTGCCGACCACCGGCACAGGCACACGCTCGCGGATTTCCCCGAGCGACAGCGTCGAGGCGGTATTGCACGCGATCACCAGAACGTCCGGTTTGGCGTGGTCGACCAGCGTCGCGCAGAGTCGCGGAAGCCGGTCGCGCAGCTCCTCGTCCGACTTCACCCCATAGGGAAAGAACCCGCTGTCGGCTGCGTAGTCCACAATCCAGTCGGGCGCCGCCTTGCGCAACGCGTCAGCAATGGTGAGCCCGCCCACGCCAGAATCGAACACCAGCGCGCGCGTCATGCCTCAGCCGCCATCCGGCAG
>JBBAUA010000057.1:0-20396 GCA_040398465.1 Hyphomonadaceae bacterium | reverse complement strand
ACTAGCAGGCCGGATGCAGGGTCTGCAAAGCCGAGACGGCCTGCCGGAGGGAATCGTATGTCGCATGTCCGACGATTGATCGTTGCTGCAGCGACGCTTGGCGCGGCCGGCTGCGCGACGCCGCCAGCGCCCATGCCGACTGACATGGACATCGATTTCGCCCGCGGCTGCTGGGTGCAGAAAGACGCGCCGGGCGAGCAGGTACAGGCCTTCCTCCGTCTCCTGCCCGACGGCGACAGACTTTCCGGACAGATTGCCGACGTCAGCACCGGTGACTGGATCACCGTCGCGGCCTTTTCATTCACCCGTGCGGGCGATCGCGTGACATTCGATGCCCGCGACATTCCTGAACTGCCTGCCCACACGCGTATCGATCCATCCCGCCTCGCCACCAGCTTCGACTGGGCGCGCGCGACATCCGGCGCCAGGCTCGCCGCCTATGCCGGCCCCTCACCGTCCCGCACCTTCCTGTTCGCCGAAGGCGGAGGCGACACGCTCACGATCCGCGCGGTCAGCGCCGAGCCGGACGCCACGCTGGTCTTCACCCTGTTCGACGGCGAACGCGACGGCTGCGATTGATCGAATTTCATCGATTTCGTTCCCGCGATTCTAACCATCGTTCGCTAATCTCCGCGTCAATCCCCTGCCCGGATTCCTCCCATGACCAACACCTCCGGCATCATAGCCCTCGTCGGCGACGCGCCTCACGCGTGGACGATGGTCAACGCCCTGCGCAAACGCTTTGGCGACTTCCCCGTGATCGTCGAACGCGGCGAGCCGGCCTCGGCCTTCTGGGCCCGCCGGAAGAAGAAGCTCGGCGCCGCCGCCGTCTATTCGATGAAGGCTGCACAACTTGCTGCGAAAGCGACGAGGCCCCTCTCGCGCGGGCGGCTCTCGGCGCTGAAGGCGGAATGCGATACGACGCCGGTCGAAGGCGACCTGCGCATCGACGTCGACAATCTCAACGCCGAAGACGCCCTCGCCCACATCCGCACGCTCGCCCCGCGCGCCGTCTTCGTCGCCTCGACAGGCATGCTACGTCGGCCTCTGCTCGAAGCCTGCGCCTGTCCGGTGGTGAACTATCATTCCGGCGTGAACCCCGCCTATCGCGGCATCAATGGCGGCTACTTCGCGCTCGCCAACGGCGAGCCCGAGCATTTCGGCGTCACCCTTCACCTTGTCGACCTCGGCGTCGACACCGGCCCTATCCTCGCAACCAACCGCATCCCTGTCGCCGCCAACGACAACATGCAGACCTACATGACGCTGATGGCGGCGAAGTCTCAGGATCTCGTCGTCGAGACGATGGCGCGCGTGCTGTCCGGCGAGGCAAAGCCCTTGCCGCCCAGCACGCTGCCGTCGAACCAGTACTACGCGCCAACCTTCGGCCAATACCTGGCCAGCGGTCTCACGCGCGGCGTCTGGTAGGCGTCAGGCGCCGTAGGCCAGTTCCACCAGATACGACTCCAGCGTCACTGTCTCGCCTGCGTTGCCTAGCTGACCGCTGATCACAACATCCTGCGCCACAGACGTGTCGACAGCGCCGGTCGCCGGCGATCCCGTGTTCGGTGCAACGGCGATAGCGATGCCGGCGGCGCCGGAGACCTGCCAGGCTTGTGAGTTCCGGTTCTGGATGATGCGCTGCGTCATCTGCGAAGCATTCGTCGAATTCGCGCAGTTCATGCTATTCCGCGACCCGTTTTGTCAGGTCGAATTCGACGCGGAAGAAGCGCTCCGGCCTGCGCAGCTCATAGGCGAACACCGTCTCCGTCGCTTCCATCGCCCACACATTGGTGACGGAGGCCGGATTGCCCTTTGTCTCGAACAGCGTCTTCGAGAACTGGTCCGCCGGAAATTCCTGGCGCGTCTCGCTGCCCGCGTCGGCGGTGTCTCCGCCATACTGTGACAGCTCATCTTCAGTGCCGTCTTCATGGCGGTGGTCATGCTTCAGCCGCAGGCCGTCGGACGTGCGCGTCACCACCCAGGTCCGCGACGTGTCCGCACCGACCGCGAACGGAATGCGGACCTCTGTGGGCGAACAATCCGCCACCCGCATCACCAGCGGCTCGCTCGCCATGTCCGCATCGGCCGCATCCGTTGAAACCATCTTTCCCGCGAACGCCTGGCCGCAGAGCGCATCCAGCCGCATCATGAACGCGTCCGCCCCCACGGGCGCGATGGCCGGCGCCCCTGTGACGGCCTCGGACGGCGCAGCTGTCGGCGAGCAGCCAGCCATGGCGACAGGCAGGGCGAGTACGAGAAGCAGCGCGGCGTGTTTCATCTGTCGAGGTTGCAACATCCGCCCGGCTTGCGCCAGATGCCCGTGCCCCATGCCTGGGCAGAGACAAGAGGGAGCATGCCGTGTTCAGCATCTCTGCCCGCCTGAAGAGCTTTGGCCATGCGCTGAGCGGGCTCGGCTTAATGCTGCGCACCCAGCACAACGCCTGGATCCACCTCGCAGCGACGGCCCTTGTGGTCGCTCTCGGGTTCTGGCTGGGGATCGCGCCTCATGACTGGCGCTGGATCGTCCTCGCCATCGCCCTCGTCTGGGTGGCCGAGATCGTCAACACCGCCTTCGAGCACCTCTGCGATGTGGTGCAGCCGGACCTCCATGTGTCGGTGAAGTCCGCGAAGGATGTCGCCGCAGGGGCCGTGCTGGTCGCCGCCATGGCGGCCGCGGTCATCGGCGGGCTCGTCTTCCTGCCGTATCTGGCGCCCTGATCGTCACCGGCATCACCACCTTTAGCCGAGCAGACCCTGCCGGGAAGCGCGCCGTGACGCGCTGTCGCTTGCGCCACAGCGGTCCCCCACGCATATAGCGAGGCATGACCACCGCCCGCACCCTTTACGACAAGATCTGGGACGCCCACGTCGTCGCCTCCGACAAGGCTTCGGGCGAGAGCCTGCTCTATATCGACCTGCATCTGATCCATGAGGTCACGACGCCTCAGGCTTTCGCTGGCCTGCGGACAAGCGGACGCCGCGTGCGCCGCCCCGATCTCACCCTCGCCGTCGCCGATCACAACACGCCGACCGAGGGCCAGTCTCTGGGCATGGCCGGCGTCAAGGATTCCGAGGCGCGCGAACAACTCGAAACGCTCGCCCGCAATGTGAAGGAACACGGCATCCAGTTCTTCCCGATGGGCGACATCCGGAACGGCATCGTCCACGTCGTCGGCCCCGAACAGGGCCGCACCCAGCCGGGCCTCACCATCGTCTGCGGCGACAGCCACACATCCACACACGGCGCGTTCGGTGCCCTCGCCCACGGCATCGGCACCAGCGAAGTGGAACACGTCCTCGCGACGCAGACCCTGCGTGCGCGAAAAATGAAAAACATGGCCGTCCGCGTCGAAGGCGAATTCCGCCCCGGCGTCGGCGCCAAGGATCTCGCCCTCCACCTGATCGCGATCATTGGCACAAATGGCGGCGCCGGCCACGTTATCGAATACATGGGCTCGGCCATCCGCTCCATGTCGATGGAGGGTCGCATGACGCTCTGCAATCTCTCAATCGAAGGCGGCGCACGCGCCGGGCTTGTCGCCCCTGATGAGAAGACGTTCGACTACACGAAGGGCAGGCCGGCCGCGCCGAAGGGCGGACAGTGGGAAGTTGCGCTCCAGCACTGGAAGACGCTCACCTCGGATGACGGCGCGCACTGGGATGCGATCATCGACATCGCTGCCGAAGACGTCGCGCCGACGATCACCTGGGGCACAAGCCCCGAACAGGCCGCGCCCGTCACGGCGACTGCGCCCGTGCCCGCCGAGATCAGCGATCCGGTGAAGCGCGAAGCGGCGGAGCGCGCGCTTGCCTATATGGGCCTCGAACCGGGACAGAAGCTCGAAGGCCTGAAAGTCGATCGCGTCTTCATCGGCTCGTGCACCAATTCCCGCATCGAGGACCTGCGCGCCGCCGCCGACATCGCGAAAGGCAATCATGTCGCCGCAGGCGTACGCGCCATGGTCGTGCCCGGCTCCGGCCTCATCCGCGCGCAAGCCGAAGACGAAGGCCTCGACAGGATCTTCCTCGACGCCGGCTTCGAGTGGCGCGAGCCCGGCTGCTCAATGTGCCTCGGCATGAACCCGGACATCCTCAAGCCCGGCGAGCGCTGCGCCTCAACCTCCAACCGCAATTTCGAGGGACGCCAGGGCCGCGGGGGCCGCACGCATCTGATGAGCCCCGTGCTGGCCGCGAAGGCCGCGATTACGGGTGTCATCACGCGGTAGGCGGCAGATTTTCGCGCGCGTCTCCACTTTTCATCATCGCGAGCGCGCAGGTTTCGGTTGCGAGACGACAGCGCGTTAACGATCTCGGATCCAGAAGGTTAACGCAGCTGCGGCGGATTGCACCACGCAGGCGAAACTGCCATGATCTCGCCCTACTTCGAGGGCTCTTGCCGGGGGGCGCGACGGCAGCGGGAATCTCGATGAAAAAATTGCTCCTTGCCCTGGTCCTCGTCGTTGCTGTTGCAGCGATTTTCCTGGGGCCACCGCTCCGCTCAGCATTCGCAGACACCGAGGTCGAGATCACGCTCGGCCGCGCGCCCATGCACCCGACACAGCAGGCTCTCAACTTCATGCTCGATGCGCCGGAGGAAGCGGCGCTCCCGGCAAAGAAGAAGATGAAGCTGTGGGCGACCTACTATCACATGCCGACCGTGCGTCCGTCCTGGACCAGCGTCGCCGCGAAGCCGTTGCTGGACCGCAAGGGCAATCCGGTGTCCGCCCCGCTCTCCACCGAAGATTGGTGTGACGCCGCGATGCAGGGCTCCGTCTGGGTCGACAACGGCAAGGACGAGCCGACGGCCTATATGTATGTGGACTCCGGCGGCCCCGAGCAGGTCGTGTGCGACCGCTATTTTGGCGAGCTGTCCGACCGCATCAAGACCGCCACGCGCAAGGCGCGCTTCGCCCCCTTCCATCATCCGCAGGCTTGTGACGTGCGCGCCATTCCGCTGATGCCGTTCCGTACCGTCGCGATCGACCGCGACCGCTTCAAGATGGGCACGGTGTTCTTCGTGCCGGAACTACGCGGCAAGCAGTTCTGGGCCAATGGCGAATTCTACACCCATGACGGCTACCTGATCGGCTCCGACACGGGCGGCGCCATCGAAGGCAATCATATCGACATGTTCGTCGAGGACGCCGCCGCCGATCCGCTGCCGGAACTGGTGCAGTCCACGTCGCGGCACACGTTCGAGGCGTACGTCATCGCCAAGGACCACCCGATGGCGATCGCCCTGCACGACGCCGGCGATGAAGTCTGCAAGGACTCCGACCGGCCCGGCCGCAAGCGCAAGCCGGCCAGCAACATCTGACGCCGCTAACGGTTCAGTAACGGCTCTGGCGCTTTCGCTGTCATCATGAAGGACGTGTCCGACATACTCGGCCTCAGGTCCGAGCCCGTGGCCAGCGGGCTCGACGGCCCCGCCGCAAACGCCCCGGCCCTCGTCGTCCGCGAGCCGTGGCAACGCGCCAACCTGTCGAAACTGCGCCGGCTCAGTCTCTCGGTCTTGTTCGGCCTCACCGCCTGCGCCACAGCGGCTGTGCCGGGCAGCGTACCCGTGGTGATGGGCGACAGTTCCCGCCTCGCGCCGATCCTCTCCCCCTATGAGCGCGGCCTCGCCTTTTCGCTCGCCGCGCCTGAACCGGAGGCGCTTGGCCCCGACCTGCGCCTGTGGGCGACGCACTATCACACGCCGCAAGTCACGCCCGCGTCCGCAACAAGCTCAGCCGCCTTCCCGCTGATCGGCCGCAAGGGCGATCCGATCTCGCCGCCGCTGTCGCACCGCGACTGGTGCGAGTCGGCGCTGCAGGGCTCGGTCTCCGTGCGCACCGGCGAGATCACGACGGCCTATGTCTATGTCGACGACAAGGGACCCGAGCAGGCCAATTGCGACGAGTTCCTTGGCTCACTCTCTGACGGCGTCAAGAACGCCACGCGCCGCGCGCGCTTCATGAAGGTGAACCACGCGCTCGGCTGCGGCGTGCGCAACCATCCGCTCGTCCCCTTCCGCACCATCGCGGTCGACCCAGCGAAGATCCCGATCGAGAGCGTGATCTTCGTGCCCGAGCTGCGCGGCCGCGCCTTCCGCTACAATGGCCGCGACTATGTCCATGACGGCTACCTCTTCGCTGGCGATCGCGGCGGGGCGATTAAGGGCGCCCATATCGATGTCTTCATGGTCGATGGCGGCGCAGACCCCCTCGAGGATCTCTTTGCCTCGACCGACGCGCGGACCTTCGCCGCACACGTGGTAAGCGAAAACCACGCCAGCGCCCGCGCCGTGAGCATCACCCAGTCGGCGCGCTGCGACGCCGAGTAGTCACCCCAGCGTGACCCCCGCCCGCTGGACAAGGTTTCACGCGCATTGGCAGACTGGCTGCAAAAGCTAGATCAAGCCGTACCGCATCGACGGTTCGGCAACCGGGAGAGAGACATGACACGAACAACGATGGCTAGCGCCATCGCCCTGGCGACAGCCGTCCTTGCGACGGGCTGCAGCTATTTCGGCGGCGATCACTCCCGCGGCGCGCCGCAGATCCCCATCGCGCCGACCGTGTCAGCCGCCCTGCTCCCGCAAACGCCTAACCCGCCCACCGCAGTCGCACCAGCGCCAATGCCCGTCGCGACGACGCCAATTGCGCCTGCTGGCTCCTCCTCGCGCACGGACTATTCCGTCCCCGCCAACTGGCTCTGCAAGCCGGGCACCACGAACAATGCGTGTGACGTGAATCTCGATGCGACGGTGATCAACGCCGATGGCTCAACCAGCATCGAAAAGTTCGCGCCCAATCCCAACGCGCCGATCGACTGTTTCTACGTCTACCCGACCGTGTCGCTCGATCCCTTCACCCAGTCGGACCTCATCCCCGGCGAGGAAGAGCTCAACGTCGCGAAGGCGCAGCTCGCGCGCTTCGGCTCGCAATGCCGCATCTTCGCGCCGATGTACCGGCAGTTCTCCCTCGGCGCCCTGCGCGCGCGCATGTCGGGCGGCGGCGAAGTGCCCGTGCGCGGCACCCCGGCGGACGCTGCTGCAGACGTGGACGACGCCTGGGCATGGTACCTCGCCAACGAGAACAAGGGCCGCGGCGTGGTGATCCTCGGCCACAGCCAAGGCTCGGGCCAGATCACGCGCCTGATCGCCTCGAAGATCGACGGCAAGCCGGATCAGGCCAAACTGGTCTCGGCGATCATTCTGGGCTCGACCATTCAGGTCCCGAAGAACGCCGACGTCGGCGGCACGTTCAAGAACATCCCGGTCTGCAAATCGCCCAGCCAGACCGGCTGCGTGATCTCGTTCTCGACCTATCGCGACACCGTACCGCCGAGCGACACCGCCTCCTTCGGCATCAACCGCGGCGAGACCGAAGCCGTCTGCACCAACCCGGCAGCCCTCGGCGGCGGCAAGGCGAACGACCCCAAATCCTACTGGACGGTCTTCGGACGTGATGCCGGCCGCAAATTCGTCGACGGCAAGGACATCTCCACGCCCTTCGCCGCAACCCCCGGCCTCGTCACCGCGGAATGCGTGCGCAAGAACAACCATCACTATCTCGAAGTCCAAATCAACGCGAACCCGAACGATCCGCGGACGGACGACCCGCTCACCGACGTGATGGCGCAGGGCAAGCCTGATCCGGGCTGGGGCCTCCATCTCAACGACGCCAACGTTGCGATGGGCAATCTGGTCGATGTCGTCGGCCGCCAGGCTGCGGTGTGGAAGATGGCGCATCCGTAATCGTTCCGGCTAAGGATGAAACGAAGCCCCGGCATTGATCTGCCGGGGCTTTTTTTCGCCGCTGCTGGCTTCATGGTTAGCGCACAGCTCATGATTTGGCCCTGCCTGCTCATCGCACCTTAGCCCGACGCAGCGACATACTGCGCATGACGAGGGACGTCGGGACGCGGTGGGGAAAACATGCGTTCAAAACATGCACGGCCGGGAGGCTGGCTTCATGCCGGCATCGACGACGCGGGCGCGTTTGACGCCGCAGCGGCGCCGTTCGATTCGCATACGCCGATCAGCGATCTTCACGCACGCGCGCAGCGCTCGCCCGGTCAACAGGGCCCACACGAGACCCCGCGCATTCTGGCCGCCGAGTCCGACCCCTATCACCGCCGCGTGCTGCGCGTGCTGCTCGCCAGCCCCAGCCTGGCGGTGATCGAGGTCGAGGACGGCCAGTCCGCAATCGACTTGCTTTCGTTGCGTTCGTTCGATGTGATCCTGCTCGGAATGGGCCTGCCGATCATGTCCGGACCTGAAGTCCTGCGCTGGGTCCGTCGCAGCCAGACGCCCTGGTCCGACATCCCGATCATCGGCATGATCGATGAAGCCCACCGCGATCAGGTCGGCCGCCTGACATCTGCCGGCATGACCGCCTGGACGCCCAAGCCGCTGAGCCGCTCAGACCTCGCCGAAAAGCTGACCAACTTCCTGCCCGGTCTGGCTGGGTCGGGGTTGTAGCGACTACCTTCCCTCTCCAAGCGGAGGTGGCTCAGAACTCGATATCCAGTTCCTCGATCTCGATCGGCTCGGCTTTTGCATCCCCGATCCAGGTCCTCATCGGCTTCCAGTCCATGATGCGGTCGCGGTATTCGGCCGCCTTGCCGTCCAGCGACACGTCATACGTCACGAAGCGCGAGCACACCGGCGCGTACATCGCGTCCGCCAGCGTCGGTGTCTTCCCGAACAGGAACGGCCCGCCATACTGGTCGAGGCACTCGCCCCAGATCGTCAGCACACGGCGAATGTCGCCCTTGGCGCCCGTGAACACCCGGAAGCCGGGATAGCGCGCACGGATGTTCATCGGCAGCGCCGAGCGCATATTGTAGAACCCGCCATGCATCTCGCCCATGATCGAGCGGGCATGGCTGCGCGGACGCTTGTCGAGCGGCAACAGGCCCTTGTCGGGGAATTCTTCCTCAAGATACTCCGCGATTGCGAAGGTGTCCCAGATGCTCGCCCCGTTGTGGTCGAGGCGCGGCGTCATCACGGTCGGGCTCAGCAGAAGCAACTCTGCCCGGTTGTTGGCGTCGTCCATCGGCACGCTCTCGACCTCGACCTCGAGTTCGGCCAGCTGGCAGAAAAGCCAGGCCCGCAGCGACCAGGAGGAGTAATTCCTGCTCGAAATTGTCAGCTTAGCGCCTGCCATGACGGCGTTTTCCTTGCCCTTAATCTGTATATGCAATGGTATGTCGCAGTGTGGTATGCGCGGAACTAGGCTTCGATAAGGAAGCGGGTCCGAATACGCAACTGCCTAAGAATAGAGCGCGCCAGGATATGTGGTACCACATCTACGAGGCCCAGATGCAGGCGTCGGCGCCATTTCGCGCCGCCGCGCTCGCTGCCCTGCAGATGCGGTCTTCGCTCAACGGCTCTGCCAACAGCCCTTATGTGCGCCAGCTTATGGCCGCGCTCGAAATGGCGACACGCGCCAAGCTGACGCATGTCTCACAACCCTTCGGCATCACATCCGTGATGGTCGAGAATCGCGAAGCATCTGTCGTCGAGGAGGTCGCGCTCGACCTCCCCTTCGGCCGCATGCTCCACTTCCGCAAGGATATCGACGCCCCCCAGCCGAAAGTGCTGGTCGTAGCCCCGCTCTCCGGCCACTTCGCGACGCTCCTGCGCAACACCGTGAAGACCATGCTGCAGGACCACGACGTCTACATCACCGACTGGAAGAATGCGCGCGACGTGCCCCTCGTGCAGGGCCGCTTCGGCTTCGAGGAATATGTCGACTACCTGATCCGCATGCTGGAGCATCTCGGCCCCGGCGCACATCTCGTCGCCGTCTGCCAGCCCTGCGTGCAGGCCATGGTCGCGACCGCCGTAATGGCCGCGCAGAAACATACGTGCGAGCCGCGCTCGCTCACCCTGATGGCCGGCCCGATCGACTGCCGCATCAACCCGACCGCCGTCAACAAGCTGGCGACCGACCACCCGATCGAGTGGTTCCGCAACAACCTGATCTCCACCGTCCCCTTCCCGCTGCCAGCCTGGGGCCGACGCGTCTATCCTGGCTTCATGCAGCTTACCGCCTTCATGGCGATGAACCCCGAACGCCACATGGACGCGCACAAGACGCTGTACAGGCATCTCGTGGAGGGCGAGGCCGACGAGGCGGAGAAGATCAAGACCTTCTACGACGAATACTTCGCCGTGCTCGACCTGACCGAGGAATTCTATCTTGAGACGGTCGCCTGGGTCTTTCAGGAAATGCGCCTGCCGCTCGGCCGCCTCAAACACCATGGCGAACCCGTCGACTGCTCGAAGATCACCCGCACGGCCCTGCTGACGGTGGAAGGCGAGCGCGACGATATCTGCGCCGTCGGCCAGACTGCGGCCGCCCACGAACTCACCCCCAAGCTGCGCCCCCACCTGCGCAGCCACCACCTGCAGCCCGGCGTCGGCCATTATGGCGTATTCTCCGGCCGCAAGTGGGACAACCAGATCTACCCGACCGTAAGGTCCGTGATCCTGGCGGCGGACTAGGCAACGCCCGCGGCGGCCACGTCCATGTAGATCGCCGCAAAGTGGCAGGTCGCCGCCGCGATGACGAAACCGTGCCAGATGGCCGAGTTGAACGGCAGCTTCTTGTTGACGTGGAAGATCACGCCCACCGTGTAGAGCACGCCGCCCGCCGCAAGCAGGCCAAGGCCGAGCGGCGAGAGATTGTGGATCAGCTGGTCCATGACCGCGAGAACCGCCCAGCCCAGCGTCAGGTACATTGCGATATAGACTTTCGGGGCCTTCCAGCGCGCCAGCAGGTTCATCGCAACGCCGGCCAGGGCCACGACCCAGACCAGCCCCAGAATGCCCCAGGCGAGCGGTCCATCCAGCTTGGCCAGCATGAAGGGCGTGTAGGACGCCGCGATCATGATGAAGATGCCCGACAGGTCGAGCCGCTCAAGAATGTGAGCGAGTTTCTGGTTGGTGTTCGAGTTGCACAGCGCCGAGGCGCCCAGCATGGCCAGCAGGCCGGCCGAATAGATCACCAGGGCGGCCGTCGCCTTCACGCTGCCGGACGAGGCGGCCGTTGTGACAAGGAGGATACAGCCCACCACCGCGAGCGCGAGGCCGACCGCATGAACGATAACGTCGGCGAGCCAGTAATGACGATGCTGCTGCGGGTACCAGTAGGCTTTGACAGCCTTGGCTTGGGAGGGGGAGAGATGCGTTGTCATGTCAGCCTGCCCTTCTTCGCTGGGGCTTCGAGTGGAATGTACGGACCGACTCTCGGTTCCGATGCGAACATCAGGCCAGCCAAGGCGGGCATAAGCACGACGCGAATGCGGCAATGCAATGCGTTTCAGGCACGGAGATGGGGCGCGCCGCCTTCAGAATGAACCCGCATTCAGTCAGCATGCGGATCGATGGCGCAGTTCAACACGATGTTCGGAAGCGGTGTGGCTTCCGTGCCGCGCTTCCTAAACTTCCATACAGGTTCACGCGTGTGTCCCGGAGTGTCGCGAGCACCGCGGGTCATGATTCAGATGATGCCGGGGAATGGTTGAGGACGGCGTCTGGAAGCCGGTGAAATTTCATCGATCTGGTGCGGAAGCAGGCTTCGCAACGGCCGGGCTGCCGCCTCAGGCTGCTTCAGGCCGCAGATCCGATATCCATCGTCGCCCTCGCCGTCTCGACAATCACGCCCCTGACCCAGGCCAGGACGGGATCGGATGCGCGCACAGCGGTCCACACCAGCGTCAGGTCGAAATCACGGGCGGGCAGCGGCGGCTCCTTGAGAACCAACCCGAACGTCTCGGCAAACCGTCGCGCAAAAACGTGGGAGAGCGTCGACACCATGTCGGTCCCGCCAACCGCCGCGAGCGCCGCAATGAATTGAGGCGTCACCAGCGCGATCCGCCGCTGTACGCCCGCCTTTGCCAGCTGTGCATCGAGTTCGGAGCCGGCATCGCCCAGGATGGAAATGCCGACATGGTCGACACGGCCATAATCCTCGATGGTCCATTTGCGATTCGCCAGCGGATGGCCCTTCCGCATTACAAGCGCCAGCCGGTCCATTGCACAGCTTTCGCTGCTAGACCCCGGCGGCAGCGGCGTGGAGGATGTCGCAAAGGCCAGGTCGAGCCGCCCTGTCTCCATCCGCTGGATCAGATCGGGGCCGTAACCTTCTATGCGAATGCTGATCCCCGGCGCTTCTGTAGCCAAGCGCTTCATCAGCGCCGGCGCCAGAAGTATGCCGTGCATGTCGAGGCCGGCGATCCGTATGGTCCGCTCGACCTTCGCCGGGTCGAATACCGGCTCGCGGAACACGCCCTTCACCTCGTCCAGCATGCCCGGCAGCCGGACCGACAACGCCTCCGCCCGCGCGCTCAGCACGTAACCGCCCCCCGGCGATCTCACGAGCAGCACATCGCCCAGCACCTCCCTGAGCCGCGCCAGCGCCCTGCTCATGGCCGGCTGGCTGAGGCCGACATCGCGCGCCGCCTGACTGACATTGCGCCGCGTCAGCAACGCCTCCAGCGCCGGGAGGAGGTTCAGGTCGATCGAGGCCAAATTCACTTCGCGCATATCATCAATACCAACTATGCATTTCTGATATGTTCTTCCCTGCGCTACCTTGCTGTCAACAGAGAAGGAGACAGCGATGGCGCACACAGAAAACCTGGTCACCGTGTTCGGCTATGGACCCACCGGGGCCGCGACAGTGGAAGCGCTGCGCGCCCGCGGAACGCCTGTACGCCTCGTCCAGCGCAAGCGCCCCGCCAGCCTCCCCGCCGGCGTCGAATTCACGGCGTGCGACGTGCTAAAGCCTGAAGACGTCAAACGCGCGATGTCGGGCGCGTCCCAGGTCGTCGTCGCCATCGGCTTCGAATACCTCACCCCGGTGTGGCGCGCGGCGTGGCCCAAGGCGATGACAGCTCTCATCGCGGCGGCAGAAGCCGCCAACACCCGCGTCGTGTTCATCGACAACATGTACATGTACGGCCCGCAGGACGTGGCCCTGCACGAGGACCTGCCGCTCGCCGACTACGGCCGGAAGCCCGCCGTGCGCTCTGCGGTGACGCGCATGTGGCAGCAGGCGGCCCGCGAGGGCCGGGTGCGCTGGGCCGCCTTGCGCGCGCCCGACTTCTACGGACCCGGCGTGCGCAACTCGCACATGGGCGACTCAGGCCTCGCCCCCGTCGCGCAGGGGAAGGCAGCACAGGTCCTGATGACGCCCGACATGCCGCACGCCTTCGCCTACGTGCCGGACATCGCCCGCGCCGTGGTGACCCTCCTCGATGCACCCGACGACGCCTTCAACCAGACCTGGCACGTCCCCTGCGCCAAGGCGAAATCACCGCGCGAGATGCTGCAGATCGGCGCGGACGCTGCCGGCGTGAAGCTGAAGATGATGGTCATGCCGAGCCCGATGCTGCGCCTTCTCGGCCTCTTCGCCCCGATGATGCGCGAACTGATCGAGATGCGTTTCACCTGGAACCGCCCCTATCATGTCGATGCAACCAAGTTCGCCCGCCGCTTCTGGTCGGACGCCACGCCGCTTGAAGTCGGCATTCCCGCCGCTGTCCGCTCCTACCGCGCAGAACCTGCATCCTCCCCGATAACGAGCGGGGGACACGCCCCCGCCGCCGCATCGTAACAACGAGCGGTTCCTCCCCGGCCGGCAAGCGGATAAGCTCCGCCTGCCGGATCACGGAGGACTTCGATGGCGCTGTTCAATTTCGACTCCAAGGACCAGCCTCTCGCCTCACCGGCAAGGTTTGCGGGACGCCTGCTCGCCAACATCGCCGTCGCCCTGGCGCTGGTCGCCGCGGCGCTCGGCGTTGGCATGTGGGGCTATCAGGCGACGGAGGGCATGCCCGCCATCGACGCATTCCTGAATTCTGCGATGCTGCTGGGCGGCATGGGCCCCGTCGATCCGCCCCTGCATACAGAAGCCGGCAAACTCTTCGCTGGCATCTACGCCCTCGCATGCGGCCTGATCCTGGTCCTGGTCTCAGGCATCGTGCTGGCGCCAGTCTTCCACCGCGTTCTGCACGCGCTGCATGTGGACGACGACGATCGGGGGTGAAGCGCTGGGACCGACGGTCAGCTGTCGCTATCCGCATCCAGCGTATCGAGCCAGCTCTTGGCCTCGTCCGAACCTTGGTCAGCTGCGCGCTGATACCACGCGCGCGCCTTCGTCTTGTCCGCCATGTACGCATCCTGCGCATACATGCCAGCGACCGCGAGGATGGCCTCCAGATTGCCCGCCGCCGCCGCCTTCTCCATCAGCTTGAGCCCCGACGACGGCTGCAGCTTGTAGCCGTCCTTGCCGAACGCCATGCGCTGGCCGACCCACAGCTGCGCCTCGGGCAGCCCTGCCTCAGAGGCCGATTCCACGTCCTCGAAGCCGCCCTGCTGCAGCATGTAGTCCTCTGACGCGAGACGGCGCACCGCCCGTTCATACTGGGCATGGGCGTTGCCGGCGTCGGCAAGCTCATCGAGCCTGATCGCATCGCCGGCGGCCACGGCCTCATCGAAAGCCGGCTTCTGCGCCGCCAGCTCTGCCTGGACCTTTTTCAGCTTTTCGAGCTCGGCCGCAGCCTTGGGATCAATCGCCGCCACGCCAGCCGGACTGACCGTCGCATCCTCGGTTCCCTTGACTGCGGACTCACCCCCGCAGGCCGCGAGCACGAGACAGGCAATCGGGAGAAGATGGATCAGGCGAGCCATGGCTGGGAGAGCTTTCGCTGTTCCTCGAAGCGAGAAATGTCGCCGCCATGCTGCAGTGTCTCGCCGATCTCGTCGAGCCCCGCGAGCAGGCTGGCCTTGCGGCCCTGGTCGATGTCGAAACGATGCACCTTGCCGTCCGGCGCAGTTACCGTCTGGGCGGCGAGGTCGATGTTGAACATGTGGTTCGGTCCACCTGCCTGCTCCATCAGGCTGTCCACCACCTCCCGCGGCAGCACGATCGGCAGGAGCCCGTTCTTGAAGCAGTTGTTGTAGAAAATGTCCGCAAAGCTCGGCGCGATCACCACGCTCAGCCCCTGGTCCAGCAGCGCCCATGGCGCATGCTCGCGCGAGGAGCCGCAGCCGAAATTCTCCTTGGCGATCAGGATCGCGGCCTTCGCATAGGCCGGCTTGTTGAGCACGAAGTCCGGATTGGGCGAGCCGTCCGCCTTCGTCTTGAAGTCATAGAACAGCCCTTTCGCCAGCCCCTCGCGCGAAACCGTCTTGAGGAACTGCTTCGGGATGATCTGGTCGGTGTCGATGTTCGCGATCGGCAGGGGCGCCGCGGTTCCGGTGAGTTGCGTAAAGGCTTTCATGGCGCGGGGTATCGCATGGGCGGACGGCACGTGGGAAGGGTCGTCACCCCGCCTCCGCAATCACCAGCGTCGGTATCCCCAGTGTGCCGTCACGCACGCTGAACACCTTCGTGCCGACCCTGCGCCCTGCACGGATGGGCGTCACGCCGATGCCCTCCTTCACAAGCCGCGCATGCGCCGCTTCGAGATCCGGGACCTTCCACGACAGACCCCACAGCCTGTCGGGCTGGTTGCCGACACCGGTCGAAATCTTGTGCGCCAGCTCCACCGTCATCCCGCCGATGCGGAAGAACATCAGCCGCATGTCCCAGTCCGGATTGGAGCGGTCGAGCGCCAGCCGCAGGCCCAGGCGCGCCCCATACAGCGCCACCGCACGATCCGGGTTGGCCGTGTTGATCACCACATGGTCGAGGCCCGAGACGATGTCCGGCTTCTGCGACTTGTAGGCCAGCGGGTCCGGCGCCTTGCGGTTCAGGCAGAAGATCCGGACGCCGTGCGTCGTCGAATCATCCAGCCGCATCCGCGACCAGTAGCGCGCGCTGCCCGAGCGCGGATCGACGCTCTCATTGGCGACGATCTCGTCCGGCCGCAAACCGCGCCTGTCCAGCGCAGCGCGATCACCGGCCAGATCATCGCTGTGAAACACCAGCGTCTTCAGCCCGACGCCATCCTGCTCGATCATCGCATGAAGCCGCCGCGCCAGCGGCCCGCCGCCCGTTGGCGACATGATCTCCAGCGCCGTGTTCTCGAGCTGGAAGATCACCGTGGCCGATCCGCCCGGATCATGAGAGCGCCAGTCGGGCTCACGCCCCAGCAATGTCGAATAGGCGATCTCGCCATCGTCGATCGACGGGCAGACGATGAGGACGTGATCGAGACCGGTGATCATGCTTGCCTTGCGCTCATGCGCGTCGAAACGACTCAAGCGTCCGCCGCTGTGCGCCATCCTCCGCCGCAAAATTGGAAGGCGCAAGCCAGCCCTCAAGCGCCGAAGCAATACCCGGCCAGTCCGCGTCGGTGATCGCATACCAGGCCGTATCGCGCGACCGGCCCTTGGTCACCATGTCGTTCCGGAAAAGGCCCTCGAACCGGAAGCCGAACCGCTCGGCCGCCCGCTTCGAGGCGAGATTGTCGTTGTTGCATTTCCATTCATAGCGCCGGTAGCCGAGGTCGAAGACGTGCGCGGCCATCAGCCAGAGCGCCTCCGTCGCCTCGGGCGTGCGCTTCAGCCTTGGTCCGAACGCGACGCAGCCGATCTCCGCGCTGCCATGCGCTTCGCGTATGCGCATATAGGTGCACATGCCGAGCACATCGCCGGTCCCGCCCGCACGGATCACCATCGTACGCCAGGCTTCCTGCGCGAGCTGGGCCGCAAGAAATCCGAGGAGTTCTTCGCGGGCCGCGAAAGGCCCAACAGGCATCCACTCCCAGATCCCCGCATTCGCCGCGCCGCCGACCGCCGCAAACAGCGCCTCGCCATGCGCGCCCGCATCAAGCGGCTCGAGCCGCACCAGCCGCCCCGCCAGCGGCTCGAGCCCAGGCGGCGGGCGTCGGGTCCATGTCGAAAGGTCGCTCATCCACCGGGCAGTAAGACCGCCCGCGGCGTCCGGCAAGATTGCCCCAAACATTGCCTGACGCGCCGCCTCTGTTAAGACGCCCGCCAGCGGCCCTGCGCGAGGACGAAGCCATGACAACGAACACCCAGACACTTCTCCTTCTCCCCGGCGACGGCATCGGCCCGGAGGTCACCGAGGAAGCCCGCCGCGTCGCCGTGCACGTCGCGCCCGACCTGCAGATCGAATCCGCCTTCTTCGGCGGCGTCTCGTACGACCAGTTCGGGACGCCGTTGACCGAGGAAGTCATGAACAGCGCCCGCAAGGCCGACGCGATCCTGATGGGCGCCGTCGGCGGCCCGCAATGGGACAGCGTCCCGCGCGACAAGCGCCCGGAGGCCGCCCTGCTGGCGATGCGCAAGAATCTCGATGTCTACGCCAACCTGCGCCCAGCCTTCTGCTTCCCCGCCCTCGCCGGCGCCTCCGCCCTAAAGCGCGAACTGGTCGAAGGCCTCGACATCATGATCGTTCGCGAGCTGACTTCCGGCGTCTATTTCGGCCAGCCCAAGACCATCGAGACCCTGCCCAATGGCGAGCGCCGCGGCATCGACACGCAGAGCTACACCACATCTGAGATCCGCCGCGTCGCCGCCCGCGCTTTCGAACTCGCGCGCGGACGCACCCGTGCGAGCAAATTCGCCGGCGTCCTCTCCTGCGAGAAATCCAACGTGATGGAATCCGGCCTGCTCTGGCGCGAGGAAGTGACCAAGCTCCACGCCGAACAGTACAGCGACGTGAAGCTTGACCATATGCTGGCCGACGCCGCCGCCATGCACCTCGTGAAAGCGCCAAAGGACATCAACGTCCTGCTCGCCGACAACCTGTTCGGCGACATTCTTTCAGACGAAGCCTCGATGCTCACCGGTTCGATCGGCATGCTGCCGTCAGCGGCGCTCGGCGATCCAGGTACGCCCGGCCTTTACGAGCCAGTCCACGGCTCGGCGCCCGACATCGCCGGCAAGAACATCGCGAACCCAATCGCCGCCATCCTGTCACTCGAGATGGCGATGCGCTGGAGCCTCAACCGCGCCGACATCGCCGACCGCATTTTCGTCGCCGTCGGCAAGGCGCTCGATGCCGGCGCCCGCACCGCCGATCTCGGCGGCTCCATGAGCACCCGCCAGATGGCGGATGCGATCCTGAGGCATCTGTAGCCGCCACAGTAGCGCCATCGTCCACAGCCCCGGGGACGATGGCGCTCGTGACGGTAAGAGACCAAAGCCTCCCAGTCGTTGCGTCAGCTACCATTCCGGATCGCGCGCATCGGTACGGCGCCTGACATGGCGCCGCGTTGCAATTGCCTTCGTTCAAACAGGCGTCAGCTCACAGACAATTCCGTCGCGCCTTGCTCTTGTGGCGACCAGCGCCGCCGCTCTCCCCGGCTCGCTGGACATCCAAGGGCGCCCTCCTGTCCGGGGGCGCCCATTTTTTCGTCCTGGCGCAGCGTGTCCCAATCAAAGGCTGTGCACGGTACCGTACAAAATGCGCGGCCTCTGCATGCTGTGCTTCGACCTCATAAGTTGAGTGCGGTCATTGCTGATGGCGGCGGGAGAAGGACCGTCCTTCCCTCGCGCCAGGACCGCTCGACTGACTAAACTGCTGCCTGCCGCCCCGCCGGGATCGCGCCTCGCGAGCTTGTTGCAAACAATACTCAAACTCCGTGAAGACATGGTTGCGCGGTCGAGCGGCTCAACGCGCACCTGAAAGCGCAATTCCGCGCAGCGCAATGCCAGTTTGTTTCGCTATTGAATGGCGCCATTCCTCCGCTTGGCGCATTATGGTGACAGCGGTTGTCCCTGAGCGGCTCACAACCTCCTGAGAGTAACGCACGCTCCCGCCCCGCCATCTGGCGCTGGAGACAACCGTGGCCCTCATTGACCAGACCGCCATAAAGAACCGGATCCTTTCCGCGCTGCCGGCCGCCGAGCTTGCGCTCATTTCCGGTCGGCTGACGCTCGTCACCATGGATCTCGGCCAGACCCTGCATCGCCATGGAGATGTCATCGATCAGGTCTACTTCGTCGAGACAGGGTTCATCTCTGCACTGAACGTGCTGTCTGATGGACATCCGCTTGAGATCGCCCTGATCGGTTCTGAAGGTGTGGCGGGCTTTACCGTCGTGCTTGGCGGCAAGACGTCCTACGCCGAGACCATGTGCCAGACCGGCGGCCAGGCCTACCGCATGTCGGCCGAAGGCTTGCTGGATGTGGTGGCCCAGGCGCCGGTGCTGCGTGATCTGCTCCTCCGGTATGCCCTGATCTTTCAGGTCCAGGTCTCGCAGACTGCCGCCTGCAACGCCCATCACGCCCTGGAACAACGCCTCGCCCGATGGCTCCTCGCCGCGCACGATCGCAGCAGCGTCCCCCAGCTGTCGCTGACACAGGATCTGATCGCCGTTATGCTGGGCGTGCGCCGGGCCACGGTCAGCATCGCCGCCAGCACGCTGCAGCGCGCCGGCGTGATCCGTTATCAGCACGGCAAGATCACGATCGTCGACCGCGCCGGTCTCGAGGACGCTGCTTGCGAATGTTATGGGGCTGTCAGCGGCGAGTACCGCCGCCTGTTCGGCGAAGAAGCCGCGCCGCCTCGCGACTAGGCATTCTCGACACAACGCCCGTGTTTCCAAAGAAAACTGATCATTAGCTGAGTCCGCACATTCCCGCGTGCACGTTATTTCGCGACAGAGTCGATCAGCGTACCGACCTTTTCCCCCCACGCGCGCACACTGCGCGCGGTGATGGAGAAACGAAGGTCATGGCGAATGACGTCTCGAATTTCACGACCGTCGGCGTATCGAACAGCCCGACCGGCGACGGGCAGGCGCCGGGGCGCGACCCGCTGCGCATGGAGATTCTGAGACTGCGCCGCCAACTCAAGGATGCTGACAAGCTCTCACTCCAGCATGCGGTGATGCTGCGGGAGGGCAACCACCGGATCAAGAACAGCCTCCAGCTTGTCGCCAGCCTGATGCGCCTGCAGGCGCGGCAGGAATCCAGTGCTCCTGCCCGCGAAGCGCTGCGAGCCGCCGCCGCGCGCATGAGCAGCGTCGCCGGGATCCATGACGCGCTTCAGGCTACCGAGGGAAACGGGCCCATCAATCTCGGCGCAACGCTTCGGAAACTCTGCATATCGCTACAAACCATGGCGGGAGACACGGATCACATCGAGGTAGTCGTCGACTCCGACGAAGTCGAAATCCCGGTCGCGCTGGCGCAACGCGTCGTCCTCGCGGTGAACGAGCTGGTGTCGAACGCCCTGCGACACGCCTTCTTCGAAAGGGAGAAGGGGACGGTCAGCGTCAGCCTGCGCCGCACCGACACCGGCATGACGATCTGCGTCGCCGACGACGGGATAGGACTTCCACCTCATCATTCCACCACTGAGGGATACGGAACAACGCTCGTCCGCATGATGGTGAAACAGCTTGGCGGCACGCTGCTGATGGAGACCAAGTCAGGCGCGTGTTTCACGATCTTGGCGCCGCTGGATCAGGCCTGA
>JBBAUA010000056.1:18868-21322 GCA_040398465.1 Hyphomonadaceae bacterium | reverse complement strand
AACACGTACGTCACGATCAGCATGAAGTACGGGTTGCGTGCGAACTCGAACACAGCCCACGACAGGCCAGCCGGCTGCATCACGCCGCCGACCCGGCTGCTGGCAGGCCTTGCGCCCGAAACTTCCGCCGGGGAGGCGTCCGTCATGACTTGTCCTCAGCCGGCGAAAGCCGGGGGCATATGGGCATACTGATTTACTCTGATGCTTGTGTCGATTCCACGATTAGCGTGATCGAGATTCGGCCCTCGGGGCAAACCCCTGATTCGTGCCTGCCCCAGGGACATAGCCGCGCCCAATTGTAGCGCGTCGTCCGCTCTGGCGATGAAATGCTCAGCGCTACCTGAAGGGCGGCTCGTAGAAAGACCGCAGCTTGCGCGAGTGCAGCGCGGAGCCCCCTTCCCGTGCAAGGCTTTCCAGCGTCTCGATGCCGATGCGGATGTGCTCGCCGATCGCCCGCTCGTAAAAGCGGTTCGCCGCCCCCGCCAGCTTGATCTCGCCATGCAGCGGCTTGTCCGACACGCACAGCAGCACGCCATAAGGCACGCGCATGCGATAGCCATTGGCGGCGATCGTTGCGCTTTCCATGTCGATGGCGATGGCGCGCGACTTGTTGAACCGCTTGGAACTGTCGGTGAACCGCAACTCCCAGTTCCGGTCGTCCGTCGTCACCACCGTTCCCGTCCGCAACCGGCTCTTCAGCTGGTCGCCAGTCTCGCCCGTCACCTTCTCCGCCGCATCCTGCAGCGCCACCTGCACCTCGGCGATCGGCGGCACCGGAATGTCGCGCGGCAACACCGAGTCCAGCACGTGGTCATCGCGCAGATACGCATGCGCCAGCACATAGTCCCCAATCCGCTGCGAATGCCGCAGCCCGCCGCAATGCCCGACCATGATCCAGCACTCAGGCCTCAGAACCGCAAGGTGATCCGTGATCGTCTTCGCATTGGACGGACCAACACCGATATTCACCAGCGTGATCCCCGAGCGGTCATCAGCCATCAGGTGATAGGCCGGCATCTGATGACGCCGCCACGGCCCGTCATTGACCTTCGCCGCCGCATCCTTGGTCTGCGCGTCGACGACAATCCCGCCCGGCGCCGACAGCTTCTTGTACGGTCCCGGCTGCTTCAGCCGCTCGATCGACCACTCCACGAAGTGATCAACGTAACGATGATAGTTCGTGAACAGGATGTAGCGCTGCACATGCTCGAATGGCGTGCCGGTATAGTGCTTAAGCCGCTGCAAGGAGAAGTCGATCCGCCCCGCATCGAACAGCGCCAGCGGCCGCATCCCGTCCGTGTTGAAGAAGCCGCCATCCTGGATCTCGGCGTCGATCACCTCGTCGCCGATCAGGTCTAGCCGCGGCGTCGGGAACCAGCGCGCGAACTCCGCCGGCGGTAGCGCCTCGGCGTCGATGTTCGACGCATGCTCGAGCACATAAGGATACGGAATCTCCGACTTCGAGACGACGACATCGAGCGTCACATCGAAGTCGGCCGTAATCTGCTCAAGCTGTTCGAGAAAGTATGTCCTGAAGAAAGCCGGCTGCGTGATCGTGCTGACATACAGCCCCGCCTCCGACAGCTTGGCGAAGGCCCGCGACAGCGCCGGGATCGGCCCGTCCGGATGATAGGTCAGCCGCAACTCGGGATAGCAGAAATCCCCGCGCGTCCGCGCCTGGGGATCGGGCGTCTCGCCCCGGAGCACGAACGCCTCAAGCGCCGCACGCAGCCTTGCAACGGCGGCTGCATGCAGCTCCGTCGCCTTGTCGATTGCCTCTGTCGGTGAAAGTCCCTTGCCCGTCATCCGGGATGCCTAAAGCCGGGCCCGCCGTCAGTCAACGGACTGCCAACCCCAGCGACGCACCTACCCCCGGGCCAGCACAACCACGGCGTCCGTTTCGGCATAGGTCCGCAGCACATGCCGCGGCGGGTTCACGATCACGCCCGCCTTGCGGCGATCCCCGCCCCTGTCCAGCGCGACCCGGTGGCCGAATGCGACCTCACCCCGGCGCCGCGCCGCCTCGATGATGGTGTAGAAGTTCACCGGCCGGTCGATCGCCACATAATCCGTCACAGGCCGCACATAGACTTCCGACCCCTCTTCATCGAGCAGGTCGGCGAAGATGGCGGCGATGTACCGGTTCTCCGACGCCTGTGCGAGCATCAGCGACACCAGCTGGTTGCTGACGACAAAATCGTCGGCATGGGTCACCTCCGCGAGGGCCCGGTTGCGCGCATCAAGCATCTCGCTCACCACGCTGATGGGCCGCCCCGCCACCTCGGAAAGCCGCCTGAGCTGCAGCAGCGTCACCAGCGTCCGCGTGTCCGCCGACTGCGGGGACATGTTGTCGGTGTAGCCAAGCACGATGATGTTGTCGAAAGACGTCACATCGAGCGGCTTCAGCGTCGCCTCGCGCGCCGTGTCCTTGACGATGTGGCTGACGTCGAGATC
>JBBAUA010000056.1:6022-18768 GCA_040398465.1 Hyphomonadaceae bacterium | reverse complement strand
GCCACCACCACGGCCTTGTCGGCGGCGCCGATCACCCGCTCCATCGGCGGATTGAGCTGCACGGCGTCATCATCCGCCAGCCCCAGCAGCGCGCCTTCCTCGAACACGCCCAGCGCCTCGCCGAAGGTGAGACCCTCCAGCCCGTCCACCTTGTGCGTATAGATTTCTTCGCCCTCGAAACTCAGCAACTCGGCGAAGACGCCAGAGAGGCCCGGCTGCCGCGTCGACTGCACGAGTATGCGAGAGATGAGGTCGTCCGCCAGCACCACCTGCACGTCGGCCCCGCCGACCGTGCGCGCCAGCTCGATGTTCTGCGCCTCGCGGATTTCGGCCACCAGCTGCAGCGGCTGGGCGCCGCGTTCGGGCCCATTGGTCACGGCGAGGATGGTCTTGATCACCTGCGCATCGGGATCTTCGCCCTCCGGGGCCAAGACGATGATCGACTTCGCCGCCCCGGGATTGATGATCGACAGGTCATTGAGATCGCACGGGTCCCCGCTCCGGCAGATCACCTCCACGCCCTTCAGTTTCGGCGCTTTCTTGGCGATCTCGTCTTCCATCTCGACCTTGTCGCGGTCAGCCAGGATCGCGATCCGCGCCGTCTTCCCGTCCGTGTTTGCAAGCGAAAGCTCCGACAGGATGTCGACCATTGACGGCGACCAGTTGAGGATCACCGTGTGGCCGATCTCCAGCACGCGCGAGCGGCCCTTGCGCAGCTCGGCGATCTTCGCCTCGAGCCCGCTGGAGAGTACGCCGATCAAGGCGGAGAACACGAAGATGCCCGCAATGGTCACAACAAGCATCACAATGCGGTACGGCCAGCCATTGTCGCCGCCGACGGTGCCGCTATCGAGCGTCCGCATCAGCGATTCCCAGCCCGTCTCGATGAAGTCGTGCGGCCGATGCTCGCCGTCGGGCGCAATGCCCACGATCACGATGAACAGGCTCGCCGCCACGATAATCGCCAGCGACACCGCCGCCAGCCACCCGATCAGCGCCACCGTCCCCGCCGACATGCTCTTGTCGAACAGATACTTCGCGCGCTCAGTCAAGCTCGGCTGGTGATGCCGTCCTTCGTCCATCCCGAATCCTCACGCTACGCCGCGACTGTCCACAGCGCGGCAGCGAGCACAAGCGCACCCGTGCCGCAAGCGATTGCAATGCTGGAAGAGTAGGCCGCGATTACGCCCGGCCACGCGCGCCAGCCTGGATCAGGGCTTCGGCCCGAACGAGCCCACAAGCCGGTCGAACAGCTTCATCGCCACTTCCGGCTTGCGCGCGATCAGCAGGCCGATGCTTGAGATCAGCGCGATGGAGGCGATCGGCTTTTCCATCACGATGCGCTTCACGACATCGACGGGCAGCTCCATCAGACCGAGCACCATCCCCACGGGATCGGCGTCCGATATCTGCTCTTCGGGCTCGGGGTCCGGCTTCTTCTTTGCCGTGCCAATCCACAGCGAGATGGCCGCGATGGCCAGCACGCCGACACCCGTGACGGCCAGCGCCCCCGGCCACGGCATCCATAGCGAAAGCTGCCAGGCCGCAGCGACAGCGAGCACGGCCACGCCGACGATGGCCAGCGCGAATCCGACGACCGCGGCGATCGCCAGATCCATTGCACGGCCGAAGAATGCGTTGAACACGTGTGCGCCCCCGGGCCTTCCCTAGCTGCGGCGCGACATCGCCGCGAGCACATAGCCCGCAGCGAGGGCAATGCCGATCGCCGCCAGCGGATGCTCGCGCACCTTGTCGGCCACGGCTTCACGGTATTCGAGGGCCTTCTCGCCGGCGTCCTCGGCCAGCGCCCGGCTCTTCTCGCCGGCGACCTTGGCCTGCGAGGCGGCGAACGCGCCCGTGTCCTTGATCAGCGTGGCGAGATCCTCGCGCAGCGCCTTCATGTCGCTTTTCAGCGTATCGAAATCGGTCTTGCCGGGCGTTCCGTTACCGGTGCTGGATGGTGTGGACATGGGGCTGTTCCTGCTCAGGATTCTGGCGCTCTGATTAGCGCCCCGCGCTTCATATAGGGTTCAAGCCGCCCGTGAGTATGGCGACGCCCGTTAATCCCTCAAGACCATGCATGTTCCAAGCCGCCCAGCAAGTTCGCGCCCCGGGCGAGGGGGGATGGTTAAGGGGGTGGCGGGCCGCCCTCGTCCTTCGAGTCGGCCTTCGGCCTCCTCAGGACAAGGGCTTCACGGCGAACGATTATGAGCCCTCATCCTGAGGAGCGCCTGAAAGGCGGGTCCGAAGGACGAGGGCGGGCTCACCGGCCGCGCCAGAAAGCGCCCCCTACTCCGCCGCCACCAGCTTCTTCATCTTGTCGAACTGCGTCCACACGCCGTCCGCGCCGTGCCAGTCGCCGCCCGTTGCGCCCTTCGAATACTCGGTCGCGCGCTGTTCGAAGAAGTTGGCGTGCTCCACCCCGTTGAGGATTTCCGACAGCCACGGGATCGGGTGCTCTTTCACGCCATAGATCGCCGGCAGTTTCAGCTGCCCCAGGCGCCAGTCGGCAATGTAGCGAATGTAATTCTTGATGTCTTGCGCCGTCATGCCCTGCACCGGCCCCATCGAGAAGGCGAGATCGATGAAGGCATCCTCCATCGTCACGACGGTGCGGCAGCAATCCATGATGTCCTGCTTCACCTCGTCCGTCAGCGCGCCGGTTTCCGCCGCCAGCGTGTGGAAGACCTTGATCATGCCTTCGCAGTGCAGCGATTCATCGCGCACCGACCACGACACGATCTGCCCCATGCCCTTCATCTTGTTGAAGCGCGGGAAGTTCATCAGCATCGCGAACGACGCAAACAGCTGCAGGCCCTCGGTAAACGCGCCGAACATCGCGACCGTGCGCAGGATGTCCGCATCCGTCTCGACGCCGAACTTCTGCATGAAGTCGTGCTTGTCGCGCATCTCCTTGTACTGGTTGAACGCCGAGAATTCCGAATCCGGCATCCCGATCGTTTCCAGCAGGAGCGCATAGGCTGCGATGTGGATCGTCTCCATGTTGGAGAACGAGGCCAGCATCATCTTGACCTCGGTCGGGCGGAAGACGCGCGAATACCGCTCCATGTAGTTGTCGTTCACTTCCACGTCCGACTGCGTGAAGAAGCGGAAGATCTGCGTCAGCAGGTTGCGTTCCTGGTCGTTGAGCTTGGCCGCCCAGTCCTTGCAGTCCTCCCCCAGCGGCACCTCTTCCGGCATCCAGTGGATCTGCTGCTGGCGCTTCCAGAAGTCATAGGCCCACGGATAGCGGAACGGCTTGTAGGAGTGCGACGGCGTCAGGATGCCCGCGCGCGTCAGAACAGCCTCTGCAGCGGTTGAAATCCCAGCGCTTTTGCCAGCATCCGTCATCAGAATCTCCACTCATCCCCGATCAGGGGCGGGCACCATATCTAGGAGCCCACTATCCCCGCAACCACTATACCTTGATGAAAAGGTTAATTTATCCTTGACTCATCCCCGATCAGGCGAGTCTCCCACAACCATTTCAACCCGCCAGTCCCCGCTCCCGCAACATCCACAACGAAATGGTCGCGGCCCCCGGAGTGTGAGGGGCCCCAAAAAAATCGGGCTGGCGCGGAACCAACCCGTCCGACGCACGTTTCACACGGGCTATCCTTATAAACAGGACGCCTCGAACAGCCGCGACGCCGGCTGCGGGCAGTAGACAGCCCGTGTGACGATACGGCGGAGTATGGTGCTGGATGGCCTTGATCCTTGTCGTCGAAGACGAAGTCTTCACGCGTGAACTCGCCGGGATGTGCATGGAGGACTGGGGCCACGCCGTCCTGTTCGCCGGCAGCGTCGCCGAAGCGATCAAGCATCTCAAGTCCGGCGCGGCCATCGACGCGCTCTTCACCGATATCTATCTTGGGGCCTCAGTGTTCGGCGGCTGCGAAGTCGCTGACCAGGGAATGGCGCTGCGGCCGGGACTTCGCGTACTCTACACCACCGGCAATGCTGCAACGGCGCAGTTGAGATCCCGCTTCGTCCTGGGTTCGCACTTCCTGGGCAAGCCATACACGCCGACCCAGCTTCACACATCGGTCGACGGCATGCTCGCGAACTAGCTCGGCCCCTGCAACGCAAGAAGAGTCGTGAGCATGTCCGAAATCGCCGCCAGCGACATTGTCGAGACCGTCCCCAGTGCGCTCATCGTGCTCGACGAAGGTCTCATCATCACATCCGCTAACCGCGCCTTCTACCAGACATTCCGCACCAGCCGCAGCGACACCGAAGGCTGCCTCATCTACGATCTCGGCAACCGGCAATGGGACATCCCCGCGCTTCGCACCCTGCTAGAAAGCGTCATCCCGCATCGCGCGTCAGTGGAAGGCTTCGAGGTCGAGCACGACTTCCCGACCATTGGCCGGCGCACCATGCTGGTCAACGCCCGCAAGATCTTCAGCCCCGGCGAGAATAGCGGCTCCATCCTGCTCGCCATCGAGGACGTCAGCGAGGAGCGCGCGGCCCGCAAGGAGAGCAAGCGGGCCTGGCAGCTGACGCAGAGCATCGTCGACACCATCCGCGACCCCCTCGTCGTGCTTGAAAGCGACATGACCGTCGTGACGGCGAGCAAGGCCTTCCTCACCATGTTCGGCATCACGCAGGCCGAGGCGCGCGGACGGCGCGTGTCCGAACTCGGCCAGCATCAGTGGGATGTGCCGGCGCTGCGCCACCTGATGGACAAGGTGCTGCCCGAGAACAAGCCGTTCGAGAATTTTGAGATCGAAGATGTCTTTCCCGGCCTCGGCCGCCGCGTCTTCAACCTCAACGCCCGCAAGATCAGCCAGCCGGGCAATCACGCTCACCGCATGCTACTTGTCTTCGAGGATATCAGCGACCGCAAGCAGCGCGAGCGCGACGCCCTCACACTCACCAACGAGATCTCCCACCGCATAAAGAACAACCTGCAGATCATCGTCGGCTTGATCTCCTTTGAAGCCCGCTCGACACCCAAGCCGTGCGTGCAGGGCTACAGGTCAATGCAGTTGCGCATCGGCGCCATCGCCCAGTTGTACGACCTGATCTCCCACTCCAGCCGTAGCGGCGCCGTCTCGCTGGACGGATACCTCAGGGAGATCGCCACGTCCGTGTCGGCCAGTCTCCTTGGAATGGCCTCCGGGATAAGGATTGACGTCGAGGCGGAGCCGCTCGAAATCGATCCCGAACGCGCCGTGCCGTTTGGCCTTCTCGTCAACGAACTTGCCACCAACGCCATCAAGCACGCCTTCCCGCAGGGCGCCGGACGCGTTGTCCTGAGCGCGAGGCAGGTGGGCGGCGACATCGAGCTAATCGTCGCCGATGACGGCATCGGCATGCGGGAGACCAACGCCGCAAAGGCGCCGGAGAAACGCGGCTCGGATTATGTCGCCATCTTCGTCCGGCAACTCGGCGGCTCGATCCTGGCGCCGGACACGACGCAGGCGGGAACAACCGTCACCGTCCGCTTCCCCCTGCACGTCGTCCCGCCCACCAGCCTCGAAGGCCTCGCGGCCTAGCCCCTCCCCCGCAACAACCTCAACGAACTGGTCGAGGGGGGACGTGCGGCGCGGCACCCCTTCAACTGGCGATCACGCCTGCGAAGCGCCAGTCAAGGGAGCTTCCCGCGTGGAACGGGACCACCCGCGTATCTGCCGCGGCCAGGGTCTCCGGGACGTGATTGGACAGGCGCTGGAGCAGGACACGGCCTTCATTCAGCGGCAGGCCATAGAACCGTGGGCCGTTCTCCGAGGCAAAGGCCTCCAGACGATCCAGCGCCGCTTCTTCCTCGAAAACCTTCGCGTAGCTTTCCAGCGCAAACGGCGCGTTGAAGATGCCGGCGCAGCCGCAGGCGGACTCCTTGTCGCCAGCCGGATGCGGCGCCGAGTCGGTGCCAAGGAAGAATTTCGTGGAGCCCGACGTCGCCGCACGGCGCAGGGCCAGGCGATGGGATTCGCGCTTGGCGACCGGCAGGCAGTAGAAGTGCGGGCGGATCCCCTTGTCGAACATGGCGTTGCGATTGATTTCGAGATGATGCGGCGTGATCGTGGCGGCGAGATTGGCGCCGCTGCCTTCAACGAACGCAACCGCATCGGCGGTGGTGATGTGTTCAAAGACAACCTTGAGGGCAGGAAAGTCGGCCAGCAGCCCTGACAGGATGCGGTCAATGAATACGGCCTCACGATCGAAGACGTCGATGTGAGACTCGGTCACCTCGCCATGCAGCAACAACGGCATGCCGATCCGTTGCATGGTCTCAAGCACGCGATGGATACGCCGGATATCGGTGACGCCATGGGCCGAATTTGTGGTCGCATGCGCAGGATAGAGCTTTGCCGCCGTGAAGACGCCCGACGCAAAGCCGCGCTCGACCTCTGCCGGATCACAGGCGTCTGTCAGGTAACACGTCATCAGCGGCGTGAAGGCGGCGCCCGGCGCCACCGCCGCGAGAATGCGCGAACGGTAGGCCTCAGCGGCAGCCACCGTGGTGACCGGAGGCGCCAGGTTCGGCATGACAATGGCGCGCGCGAACTGGCGGGCGGTGTAGTTGGCGACAGAGGCAAGCATCGGCCCGTCCCGCAGGTGCACATGCCAGTCGTCCGGACGCCGGATAGCCAGCTCCTTAGGACTACCGGGCGCGAGCGTCTCTTCTTCCAGCCGCGTCATTTCGGGTGCCATGATCATGTTGCTCGACCGGCGTAATGCCCCACCGACGGCCTGACACCAAGGGCCGAAGATACGCGCCCTGCCCGTCATCTCCCGCTTGCAGTCCGCCGCCAGCCATCGGAATGTCGTCGCCAATCAGGACATCGGCCCGGGACGTGGCCGGGCACAGACGTCACTCGGGAGGACTAACCCCATGCTTCGCCGCACCTATTCCGTTGCCGCACTCGCGGCCGCGCTCCTAGCCGGTTGCGTCTACGCACCGGAAGCCGCTCAACCCGTCAGGCCCGAAATGGCGGGCATGCCCGCCGGCCACATGCAGATGTCGCCCGAGATGCACGCCCAGCACATGGCGATGATGTCCGGACATCACGCCAAAGCCGCCCCAGCCGCCCCGCGCAACCTCTCCACCACCGCCGCCAGCCCCGAAGACCTCGGCTTCGACCCGGCCCGCCTCAAGCGGCTCGACGACTACATGGCCGGCGTCGTCTCCTCAGGCCGCGTCGCCGGCATGACAACGCTGCTCGCCCGCCACGGCCAGATCGTCTCATCCAAGGTCTACGGCAAGGCCAACCTCGAAACCGGCGCGCCCCTCTCGCAGGACACGATCTTTCGCATCTACTCGATGACCAAGCCGGTCACCGGCGTCGCGATGATGATCCTGTTCGAGGAAGGCAAATGGCGCCTGGACGATCCGGTCACGCGCTACGTCCCCGAGTTCAAGAACCTCCGCGTCGTCAAGTCCATCAGCAAGGACGGCAAGATGGAGCTTGAAGACATGAAGCGCCCGCCCACCATGCGCGAGATCATGTCCCACACCGCCGGCTTCGGCTACGGCCTCGCCGATGAGCATCCGGTCGACAAGATGTTCCGCGAAAAGGAAGTGCTGTCCTCAACCAGCCTCAAGCAGATGGTCGATCGCGTCGCAACCATCCCGCTGATGTTCCAGCCGGGCACGAACTGGTACTACTCCGCCTCGGTCGACATCCAGGGCTACATCGTCGAGAAGCTCTCGGGCCAGACGCTTGGCCAGTTCATGCAGAACCGCATCTTCGCGCCGCTGAAAATGCCCGACACCGCCTTCTTCACCGGCCCCGAGAAGGCTAACCGCCTGGCTGCCGTCTACATGTTCGACAGGGATCTCGGAAAGATCGTCGAAGCCAAGCAGCTCTTCGGCGTCGACATGCCCGACTACACCAAGCCGCCCGCGGCCGAGAGCGGCGGCGGCGGTCTCGTTTCCACCACGATGGACTATGCGCGCTTCAGCCAGATGCTGGCCAATGACGGCGAACTTGATGGCGTGCGCATCCTCTCCCCCGCCACGGTGGAGCTGATGGGCACCAATGTCATTCCGAAGAACGTGCTCGTCTCCAACAACGGCACGGGCGTCGCGTCCTTCAACGAGGCCGTCGGCTTCGGCCTCGACTTCCAGGTCGCGACAGACGCACGTGCGTCAGGCTCGCTGCAAGGCGACGGCTCGATGAGCTGGGGCGGCGCCGCCGGCACCTGGTTCTGGGTCGATCCCACCAACGACATCATCTTCGTCGGCATGATCCAGCGCATGGGCGGTTCCGGCGGCGACGACCTCGGCACAATGGCGAGAACGCTGACCTACCAGGCTCTGGTCGATCCTTCGAAGTAGTCGACGTCAGCAAGCCCGCCCAGGTCCTTCGAGACGGCCTTCGGCCTCCTCAGCCTGCCCCAAAAACAAAGCGGCCCGGAGCTCACACTCCGGGCCGCTTCAAATTCCTGCTCGCTAAACCTACCTGAACCGCAGCGTGTAGCTGAACGCCCCGAACTGTTCGCGCATCTCGACATCCGAATTGCCCGCGATGTCGTTGTAACGAAGCTCGCGCTCGACAAGCCCGAGCGAGATCTGTGCCCCCTCGCCTGTCGACCATGCGACGCCGACCTGAAGGTCGCCGACCGTCGCCTGGTCGCGGAGGCTGGCGCCATCCATCGCGCGCTGGTCGGCCACGTTCCAGACAAGCGCTTCGTTCTCGGCGCCGACGAAGAAATACCAGGACGGCGCGCGCGCCGAACGGCTCTTGCCGCGCAGGTCGCGATCATCAAGGTTCGAGCCGAGACGGAATTCCGCGCCTGTGCGGGCCACGCTATTGCCGCCGCGGTTGCGCTGGATCTGCGCGCGTGGCGTGAATGACATGTCGAGGCCGAGGCCGGTCGACTCGCCCGGCGCGGAGAATGAAATCTCGCCGCCGAACCTGTCACCCTGCAGCGTGCGCACGGGCATCGGCGTAGCGAGATCGAGCGCCTCGAACCGTGCGGCGGCCAACGGATCAGAGAGATTGGCAGGGCCGAAATCGCTCCCGACGCGTACCGGCGGTCCGAAGCTCGGCGCGCTCGGCTCACCGAACGTGCGGTCCGGCGGCGTCTCGCTTAAAGAGAAGGACTGGGGGCCGTCAACGGGCCCGATTTGCATGACAATGACTTTGGCATCGGCTGGCGGTGTCGCGCAGCCGAGGCACGAAATGACGACGCTGGTTGTTAGACTGGCAATCATTTTAACTGCTCGTCCCGACTTGATTGGAGGCTAGGCTGATCTCACCTTCTTACCAAACTGATAATGCGTCTGGCCAAATTGCGTTCCAGCCTGCCCCAACAGGATCGTTAACTCTCCTAATGAGCGTAACCCAGAATTCCGGCCCCCACAACCTGTGCGAGTCTTGGGCTAAGCCCGATTCCGCCCGGTTTCGTTGAAGGTTTCGCCAGCGCAAAGGAAAATGGCGGCAGCTTTTCAGCCGCCGCCATCCCGATCTGGTTTCACAATCCCGCACTGAATTTCAAGGGGGCCTGGTTTCTGCCTGGCCTACTGGCAGGCGAGGCATTCTTCGTAATCTGTCGGATCCTGCTTGGCGAACGCCGTCGCCTTCGCCTTCGCCTTCTCGGATCCCGCAAAGCCCGCCCGCTGGATCGACTTCGAGCGGCAATAGTAGAGCGATTTCAAACCCTTCTCCCATGCTGTCCAGTGCAGCATGTGCAGGTCCCACTTCTCGATGTCGGCCGGCAGGAACAGGTTCAGCGACTGGCCCTGGCAGATATACGGCGTCCGGTCGGCCGCCAGCTCGATGATCCAGCGCTGGTCGATCTCGAAGGCGGTGCGGAACACCAGTTTCTCCTGCTCGGTCAGGCATTCGAGATGCTGCACCGAACCTTCGTGCTCAAGGATCGAGGTCCAGACGTTCGCCTTGTTGTTGCCGGTCTTCTCCAGAACCTGCTCGAGGAACGGGTTCTTGACCGAGAAGGAGCCCGACAGCGTCTTGTGGGTGTAGATGTTGGCCGGGATCGGCTCGATGCCGGCCGACGTGCCGCCGCAGATGATCGAGATCGACGCCGTCGGCGCGATTGCCAGCTTGTGGGAGAACCGGGCCATCACGCCCATGTCTTCCGCATCCGGGCACGGCCCGCGTTCCTTGGCCAGTTTCACCGAGGCAGCATCCGCGCCGCGGCGCAGGTGCTTGAACATCACATTGTTCCAGGCTTTCGCCGTCGCCGATTCCATCGCCACGTTCTGGCTCTGCAGGAAGGAGTGGAAGCCCATAAGGCCAAGCCCCACCGAGCGTTCCCGTTTCGCGGAATACACTGCGCGATGCATTTCCGGCGGCGCGCGCTTGATGAAATCTTCGAGCACGTTGTCGAGGAAGCGGAACACGTCGTCGAGGAAGTTCTCGTTGCTCTTCCACTCGAGGAATTTCTCGGCGTTCACCGACGACAGGCAGCACACCGCCGTCCGGTCATTACCCAGGTGGTCGAGGCCCGTGTGCAGCATGATCTCGGAGCACAGGTTCGACTGGCGGACCTTGAATCCCAGCTGTTTCTGGTGCGCCGGCATCGCATTGTTCACCGTGTCGGTGAACAGGAGGTAGGGCTCGCCCGTCGCCATCCGCAGCTCGAGAATCTTCTGCCACAGCTTGCGGGCCGAGACCTCCTTCATCACCTGCCCGCTCTTGGGCGATTTCAGCTGGAACTGCGCGTCCAGGCGGACGGCTTCCATGAACTCGTCGGTGATGTTGATGCCGTGGTGCAGGTTCAGCGACTTCCGGTTGAAGTCGCCGGCCGCCTTGCGGATCTCGAGGAACTCCTCGATTTCCGGGTGGAAGATATCGAGATAGCAGGCCGCCGACCCGCGCCGCAGCGAGCCCTGCGAGATCGCCAGGGTCAGCGAATCCATCACGCGGATGAAGGGGATGATCCCCGACGTCTGCCCGTTCTGGCCGACCTTTTCGCCGATCGAGCGCACTTCGCCCCAATAGGTGCCGATCCCGCCGCCGTTGGACGCGAGCCAGACATTCTCGTTCCAGGTCTCAACAATCCCGTCGAGGGAATCGGAGACGCCGTTCAGGAAGCACGAGATCGGCAGGCCGCGGTCAGCCCCGCCATTCGACAGCACAGGCGTCGCCGGCATGAACCACAGCTTTGAAATATAGTCATAAATGCGTTGCGCGTGGCTGGCATCGTCCGAATAAGCCAGAGCGACTCGGGCGAACATCTGCTGGTAGCTCTCACCGGGGAGCACATAGCGGTCGTCCAGCGTCTTCTTGCCGAAGTCGGTCAGCAAGGCGTCCCGCGAGGGGTCGACCTTAACGCCTTCGACGACGCGGAGATCCGACTGCGCCTTGGGTTTCCCACGGCGTAGGGCGGACTTTTCTTCGGTAAGTACGGCTTCTGCGGACATCGAAATCTCTCGTAAGAGGCCAAAATTCGTTAATTCCGGCCAGAACCGGCGAAACCCAACTGATTGGTGTCCCGCGCCAGCCCCGACGCTAGATATAGTGTCACCCTATCCCTAATGGACCGTCAACACACCAAGGACGGGAATCTTTTCGCTTATCCACGGACAAGAAATTGGGGGATTTAATCGGCGTTAACCATTGGCGTTGCAAACGCCCTTAAAGTCGAGTCGAGGCGAGCCGTTTGGGGATGGACCGTGCCGCTCACCAGCTTCTTCAAATCTCCTTCATTTCAGGACCCCGTCCTGGGCCAGCTCATGCGGACACGCGGGCAGTGGCGTGGCGCCATCGCGCTTGGAGGCGCCGCACCGACGCCCCTCGCCCTGTTCGGCCCGCCCCGCGAACCGGACGCCGCCGCCATTGCAGCCGCTCGCCAGATTCAGGGGTCGATGGATGGATGGCGCCCCGCGATCGAACGGGCCCTCCACGAGCATCTCGCCCCCTATCGCGAGGCCATTTCCGATGAACCGGCTTCGGAGCAACGCACGGCGCTCATGTCGATCGAGCGGCCAGATCAGGTCTGGGCCCACGCCTCCCTTCAGTCAGCGGCGATCATCAAGATGCGCGGCGGCGTCACGACGGAGCTGGCCTACGCCGTTGCGTGGGACGACGATCACATGCTCGGCGCGCGATTCCAGTCAGGCAACCTTGTCGAGTTGTGCGGCAGCATCGTGCCGGCCTGACGACGGCGGTCGTCGACATTTCTTGCACTCACACCATCGGCAAAAACTGCCGCTCTGTTTACGCCGCCAGCACCGCGCGCGCGATCGCCGCCGATACAATCCGCGCATCAGCCTGATTCATCAGCGCGAAATACTGATTTACCGTTCGTGAACTCGCACGCGCCATTTTCATCGGCATGGAACAGCGTGATTATACCTGGTCGTCGATTTTCGCATGGGGGCTGACGCTCTCTGGCGCAACGCTCGCAACGGGCGGCGTCATCGGCATGTTCTGGCCGCAGCTGGACATCTCGTGGCTGTGCGTCATCGCCTTCGCCGCGATGATGGCGTTCGGCATCGGGCTCGTTAACTGCGCAGCCTCTGGTGCGATGCATGCGATCAAGCATCGCAAGGCTGATGGCGGCAAGGTCGATTACGCCGTGCTGCTCCCCGCCCTGCTCTGCTGCATCGGCTTTGCGTTCGCGACCAACATTGGCGTGCACATGGGCTGGGAGATCGTGAAGGCCAACGCGCCGGCAGGCGCCCACCTGCCGCCTGCTGCAACGGTCGACATCGTGTTCTACATCTTCGCCTTCGCGAAGCCGGCGATGGCGTGGATCGTCGAAGGCCGCAAGGCGATGGACGCCGAGACGATGGCCAACCGCCATGCCCAGCGCCGCCGCGAAGCCGC
>JBBAUA010000056.1:0-5922 GCA_040398465.1 Hyphomonadaceae bacterium | reverse complement strand
CGCCGCGCCGCCTCCTTCAGCATCCACCGCATGCAGGCGCAGGTCCGCGACTTCGAACAGGCCCGCGCCGAACAACAGATCACTGCCCAGCAGATCGCCCGCGCCTGCGACAAGCTGATCGAACGCGGCGAAAAGCCAAACTTCCGCCGCGTTGCCGAAATCATGGGCGTTCCGCGCGAACGCATCGAGAGCGCCTGGCCGAAAGGCGTGCCGCTCGATGGCACGGGCGAAGTGCGGGCGGCGTAAGCGCCTCGCACGTACGTGCATTGACTTGCACGACGGCGACAGCACGGTGCGTCCGCAACCGAACGGACCGCATCATGCCGTACAACACCCCTCGCCCCGCAATGCGCTTTATGGCGCACCTGACGCTGGCGGGGTCGGCGCTTTGCTTCGCTGCTTGCGCGACAGCGAACAACACCGTCCCGACTATCTCAACCGAGCAGGCAATGGCCGATCCGCGCCGGCCCACTGAAGACGTCGCGCTCGACGCCCAGCGCCGCGGCGATGCCGTCCTCGAACTGGCGAACATTCAGACGGGCTGGAAAGTCGCCGACATCATGCAGGGCGCTGGATACTTCACGCGGCTGTTCGTGACGAAGGCCGGCCCGACAGGCAAGGTCTACGCTTGGAGCCCGGACGAGTTCATGCGCACGAAGTCCGTCCTCTATGGCGACTCTCTCGACATCCTGTCGAAGGCCTATCCGCACGAGATCGTCACGCTGCGTTCCGCCTTCAGCGACCTCTCCTTCCCCGAACCGCTCGACATGGTCTTCACGTCGCAGAACTACCACGACCTCCACCAGCGCAAGTTCCCCGCCGAACTGGCCGACCAGATGAATGCGAAAGTGTTCAACGCGCTGAAGCCCGGCGGCATCTACGTCGTCATCGACCACGTCGCGAGCCCGGATACCGCCAACGCGCCCGACACGGTCCACCGCATCGATCCGGCTGTCCTACGTCGCGAGATCGAGGCGGCGGGATTCCGGTTTGACGGCGAGCACGATGCGCTACGCAAGCCCGCCGATGATCACACGGTCATGGTGATGCGCCCCGAAATCCGGGGCAAGACGGATCAGGTCATCTACAAGTTTCGCAAGCCGGGGTGAACCGATCTACCGCGCAAACTTCTTGAACGTCGGCCGCTTCGGCTCGACAGCTTCCGCTCCAAGACGGCGCTTCTTGTCCTCGAGATAGCTCGAGAAATCGCCCTCGAACCATTCGACATGGCTGTCGCCCTCGAACGCCAGGATGTGCGTCGCAACGCGGTCGAGGAACCAGCGGTCGTGGCTGATGATGACGGCGCAACCGGGGAAATCCTCCAGCGCCGCCTCCAGCGCCTGCAGCGTCTCCACGTCCAGATCGTTGGTCGGTTCGTCCAGCAGCAGCAGGTTCGAACCTTCCTTCAGCATCTTGGCGAGGTGCACGCGGTTGCGCTCACCGCCCGAGAGCTGGCCGACTTTCTTCTGCTGATCGCCGCCCTTGAAGTTGAACGCGCCGACATAGGCCCGGCTCGGCTGCTCGATGCCGCCGATCTCCATGATGTCGAGGCCGCCCGAGATTTCCTGCCAGACATTGTTCTTGTCGTTCAGGCTGTCGCGCGACTGGTCGATATAGCCGAGCTTCACCGTCTCGCCGACCTTGAAGGTGCCGCCATCCGGCTGCTCGCGCCCGGTGATCATCTTGAACAGCGTGGTCTTGCCCGCGCCGTTGGGACCAATGACGCCGACAATGCCGCCCGGCGGCAGCTTGAACGACAGGTCTTCCATGAGCAGCTTGTCGCCGAACGCCTTGTTGAGGTGATCCGCCTCGATGACTACCGAACCGAGACGCGGCCCCGGGGGGATGCGGATCTGCGCCGTCGTGATCTTCTCGCGCTCGGCCTGCGCCGCTTTCTCCTCATAGGCGTTCATACGAGCCTTGGACTTGGCCTGACGCGCCTTGGCCGACGAGCGCACCCATTCCAGTTCGCGCGCCATCGACTTCTGGCGGCCAGCCTCCTCGCGCGATTCCTGCGCGATCCGCTTCGCCTTCTTCTCCAGCCAGACGGAATAGTTGCCCTCGTACGGAATCCCCTGCCCGCGATCGAGCTCGAGAATCCAGGTCGTGATCTGATCAAGAAAGTAACGGTCGTGGGTCACGAGAATGACGCAGCCCGGGAAGTTCGACAGGTAGTTCTGCAGCCACGCCACCGACTCCGCGTCGAGGTGGTTGGTCGGTTCGTCCATCAGGATCATGTCGGGCTTCGACAGCAGCAGCGCGCAGATGGCGGCCCGGCGAATCTCGCCCCCCGAGAGCGTCGTCACATCCGCGTCACCCGGCGGGCAACGCAGCGCTTCCATCGCCATCTCGATCTTGGCGTCGATGTCCCAGGCATTGGCCGCGTCGATTTCTTCCTGGAGCTTGGTCATCTCCTCCATCAGTTCGTCGGTGTATTCCTCGCCCAGCTTGATCGAGATCGCATTGAAGTCGTCGACCATCTGCTTCTCGGGGCATTTGGCGGCGATGTTCTCGAACACGTTCTTGGTCGGGTCGAGCTTGGGCTCCTGCGGCAGGTAGCCGATCTTGATCCCGTCCGCGGCCTTGGCCTCGCCGAGGATTTCCGTGTCCTCGCCCGCCATGATCCGCAGCAGCGTCGACTTGCCCGAGCCGTTCACCCCCACGATCCCGATCTTGGCGTCGGGCAGGAAGTGCAGCCGGATGTTCTCGAACACCTTCTTCCCGCCCGGGTAGATCTTGGTCAGGCCGTCGAGGTGGTAGACGTAGTGAGTGGCGGCCATGGGGCGTCCTGCGGATGGGAGATGAGCGGGGCTTAGATGCTCTGCCGGGCGAATTAGATCAAGGTCGCTCTTCGCACCTGCGGCATAACCCAATCGCCGCAAGGCCCTAGGCCGTGGCGCTCCACTCGGCTATGGGAAACCCCAGAATACTTAGAGCCGGAACAGGCTCGTCGGGAGGGATCGAATGTCTGAAGCCGCCGCGCCAGGTGCGCCGAGCGTACCCCAACGCACATCCGTCTATGCGTGGGTCGTGCTGGCCATGCTGGCCTTCATCTACATTTTCAACTTCCTCGACCGGCAGCTGATGTCAGTGCTGATCGAGTCGATCAAGAAAGACCCCGCCTTCGCGACGACGCTGCCCGATGGCACGACCGTGGGCCTGACCGACGCGCAGATGGGCTGGATGACCGGCTTCTGGTTCGCGCTCGTCTATACCGTGCTCGGCGTCATCGTCGGATTCCTCGCCGACCGCACCAGCCGCCGCAACATCCTCTATGTGGGCGCAACGCTCTGGTCGGGCTTCACGGCGCTGTGCGGCCTGTCCACCAACTACATGACGCTGCTGCTCGCCCGCGTCGGCGTCGGCGTCGGCGAAGCTGCCGGCGCGCCGCCCTCCTACTCGATCATCTCGGATTACTTCCCGGCTGAGAAGCGCGGACTTGCGCTGGCGCTGTTCTCGATGGGCGTGCCGCTCGGCCAGGCTGCGGCCATTGCGTTCGGCGCCCAGATCGACAAGGCATACGGCTGGCGCACCGCCTTCATCGCCATCGGCGTCGCCGGCGTCATTGCCGCGCTGATCATGCTCTTCGTCGTGCGCGAACCCAAACGCGGCGCGATGGACTCGGCCAAGCTCGCCGCCATGGCGAACGAGCGCTCCAGCTTCGGCGAAACCTTCTGGCAGTTCATCAGCCGCCCGGCCCTGCTGTGGACGGCCATGGGCTGCGGCCTGTCGTCGTTCGTCGGCTATGCTGCTCTGGGATGGAACGCGTCCTTCCTGCTCCGCACCCTCGGCATGACGATGGACGAGCTGTCGCTCTGGTACGCGCTGGTGATCGGCGTCGGCATCGGCATCGGCACCATCGCTTCCGGCTTCATCGTCGACATCATGGCGAAGCGTTCGCGCGTCTGGTACGCGCTCGTGCCGCTGATCGCGATGACGGCCGCGACGCCGTTCTGGTACCTCTACACGCAGGCGGTTGACTGGCCGACAGGATTGGGTCTGCTGATCCTGCCGCTGCTGCTCAACATCTTCTATCTCGCCCCGGCGCTGGCCGTGGTGAACAACTCCGTCAAGCCATCGCAACGGACGATGTCGAGCGCCATCCTGCTGATGATCCTCAACTTCATCGGCCTCGGCGGCGGTCCGACGCTGGTCGGCATCCTGTCCACCAACTTCTCGGCAGACAAGGTCGCAGCCGGCATGGACAAGGCGCTCGCTGGCGCCGAAGGCCTGCGCGACGCGCTGCTGTGGATGACGCCCTTCTTCGCCGTGGCCGTGTTCTTCATGGTGCTTCAGTACCTGGCGCTCCGGCGCGAGGTGCAGGCTGACGGCCCGGTGTCGGATGGCGGCTTTGCGACTGGCGTCCTGCTTCTCCTCGTCGGTGTCGCCGGCCTCGGCGCCCGCTACTATTTCGGCGGCGTTACGGGCATGACGTCCACCGACGTGGTCCCGCTGCTGCAGATGATCATGCTGGCTGTCGCAACCGTGCTTGGCCTGTTCCTGCTGCTCGGCGCTGGCGGCCGGAAAAAAGCCGCCGCCTGACCTGACTGGGCTGAACAAACCGGGCCGCGCGCTGCACCCCAGCGCGCGGCCCTTTTCTTTACGGCAGCTTCCTGTGACGCGCTTCAGCGCCTACACTCCGCTCAAACGGCGACCACAGCCGCTCGGGAGGGCCACCATGATCCGCAGAACACTGTTTGCATTCGCATGCGCCGCAGCACTCTTCGCCTGCAGCCCCGCCCCGGTCCCGACGCCCGAAGCCCCCGCCGCGCCAGCCGCCGCCGACTACAGCATCAAGCCCGAGGAAAAGACCGCGCTCGACGCCTACGTCGCCAAGCCCGATCCCGCCTACGGGCTTGAACTCGTCGATGTCATTCCCGGCGAGGGGCAGACCACCTTCGTCCTTGAGATGACCTCGCAGACCTGGCGCACGGAAGCCGATGTCGACAAGCCGGTGTGGAAACACTGGATGACCATCGTGAAGCCCGACGAGGTCAAGCACGACAAGGCGCTGTTGTTCATCTGGCAGGGCGACAACACCGATCCCGCGCCGACTAAGGCGCAGGACCGCTCCATCCGCATCGCGCTGGAAACCGGCTCCGTTGTCGCCGAGGTTGGCATGGTCCCCAACCAGCCGCTCACCTTCGCGGACTCGAAGGACAAGAAGCGCTGGGAAGATGACATCATCGCCTATTCTCGCGTGAAGCATTTCACGACCAAGGACGATGAATGGCTCGTCCGCCTCGCCATGGTGAAGGCCGGCGTCAAGGCGATGGACGCGACGCAGGAATTCATGAAATCGAGCGCCGGCGGCAACGTCGCCATCAACCAGTTCGTGGTCTCCGGCGCGTCCAAGCGCGGCTGGGCGACATGGCTGGTCGGCGCGGTGGACGAACGCGTCATCGGCATCATGCCGCTGGTGATCGATGCGCTGAACTCCGAAGAGATCACCAAGCACCATTTCGAAGTGCTCGGCTTCTTCGCGCCGTCACTGGACGACTACGTCGATCACGGCCTCTTCCCGCACAAGATCGGCACGCCGGAATACCAGGCCGTGCTGGCGATCGAGGACCCGTACAATTACCGTAACCGCGCCCGCCTCACGATCCCGAAATTCCTGGTCAACGCCTCGGGCGACCAGTTCTTCCTGCCTGACAATTCGCGCTTCTATTACGAGCAGCTGCCGCAGGAAAAACGCATCCGCTATGTCGAGAACGCCGCCCACAACCTCGCCGGCTCCGACGCCGTCGACTCGATGCTCGCCTGGTACAACTCCGTCATCACCGGCGGAAAACGTCCCGACTTCATCTGGAACAAGGCCGACGCCAACGGCATCGCCCTTCGCCCGCTGGACACCCCGAAGGAAGTGAAACTCTGGCAGGCCCACAACCCCAAGGCGCGCGACTTCCGCGTCGAGAGCGT
>JBBAUA010000055.1:20315-21608 GCA_040398465.1 Hyphomonadaceae bacterium | reverse complement strand
CACTAGCCCCGTCGACGCCCGCACCACGAGCTGCGGATGAACCTCGCCCTGGCGATCCTCGTCCAGCGGCTCCTTGGTCAGCCGCTCGCCCAGCAAGCGCACCGACGCCATCCGCCCGGTCGCCTTCACCGGCAGCAGCACAGTCGTCAGCGCCGGCCACATGCGCGAGGCGAGGGGACTGTCATCGAACCCCACCACCGAGACATGCTTGCCGATCTCCAGCCCCGTCTCGCGGATCGCCTGGCACACGCCGGCCGCCATCTCGTCATTGCCGCAGAACACCGCCGTGGGATCCATCGTCTGTCCCATCAGCTTGCGCCCCGCATCGATGCCGGATTCGAACGTATACGCGCCGCGCAGGTCCAGCTTCCTGTCCAGCGACAACCCTGCCGCCTTCAGCCCCTCGACAAACCCCGCCCGTCGCTCGTGCGAAGACCTGAACGTGTCCGGTCCCGACACGTGCGCCATCACCTTGTGCCCAAGCCCTGCCAGATGCTCCGCCGCCTGCCGCGCACCTTCGCGATCATGCGTGACGATCGAATTTTCTTCGCTGTCGAGCAGCACGGACGCGATCCGCACATAGGGCGTGTCCGACGCGCGCAGCAGCGCGACAAGCTCCTCATCTTCCGACACAGACGACGGCAGGATCACGCCCGCCAGCTTCTGCCGCTCGATGAAGCCGCGCACGCCGGGCAGGAAATCCCTGTCGCGCCGATTGCACGGATGCACCACCAGTTCCAGCCCCGACCCGCGTATGATGTCGAGAATGCCCTGCTGCGTGTCGATCACATGCTGCGGGTTCGGATTGTCGTAGATCAGCCCCACCAGGTACGACCGCCGCGAGGCCAGCCCGCGCGCTACCGGATCGGGCGCATAGCCCAGATCCTTGATCACCGCGTCGATGCGCTCGCGCGTTTCCGCGTTGACGAACGGGCTCTGGTTGATGACGCGCGACACCGTCTTCTTCGACACATTGGCCAGCCGGGCCACATCATTGATCGTCGGCCTGCGCCGGGGCTCGACCGGCGCTGGCGCCGGTGTGCGTGCAACTGGTTTCTTCATCGCCCTGTCGTCCTGCCAAGTCGCGCCAACAGCGTTTCGCAGTCCGGCGCGAACAGGTGATGGCCTACCCGGTTCGTCTCCTCCACAAAGTCGTTGAGCGACCGGCTCGCCGCCATCCGTTCGGATATGTCGCCCGGCACAACCAGACGCAGCCGATAATTCTGCAGCCTCTGAAAGAACTCACCCGCCAGCTTCGTCTTCAGTTCGAAGAACGCCGGCGCCAGCCGGCTT
>JBBAUA010000055.1:0-20215 GCA_040398465.1 Hyphomonadaceae bacterium | reverse complement strand
AGACCGTCGTGGCATCGACGTGAGTTGCGAAACGATCCGATCTTGGACGGTAAAGTTAGGCCCGAAGATCGCCGCCAGCCTTCAACGACGCAAACTCCCGCCGTCATCACGGTCGCATCTCGATGAGATGGTCTGCAAGATCGGAGGGGAGCGTGTGTTCCTTTGGCGCGCTGTCGATGACGAAGGCGACGAGCCGGACCTTGTTGTTCAGAAGAGGCGCGATACGCGTGCAGCTCGAGAACTGTTGCAGCAATAGGTTCGCAGCCAGCCCGTCGAGCCGGAGAGCGTCGTAGCGGACGGGCTTGCGTCGTCCGGTTCAGCGCTTCGGTCGAACGGCCGAGAAGAGATTCATCGGGCGGGGCGTTTGCGCGAGAACAATCGGGCCGAAAGCTCGCATCTGCCAATCCAGCAACGCGAGCGAAAGATACTCGGGTCAAACTCTCAGACCTCGACGCGGCATTTTTGACGACGCTTGCTGCGATCCATAACGCGTTCGATTTGCAGGGACACCTGATCAGCCGACCGTCGCTCAGGATCTTCCGCGCACGGGCGGGCTCCGTCCGGGCGAGGCCAGTCACTTGAGCGAAATCCTGCGTACTGCCCGAGATTTTGCGTTACCGAGTTGAGCCGACAGTCCCGTCTCGCGCGCGATCAATATTCGGAACGAGAAGGCTGATGGCGAGAAGACCAAATGCATAGGCAGCGCCGCACATAAGGAGCATCGGCAGGTATGATCCTGTCCCATGCAGGACGAAGCCGGTCAGCTCCAGCATGCCAAGGCCGCTGAGATTGCCGAATGTGGCGCCAAACCCGACCACAAGACCGACCCGGGCCGGAGAGAAGAGATCCGTCGCAAGTCCGAACACATTTGCCGAAAAACACTGGTGTGCGGCCAGCGTCAGGCCGAGCAGCAGCACGCCAACCCACAGGTTCGGCGCCAGCATCACGAGCGGAACTGGCAGGGCTGCGAGGGCCGACAGGAGCATCGGAATCTTGCGTGAGGCATTTAGCGAGCGCCCCTTGATCATCAAGCGTGTCGAGAGCCATCCCCCAAACAGCGATCCGCAGGCCGCCATCAGAAAGATCGCCGCCACGGGCAGGGCAAGTTCGGCTGTGTCCAATCCGAACCGCTTGTGAAAGAGATCTGGTCCCCAGAACAGGAGAAAGGCCCAGACAAAATCGGTCAGGAATTTGGCGGCGGCGATGGCCCACGCCCGCCGGTCAGTCAAAATCTGCACGAAGTCGTTAAGTCGGCGCTTCGTGGCGGGGGTGACGGCGGACGTGACCGGTGGGTCGAGTTTCGGAGGCCGCGGCAGCAAAAACCAGAAAGCGAGCCAGATGAACCCGACTGCACCCGTAATGACAAACGCCATCTTCCACCCGAACGCGACTGCAATCGCAGGCACGACAAGCGGTGTCGCGACCGCGCCAATGTTCGGCGCAGTGTTCATGATGCCCAGCGCCAGTGAGCGGTCGCCGCCTCGAAACCAAGTCGCCACGGTCTTGACGGCTGCGGGCGTCCCGACCGCCTCGGTGACGCCGAGCGCAATGCGAACGCCCACGAACCCGGCCACCGTGGTGACGAAGGCATGCGCGATGCCCGCGAGGCTCCAGGCCCCGACGCCGATTGCGTATCCCCAACGCAGCCCGACGCGGTCCACAAACCAGCCGGCCGCCATGATCGAGCAGACGGTCGCAAGCTGGAAGCCAGATACGATGTGGGCGTAGTCCAGGTCGGTCCAGCCAAACTCGTCCTCGAGCATCGGCTTGAGCAAAGCGATCGCCTGCCGGTCGATGTAGTTGATCATCGCTGCGCCGAAGACGAGCGCAAGCGCTGCCCAGCGCAGGCGGTCGGACGCGGAGTAGGACCGCGGGTCTTGTCGCGCCATGTCAGGGGTTTCCGATCCAGCTCCCAGCTGGGGTAAGTGTAGACGTTGTCGCGTCGTGCGCAATTCGGAAGTGCGGCGAACTAGAAGCCAAGTTCGGCCATGGTCACGACCCGCCCTTCACGTGCGCTGATCTCGGCGGCGGCGCCGATCGCTACGGCCCGCAACCCATCCATGGCCGTGACCACGGTCGGCCCTCTTCCCATGATCGCGTCCAGAAATGCGAGCAGCTGGTAGTAGACAGATCCGTGATGCGTGCCGGCCTTGAGCGCTGCTTCATCGACCGGCACGTGACGCTTCGTCACCTGCTTGGGAGCGCCAAGCGGAACACGGACCGAGTGGACAAGATCGCCCGCGGGTATGTAGGCCTCAAGTCGGGCTGAGTCGCCAACTGCGGTCAGCGTCTCCTGCTGCTCGGCGCCTTCGGCAAACATGCAGAGGTCCAGCATCGCGCGGACGCCATTGTCGAAATCGACAATTGTGAAACTGTTGTCGATGATATCGGGCTGCCTTCCGCCATAGCGTTCATCGAGATGGTTCACATCCATGGCGCCAGAGCAGTAGACGCGAACAGGTTCGGCGTTGACGATCAACCGCATCAAGTCGAAGAAGTGGCAACACTTCTCGACCATGGTGCCGCCGGTATTGCTGCTGAAGCGGTTCCAGTTCCCCACCTTTACCAGGAATGGAAAGCGATGTTCACGGATGGTGAGCATGACGAGGCGGCCAACTGACCCTCCGCGAACCTCCTCCACAAACTGTGCGGCCGGCGGCATGAATCGATATTCCATCGCCGTCCAGAAGACAGCCTTGTGGCGGCCAGCCCGGTCCACGACCCAGCGCGCGTCTTCAAGCGTTGTGCAGAGCGGCTTCTCGCAGAGGATGTGAACGCCGGCGTCGAAGAGTGGTTCAAGCACGGCCCGGTGGGTAAAGTTGGGCGACGAGACGATCACGGCATCCAGCGCTGCGCCCGCCGCCATTGACGCTGCGCTGTCGAACGTCGCGATGTCTCCCCATACGCCGCCAGCTTCCTCGACACTTGCCTTGAGGGAACTGGACTCGGGATCAGCCAGTGCGACCAGTCGGACCGTGTCGACAAGCTTGATATTGCGGATATGCTCACGCGCCATCATGCCTGCGCCCACAATACCTAAGCGAAGTGCGGACATGGAGAAGCCCTTGGAAAAGCCGACAAGGTGGATGTGTTGAGCGCTGCGCCCATTCTCACTTCCCACGCCCGCCGTCCCCTCGGCAAGGGGGGCTTGAGCGTTCCGCGGATTGGCTGGGGTCTCTGGCGCTTCCGCGGAGATGACGTACGCGCAGCGCGGGCGCGGGTCGACGCAGCGATTGAAGCGGGCCTCGACCTGTTTGACGCGGCAGACGTCTATGGCCCTGACAATGGCGAGCCATTCGGTGCGGCGGAAGCCTTGCTTGGTCGCGTGTTCGCCGAGGCCCCGTCCTTGCGCGACCGTGTCGTGCTGGCGACCAAGGGCGGCATCGAACTCGGAACGCCGTACAATTCCAGCGCCGACTACCTTGTACGCGCCTGCGAGGCTTCGCTTCAGCGGCTGCGTGTAGAGGCGATAGACCTCTACCAGATACACCGGCCCGACCTAATGGCCCATCCGGGCGAGGTTGCTTCCGCCCTCGATGCACTGCGGCGGGCTGGCAAGATTCGAGAAGCCGGTGTTTCGAACTACACGCCGGCGCAGGTTGCTGCGCTGCAGGCCCATCTTCCGTTTCCGCTTGCGAGTATCCAGCCCGAGTTTTCCCCCCTGGCCGTCGCGCCATTGATCGACGGAACACTTGACCAGGCGATGGCGCACGGACTTGCGGTGTTCGCCTGGTCGCCACTGGCAGGAGGACGACTCATTTCTGGCGGCGGTGCGCGATCGGCTGAAGTGATGAAGACTCTCGCGCCGATCGCGGCGCGGGCGGGCGTAGATGCGAGCGCCGCGGCCTATGCATGGATCATGGCGCACCCGGCGGCGCCCATCCCGCTTGTCGGCACACAGACGCCCTCGCGCATCCACGCCGCAAGTGATGCCTTCAAGGTCACTTACGCGCGGGAGGAATGGTACTCCGTTCTGGTCGCGGCCAGGGGGGAGAAACTGCCATGACCAGCAACGCCAAAACACGCGGACCATGCGAGGTCTCCTGGTTCAGCGCCCTTTGCGATGACGACTACGAATACCTTGGCGTCCCCGATCCCGCGCTGAAATCCAGTTTCGACCATTGTCGAAACATCGCACTGACAGCAGAGGCTGGCGGGTTCGACAATCTGCTGCTGCCGTCCGGATACGCGCTGGGAATCGACTCGATCGCGTTCGCGGCGGGACTTGCCCCGTTACTCAAGCGGATGCGGCTGCTTGCGGCTATCCGCTGCGGAGAAATGTGGCCGCCCCAACTGGCGCGCCAACTTGCAACGCTTGATCAGATGCTTGGCGGCCGGCTGACGGTGAACATAATTTCAAGCGATCTCCCCGGCGAGAGCCTCGCGAGCGCGCCTCGCTATACGCGGACCGTAGAGGTCATGAAAATCGTCGGCGCCCTGATGAACGGGGAAGCCGTCAATCATGCCGGCGAATTCTACAAGCTGAAGCTTGAGCCGCCGCGCATCCGTACAGTCTCCGGCCGGCGGCCGGCCTTCTACTTCGGCGGACTGTCGGATGACGCGCGCGAGGCGGCTGCCGAAGCAGCCGACGTCTACCTGATGTGGCCGGATCGGATGGAGATGGTACGCGAGATTGTCTCGGATCTCAGAGCGCGGGCCGCCCGCCGCGGCCGATCCCTGAAGTTCGGCTATCGTGTCCATGTGGTCGTACGTGAGAGCGAGGCCGAAGCTCGGATCGCCGCCGACAGGTTGCTCAGCAGACTTGATGATGAGGAGGGCGCCCGGATCCGCAGCAGGTCTCTGGACAGTGCTTCCTATGGCGTACGCCGCCAAGCCGAGCTGCGTGAGGCTTCGGGGACTGAGGGGTATGTCGAGGACAATCTCTGGACCGGCATCGGTCGCGCCCGGTCTGGCTGTGGCGCGGCTATCGTGGGGAATCCCGACCAGGTTCTCGCGAAACTGAATGCCTATCGCGAACTCGGCATCGACGCGTTCATTTTGTCCGGATATCCGCACATGCACGAGGCGGACCTTTTCGCCAGGCACGTGCTGCCTCGGCTAGACCACGGGCCACTGCGCCTGCCCGGCGTCAGCGACAGTGCAACAGCCTGAGGGTGGAGCGGCCAAGGGGGGCCACCAAACGTCCGTCAGGTTGTCTCTCGGCTTGAGGGCAGAGCGTGTGCAGCCGGGAGCTGACAACTCTGCAGCGGTTGATCACATACGTGATTTGGCTTCGCGGAGCCTTGCGGCTGCGTCCTCGGGCGTAAGATCGCGCTGAGGCATGCCCAGCATCTCGAAGCCCACCATGAACTTGCGCACAGATGCAGAGCGCAGAAGTGGCGGATAGAAGTGGGCGTGCAGCACGAAGCCCGAATCCGCGTGCAGGCGAGGTGGTCTCTGATGCCATCCCATCGTGTAGGGGAAGGGTGCATCAAAGATAGCGTCATACAGGCGCGTGAGATCTGACAGAACGTCTGCAAGGGCTGTGCGCTCGACCTTGTTCAACTCGGTCAGGTCCCCAAGGGTTCGTCGCGGTAGCAGTAGTGTTTCAAACGGCCAGGCGGCCCAGAATGGCGTCACGACCACAAAGTGATCGTTCTGGCACACGATGCGCTCGCCGCTCTTCAGCTCGCGCTCCAGGTAGTCGACCAAAAGCGGGCGCCCATGCGCCGTCATCCAAGCCAGCTGGCGCTCACTTTCTCTCGCGAGTTCGTTTGGCGTCGAACTGGTCGCCCAGATCTGGCCGTGGGGGTGGGGGTTGCTGGCCCCCATCATCTCCCCCCGATTTTCGAATATCGTTACTGCACCGACGTCGGGTTGCGCGGACAGTTCTGCATACTGTGAAGCCCAAGTCTCGACAACGGCCTCAAGCTCGGGCGCTGTCATTCGCGACATGGGCCGACTGTGGTCCGGAGAGTAGCAGATCACGCGGCATATGCCGGTTTCCGGTTGTGCGACGAGGATCGCATCACTTTCGGGAGGATCAGAGTCTCCGAGCAGTGCGGGGAAATCGTTCTCTAATACGTGGACGCCCTCATACTGGGGATTGCGCTGGCCATTTGATCGCGGATTCCCCGCGCACAAATAGCAGTCAGGATCGTGAGGGCTGGTTTGCTGATGCGCCGGAGAGGACACCGAGCCTTGCCAGGGTCGCAGAAGCCGGTGCGGTGAAACCAGCACCCAGTCACCTGTCAGGAGGTTCTGCCGCTTGTGGGCGCCGTTGGTCATGACGTGATCTCGCGAGCGCCGTCGGCAATGCGACAAACGAGTGATTCGGCCAGGATCCCGGTCTGCGCGCGGTATGCGTCCCTTATCGTGCGAGACGCTGTCGCCACTGAATCAGCGTCCAAAACTGCAAGCACGGCTCCGCCAAATCCTCCGCCCATTTGTCTTGCGCCGTAGACGCCGCTTGTTTGCCTGGCGATGTCGGCAAGAATGTCCGTTTCCCTGCATGTGACGTCAAAATCGTCTCGCAGGCTGGCATGGGAGTCATTCATCAAGCGGCCAACCTTTGGCAGGTCACCCGTGGCGAAAGCTTGGGCTGCAAGAGCAACTCTTTCATTCTCGCTGACAACATGGCGCGCCCGACGCATCTGACGTTCGGAAAGATTGCTGTTGTCCAGCATGGCGTAGCTGGCGTCCCTGAGCACGCGGAGTCCAAGTATTTGAGCTGCTGTCTCGCAATCTGCACGTCGCGCTGCGTAGCCTCCGTCCACCAGCCGATGGCGGACTGTGCTGTCGACCAGTAGAAAAGCCACGTTCGGATGTACGGGCGCACGCTGGTATGTCAGTGACCGGCAATCCAGAACAAGCGCATGCCCCGCGACGCCATTGGCGGATATGAACTGATCCATTACGCCACACGGCATGCCCACGTACTTTGTTTCTGCGGACTGGGCCCACAACGCGATTTCGACCGGACTGGCGTTCACGCCAGAACATGCGAGCATCGCCAGCATGGTAGAAACCTCCAGAGCTGCCGACGAACTTACCCCGGCGCCCTCCGGGACGTTGCCATGGATGACGAGATCGCAACCGGGAACTTCAATTCCCGCGTCGCGAAGCGACTGCCGCACACCCGAGACATAATCCACCCAGGATCCCGAACGGACAAAGCCGGGTGCGATCTCGGTTTCTTCCTGCCTGCCCAGCGCCAGGGCGCGGATCGTGTCACTTCCGTTCTTTGCCACTGCGACGAGACAGAAGCGATCTATCGCCGCCGGCATGACCAGTCCTTCGGAGTAGTCCGTGTGTTCGCCGATGATGTTGATACGGCCCGGCGCCCCGAATACACGCGGGCGTCCGCCAAAACGGGATGTGAAGGCCCGAACAACGGCATCCTCGATCTGCGCGATCATGCGTGGTCCTGCTTCCGCCAAGCCCGATCTGGCTACTCCCGATTGACTGCACTAGTACGGGTGAATGCGTGTTGGAAGGTGAACGGCAATGAAATTGGGAGTCTGCTACTATCCTGAGCATTGGCCAGAGCAGATGTGGGCCGACGACGCGAAGCGGATGGTGGACCTCGGTCTGACCTGGGTGCGCATCGGCGAGTTCGCCTGGAGCCGGATTGAGCCTGATCCGGGAAGATTTGATTGGTCATGGCTTGACCGGGCCCTCGAAACCCTGGGTGCAGCGGGCCTGAAAATCGTCATGTGTACGCCGACTGCAACGCCTCCAAAATGGTTGGTAGACGCAAACCCTGACATGTTGGCTGTGGATTCACGCGGAGCCCTCCGGCGCTTCGGGTCGCGTCGGCACTATTGCTTCTCCAGCGAAAGCTACCTGCTGCAGTCTGCTCGCATTGCGAGGGAGGTGGCGGGCCGGTACGGCAAGCACGCCGCAATTGCGGCCTGGCAGACTGACAATGAGTATGACTGCCATGACACCACCATTTCTTTTTCGGAGAATGCACGCCTGGCCTTCAGGAGCTGGCTCGAAGACAGATACGGCGACGTCGAAAACCTGAATCGCGCCTGGGGCGCCGTCTTCTGGAGCCAGGAATACCGCTCGTTCGACGAGGTCGATCCGCCTTTCCAGACAGTCACGGAAGCCAACCCCTCGCATCGGCTCGACTACCGGCGGTTCAGTTCGGATCAAGTGGTCCGGTTCAATCGCCAGCAGACAGATATCATTCGTGAGCTGTCACCCGGACGCGACCTCCTTCACAACTTCATGGGGGTTTCCACGTCCTTCGACCACTTCGCTGTTGGCAAGGATCTCGATGCGGCTTCCTGGGATTCCTATCCACTCGGATTTCTGGAGCAGGGGCCCTGGCAGGCTGATGTCAAGGCGCGCTATCTCAGGCAAGGCCATCCGGACTTCACCGCCTTCCATCACGATCTCTATCGAGGGGTCGGGCGTGGGCGCTGGTGGGTCATGGAACAGCAGCCGGGTCCGGTGAACTGGGCGCCATGGAATCCCGCACCTCTGCCAGGCATGGTGCGCGCCTGGACATGGGAGGCATTCGCTCACGGCGCTGAAGTGGTCTCCTATTTCCGATGGCGCCAGGCGCCGTTTGCGCAGGAGCAGATGCACGCGGGGCTGCACACTCCGGACAATCGCGAGGCCGCAGGCGCCGCTGAGGCGCGACAGGTCGCGCGCGAAGCAGATGCACTGGTCGGTGCAGAGACATCGAGCGCATCTGTGGCGCTGCTCTTTGACTACGAAGCGAAGTGGTTGCTGGACATCCAGCCGCAAGGAGCCGATTTCGACTACTTCCATCTTGTCCTCGAATTCTACGCAGCCTTGCGACGCGGCGGTCTCAATGTCGACGTCCTGCCGCCCGACGCGCCACTGGACGGGTACCGCCTGATCGTCGTACCGAGCCTGCCCATTCTGGATAGCAGCCTGATCGAACGGCTTTCGGCCTGCAACGCGCAGGTCGTCATCGGACCAAGGACAGGGTCGAAGACCGGCGATCTGCAGATACCGGCGAGCATGCCGCCCGGGTCGCTGCAGGACGTGATGCCGCTTCGCGTTACCCGCGTCGAAAGCCTGAGACCCGGGTGGGTCGAGGCGGGCGATTTCGGTGTTTCCAGGTGGCTTGAGCACATCGCGACCGAATTGGAGCCACTCGCAAGGACCGCATCAGGGCAAGGCTTCTGGTATCGCCACGGCAAGTTCCAGTATCTCGGGGCCTGGCCTGGCGCTGATCTGCTGGATGCCGTTGTGAAGACCAGTGCGCAAAGCGCTGGGATTTCGGTGCTGAACCTTCACGACGATCTCAGAATCAGAAGGCGGGGAGAGATCGTGTTCGTAATCAACTATGGTCCGGAGACGGTTGATCTCTCATCTTGCGTGCCTGCTGCGGCGACCATCCAGTTCATTCTGGGCGGTCTCCTGCTTCCCCCGGCGGCCGTTGCCGCATGGCGCGAAGCGTAGCCGTCATATCCGTGCGAGGTGAATGAGCCACGCCGTCTGAGGATCCGCGATAGGCAAGCTGAGGCCAGTCTCCTCAAGAACGCGGGCCGAGAACGTTTGGCCGCTACGCCATGCTTCTGGGTCAGGTATGCGCCGCTTCGCGATCTCAGGCCATGGTTCTGGCAGGGTGATGCGATATCTTGCGGCGCGATCAAGGCCTGGAAAGCGGATCGGCGCAGCGTGGGCGTGACGAGACACCTCCGTGCGGCAGACCAAGGCCAGCGCTTCGTCAGCATCGTTCGAGACGCAGATAGTCGCATCGGCGCCATCCTCTGAGCGCCACCTCAGCAGACGTCCGGAGTGCAGCAAGCCGCGAAAGTTTTTGTAGAGTGCGATATGGAGCGCGAGTGTTTCGCGGTCTTTCGCATTCAGCTTGCGTGGATCCATCTCGACGCCGAGGTGTCCGAACATCGCGACCCTGGCGCGAAGCGCCATAGGTAGCTCCCTTCCCGTGATGGGGTTGGGGCTGGGCCCGACATGCGCGCCAATCGTCTCAAGCGGCAAGATCAGATTTGCCCAGCGTTGTATTCGCACGCGCTCAATTGCATCTGTTGAGTCGCTCGGCCAGACGCGCGTTGCACGTTTCAGCATTTCGAGGTCAATGCGTGCGCCGCCGCTGGCGCAGGATTCGATCTCGACGTTCGGATGCGCCTCACGAAGGCGGTCCATCAACGCGTATGTGCCGCGGATGATGTGAGCGGCGGCTGGACCTCTTGTGCTGACGGCAGGAAAGAGGAATCGATTGCAGTCCCATTTCAGGTAGGCGATGTCATTTTCCGACAGCAGGCGATCGAGCTGTTCGAACAAGTGGTCACGAACCTCGGTGCGCGACATATCCAGCCAAAGCTGGTTCCGCATTGTCGGTCTGTCAGCATTGCGTGCGTGGACGCACCAGTCCGGATGTGCACGGTAAAGGTCGCTGTCCGCGTTCACCATTTCGGGTTCGACCCAGATGCCGAGATCCATTCCAAGCTGGTGCACATGCTCAACCAGCGGACCGAGTCCATTGGCGAACCGTTCCCGGTCGACGCGCCAGTCCCCAAGCGAGGACGTGTCGTCGCGGCGCCCGGAAAACCAACCGTCGTCGACCACAAATCGTTCTATTCCGATGTCCGCGGCCGCGCTGGCGAGCTCCTTGAGCGAAGCCTCATCGAACGAGAAGTAGGCGGCCTCCCACGAGTTGAAGTGGACGCGGCGCACGCTGTTCATTCGCCGCGGGAGGATGCTCGTGCGGACAAAGGGGTGAAACGCGTCGGAAACACCGTTCAACCCATTGTCCGAAAAGCATGCGTAGGCAGTCGGTGTTTCGAAGATACCACGCGGCGCCAGCTCCACTTCGCCAGGAGCCAGGTGAAGACCAGCCAATGCCATCCGCTGGCCGCTCGACAGTGTTTCAACCAGAAGCCGATGATTGCCGCTCCACGCCAGATGAACAGCGAGGACGCGCCCTGTGTGGTCGCCGGCGGTCGTGTCCAGTACTGCAAAGGTCGAACCAGGAAATCCAGTCCGGCCAGTCCGGTTGGTCTGGGACCATGCGCCGGGCGAGGGCGCCAAACGGAATGGCTGAGCTTCGCGTGACCAGTCGCCCGACATGCATAGAATATCGGTCGCCCACGCCGGCAGCGGCAGGCAGAGCGAATCCGCCTGCTGCAAACGAAACGCCTTGTCGTGGTCGTTGTGTATGCATGCTCTGGAAGCGAGCACACCCGTTTCCGGGTCAATCGCATAGCTAAGCTCAACGCGCAGCAGCATGCGCTGGTCCACGAGGCGGATGGCGAGCGCCTGGTCGCTCCGTTCGACGGTTGTCGCCGACCAGAAGATCGCGTCGTCACCGCCTTCGCGTACGCCGGAAATCGCCGGCTCTCCGAACCAACCCATCCCGGCGGCAGGATAAAGTGACGGCAGAATCGGAAGGTCGGGTGTCGACTCTCTTGGCCCGATCCGGCTCGCGGCGTCGATCTCACTCAGATCAAGGTCGTTGGGAAGGCGCGTCCCGAAATGCAGCAGTCGCGGCGCTCCACTGTCGTCCACTGCAATTGCAAAGGTCGTCCGCCCCCCATCGATGCGTTCATAGCGCGGCATGAAAACTCCCCATAGACTGATACACTGGGGGATCGGACGATCCGCGTCGAGGTTTCAATGAGTCGCGTAACGCTGAAGGCAGGCAACTCGGTCGTGACGCTTGTCCCGGATGTGGGGGGCGGAATTTCCGAGCTCGTTCTTGCGGGACACGACATCCTGACCCGCGAACGCCACGTCGACGCAGGTGACGGGGACCCGCGAAATCTGGCCGAGTTTCCGATGGGGCCATGGGTCAATCGCATCGCCAACGGCAGATTTTCCTGGCGCCAGTGCGAAATCTGCGTGGCGGAAGGACCGGGGCATGATCCGCAAGGACTTCATGGCATCGGCTGGCGCAGATCCTGGTCGATTTCAGACAGAAGCGACACGGATGCTTCCCTCGGCATCACATGGGATGGTGGAGCGGGGTGGCCGTTCCCGTTCAGGTTTACCCGGCGCTTCATCCTCGAGCCGCTTGGACTCACAATCGAAGCGCGGCTGACCAACCTTGGATCCCAGCCGATGCCGTCCGCGATCGGATTTCACCCCTACCTTCCGACGCGGGGCGCCATCTTGAGGGCGAAGGCATCCGCAGGGTGGGTAACTGATCGCGCGGGGCTTCCCTCATATCTGGGGCTTGAAGATGTTGCTGCGCGAATGCGGTCCGGGCTCGACGTGGCTGATGAGCCGCTCGACAATTGTTTCATCGGCTGGGATGGCGTCGCCGCGGTTGATTGGCCGACGCATACCCTGACGATGCGTACCGAGCCACCGTTGCACTATCTGCAAGTCTATTCGCCTGTCGATGGAGACCGCTTCTGTGTCGAGCCGCAAAGCGCGATTCCGGATGCCTTCAATCGCGATCCGGCCACAAGCGGTATGTGCGTCCTGCCGCCAGGGGCGGACTTAAGCGCAAGCCTTCACCTCCACGTAACTCCGGCCGTCAGGACCGGAGGGCTCTAGACGCCGGCAGCTGCCTTTCGCTTCAGGAATGGCAATGTCGCCACGCGCCTGAAGATGATGGCATTCACCAGCAGTCCAAATCCGATGCACGCAAAAAGTGTGATCGCCATCAGGTGGATGTAGTGGATCGGTGTCCAGACAAAAGTGAAATACGCATAGAGGCTGGTGCCAAAGACAAGCGCCGACATTGCCGCGCGCGCGTCCACATTGCCGAAAGCAAGTCCGAGAATGAACGCAGAGAGGATCGGCATCGACAACAGGCCATTGAGTTGCTGGACGAGATTGATGATCGATGTTGCGCCAGAATAGACCGGCACGAGCAGGATCGATAGCACCATGAAGACAAGAGAGATCACTGTGTTCAGTCGTGCTACGTTTGGCTTCGACTTGAGAAACTTCTCATGCAGATCGCAAACGTACAGCGTGACCGATGAATTGAGAACGGATGTGTAGCTCGTCAGTACGGCGGCGACCATGAATGCGGCGAACGCGCCCGACAGCCATTCCGGCAGAACGGTGTCTACGATCCGGCTATAGGTCTGGTCGCCCAACGGCCCCATGAGCTTGAAAGCGACAACACCTGGCACAACCACAATCGCCGGTATGAAGATGATGCGGATCACCGTTGCAGCGAGCACGCCTTTCTGCCCCTCCCTCAGGGAGGGCGCAGCCATTGCACGCTGCGTGATGGTCTGGTTTGTGCTCCAGTAGAACATCTGAATGAAGATCATGCCTGTCAGCAGCGTGGGCCAGGGTATTGGTGATGTCTCGTCGCCAATCATGGAAAGCCGTTCCATGGGGATTCCAGAGAAATCGAAATTGATGGCGGCAAGCGCAAGTATGACGACGAGCGCAGCCAAGCCGAGGACCCCGATTCCCGAAATGGTGTCGTAAACTGCAACCGCGCGCAGCCCGCCTGAAATCGCATAGCCTGCGCCAACAACGGCGAGGGCCGCCGCGATCACGACAAGCGGAACATCGATGCCAAGGAGGGTCTTCAGGAATAGGGAGCTCGTGTAGAGCATGATCGGCAGGTAGATGAAAACATTGCCGAGCAGAAAAAGAATGGAGACGCTCGCGCGAAGATACTTGGAGCCGTACTTTCGCTCCAGAAGCTCTGTCGTAGTGGTGCAGTTGTTACGGTAATAGATCGGCAGGAAGACATAGCAAAGCATCAGGAGGCCGGCGATTGCCGACAGCTCCCACCACGCAAGCAGCAACATCTGGTTGCCGTTCATTCCAACGAGCTGATCTGTCGAGAGATTGGTGAGCGTTATTGAGCCTGCCACGAACGGCCACGTCAGGTTTCCGCCGGCAAGAAAGAATTCGCGGTTTGAGTCCGACGAGCGGCCACCCATGCGACGTACTTGCCATGCCGTTGCGAGAGCCATGGCGAGCGTCAAGCCGATAAACACGGCCCATTGTACGACACTGTTCTGCAAGCCTCATCCCTCCGCAGTCACCCGATCACTGACCGTAATCTACAAGTGATAGACCGCCTAGCGCGTATACGGTCGCCTCGTGAACGGGCCAATCCTGAGCGGGTACTGTAGGACAGAGGGATACCAGTCGACCGGCACGCGCTCTCTCGAACTGATAGAGGGCGTGCGCGGCAGGACCGTCGGAAGCGAGTTCGTGCCCCCGGCCTGCCATGCGGTGATCCGCCAGGCGGTCACTCGAATTGAGCACTGGGCGCCGCAACTGCGACCGCGAGAGACGAGTTTTGGTCCGAGCGACATGCGGAAGTTCTCGCGCTTCACTCAAGTCGGTTTTCAATGATCAGGGATTTCGCGCGCTCGGACTCCTCGCACTCGAAGCGAGGTGCCAATCCTCTGTCACTTGAAAAGGTCTCGCGCCGGCGCCGATTTACAGCCTACCATGCGAAATCCGGCCATTCCGGAGGTAACTCCCATTGGACGGACGGTGCCGCGCCGATCGTCCGCCAGACAAAGGCCCAGCGCTAGTGAGCGACGCATTTCGAAAGCTGCCCCAGATCCATGCCCTGCTTGAATCCGAGCAGGCCTCGCCGCTTGTTGTTCGGTATGGTCGCGGCGTCGTCGCGCACGCCTTGCGCGTCCGACTGGACGAAATTCGTGAGGCGCTTCGATCCGGTCGTGAGACAACGCCACCAGAGTTCCTGACGACTCACTTCTTTGCGACCGTGGAGGCAACCATCGCGTCAGGTCGCACCAGCAGCCTCAGGCGCGTGATAAATGCCACGGGAATAATCATCCACACCAACATTGGTCGGGCGTTGCTGGCCCCTGAGGCGCTGGAGGCGATCCAGGACGCAGGCAGGTCCTACTCCAATCTTGAACTGGACCTTGCGACCGGCGGCCGGAGTTCGCGGCATGTGCATGTTGAAGCTCTGTTGCGTGAGCTGACCGGGGCGGAGGCGGCAGTTGTCGTGAACAACTGCGCAGCAGCCGTGCTCGCCTGTCTCACTTGCATCGGTGCGGGGCGAGAGGTCGTCGCTTCGCGCGGAGAGCTGATCGAGATCGGCGGGTCTTTCCGAATGCCGGACGTGATTGCGCAGAGCGGGGCCCGGCTCAGAGAGGTAGGCGCTACCAACAAGACCAGGCTTGCCGACTACGAGGCCGCGATCGGGCCGGAGACTGCCGTTCTTCTCAAGAGTCACACCAGCAACTTCCGGATCGTCGGTTTCACCGCAAAAGCCTCTCGACGCGAGCTTGCCGAGCTTGCTCACAGCAAAGGCGTGGTGATGGTTGAGGATCTGGGTAGCGGCGTTCTTATCGATTTGTCCCGATTTGGCCTCGTCGATGAGCCAAATGTTCGCGACATCCTTCAGGAGGGCGTCGATCTTGTGACGTTTTCCGGAGACAAGCTGCTCGGGGGGCCGCAGTGCGGCGTAATCGCGGGGCGCGCCACGCTTGTCGCCAAGCTCAAGTCACATCCAATTGTGCGGGCGATGCGGATAGACAAGCTGTCCCTTGCTGCGCTTGAGGCGACGCTGCGCCTGTACAAGGCGCCGAACGATCCGCTGGAAAGAGTGCCGGTGCTTCGCGCCCTCGCAGAAAGCCTGATGACCGTGAAGGCAAGAGCCGAGAAGTTGGCCCTGTCTGTTGCGGCTGTTCCCGGGCTCGGGGTCGAGGTCGTGGAGAGTACCGCCTATGCGGGCGGTGGGGCGCTGCCGCAACAGGGTCTACAGAGCTTTGCGGTGGCCCTGAACACGCCATTGCTTTCAGCCGAGGCGATGGCCGCCCGTGCGCGAACGGGTGAGCACGCTGTCCTGGGACGTATTCGCGATGGCAGGTTCTGTCTGGATGTGCGGGCGGTTCAGGACAGCGAAATCCCTGATATTGCGCGGGCGGTCCAGCGGGCTCTGGCCCCATGAAATCCTGCGCCGTTGCCGTAATTGGTCACGTCGATCATGGCAAAACATCTCTTGTCCGAGCGCTCACCGGTATCGAGACCGACCGGCTGAAGGAAGAAAAGGAGCGTGGTATGTCCATCGCGCTCGGCTTTGCACATCGCGGCTATCCTTCCGGGAACATCGATTTCATAGATGTTCCGGGGCACGAAGACTTCGTTCGCACGATGGTCGCAGGCGCCACCGGCGCCGGCGCAGCGCTCTTGGTTGTGTCCGCGGTTGAGGGTATCGCGCGCCAGACGATCGAGCATCTAGAAATCGCAACCCTGCTCGGAATAACCAGTGGCGTCGTGGCGGTCACCAAGGCTGATTTGCTGGCTCGACCCGCATGGTCGGACCGGGAAGTATCAATCAGGGCGGCCATCGCTGCAACCGGCCTCAGGGAGCAACCAATTGTCTTCTGTTCGTCGGCCACCGGGGAAGGGCTCGATTTATTGGATCGGCAACTCGATGATCTGCTGTGCCGTTCGCCTGAACTGCCAATGCTCCCGGGCTTCTTCCTGCCTGTGGACCGGGTTTTCAGTGCAGCTGGAATGGGGACAGTTGTCACCGGGACGCTGCTCGGGGCCGGGCTTGAGTCGGGGGCGCAGGCGGTCGTGGCGCCGAGGGGGAGATCGGTGATTGTCCGTGGTCTTCAGACCCACGGCGTCGACCGGGAGTATGTCGAAGTCGGCAGTCGTACTGCGGTCAACCTCCGGAATGTGTCTCGCGACGACGTCTGCCCAGGTGATGTACTATGTGCGCCCGGCTGTTTTCCGTCCTCCGCCCAGATTGATGTACGCCTGACGGTATCGCCGAAGGCTGACCGGGCGTTGAAGCACCTAGATGAAGTGCGCGTTCTGCACGGGTCGCGCAGTGCAACAGCGACCATTCGGCTTATTCGCGGCAATCGCATCGAGCCTGGCGAAAGTGACTTTGCCCAGCTCCGCTTTGCAGCGCCGGTCACCGCCTTTGCCGGCCAGCGTGCTGTTCTCCGTCGTCTCTCTCCTGCCGAGACAATCGGCGGCGCCGTCGTCATCGATCCCGCAGCGTCGCCGGCTTGCAGGAATGATCATCATCGCATGACGATCCTTGCGGCGGCGTGGGGAGGAGATCCCCTCGAGATTGCTGATGCGCTGGGACGCCGTAGCGGAGGTGTTGTCCACCTCGCGGAACTCGCACGGCTTGGCTCGCGATCGGCCGATCATATGCGTGAGGTTCTCGGCCCCGCCTATCTTGATCTTGGCGCCGGAGAGATCGCGAGCCGGTTGGCATTTGCAGTGGCCAAGCAGTCCTGTCTTGATCAGCTGGCATCGCTCCATCGCGATTCTCCGCTGCGGTCAGGATTTTCCGAGGCTCGCGTCCGTCAGCTGCTGGTGGGGCCAATCTCGCTGGTCCTGGTCAACCACGCAGAGCGGTTACTTGTCGAAGAGGGCCGCGTGGTGCGTGGAAGGGAAGGGGTCGCGCTCGCCGGGCATGATCCGCTTGCTGGGCTCTCGCATTCTCAACGCTCCCAGTTGGGCGCGATTGAAGAGTCGTTGCGCCAGGGAGGTCTGAAGCCGCCGGACCCCGAAGATCTTTGCGCAGAGGCCGATGCAGATCCCGGCACAGGTCACGACCTCGTTGAGCTGCTGGTTGCCTCGGGCCGCGCGGTGTCGCTCATGAATCATGCACTCAAACAGCTCCTGGTTTTTCATGTCGACGCGCTGGGCGAGGCCGGACGCAACCTTCACGCGGCCTTCCCGTTTCCGGCGCAGTTCCGGACGGGAGAGGCGCGAGAGGTCCTCAAGACAACTCGCAAGTATATTGTCCCGGTTCTCGAGCATCTCGACGCGCAGGGGGTGACCGTGCGCCACGGCGATCTTCGTCAGCTTGCTCAGGATGCGCGCCCTGGATCGAACGGTCGCGACGATGTTTGACTCAACCATTCCTGACACTAGGGTCTGCACACTTATGGAGGTGACTGGAGTCTGGTGGCTCCCCTGGTCTTCAAAACCAGTGACGCGCCGACCAGGCGTGTGGTGGGTTCGATTCCCATCCACCTCCGCCACGCGTGGACGTTCTCGACGAGCCGCGGTCTGACCAAAGCTTCCAGTCGCCTCGCGGGTAGGGCATCCTTGCCAGCAGTCCTGCCGTTGAATCGGCCGGCGACAGCGCCCGGGGTGGCGCGAGATGACAAGGGTCCGATGAACGGGCCGGAGGGTGTGAATGACCGCGTCCGATCCCGGATTTTCGCTGCCCGATCTCGATGGCTTGCCTCGCCAGTTTCCGAGCGGTCGTCCCACCTTGGTCTGCTTCGTCAAGGAAGACTGCAAGACCTGCAATCTGGTCATGCCGGTTCTCGAAGCTTTCCATCGCACCTTCGGGGCGCGGGCGGATGTCCTGTTGGTCGGACAGTCGGCAACCGGGAATGCAACACTGAAGGAGCGTCACGCTCTGACGATGCCTGTCCTCGACGATGGCGACTGCCGCGTGTCATTCGAATGGGATTTCGAAATTGTACCCGCGGTGTTCTGGACAGATGGCGAGGGGAGAGTCGGGACCCGGTTCGAGGGATTTGTCCGGAGCGAATGGCAAGGCCTCGAACAACAGATCGGCGCCGAACTGGACCTTGGTTCCAGCGGGGTGAACTGGCCCGACTATCCGGAGTGGCGACCTGGCTGCGGTTCGAAACATCTCGACCCCGAAGTCAATGAACGCCTTCGCGCGACTGCCTCGGATAGTCCGATCCGCGCGCGGCGCATCGAGATTGCGAGCGCGGATGACGATGCTGAGTTCATGTTTGATCAGGGATTCAGCGATGGCCTCCCGCTTGTTCCGCCGACCCCGGAAAGGGTTATGCGGATGCTGGCGGGGACACGGCGTGGTGCGCAGGACATTGTCGCGGTGGTCGCGCCCAACATGGCGCCAGCGACCGTCGAAAAGATTGCAATCAACGCGGTCATGGCGGGATGCAGACCCGACTATCTTCCGGTTGTGATTGCCGCGGTCGAGGCGGTCTGCACCGATGAGTTCAACATACATGGCGTAACAGCGACGACCATGGGGGCTGCGCCCGTGATGGTCGTCAATGGACCGATCCGGCATCGCATCGGCATGAACATGAAGCTCGGTGCGCTGGGCGCCGGCAGTCGGGCGAATGCGACAATCGGCAGGGCGGTGAGACTTGTGATCCGCAATGTTGGCGGCGCGAGACCTGGAGGCGTTGATCGTTCGACCCTGAGCAGCCCCCTCAAGTTCACGATGTGCTTTGCGGAATGGGAGGAGGGGTCGCCCTGGTCGCCGCTCCATGTGGAGAGAGGTTTCCAGGCCGAGGACTCCGTCGTCACGGTCTTTGCAATGACCAGTGGTCCCGTCCTGATTGTCGATCAGGAATCGAGAGGTGCTGACCAGATCGCTGGATCGCTCGGGCTCGGGCTGGAGGGCGCGATTCTGTCGAAAATCCATCGCATGCCGATGGACGCGCTGCTTGTGGTCTGTCCCGAGCACATCCGCACGCTCATCAGCGAGGGGCAGTACTCGAAGGATCGCCTTCGTTCCCGGATCCAGCAGGTGACCTCGCGTCCCTTGAGGGAAATGGTCGCAAACGAAATCTCCGGCGCGGGCATTCCGCGCGCAATCGCGGACAAGATGAAGCTTGAGCAACTGGAGGCCTTGACGCCCAAATTTGCCAGCGAGGGAAACATCCATATCGTGGTGGCGGGATCTGAAGCAGGCAAGTTCTCTGCCGCCTTCCATGGCTGGGTCACGGGGCCAGCCGGCTCAATGTCGGTTTCGCGAAAGATCGAAACCAGCTAGAGCTGGTTGAACAGGAGGAGGCCCATGACACTCATTATCCTCGATCCAACCGATGAACGCGTACCCGTCGAGCGCCAGATTTCCAGACGGAACGGCTCCATAAGTGGTACGATCGGCCTTCTGGATATCAGCAAGCCGCGCGGCAATGTCCTGCTGGATGAGCTCGAGCGCCTGCTGCTGGAGCGACTGCCCGAGATCAAGGTCAACCGCTACCGGAAGCCGACATTCGCCAAGCCCTGTCCGGACGATCTTCGACGGACGATCAAGTCCGAATGCACCTTCCTTGTCGAGGCGCTGGCCGATTGAGGATCATGCACGACGTGCAGTATGCACGACACTGTGTGGTTCGAGATCCAGGGTCTTCCAGCAGTTTCCATCGCCTCCAGCGAGTTTCGCGAAGCCGCGGAGGCCCAGCGCGACGCCCTGGGCATGAAGGACGCACGCTATCTGCTGGTCGAACACCCGATCCAGGATGCGACGGACGATGAGATGCGCGCCAAGGCGCGGGCAGTGCTGAATGCTGTAATTGAGGCCCTTACCAACTAGGGGCGAACTTACATACAGCGTTCCACTAGCCGGTCTCTCGAACTTGGGGCGGCG
>JBBAUA010000054.1:0-22263 GCA_040398465.1 Hyphomonadaceae bacterium | reverse complement strand
CACCAGCGCGTCGGCGCCGGTCGGGTTGGCTTCCGTCTTCACGAGCGCGGCCTTGGCCTTCTCGCGCGCGGCGTTCACCGCGTCATGACGCTCGCCCTTGTCCTTGATCTTGTAGGCGGCGGAGAGATCCGCGCCGGCAATCTCCTGGATCGATTTCAGCAGCGCGGAGTGATCCGGGCTTTCGAATTCGAACGGCTCTTTCGCGGACTTCTCGGCCAGCTTGATGATCGCATCGATCACGGCCTGGAAGCTCTCATGGCCGGCTTTCACGGCGCCGAGCATGACGTCTTCCGAAAGCTCCTTCGCTTCGGATTCGACCATCATAACACCTTCGGTGGTGCCGGCGACGACGAGGTCGAGCTGGAAGCCTTCCATCTGCTCGGCCGTCGGGTTGATGATGTACTGGCCATCCTTGTAGCCGACGCGGGCTGCGGCGATCGGGCCGTTGAACGGCGCGCCGGAGATCACGAGCGCGGCGGAGGCGGCGACCATGCCGACGATGTCCGGATCGTTTTCCTGGTCGTAGGACAGAACCGTCACAGTGACCTGGACTTCGTTCTTGAAGCCGTCAGCGAACAGCGGGCGGATCGGGCGGTCGATCAGGCGGGAGGTGAGGGTGTCTTTCTCGGTGGGACGGCCTTCACGCTTGAAGAAGCCGCCGGGAATGCGGCCGGCAGCGTAATAGCGTTCCTGGTAGTTCACGGTGAGGGGGAAGAAGTCCTGGCCCTCTTTGGCTTTGCGCGCATAGACGACGGCGGCAAGAACGCTGGTCTCGCCATAGGTCGCCAGCACAGCGCCGTCAGCCTGGCGCGCGATGCGGCCGGTTTCCAGCGTGAGCGGACGGCCCGCCCAGTCGATAGTCACGCGTTGAATGTCAAACATCTCTATTGTCTCTTTCCATACGAAAACCGCCGGCCCCGGTGGGCCGGCGGGTATTTTGGGCCCCGCGTTAGCGGCGGAGCTCCAGCTCCTTGATGATGGCCTGGTAGCGGGCCTCGTCCCTCGACTTCAGATAGTCGAGCAGTCGCCGGCGCTGCGAGACCATCTTGAGAAGGCCGCGGCGCGAGTGATTGTCTTTCTTGTGGGTCTTGAAGTGGTCGGTCAGGTACGTGATCCGGTGCGTGAGGATTGCGACCTGCACTTCGGGGGAGCCCGTGTCACCTTCGGTGCGGGCATACTTCTTGATCAGGGAGGCTTTCGCCTCCGGCGTGATCGACATCGGGTTTCTCCTTGAGGCCCTGGGGCCAGTCTATTGGTTGAACACGCGGACCGGCATGAACCTGCCTGCCCGGACTTCACCCAGAGCGACGCCGAGTTGTTCTTCGCCCACCTTTTCAGTGGCCAGACAAATGCGGGAGGCATCCTCCCCGTTCACTTGACGAGGACGGCGCATCTCCCGAAACGCCTCGACCTGATGGGGCAGAAGTACGATTTCTCGGCCCTGCCTGAGCCTGGACGCCTCTTCCCCGGTGATGGCCAGCGCCGGGATGTCGTCCAGCGCGGTCTCGAGGGGGACAAGGGTGTCGTCCAGCGCGGGCTTATCGCTCATTTGCTGCAGAAATGGAAGGGTGATTGCCGCGGCCTCGGCAAACGCGCCGACACGGGTGCGGCGGAGAGCAGCCACATGGCCTTCGGCGCCGAGGGCGGCGGCGATATCTCTCACCAAGGCCCTGATATAGAAGCCTTTTCCGCACGTGACGCGGATGACGGCGAGGTCGGGCGAGGGGCAGTCGACCAGTTCGGCAGCGTAGAGGTTGACCTTGCGGGAGGCCAGATCGACCGTCTCGCCATCGCGGGCGAGGTCGTAGGCGCGCTCGCCATTGACCTTGATGGCTGAGAATTGCGGCGGGACCTGATCGATCTCGCCGATGAAGGTTGCGAGCGTGGCGGCGATGGCCTCACGCGTGGGGCGGACGTCGGATGTGCCGGTGACTTCGCCTTCGCGGTCCTGCGTGGTGGTGGAGGAGCCCCAGCGGATCGTGAAGACGTAGTCCTTGTCGGCTTCCATGACGTAGCCAACCGTTTTCGTGGCCTCGCCGAAGGCGAGCGGCAGGATCCCGGACGCGAGCGGATCGAGCGTGCCGCCATGGCCGGTCTTCTGCGCATTGAAGATGCGGCGGCAGATTCCGACGGCCTGCGTGGATGTCACGCCCTCGGGTTTGTCGAGGATCAGCCAGCCGTGAACCGGCTCGCCCTTCTTCTTGCGGGCCATCGCATGTGTCTCCAGGCGCCGTGGCGGGATCGAACCGCGCGCGGGTCGAGTGTTGCGGGGCGGGGTAGGTGGGATGGGGCGAGGGGTCAAGTGTGGCGGTGGTCGCGGTGCGGCGAGCTAGATTTCAGCCTCGCCCAGCGCGCGTTGCATCAGGAGCGTGTCGCACCAGCGGTTGAACTTGAAGCCGGAATTGCGGATGCGGCCGCATTCGGTGAAGCCCATGATGCTGTGGAGTCTTGCAGAGGGCAGGTTGTTCGCGGCGTCGCCGATGACCGCGATCATCTGCCTGAAGCCGCTGGCTTCACAGCGGGCGAGGAGCTCGCCGAGCAGGAGCGTGCCGAGGCCTTTGCTTTGTTCGCCGGGCGCGATGTAGATCGAGTCTTCCGCCATGAAGCGATAGGCTGGGCGCGTGCGGAAGTGGTTGGCGTAGGCGTAGCCCAGAACGCGTCCGTGATCCTGCGCGACGATGTAGGGGAAGTTCGCGCCAGTGATCGCGGTGAAGCGTGCCGTGATCTCTTCGAGCGTGGGCGGTTCGTACTCGTAGCTTGCGGCGCTGTTGAGGACGGCGAGGGCGTAGATGGCTGTGATCTGAGGGAGGTCGGCGATGCGAGCGGGGCGGAGGGTGAGCATGGTGGTTTGTTGCGCTGGTCTGGGCGAGTGGCAAGAGCGGGAGCGCGGTCGTTGTTCAGCTGGACGCATGTGCGGGGCGCACGCTTCCCGTCAGACGCGCTTTCCGTCGGTGTCGATCAGTGGCGCTCCGTCTTCCTTGTTGAAGGGACCCGGGGGCCAGCGATCGAGGAGGTCGAGGACGTGTTCGCTGGGGCGGCAGAGGGCGACGCCTTTTGGGGTGGCGACGATGGGGCGGTTCACGAGAATGGGGTGTTCGATCATGGCGGCGATCAGCTGGTCGTCGGTGATCGCGGGATCGAGCAGGCCGAGCTCGGCGGCGGGCGATTTTGTCTCGCGCAGGGCCTGGCGGGCGGTGAGGCCACTGGCGGCAAAGAGCGTGAGAAGTTGCGGGCGGGTCCAGCCTTCGCGGAGGTAGTCGATGACGGTTGGCGTGTACCCGGCTGCCTCGATGATGGCGAGCACGTTGCGGGACGTGCCGCAGTCGGGGTTGTGGTGAATGACGACGGGAAAGTGAGTCATGCCGCTTTCTTCCCGAACAGCCAGCCGCCTGCAAGCCAGGCCAGCATGGCGCCGGCGAGCTGCCCCGCGATGAAGCCCGGAACGTCGGCGATGCGGATGCCGGCGAAGGAGTCGGTCAACGCGCGGGCGATGGTGATGGCGGGGTTGGCGAAGGAGGTGGAGGACGTCCACCAGTAGCCGGCGGTGATCACCAGCGCGACGATGGCGGGGATGTCGTTGGGACGGTGGCGGATGCCGCCGAGGATGGCGAAGACAAGCGCGAAGGTTGCGGCGCCTTCTGCGAGTATGCGGCCCATGCCGGAACGGTCGGCGATGCTTTGCTGGATCAGTGGCAGGTCGAACATGGCGTGCGCGAGGACGGCGCCGAGGATGCAGCCTGCGATCTGGAGTGGGATGTACAGCGTTGCGTCGGCAGGACGCGTCTCGCCGCGCAGGAGCATCACCAGCGTTACGGCGGGATTGAAGTGCGCGCCGGAGACCGGGCCGAGGATTGCCGCGAGTACGTAGAGAATGGCGGCGGTCGCCAGCGTGTTGCCGAGGAGCGCGACACCGTCATTGCCGGCTGAGAGCTGCACCGCGAGGATGCCGGAGCCGATGACGGTTGCAGCGAGCAGGCAGGCGCCGAGGAGTTCGGCGAAGAGGCGGCGGGGAAGGCTGACAGTCATGTTCGTGATGCACCAGCAGCCATTATCAAGCTTCGTAGGCGCACAGAATGACGATTTTATCTCAGTCGCGGATCACACCGCGCGTTCGACCATCAGCTTCTTGATCTCGGCGATCGCCTTGGCGGGGTTGAGGCCCTTGGGGCAGACCTGCGTGCAGTTCATGATGGTGTGGCAGCGGTAGAGCTTGAACGGGTCCTCGAGATCGTCGAGGCGCTCGCCGGTGGCTTCGTCGCGGCTATCGACGATCCAGCGATAGGCCTGCAAGAGTGCGGCGGGGCCAAGGAATTTGTCGCCATTCCACCAGTAGCTCGGGCACGCCGTCGAGCATGAGGCGCACATGATGCATTCGTAGAGGCCGTCGAGTTTCGAGCGGTCTGCTTCCGTCTGCTTCCATTCCTTCTGAGGCTCGGGCGTTTCGGTTTTCAGGAAGGGCTGCACATAGGCGTGCTGCGCGTAGAAGGTGGAGAGGTCGGGGACGAGGTCTTTCAACACCGGCTGGTGGGGCAGGGGCGAGATGGTGATGTCGCCGGAGAATTCGTCCCAGCCCTTGGTGCAGGCGATGGTGTTGTTGCCGCCGATGTTCATCGAACAGGAGCCGCAGACGCCTTCGCGGCAGGAGCGGCGGAAGGTGAGCGTCGGGTCGATCTCGTTCTTGATGTAGATGAGTACGTCGAGGACCATCGGCCCGACCTTGCTCATGTCGATCTGGTAGTAGTCCCAGCGCGGATTGCCGCCGGTTTCGGGATCATAGCGGTAGATCTTGAAGGTGCGGAGCTTCTTGGCCGTGGCGGGCTTGGGCCAGCGCTTGCCGGCCTTGATCTTCGAATTGCGCGGAAGCGTGAGTTCGACCATGCGGAGATATCCAGCCCGGAAATGTGATCGCAACCTATCGGGTTGGGGCGTTCACACAAGCGGCGGAAAGTCGCGGGTTTACAGGGATTTGCCGCGGGCGCGGAGACGTTTGAACCAGTCGCGGATCAGCTTGAGCAGCGGGCGGCGCAGGCCGTAGGCGGCGCGGGCGGCGGACAGGCGCTGGGCGTGCAGCATTTCGGTAACGCCGGCCTTCATGAGGCCGCGGGTGAACTGGATGATGCCGTGGCGCCCGCTCGCGTCGAGTTCGTCGCGATCGATGGGGACGGGCGACCAGAACCAGACGGTCTCGCCGTTCGGCAGCTTCATGTGGTTGAAGCCCTGGGCTGGCAGGCGCGGCTCGATGAAGGCGAAGGCGACCTGTTTCGAGCCTTCGAGAATCGGGCGCGGATTGCGCGAGAACTGCACCGTCTCGCCGGCGAAGACCCGGATCGGCTGGATGTGCACCAGCTTGGCGAACTGGCGCACCGTATTGGCGCCGAGATTGAGCATGGCGAGGTCGGACTGCGGGTCGCCATGCTGGGGCACTGCAAGGGCGAATTCCATGCGGCCGCCGGTGATGTCGCCGGGGCGCTTCTTCAGGCTGGAGCCGAAGGTGCAGACATAGGCGAAGCGGCGCTCGCCCTCGGGCGGCACGACGAGAACGTCGACGGCGGGACCGGGCTCGCGGGAGTTTCCGGCCCAGCCATCGTTGTCGGAAAAGGCGATGTGCGGATCGCCGAGATGGCGCGCGAGGTGGAGCTGAACTTCGTCGCGAAGTTCTTCGCCCGAAAGGGCAGATTCTGAGCTGCGGCCCCAGATATTCTGCATGGGATCGAAATGGCTTCTCGATGCGCGGGCGTCAACCGCAGCGGGCGATTTCGACGCAGTTTTGAGGGTAGGTGTGTGATCCTGAACGAGGGGTAAACCGGCGCGCGCGAGGATTGTTGCGGAGCATCATCGAGCGGGTGAGATGCCGGAAATCGCGGAAAAAAGGCGGCGTGCGTTAAGGGGAATTCAGCGCGTTTCGGTCAGGGTAAGCGCGTCCGTGGGGTCGCAATGTTCTATCCGTCCAGACTGCTGGGTTTGTTCGCGCCGCGTGCAGGGCGGATGACGCAATCCGCCTACATCATTGGTTTCGTGCTGCCCTTCCTCGCGGTGATGGCGTTGACCTGGCTGATGTTCGTTGGCGCGCCGGGCCTGCTGGGGACGCCTGGACATTATGTGCTGGCGATCGGCTGGACGGTGCTGATGGCGACGGGGGATGCGCACAACGTCCGGCGCTGGCAGGACCTTGGCAGTTCAGGCGCAATGTACAGGATGATGCGGCCGGGCGTCGTGCTGCTGCCTCTGCTGGCTTTCGCGCTGCAGTTTCTTGTGCCAGCGCAGCTTGCTTCGGCGGGCGACATGGAAGCGCTCGCCTTTATGATCGGCATGGAGTTCGGCGGCGTGTGGTTGCAGCCGGCGCCGATGGCGCTGCTGGCGATCACCTTCGCAGGTGTCGTGGGCAATGTGATCTACCTGTCGCTGATGCCGGGACAACAGGGCGGGAATGCGTACGGGCCTGATCCGCGTGGCGGGATGCCTGTGCCGGGCGTGCTGGCGACCGCGAGCGTGCGCAGCGATGGCGAGAGCGATCCGGTGAAACGGGCGCTGGCGGATTATCAGGCGCGGCAGAAAGCGGCGGCGCGGCCGGTGGTGAACCCTGTGGTGAACAACGTGCGGCCGACGGGCGGGGCGACGTTCGGGAAGAAGCGCTAGGGCTTACGCTTTCGCGCTTGGACGCTCCGAAACGCGTGCGTGCCAGCTGCGCAGGTTAGCGAGGTTGTCCGGAACCTTGAGGCCGATCCAGTCGGCGAAATCCACCATCGAGAGCAGGCAGATGTCGGCGATGGTGTAGTCGGCGCCGGCGAGGAAATCGCGGCCTGCCAGTTCCTTGTCCGCCCAGTTGAGGCCGCGTTCGTAGTGGGCGCGGTTGGATTCGCCGAACTCGGTGTATTGCGGGACCACGACGCGCGCGGTGAACGGGTGTGCGTGGCGCCAGAACATGCCGGCGGGGGCGCCGATCTGGAATTCGACGCGGCGTGTCAGCATGTCGATGCGGGCGGTCTGCAGCGCAGTTCGGCCGAAGAGCGGCGGCTCGGGGTAGAGGCTTTCGAGATAGCGGCACATGGCGACGGTCTCGGACAGGAAAGTGCCGTCATCGAGTTCAAGCGTCGGCAGCTGGCCGAGCGGATCGCGCGCGAGGTGATCGGGCTTCTTGATGTCGCCGGTCATGATGGAGACTTCAACGAGCGGGATCTCGATTTGCTTCTCGGCGAGGAAGATGCGGACGCGGCGCGGGTTCGGCGCAGGCATCGGGGCGTTGTAGAGTTTCATGGAAGGATCCGCGTTCGTTGACCGATCAGACGCGCTTCCAGAAGCAACGTCAATTGGCCTACGATTCCTTGCGGACGATGATGGCGGGCATCTGTCCATTCCGGCCGCAATACTCCGGCGCGATCGATTGCATCGTCTTGATCGCGTTGATGAACAGGCGGCCCCGCCAATCATCGCTCAGGTGATCGCGAACGAAGTTGTCATTGACGATGCGGAATGCGTCGAGCTTGTAGGTGAAGGGCCAATCCTGGGCCTTGAGCCAGTCAGGCGCGAACGGGTGGTGATAGAGTTCCGGCCAGGAGACGCCGGGCCTTGGCGGTACGCCACGCATGCCTGTCAGGAGCTTCATCAGCTTTGCGGCGCGGCCGAGATGGCGCGGCAGTGTGGGGCTCGGCCACCAGTAGACAATGACAGCGACGCCGCCCGGCTTGAGCACGCGCCACAGCTCCATGAAGGCGTCCTTCTGGATTTCGGCCGGCACCTGATAGATGACGTGGTTGCAGGTGATGGCGTCCACGGAGTTGTCGCGCAGCGGCATGCTCGTGATGTCGGCCTGAAGATAAATGCCGCGGTCGCCCAGCTTGCGGCGGGCGGCCTGCAGCCCCTGAAGCGAGAGATCGACGCAGATGCGCTTTTCGAACGCATCGCTGAAAGGCAGCAATTCGTCGTGCGGGATCGGGCCGCTGCCCGCGTCGAGAATGTACTTTCCGCCCCCCGCGAAATAGCGGCCCAGCCGCTTCATGCAGTGGGCGCTGAACTCGCGCGCGATCGGGCGCGCGTCGAGGAAGGCGCGCGAGTCGCGGTAGAGACCGTCCTGGCCGACATCCCACCCGTCGCCCTGGTAGAAGTCGCGCACGCTGCGGCTCGGGTCGTCCTTTGGCGCATCATCCGCTGTCGGGGCGCCAAGGAAACAGTTCACGCCGTCTACCGTGCGGTATTGTGGCCCGCCGGTCGCGCCCAGAACGCCAGACCCCGTTTCGAGGAGCTCGCCGGAGGTGACCGGGCAGGCAAGCAGATCAGGGTAAACGGGCTTCATCGCAACGTCCGCAGGTCCGGCCAGAAGGGCCCAAGGATCGGGACATGCCACAATGGCGCCAGAAGGCTCGGATCAGCTCAGGCATTGCGTGGATGCTGCCGGATAGACTCGACCAGCAGGATGAAAACTCACCACGTTTCGAAGACGGGCCGGGCTCAGTACACCCGCGGCTTCGGTTTGATGTACTCGACGTCGTTGGACATCGTGTAGGCGTGCACCGGGCGGTAGTCGATCTTCACGCCGCCCTTGGCGTCGACCCAGGAGAGGGTGTGCTTCATCCACTGCGCGTCGTCGCGGTTGGGGAAGTCCTCGCGGGCGTGGGCGCCGCGGCTTTCCTGGCGGTTGGCGGCGGAGTTCACCGTGGCGGCGGCCTGGATGATGAGGTTCTCGAATTCGAGCGTCTCGATCAGGTCAGTGTTCCAGATCATGCCGCGATCGGTGACGCCGATGTCGGCGACGCCGGAGACCACTTCGGCGATACGCTTGACGCCGGATTGAAGCGTCTCCCCGGTACGGAAGACGGCGCAGTCTTCCTGCATGGCGCGCTGCATGGTGGCGCGGAGTTTCGAAGTGGGGGTTGAGCCCTTGGCGTTCCGGAACTTGTCGAAGCGGGCGAGGTGATCATCGCCTGCGTTCTTGGGCAGGTCCTGCTGGTTGGCGTTGGCTTCGAGGACTTCGCCGCAACGCAGGCCGGCGGCGCGGCCGAAGACGACGAGGTCGATCAGCGAGTTGGAGCCGAGGCGGTTCGCGCCATGGACGGAGACGCATGCCGCTTCGCCGACGGCCATCAGGCCGGGCACGATGGTGTCGGGATCGCCGGCCGTCTTGGTGAGGACTTCACCGTGATAGTTCGTGGGGATGCCGCCCATGTTGTAGTGCACGGTCGGCAGGACGGGGATCGGCTCTTTCGTGAGGTCGACGCCGGCGAAGATCTTTGCGCTCTCCGAAATGCCGGGGAGGCGCTGGTGGAGAATCTTCGGGTCGAGGTGATCGAGGTGCAGATGGATGTGATCATTCTGCGATCCGACGCCGCGGCCTTCGCGGATTTCCATCGTCATCGCGCGTGAGACGACGTCGCGCGAGGCGAGGTCCTTCACGGTGGGGGCGTAGCGCTCCATGAAGCGCTCACCCTTGGAGTTGGTGAGGTAGCCGCCTTCGCCGCGTGCGCCTTCAGTGATGAGGCAGCCCGAGCCGTAGATGCCGGTGGGGTGGAACTGCACGAATTCCATGTCCTGCAGGGGCAGGCCAGCGCGCAGCGCCATGCCGCCGCCATCGCCTGTGCAGGTGTGGGCGGAGGTGGCGGAGAAGTAGGCGCGGCCATAGCCGCCGGTGGCGAGGATGACGCGCTGGGCGCGGAAGCGGTGCAGTGAGCCGTCGTCCAGTTTCAGCGCGGTGAAGCCTCGGCAGGCGCCGTCCTGCATGATGAGGTCGAGCGCGAAGTATTCGATGAAGAAGTCGACAGCGTGTTTCAGCGACTGGCCATAGAGCGTATGGAGCATGGCGTGGCCGGTGCGGTCGGCCGCGGCGCAGGTGCGCTGGATCGAGGCTTCGCCATAGTTCTTGGTCATGCCGCCGAAGGCGCGCTGGTAGATCTTGCCTTCCTCGGTGCGCGAGAAGGGCACGCCCCAGTGTTCAAGCTCGTAGACGGCGGCCGGGGCGGCGCGGACCATGTATTCGATCGCGTCCTGGTCGCCGAGCCAGTCGGCGCCCTTCACCGTATCGTACATGTGCCAGCGCCAGTCGTCCTGGCCCATATTGCCGAGCGAGGCGGAGATGCCGCCCTGGGCCGCGACCGTGTGTGAGCGGGTGGGGAAGACTTTCGAGATGCAGGCGGTCTTCAGGCCGGCCTGGGCGCAGCCGAGCGCGGCGCGGAGGCCGGATCCGCCGGCTCCGATGACGACGACGTCATATGTATGGTCGTTCCAGACATAGCTCGGTGAAGCTGGGGCAGTCATGCGATTGCGACCTTGAGGACAGCGTAGGCGGCGGCGGCGAAGAGGACGACGCAGATGAAAGTGTTGAGGATGAGCAGCACGGCCTTCGTGCCGTGCTTGGCGATGTAGTCTTCGACCACGACCTGCATGCCCAGTCGCATGTGGTAGAGCGCGGCGCCGATCGCAAGCAGGATCAGCACTGCGTTGAACGGGTCGGCCACATAGGCGAGCGCGCCGTCATAGCCGCCGCGGACGGCGTTGATCAGGGTGATGAGAAAGAGCGGGACGAGGACGACGAGCGCGATGGCGGTGACGCGCTGGGCGATGAAATGACCGGCGCCGTGTTTCGCCGAGCCGAGGCCGCGGACCTTGCCGAGGGCCGTGCGCATGGTGGGCTGTGGCTTGCTCATGATGCAGCGCCCGTCATGTTGAGAGGGTCGAAGCCCGGGACGAGGCCGGCGAGGTACCAGATGGCGACGGCGAGAACAGCGGCCAGCACGATGGCGAGGCCGGCGGTGAAGCCCGCGAATTTCGGATTGAAGCCCGCGCCTGCGTCCATCACGAGGTGACGCAGGCCGTTGAGCAGGTGGTAGCAGATCGACAGCGTGAAGCCGAAGAGGATGAGCTGGCCCCAGATCGACCCGATCAGGCCGGCGAGCGGTTCGTAGAGGTCCGGCCCGACGGCGGTTGCGAAGAGCCAGGCGATGACAAGGACGATGCCGATATAGTTCCCGACGCCGGTTACGCGGTGGAGGATGGAGGAGGCCATCGTGAGATGCCATTTCCAGACCTGCACGTGCGGCGACATCGGCCGCTTGTCTGTCCAGCTGGACATTGCGAGGTTTTCCTTTTCGCCCCGGCGCAAGCCTGACTGCGCCGCACCCGGTATTAGACCCGCCTCCGGTGCTGTCAACGCGGCGGGACGCGACGCTTTGGCCTTGGGGGAAAAGGCCTTATTGATCGTGGGATGCGAGTAACGATTATCGAAACGGGACGGGCGCCAGGACAGCTGAGCGAGGCGTATCCGCTCTATCCGGATATGTTCGCGGCCCTGCTGGGCGAGGCGGATGGCGGGCTGTCGTTCGCGGTGGTGAAGCTGGTCGATGGTGACGCTTTGCCCGATCCGGCGGCTTGCGAGGCGGTGGTGATCACGGGGTCGCCTGCAGGGGTTTATGACCACACGCCATGGATGGACCCGTTGCGGGATTTCGTGCGCGGGGCCTTCCGCGTGAAGACACCCATGGTGGGTGTGTGTTTCGGCCACCAGATAATCGCGGACGCAATGGGCGGGGATGTCCGCAAGTCGGACAAGGGCTGGGGCGTGGGACGGCACGTGTATGAGGTGCTGGAGCGTCGCGCGTGGATGGCTGGCGTCGGCGCAAGCGTGTCGCTGGCGGTGAGCCATCAGGACCAGGTGGTCATCCCGCCTGCGGGCGCGGTGACGCTGGCGCGGTCGGCGCACACGGATCATGCGATGCTCGAGTACACGGACGCTCCGGTGATGAGCATGCAGGGGCATCCGGAGTTCGGCGATGACTTTGTCGCGGCGCTGTATGCGGCGCGGCGGGGACGGCTGTCGGATGAGCAGGTGGATGGGGCGATCGCGTCGCTGGCTGAGCGACATGACAACGAGATGGTCGGGCGATGGATGGCGAGGTTCTTGCGGGGTCGGCAGTAAAGCTCGCGACTACTTCTGCTTGAACAACCGTGCTGACGCGACCCAGCCTGCGACCTGGTAGATGCAGGCGAAGGCCAGCAGCGTGTCGAGCCACCAGCGTGTGCTCCAGGTGGGCCAGAGCGGCAGCAGGGTGGCGATGGCGACCAGCGCCGAGGCGCCGTCGAGATAGCGGTCGCCGAAGAGATAGCCGAGGCCGGTGCGTTCGCGCAGCACGTCGCGGCGGGTGACGCGAAAGGCGCCGTCCTCAAGGCGCGGGGGGCCGAAGGTTTCCTGCAGCTTGTCGTAATCGAGAATGCCGGTGAGCTCCCGCAGCTCGTTGGCCGTGGCGCTGCCTTGCTCGACTGACTCCCACGACGCGCCGGATCGCAGCCAGCGGATCACCACCGAGAACAGGATGGCGCACGCTGCGGCGAACTGGGGAAAGTCGGCGATGCTCATGTCACCTATGTAGGGAGGACTACCCCCGTTTGGGAATGGCCGCCCAGTAGTCGAAGTCGAGGATGACTTCGGTGAGGTATTTTCCTTCGGCGTCCTTATAGGGGAATTCCGCGCAGGGCAGGTTCCGGGTCGCGACCAGGCGCAGGCGCAGGGCGCCGAGGCCATCTCCGAGCTCGACCTTGTCGAGCACTTCGGACCACGCGAACACGGTGTCGCCGGCGGTCAGCGGGTTGACGTGGCTTCCCGCGTTGATCGCGATGATCTCTGCTGCGTTGGCGAGGCCGTTGAAGGCGATGGAGCGCGCCAGCGAGATGGCGACGCCGCCATAGATGAGGCGCTTGCCGCGCGGCGTCTGGCGCTGCGCGAACTCGTTGAAATGGACCTTGGCAGTGTTCTGGTAGAGGCGCGTGGCGATCTGGTGCTCGGCTTCTTCGACGGTGAAGGCGTCGACATGGTCGATCTTCTCGCCGATTTCGTAATCCTCGAAGCCGAAGGGCGAGCCTGCAAGCGTGAAGTCGTAGTCCTCGAGCGCATAGGCGCGCGGCGGCAGGTCGCGCGGATCGACGGCTTTAGGGAGTTCGGGAATGACAGCTGCGGGCGCGGGCTTCGCATGGTCCTTCTTGTTGACCATCACCCAGCGGACATAGTTCAGGACTTCCGTGTCCTGCTGATTGTAGCCGTGCGTGCGGACGTAGACGACGCCTGTCTTGCCATTGGAGTTTTCCTTGACGCCGATGACTTCGGAGACGGCGCGCAGCGTGTCGCCGGGATAGACCGGCGCGAGGAAGCGGCCGTCAGCATAGCCGAGGTTCGCGACCGCATTCAGGGAGATGTCCGGCACCGTCTTTCCGAACACGACGTGGAAGGCGAGCAGTGGATCGATCGGCGCGCCCTCGAGGCCGATGTCCTGTGCGAAGGTATCGGCGGAGTACAGCGCATAGCGCGAGCCGTTGAGGCCGGTGTAGATGGCGGCGTCTGCTTCCGTGACGGTGCGCGGCGTTGCGTGCACCAGCTCATCGCCGACGACGAAATCCTCGAAGAAATTGCCGGGATCGGATTTGAGGGTCACTGTGCGGCCTCTCTTTGGGCGATGGCCTCGGCCACGGCGACGGTGCGCCTTGCCTGGGCAAGGTGCAATAGCTCGGTCATCTTGCCGTTCACTTTCAGGACGCCCTTGCCGCTGTTGGCGGGATCGGCGAACGCGGCGATGACGTCGCGGGCTTGTGCGACAGCGTCGGCGGCGGGGGCGAAGATGGTGTTGCAGGGTTCGACCTGCGTCGGGTGGATCAGCGTCTTGCCGTCGAAGCCAAAGGCGCGTGCCTGTCTGGCTTCGGCTGCGAAGCCGTCGGCGTTTGCGATGTCGTTGTAGACGCCGTCGAAGACCAGAAGGTCGTAGGCGCGCGCGGCGGCGATGGCGAGGGTGTAGCAGGCGGCGAGGTTCTCGCGACCGGGCATCGGCTCGGCGCGGAAATCCTTGATCAGGTCGTTGGAGCCCATGACGAAGCCGGCGAGGCGCGTCGTCTTCGCGGCGGCGGCGATCTCCTTGATGTTGAGGATGGAGAGCGGGGTCTCGATCATCACCCAGAGGCGCGGTTCGGTGGCGCCGCCGGCTTCAGAGATCTGTTCGTCGAGCCAGCGTATGTCTTCCGCAGTCGCGACCTTGGGGGCGAGAATGGCGTCGGGTTTAGCCTGGACAGCGGCGCGCAGGTCGGCCTTGCCCCATTCGGTGTCCTGGCCGTTGATGCGGATGATCAGTTCGCGCGGACCATAGCCGCCCGCCTTCACCACATTGCAGACGCGGTCGCGGGCTTCCACTTTGGCTTCCGGCGCGACGGCGTCCTCCAGGTCGAGGATCAGCGAGTCGGCGGGGAGGGTTTTCGCTTTCTCCAGCGCGCGCTCGTTTGCGCCTGGCATGTAGAGAACCGAACGGCGGGGGCGGATGGCGGACATGGGAGGCCTCTCGCTTGAAGTCGGGGCTTGAAGTCGCGGTGGTCATGGCGGAGGCAGCCCGCAAGATCAAGCTGGAGGAAAGCCGCGGGCCGGGTAATGTCGTCGCGCGCACGCCTGATGCGCGAATGGACATCCATGCCTCTCGTGCTCGTGATTTCATCCTTCGTCGCCGCCAGCCGGGTTGGCGGGGGCATAGCGCCCTACGTGCTGGGGCCGATGAAGGTTGATCATGTCCATGTGCCGACCTGCCTGTTCGGCCGACATCCGGGCTGGGGGACGCCGGGCGGCGCGCCTGTGGAGGCCGAAGTGATGGCGGGGATGCTGGAGGGCGTCGAGGCGAACGGGCTCTTCTCGCTGGTCGATGCCGTGGTGACGGGTCACTTTTCGCGGCCGGAGCAGGTGAAGGTGGCGGTGGATGCGATCGCGCGCGTGCGGTCGGCGCCGCGCCGCAAGGCGCATGCGAGCGCGCCGGAGCGGCCGATCGTGATCGTCGATCCTGTGATGGGGGATGTGGCGCCGGGGCTCTACATCAAACCGGAGACGGAGGCGGCGCTGCTGGCGGACCTCGTGCCGCTGGCGGATGTGCTGGCGCCGAACCTGTGGGAGTTCGCGCGGCTGACAGGTACGGATATCGCGGCGCTGCGGACGGCGGAGGATGTTGCACGCGCGGCGCGTTCGCGGGGCGGGCGGTGGCTGATCTCGTCCGTGCCGTCGCCGCAGGGGATCGGCGTGCTGCATGTCGATGTCGACGCGGCGATGCTCGCGGAGACGGCGAAGGTTGCGGGTCGGATTCCCAATGGCACGGGCGACACACTGACGCTTCGCTTTGCGGGCGGGCTGGTGTCGGGGTTTGGAGCTGAGGCTGCGCTGGGCGATGCGACGGGCGCGACGCATGAAGTGATTGCGCGCACAATCGAATGGTCGGGGACGGAGCTTTCGCTGGCGGCGTGCAGCGATCGGCTGGCGCAGCGGTTTGCAGCGCCAGTGCGGTCAGTCGCGTGACGGCGCGTTCGGGTAGACCGGGTTCACGGCTTTTTCCGCGGTGTCGAAGACGCCCTTGCCGGGAACGAAGTTGATCTCGAGACGGACGCCGTCGGGATCCTCGAACAGGATCGAGTAGTAGCCTGGCGCCCAGCCGTCTTCCTGTGGGGCGCGGATGATGGGTACGCCAAGCGACTTGATGAGGTCATGCGCGGCATCGATGTCTTCGTGCGAGCGGGCGCGGAAACAGACATGATGCAGGCCGACGCGCTGCTGCACGAACCGCTCGCCCTCGTGTTCGGGTGCGGGCTTCGAGATCAGCACGCCGGTGCGGCCGCCGACGCAGTAGTAGCCGTATTCGTTGTCGAGCACCTGCCTCAGGCCGAGGAAGGGCAGGAGCTTCATGTAGAAGGCGCGCGCGATGTCGTAGCGGCCGGCTGTGATCTGGATATGCGCGATGCCGTTGATCTCGATCATGTCCAAGCCTTGAATGCGTTGCCTGCCGGATCATTGCGCACGATCTGGTTGACGCGCAACCGCTGCAAGACGATGTGAGGGACATGAGCATCACCGGATTTACGGCCGCCGGATTCGAACCTGTCCGCGCGGCGTTCGAGGCGAACTTCGCGGACGCGCTGGAGCATGGCGCGTGTTTCGCGGCGTATCTTGGCGACGAGCTTGTTGTTGACCTGCAGGGCGGGTTTGCCGATCGGGCGGGGACGGTTGCGTGGGATGAGCGGACGCTGTGCCCTGTCTATTCTGCAACCAAGCCGATCGGGGCGCTGGTCGTGGCGATGCTCGTCGAGCGCGGGCATGTCGATTACGACGCTCCTCTCGCGGACTACTGGCCGGAGTTCGGTGCTGCGGGGAAGCGTGCGTACACGGTCGCGGAGGCGCTGTCGCATCAGGCGGGCGTGCCGGGGTTTGCTGAGCCGATTGACCCGCAGCTGTGGCTTGATCCGCCGGCGCTGTCGGTGGAGCTGGCGAAGCTTTCGCCGATGTGGAGCAGGGGCGATGGGTCGGGTTATCATCCGCTGACATGGGGATACATCGCGGGCGAGCTGGTGCGGCGCGTGTCGAAGCGGTCGCTCGGGACGATCCTGCGCGAGGATGTGTGCGCGCCGCTGGGGATCGATTTCTGGATCGGACTGCCCGAGAGCGAACATGGCCGCTGTGCGGAATTGCTGAAGCCGAAGGCGCCGACGCAGTTTCCGCACAACAATGCGGAGACGCGGGCGGCTTTCATGACGCCGTGGGCTGCGGCGCCGCGCGGCACGACGGCCTGGCGCATGGCGGAGATTCCCTCAGCCAACGGACATGGCACGGCGCCGGGGATGGCGCGGCTCTATTCGGCGTTCGCGCAGAAGGGCCGCATCGGCGAGACGCGGGTGATCGCGCCGGTGACGTGGGACGAGCTGACGCGCCAGCGTGTTGCGGGCGAGGATCGCGTACTGCCTGGGCGTGTGGCGTTCGGCGCGGGCGTGATGCGCAATCCGTCGCTGATCTATGGGCCGAACCCGGAGACGCTGTGCCATTCGGGCTGGGGCGGTTCTGGCGCGTTCGGCGATCCTGCGACGGGGCTGGCTGGCGCCTACATCATGAACAAGCAGGGGACGCACCTGCTGGAGGATGCGCGCCGGTCGCGGATCATCGATGCGCTATATGGGTGTTTGTAAGCAGCCAGATCAGGCGTGGATACTGGCCAGCTTGGCGAGGATGGCGAGGCCCTGCGGGCCGCCGTCGCCGCGCATGTCGCGGGCGTGGAGGGCGACCAGGGCGGCAAGGTGGGCCTTGGCGACCATCAGCATGCGGTCGTCGAGCGGGTTTGCGCCCCTGCGGAGCGTCTCGATCAGGCTGCGGGAAATCTTGCCGAGCATGTCGTAGCCGAACACGCCGGCGAGGCCCGCCATGTCGTGCATCGGTCCGTAGATTGTTTCCAGCGCGAGGGAGCCTGGGACGGCGGAGTTCACGGCCTGCTGAAGTGTTTCGAGCTGCGTCCGGGCCTGTTCGTACCAGTCACGGCGGGCAACCACCCATTCTGGCGACTGCATGGGATCTGTCGATGCACTCATTGTCCTGCCTCAACCCTGGAAAATCTGTCGCGCCTGCCTCGCGCGCCGCCCCCGCGGATGTCTCACTCAACGACCCCGGCGCCGCTGTAGATCACGGGCAGGGCTTCACAGGTGTGAAGCGCCTCCCCCCAATCTGCGAGATGTCCGAAAAAGATCGGACATCTGTGCCGCCGCGAAGCATCGGGCTGAAGTCTTAAGACAGTCCTTAACGCGCAGGTGCTGCAGCTGCGCAGATACTGGGGATTTCCGGTTAAGGCGCACCAATTTGGGTTGGCGCCGGATTTGCGATTTTGTCTTCGAAATCGCTCTTCGCGACTTCGCATGGCAAATCACCTCAACTGATCCCCGCGGGACCATCCCGGCGGGGATTTTTCTTGTCAGCTGGCCGTCGGGACGACGAGGCGCGGCTGCCGTCCTGCAAGCGTGAAGATGAGGACGCCCGTCCAGATCATGCCGAAGGTGACGGCGTGGCCGACGGTGAAGGCTTCGCCCATCGCGATGCCGATGAAGAGCTGAACGGTCGGCGCGATGAATTGCAGGACGCCGATGGTCGACATGCGCAGGCGGCGGGCGCCCATCGCGAACAGGATCAGCGGCGTGGCTGTCAGCGGGCCGGCGAGCAGTAGCAGCGCGATGAAGCCCGGTTCGCCCGAGCCGAAGGCGGCGACGCCCGGCGGCAGGAAAAAGACGAGATAGGCGAGGGCGGGCAGGAAGAGCCAGAGCGCCTCGAGGCCGAAGCCGATCCGGCTGTCGACATTGGTCGTCTTGCGGATCGCGCCATAGATCGCGAACGAGAACGCCAGCGAGAGCGACACGAAGGGGAACTGGCCGACCACAAGCGTCTGGTTGAGGACGCCTGCGGCGGCGATGCCGACGGCGAGAAGCTGCAGCGGCCGGAAGCGCTCGCCGAAGAACATCGCCGCGAAGAGAAAGACGATCAGCGGATTGATGTAGTAGCCGAGGCTGCCTTCCAGCACGCGATGGTTGGTGACCGCCCAGATGTAGATCGTCCAGTTGGCGGCGATCGCGATCGAGGAGGCGAGCAGGGTGAACAGCATGCGCGGGGCGCGGAAGACGCCGGCGAATTCGCCCCACTTGCCGGCGGCGATCACGAGGATCAGCGCGGTAGGCACCGACCAGACGATGCGATGGGCGAGGATCACCAGCGGCGGCATGTCGCCGAGGAACTGGAAATACAGCGGCAGGAAGCCCCACAGCCCATAGGCGGCGATGGCGGCGAACAGTCCCGCGCGTGTTTCGGCGTTCATGGGCATGGCGGGTAAGTAGGCCGGTTTGGCGCGGGCCGTAAGCCGAGGCGTGGGCGATAGTTTCTCAACGGGTCCGGAGATTTTCTCCTAGCGGTTCGGAGCTAGCCGGCAAGCGCCTCGGCAAACACGCCCCGGTTCAGCAGCAGCTCCGCGCACTGCACCGCGCACATGGCTGCCCCATTGCGAAGATCGTCGGCGACGATCCACATGGCGAGGCCGTTCTCGACTGTGACGTCGTCGCGGACGCGGCAGACATAGGTCGCCCATTCGCCAACCGCGCCGATCGGGGTCTCGTAGCCGTCTTCCTCCTCGCGGCGGTCGATCAGCAGGATGCCGGGGGATTCGCGCAGGAGCGCACGCGCGTCGGCGGCGGAGAGGGGCTGGGCGAGTTCGACATGGACGGCCTCGCCGACGCTGACGAAGGTGGGCACGCGCACGCAGGTGGCGACGACCTGGATGTCGTTGTCGATGATCTTCTTTGTCTCGTTCGAGAGGCGCCATTCCTCCTCGGTGAAGCCGTCGTCCATCACCTCGTCGACGGACGGGATGACGTTGAAGGCGATCTGGCGCGGGAATTCCTTGGGGTCGGGCGCCTGGTTGACATAGATGCCCTTGGTCTGGGTCCAGAGTTCGTCGATGGCGCGCTGGCCCTCGCCGGAAACGGACTGGTAGGTGGCGACCACCACGCGCACCACGCCGGCGGCGTCGTGCAGCGGCTTCAGTGTACGGACCAACTGGCAGGTGACGCCGTCGGGGACGGCGATGATGTTGCGGCGCGTGTAGCCGTCGATCGCGGCGCCGTTCACCTCGGGCACCATCAGCGGGACCTGCGGGTCGTTGCGGAAGGCCCGGGAGGTGTCGATCACAATGCAGCCGGCGGCGGCGATGGCGTTTCCGTACTTGCGGGCGGCGCTGTCGGCGGTCGCCATGAAGCAGACCTGCGTGTCGGAGAAGTCGTACTCGTCGACGTCCTTCGCCTTTAGGGTGGCGTCGCCAAAACTGATCTCGGCGCCCATCATCTTTCGCGAGGTGAGGGCGACCGTCTCAGCGGCGGGGAAGCCGCGTTCGGCGAGGATGCCGAGAATCTCGCGGCCGACCATGCCGGAAGCGCCGAGGACTGCGACCTTGAGGGCCATGGAATTCTCCTTGTGAACGCTCACCATATGGGGGCGTCCGTCGTCTTATGGTCACATTCGTGCGGTTTCTTTGCCGCAGTAGCCCGTCTCGTGGGCGGCGCGTATTGCCGCCCTGTCAGAAACGCCGGGTCCAGTTGCCTCAAATCAGTCCGCAGGCCTAGTGGATGCGGGATCGATTCGTGCGGCTGCGCGCCCCTCAGGAGTCAGAATGTCCGACGTCGCCACCCTCGTTCGCCGCTATGTCGAGCGGTACAATTCGAACGACGTCGACGGCATGCTGGAGTGCTGCGCCGACGACGTCGTGTTCGAGACCATCTCAAATCCGGGCGGCTCGATCCGCTTGAGCGGCAAGGACGAGATGCGCGAAGTGATCGAGGCGACGACGCGGGCCTTCCGCGAGCGGCGACACGAAGTCGTGACCATCCTGGTGGATGGGCAGCGGGCGGCCGCCGAAACGGTGTTCTCGGGCGTCGCCGCCGCTGAACTGGGCCAGCATGTGCGGCAGGGCGAGCATGTCTCGATCCGTGGGGCCACCATGTTCGAGTTGCGCGACAACAAGCTGAGCCGGATCTGCGATTACAGCTGACGCCGCCGGCGGATTCCCATGCACGGCAAATCACGCAAGATGGGGAAGCATTGATGCGGGGAGAGCGCATGGCGATCGGTATTCCTGGACGGCTCGCAGCGGCCCTGCTGGCCGGGGCGACGCTGGCTTCGGCGTGCGCGACCACGGGGGGCGATCCGTCGCTTCAGGCGTGGCGCAAGGTTGGTCAGGCTGACAAGCGGTTCGCGGTTTTCGTCAGCGAACCCGGCGTGCGCGCGGACGCGCTTGCCACATTCCGGATGCGGTTCGTCTACATGCCGGGCGAGGTGAAGCATGAAGGCAAGGAGGTGGCCTGGCAGGAATACCACGCCATGACCGTCGATTGCGCCAAGAACACGGTGCGGGTCGGCCCGCGCACGCGCTATGCGCCAGGCGGCGAGGAGATCGTGGCCGACGACGACCAGACGTTTGGCGAGATCGTGTGGGGCACGTCGGCAGATGACGCCGCGCGCGCCAAGTGCAAGGGCGATTTCTGGGTCGGCGATGTCACCTTCCCGGAAGTGCCGGGGTGGATGGACGAGGCGCGCAAGCACATTGCGGCGACGACACCGCCGAAGCGCACCTAGTTCAACGCTCGCTCCAGACAGCCATCTCGTTGCCGCCCGGTTCGCGGAAGTGGAATCGGCGGCCGCCGGGAAATGCGAAGATCGGCTCGACGATCTGCGCGCCGGCCGCGGTCACTGCGGCGAGGGCGGCTTCCAGATCGTCCGCCTTCAGGATCACGAGCGGCGCAGTGAGCGCCTCCTCGCCGGCCTGGAAGACGCCGCCGTCGAGGCCGGCATTTGCAAGGGCCTGATAGCCCGGGCCGTAATCGACGAAGGTCCAGCCAAACGCCTTCGCCAGAAACCCCTGCGTCGCGCCGATGTCGCGGCTGGCCAGTTCAACATAGTCGATCTTCAGATGCGTCACGGCGCGCCCCTCGCAATTTGTTCCGCATATGTTCTAGGCACGTCGCGTGCCCGGGATCAATGCGGCTAGCGCGCCGTTATCGTGGATTAAATCACCTGATGCGCATCATGCGAGGCGCTGCTCGCTGGTGCGTTGTCATGGAACGAAGGTCTGGTTCGTCGCTTTCACCATGACGCCACGCGGAGCTCACATGTCCTTCCATCAGCTGAATCCTTCGATCCCCGTCACCGTCATCGGCAAGGGCGATGGCTATGCGGTCGCTGTCATCGACTACGGTCAGGAGCACAACCTGATCTGGGTCACTGCGCTCAACGAGTCTGCGGAAATCTGGTGCGCGCCGAACCCGCTCGTGCGGATGAAATCCAACTGGACGATGGGCCGCGACCGGCCTGCGTCCGTTTCGCTGAAGGGCCCGGCGCCCGACAAGGCCAAGTCGCCTGCGGGACAGACGGCGCAGATGGGATGATCAGCTCTTACGGACCGGCAGGATACTCGCAGTGACAGAACGTCGTCTCAAACTCTCGCAGATTCTCAGCCTGGCGTTCGTCGCGGCTATCTTTACGTTCGCGATGGTGAGTTCGCTTCCCGGCGATGACGGGTTGCTGACGGACAGCGCCGTGCAGTCGCCCGAAACCATGCAGGCCTCCTAGTGGCAAGCCGCGGGGCGTCGAATCCGTGGTTCGACCTCGGGTGGCGGACCTGGATGCTGGGTCTCGAAGCGTCTTTGGTAATCGCCAAGCGCATGGCGAAAGTTGCGCGCGGCGGAGCAGAGGCGGACCGCGAGATCGAAATCATGATGAGCGAGAAGATCGAAGCCGGCTTACAGTTGCACGCAAAACTCTCGGGCCTTGGCGCAGGCGCTGCTCCAGAAACAGCGATGGCGACGGCGCTGAAACACTATCGCGGCAAGGTGGCCGCAAATCGGCGCCGGTTGGCGCGCTAGCAGGTTCAGGCCTGATCCAGCGGCGCCAAGATCGTGAAACACGCGCCTGACTTGGTCTCC
>JBBAUA010000053.1:18087-22269 GCA_040398465.1 Hyphomonadaceae bacterium | reverse complement strand
GGTTGTCCGCAAAAAGCAGCGTTCAGAATCGGCCGGATCGCAGGCGAAGGGCTGCTCACCAGCGCATTCCGGCCAGCCCGCCACGCCGCAACGACCGGTCATTTATCGCCCAATTGGTGAAGCTGGAGTCCCGAACTAGCCGAAGGCTTGCGCTAGGTGCTGAGATCCGCGTCCATATTCTCGTTCGGGCGGTGGCTTTTTGGCGACCGCCCGACTCGTCATCGCAAGCGCCGTTCAATCAACGGCGACAGTGACGCGCAGAAATGTTGCAGGAATCGCAGTCTTCCCCGGATCGCTGCTCTTGTTCTGACTCTCGAACAGGGCTTCCAGCTCCCCGCGCAGCGCATCCGTGCGCCCATTCCGTTCGGCGGCCTCAAAGGCATTCATGGTTGGACCGTAATAGGTCCTGAAAGCGTCCAGCAAGCCGGATGGCGAGCCCGGAAAGTTGAACGTGTACATATCCTTCAGGAACGAAATGTTCTTCCGCGGAATTCCGGCGCTTCCGAACCGCTCTATGACATCGTCCTCGACACCCCACGTCATCGGACTGACGAACCCTTCCGGCGGGGGCGGGGAATAGGATGAGCTGATCCTAAGAATCTGCGCGACGAGGGTTGGATCATTGGGGATCCAGTTGCCCATAACCACGCGCCCGCCAGACCGTGTCACCCTTACCATCTCCTTCGCCACGTCGAACGGCCTCGGCGCGAACATGGCGCCGAAGATGCTGACCACCAGGTCGAACGAACCACTCTCGATGCCTCCCAGATTGGACGCGTCGCCCACCTGAAACCGGCAGTTCGCAAGCCCGTGCTCAGCCGCCCGCTTGTTTCCCGCTGCAACCAGGTTGGCGGCGATGTCGACGCCCAGCACGTCTGCCCCGAGCTTCGCTTCCGGCAGGGCCGTCGTTCCATCGCCGCATCCGAGGTCGAGAACCTTCAATCCTCGTGTTATGCCGAGCTGGCCGACCAGCGCCTCGCCGCTCTCGCGCATGCACTGAGCGATGCGGGTGAAATCGCCTTTTTCCCACAGCATCTTGTTCGGGTTCATTTTGAATCTCCATTTTCTCAGCGCGCGTGCCCAGGATTGGCCGACCGCGATATCGTTCAGCGGCTCTCGTCGGCCAGCGGCCTATTCAAGGGACGCAGCGAATGCTTCAGCGTCGACCGGCCCCTCGAAGGCGATGAACAGGGTGCATGGCTTGTCGCCAATGCAAGACGCCTCGTGGGGCTTATTCGCCGGTCCATAGGCATACTCGCCTAGCGTCAGCACTTCCGCTTTCTGCCCCTTGTAGCGCACATTGAGCTGGCCCTCGACCAGCACCATGCGCTCCGGCGAGCTATGGGAATGGGGGGGGATTTGATAGCCGCCCGGCACGCGCAGGAAGACGTCGGCGTTCGGCCGCGCAGGATCGCCATGCAGCACGGCGATCTGACATCCGGCCGGGAAGATGGGCGGGCACGGACCCCATTGCAGGTCGGAGCCTACCGTGCGCGTGATAGCGGGCCCGGTGGCAACCTGAGCGCTGCTCGTCGCGCATGCGGACACGAAAGCACATGCGATGGCGACAACCGCTCGTCCAAGTCCCTTGGCTCTGGCGTCGTTCATTTCATTCTCCTTTTGTCTTTGACCCGAGGGTCGGCAGACGGGTTGATGAGCCACGGCTTACGGCAGCCGGCCCGGTGATGCTTGAAGACGGTCTGGAGAAGTTCTGGAGATTGGCGCCCCATGAGCTATGATTTCAGGCGATGATTCATTGTTTCCAGGAATTCGAGCTGGACACGGAGCGCGTCGAGCTTCGCAAGAACGGCGTTGCAGTCGCCGTGGAGCCGCAAGTCTTCGCCCTTCTCCGGTTCCTGATCGATCACCGCGACCGGATGGTCACCAAGGACGAGATCGTCGCTGCCGTGTGGAATGGCCGGATCGTGTCAGACTCGGCGATTGCGAGCCGGGTGAAATCCGCCCGCCAGGCGATCGGCGACGACGGTCGTCAGCAGGCAATCATTCGAACCGTCCACGGCCTCGGTTTTGCCTTCGTTGCAGACGTTGAAACGCGTGCCGCGGTGTCCTTCGCCGCCGCCCGCGAGACGGCCGGCGTCGAGCCGCGCGCCAACACGCGGCCAAGCATCGCGGTGTTGCCGTTTCGGCTGATCGGAGCAGGTGATCCAGGATTCCCTATCACTGAAGCACTACCGCACGATCTCATCACCGAGCTGTCGCGCCTGCACTGGCTGTTTGTGATCGCGCGCGGCTCGTCATTCCTCTTTCGCGGGGGCGACGCAAAGCTCGACGAGGTGCGGAGCAAACTCAACGTCCAGTACTGCCTCACCGGGCTTGTCGAGATATCCGGCAAGACCATGTCCATTTCGGTCGAGCTCAGCGACACGCAGGACCGCGGCGTCGTATGGAGCGAACGGTTTCGCGCAGACGTAGGCGCGGTGCACGAGATCCGCGACCAGATCGTCAATGCGGTGACAAGCGCGGTGGAAGTCCGGATTCCGTTCAACGAGGCGCAAAGAGCCCTGCTGCGCTCGCCCGAAAATCTCGATGCATGGTCAGCCTATCATCTTGGCCTGCATCACATGTATCGCTTCAACAAGGCGGACAACGAGGCGGCGACTGGCCTGTTCGAACGCGCGGTCGCCATGGACCCCGGATTCGCGCGCGCTTATGCCGGACTTTCATTCACTCATTTCCAGACCGCCTTCCTCGGCTACGCAGACAATTCGGAGGCGACAAAGCTCGCGCAGCACTACGCATCCCAATGCCTGGAGCGGGACTCACTTGATCCGTTCGGGCACTTCACGATGGGCCGTGCGCACTGGCTGCGAGGCCATCTCGAAGCCAGCCTTCCCTGGCTCGAGCGCGCCAACGCCCTCAATCCGAACTATGCGCAGGCAAAATACTCACGGGGATGGGCGGAAGCCCTGCTCGGAAGCGCTGACGCCAGCCAGGCCAACATTGCATCCGCTCTCGCCCTTAGCCCGCTTGATCCCCTCGTCTATGGCATGCTCGGCGTCAGGGCGCTGTCGCACATCGCGCGCGAGGACGCTGCGCAGGCGGCCGACTGGGCGGAACGAGCGGCCAACTCACCGGGTGCGCACGCGCTGATCGAAATGATCGCTGCGGTCGCCCACGGCCTTCATGGGAATGACGCTCGCGCGAGAGCCTGGGCGGAATCGGCTCGGGCCCGCGCCGGGCACCTCCGGAGAGCAGATTTCCTGCGAGCCTTCCCGTTTCGCGACATCCCAACGCGGGAACGTGTCACGGGCATGCTGGGCTGCCTCGGATTCTAGCGAACACAGCCAACCATTCCCGCCAAGGGCAACAATGGGTCCCGAGTTAGCCAAGCGCAAATTGTGGCGATCCGGCAGAGTCGATCGAGTTTAGCCATTCACCGATGACGCTGCGTTGCGGCGGGAGCTCGCTTGGCAGGCGGCGCCTGGGTTGGGACCATGCTGTCGGCTGGCAACTCGGTCACCGCGCCGTTATTCTTGCGCCTGTCGCGCTTTTTCGGTCACGAATTCGGCCCGCGCTTCACCGTTCATTGATCGGCCGCGCACTGCGCACCAACCTGCGAACTCGGCAGGATCGATTATTACGCGCACTATTGTACGCCCCTCGGCTGTCAGAGTCCTCTCCGTCTGTTTCGCTGCCCGCTGCCAGGCCTCGAAGCTTCCGTGCATCTCATCACGATCGGAACAAAGATCGCGCATATCGTCCCAATCCTTGGCGAGATACCACGCGACGCCAATGACCATCTGAGGTGGATCGTGTTCGTTCACCGCGTTACTCCTTGCTTCGAGATGACGGCATGGTCGACACCGAATATGCTGCGTTGTGCGGTTCATCTCCTCAATACGGCCGTCGGAACTCAAAATGCTACGGAGCGCTCCGGATTTCCACTATGCCCTCTCCTGCGCGGATCATGTTCAGCGCTTCGGCCGATTGTCGCTGCAGCACCCCGCGAACATAAGCAGTGCTCTTGCTTCCACAGGTGAGCAGAACTGTGCCCGGAGGCGGGCCCAATCGTATGACCAAGTCGGCGAAGTCACGATCTTTCGTAATGAGCGTCGACGTGGCCATGCGAGCAGCAGCAAAGATATCGCGATCTTCAGCGCGGGCGAGACCCAAGTCCCTAACGACCTGCCCTAAGATTTTCGGACCGCTCCAAGCTTGAAT
>JBBAUA010000053.1:0-17987 GCA_040398465.1 Hyphomonadaceae bacterium | reverse complement strand
GTTGGCCGGTTGCGCCAGTCCGAAGGTTGCGGCTGATGCGGCGGCGCTGCCGCTCAGGGCCGAAACGCTGCGTACGCCGGATGAGCGCTTCGCCAATCTCCAAGGCTGGTCCTTCAAGCCGCATTATGCCGACATTGCCGACTATCGCATGCACTATGTCGACGAGGGTCCGGGCAACGCCGCGCCCGTGCTGATGCTGCACGGCGAGCCGACCTGGAGCTATCTCTACCGCAAGATGATCCCCCCTGTGGCTGGAGCCGGGCATCGGGTGATCGCGCCCGACCTGATCGGCTTCGGCCGGTCGGACAAGCCGGCGGCGATGGATGCGCACAGCTACAAGTTTCATGTCGATGCGATCAGCGAACTGATCCGCGAGCTCGACCTCAGGAACATCACCCTGGTGTGCCAGGACTGGGGCAGCCTGATCGGCCTGCGGGTGGCCGCAGAGAACCCTGATCGTTTTACGCGCATCGTGCTCGCCAATGGCGCGCTGCCAGAGGGCGCGAGTATGGGGCCTGGATTTGAGGGCTGGAACCGGATGGCGGCTGGCTTCCGGGCATCGGGCGACATGCCGGTCGGTCAGATGGTCGGTCGGCAGCACGGGCCCGATGTGGTCGCCGGATACGACGCGCCCTTTCCCGACAAGAGCTACAAGGCCGGACCCCTGATCATGCCGGCTCTCGTTCCGGTCACGCCGGAGGATCCCGCGGTTACCGCAAATCAGCGCGCCTGGGAGGTTTTCAAGACCTGGCGCAAGCCCTTCCTCACGGCGTTCTCGGACGGGGACCCGGTGACACGCGGACAGGACAAGAAATTCCTCGACCTGGTTCCAGGGGCGAAGGACCAGAAACACATCACCATCAAGGGCGCCGGCCACTTCCTGCAAGAAGACAAGGGAGACGAGCTGGCGGCGGTGGTGATCCAGTTCATCAAGGACAATCCGTAGAGCGTGATGTCGGGCGTCAGCGCCGTTGAGACGGGCGGGGGTCTCTTGCCGCGAACAAATTGCTGGCGGTCCCTCTGCAGCGAGCAACCAGAATTCCCGGGTCTCAGCGGAACGCGATCTCTTTCCGCTTGAGGCCTTTGGCCTCCAGCGCTGTCGCGATGATGTGGCGGTGGCATTTCTTCTCGTCGCCGCAGAAGCAGAGCAGGGCCGTCGCGGATGTGCGGCAGAGGTCTTCGGCTTCGAGGAGGGCGAGTTGGGCGTCGGGCTCGCTGAAGCGCGCCATGTAGATGCGGCGGAAGTCGTCCATGCGTCCCGCCCGGTTGGCGTCGCGGCCTGCCTTTGGCGTGCCGAGCGGGCGGAGGTGGAGATAGGTCATGCCGCCTTCGTCGAGCGAGGCGGCGAGGAGTTTCTTCGAGAAGCCGGCGCGGCGCGAGTTGGCGACGTCGCGCGTGTCGATGAGGCGCTTGACGCCGTTGGCCTGCAGGGCCGCGATCAGGCCAGCCTGCGTGGTGCGTTCATAGCCCACGGTGAAGAAGGTCTTGCGCGCCATGCGGCGAAGATGGGGCGCGGCGCGCGGGGCGCAAGTCCTAGCGTGCGCCGCCTTTCGGCCAGAACGACCAGTGCGTGTTGGGCGGAACAGTCGGGCGATAGGGCGCGAGGTTGCCGGACTCCAGCATGGCGGCGAGCTGGCGGAAGGCCTGGGAGTTGCTTGCGATCTTTCCGCCCGCGAGATCGGGGTGGTTCCATTCCTCGAGCCAGAATATCTGCTGGAGGGCTGCGGGGATGTTCCGCCTGCGCTCTTCATTGGTCGTCAGCACGAGATCACGGTCATCGATCGCGAGCCAGCGGCAGAGTTCGAAGACCATGACGCGCGGAGGCTGCGAGGGCGTGATGCCGGCGGTTTCGATTTCCGCGAGGGTCGGCGTGGGAAGCGTCGCGCCGCGAACGACAAGGGACGAGCCCTCGATCACGTCCTCTTCCTCGCCGATGTCGAGCGAGTCGATCGGATGCACAAACGTCATCTCGTTGTGCGGATTCGCGGCGACGTACGCTGCGAATTCTTCGGGGGTCGTATAGTCGCTCGCTGTCTTCGTGCGTTCGATGGTGCTTCCGAACGTGTAGAGACATGTGTCGGGTATGCCGGCGCGTGGGTTGAAGCCGAATACTTCGATCGTCAGCGCCCAGTCTTCCGTCGAACGATAAAGCGAGAGCCGCGTTGCGGCGGGGAAGACATAGCTATTGTCGAGCACGGGGAAGCAATTCCGCCGGCACGCATCGTCAAGCACGGCGAGTATCTCTTGCGCCGTCATCATGGGGCGGGCGACTCCTGCTTGCCCAGCCGTGCGGCGAGCAGGATGTGGACCAGCGCGTGGTTGGCTTCGTGGCAGGCGTATTCGTAGGCGGGACGGGTGATGCGTTTCAGCGCGTATTCGGCGCGCCAGGGTCTTGTGTAGACCGACGGGTCCTCGACGGTGAACTGGTAGAGCAGCGTGTCGGCGCTGGTAAGGGTAAAGCGTTCGATCACCTTGCTGTCGGAGGTGAGGAAGGCGCCGCCGCTCCAGGTGATGCCCTGTTTGGCTGCTATGTTGAAGCGGTCTGTCTCGACGACCAGCGTGTCGCCTTCCCACTGGCCGCGGGACTGGCCGCTGCGCGTGCGCAGGGCGTCGGGCCGCGGCGGTGCGGAGAGGGTGACGATGCGAGAGGGCTCCATGTCCTCCATCATCAGCACGACTGCATCGCGCGTCTGCACGAACTGTAGCGGGATCATCAGGAAGGACGAGGTGAGGGGCGCGTTGACCACGCCTTCCATGCAGCGTTCGGGCGGCGGGCGGTCCTCCGGATTGTCGAAGCCTTCCTCCCCACCGTTAAGCGCGGCCTTCGCGAGCGCGGTGAGGGGCAGCCGGCCGTCAGCGGGTTCGACAACCTGGGACGAACGGAGCTCGCCATTCATGCTGAGCAGGGCGGGCACAACGGTATTGCTGTCGAACTCGGGATCGTAGACCTCGCCTTCGTCCCGCTGTTCCATCAGCCTTGCGATGAGGCTGGCGGCGTTCTCGGGCGCAACGGTGAGACCGGTGACGCCCTTGGACCGCTGCATCGGCGTGATGAAGCCGGTGAACCAGTAGCCGTGGAGATCCGGCCGTCCGTCGCTCGTGCGGGGGATCAGCGCGGGCTGAGCGAGGGCTGGGGCCACTGCGAGCGTGGCTGCAAGACAAGCGACAAGCACGCGCATGTATACTCCCCCTCCTGACCCGCCCTCAGGGAGCATGCGTGGCGCCGCCGATCAAGCGCATGCCCCTACTGGACGCACTCCGGACTGATGCCCTGCACGTAGTTGGGGATGACGTCGATCTGCTGCGCGGTCTCCGACCCGAGAAAGCCGGTCAGGCGCTCATAGCCGACGTCGATCGGATATTGCCTGAGATACCATGACGCCACGGGCGCGTAGGACCAGTGCCACTTTTCCTCTTCATAGCCGGTGGGACGCGCGCCTTCGCCCTTCTTGGAGGTGTAGACTTGGCAGAAGCCGTAATTGGCGGCGTGGTTGACCAGCCAGTCATAGATGCGGCGGCCATCCTTGTTGTTTGTGAAGTAGCTGTTCTCGAGGCTGTTGAAGTCGAAGTCGGTGCCCCAGTGGTGGCGCGAGGTGCCGGGCATGGACGAGTATTGGAGGATCTTCAGCGCGCGGGCTGCTGGGTCGGCGATGGACGTGTTGAGCTTCTTGCCGCCGACCAGCGTCTTGCCGGTCCATTTGTCTTCCCAGATTTTCTTCTGGTCGCCGAACGAGCGGAAGGCGGAAACGATCTTCAGCTTGTAGCCGTTTTGCTCGGCATCCTCCGCCATGCGCACGAAGGCGTCGACCGCGTCCTTGTGGCCCCAGACGCGGCTTCCGCCGATGTATTTTTCGGGGATGCGCGCGAATTTCGGATCGCTGGCGGGATCGACGTCGCCGATCAGGTATTTGAGCGCGACATGGGATGGGGCGGGTTCGACCGGCGCTTCGGGGGTGGGCTCTTCGGCGGCGGGGGCCGGCTCGGCAGTGATGTCGAGCGCCGGCGGCTGGGTTTCACCCGGGCCGGAGGTGAGGCCTGCCGTGGATGGCGTCACCATCGCGGAACCGGCGTTGGGATCGGAGGGCGCGGCGCTGCAGGCAGCCAGCAGCGCAAATAGTGAGAGGGACGCTGTAACGCGCATCATCACGGTCTCCGTCAGCCCCCGACGAGTCAAACCACGCGCGGGGCTTTGCGCCAAGGTCGGTTGCGCCGTTTAAGGAATGATTGCGCAGTGGGAATGAGTTCGGCCGGGCGGGGGCGGCCCGCGGTTCAGTTCTTGAACTTGGCCTCGCGCGGCCGCATCAGGCCTTCCTGCGTCACGGAAGCGACCAGCTTGCCTTCTTCCGTGAAGATCTCGCCGCGGTTGAAGCCGCGGGCGCCGGAAGCCGAGGGGGAATCCATCGCGTAGAGAAGCCAGTTCGATATATCGAACGGCTCATGAAACCACATCGAGTGGTCGAGGCTCGCCATCTGCACGCCGCCGGTGAACCAGTTGACGCCGTGCGGCTTGGTGGCGGTGTCCAGGATGCCCATGTCGGAGGCGTAGGCGAGCAGGCATTGCTGCAGGGCGAAATTGTTCGGATCGACCGCGCCGCGCACGCGCATCCACATCTGCTTCTTCGCTTCCGTCTTGGCGGGCGAGATCATCTGGCGCGGATCGACGGGCTTGAGTTCGATGGGGCGCGGGCGGGCGAACTGCTTCTGGAATTCCTTCGGGATATGGTCCTTCGCTATCGCGCGGAGCTCGTCTTCGGATTTGAGCTCGGCCGGCATCTTCACGGCAGGCATCGCTGACTGGTGCACGAAGCCTTCCTCGGGGACTTGGAAGGAGGCGGCGAGGTTGAAGATCTGCTCACCGTGCTGGACGGCGGTGACGCGGCGGGTGGTGAAGCTCTTGCCGTCGCGGGCGCGGTCGACCTCGTAGAGGATCGGCACGGTCGGATCGCCCGGGCGGATGAAGTAGGCGTGCAGGGAGTGGCAGACGCGGTTCTCGACCGTGCGGTAGGCGGCGACCAGCGCCTGCGCGATCACCTGGCCGCCGAACACGCGCTTCACGCCATCGTCGGGCGACTGGCCGCGGAACAGGTTCATCTCGATCCGCTCAAGGTCGAGCAGGGAGACAAGCTCTGCAACGGGGTCGGCGGCGGAGGGGGCGTCGGTCATGGTCGATATCCCACGGGAGGCGAGGAAGGGGAGGTGGTGAGCGAGGATGGCCGGTCTTTCGCCGGCTCAGCCGAAACAGTTGCGGCGGCAGGTATAAACCTGCCGCCGCGGTTTTGCGAACACCCATCGAAAAGGGCTGGATCGCGTGGTTCTCAGGGCGTGCAGTCGCCCAGCCGCTCCATCTTGATGGTGGTGACCGACGGGTTGGTCATTCCCGGAGGGGCCGGGTCCATCGAGGAGTTGATCTCCATCGTGTAGGCGGAGGTGAAGTCGCCGACCACCTTCATGTCGGACGTGATGGTCGTGTCGCCCATCTTGCAGACCGAGTGGCCGGTCATGCCGCCAGCGGTGGCGTTGTAGGTGTTCTCGGAGCAGTTGACGCCGGCCGACTGCTGGATGGCCTGCGCTTCCTCCATGCTCATCTGCTTGTCGTAGCAGATTTCCATCGGCGGCATGGTCATGCCGGCGGAGGTTGTGGTCGAGCGCCACTTGCCAGCCGAGGGGCCGGTGAGGGCGGCGGCCATGGCGGGCTCTGACGCGGCTGTCGGACCGGCAGGAGCTTCGCCTGCGGCGGGTGTCTCGGCGGTGGGAGCGGTCTCCGCGCCGCCACAGGCCGTCAGAAGCAGCGCTGCAGTCGCCGCTGCGATGGCGAATTTCATGGAAGTCTCCCTTGTTTCCTGCTGGGCAAGCTAGCGCGGGGCGCGGCCAAGGCTACTGAAGATGCTGTCACGCGTCCGGCTTTGCGTGCACCGTGCTTGCGCCGGTCGGGGGCGGTGGGGTATCCGGGCGGCCACTCCACCCGCTTTCGAGAGACCGACCATGGCCGGGCACAGCAAATGGGCCAACATCCAGCACCGCAAGGGCAAGGCCGACAAGGCCAAGGCCAAGCTGTTCTCCAAGCTGGCGAAGGAGATCACCGTCGCGGCCAAGAGCGGCATGGCGGATGTGAACTTCAATCCGCGCCTGCGCCTTGCGGTCAACAACGCCAAGGCGGCGTCGATGCCGAAGGACAACATCCAGCGCGCGATCGACAAGGGAGCGGGCGGCGACGCCACGAACTATGAGGCTATCCGCTATGAGGGCTTTGCGCCCGGCGGCGTCGGCCTGATCGTGGAGTGCTCGACCGACAACAAGAACCGCGCGGCCACAGACGTGCGCACGGCCTTCACCCACCATGGCGGCAATCTCGGCCAGACGGGCGCGGTGTCGTCGGGCTTCGAGCATGTCGGCGAGATCATCTATCCGCTGAGCGCAGGCTCGGAAGATGCGATCATGGAAGCGGCGCTCGATGCTGGCGCGTCCGACGTGTCGAGCGACGAAGAAGGCCACTACATCTACACGGCGCGCGCAGATCTTGCCGAGGTAGCCTCGGCGCTCGAAGGCAAGATCAAGGTAGCGGCGACATCGACTGCCCTGATCTGGAAGCCGGTCAACACGGTGCAGGTCGAAGGCGACAACGCCGACAAGCTGATGAAGATGCTCGAAGAGCTCGAGGATTGCGACGACGTGCAGAACGTCTACGGCAACTACGAGATCAGCGAAGCAGAGATGGCGCGGTTGGCTGGGTAGCCGGCCACGCGCTATTGCGGCGGAGCCGCCGGATAGTCGGGCGACTTGTAGATTCCCATGCTCGGCAGGTCCGGCTTGAACGCCACATGACATGCATTGCACGATGCAACCAGGCGATCGCCTGCGGCGGTGAGCTGATCGATATTGCGCGCCTTGACCGCCGACAGCGCATCCATGCCGGCATTGCTCATCTCGTCCGCCATGCGGATCCATTCGCTGTCGGCGACCCAGTCGGCGTCGTTGGGCCCGGTTCCCGCAAGCTGTATCGTCTTGCCTGAAATTGCGGCCTGATAGGCGTGGTGTTCCGCCTCGCGCCACCCAGCGTCTGTGGTCGGAGGATTGTAAGCGTCGAGCCAGATTGGCTCGGAGGCATGGTCGACGAGCGCGACCATGACTGCGTTGATGCTGACCGGCAGGCTGATCTCTCGGCTTACCTTCACCGGTTCTGGCGCCGGGGCCGGCGGAGCGTTTGCCGTTTCCGAGGGGGTGCATGCGGCAAGTGACGCCGCCGCGAAGAGGGCTGATCCAAACAGACGGAGCGCATGCATGGTCGTCTCCCGAGATTTACGTTGATCGGCCGACCATCGCGCGTCACCGGGCGCCGAACTTGATCGCGATCAATCGGTAAGCCCGGACGTCCGAGCTTTCACGAGTTCCGTCAGCGTCCCTTAACCGCTTCGCCCGAAACTCGTTGCATGAGCGGGAGCGGTGTCAGCAGGGATATGTCCGGGCCGGACCTAGTCATGGTTCACCAGACCTCCGGTCGTCGTGATGTCCGGATGTATGGCTTGCTCGGCGTAGGACTGGTGTTCGTCTATGCTGGCGCGACGATCGATCCGGCGACGAATTGCAGCTCGGGTGGCGAGTGCGCCCCATGGCTCGTGCCGGTGGCCTTCTGGATGGGCGTCCTTGCGACGCTCGGTGGCGCGGCGGCGCTGCTGCGCAATCCCCGGCGCGGCAGTCGCATCAACCAGCGGACAGGCGAGCTGATGTGGTGGGACGAGACGCACTCACCGGACGTGCGCAGCCTAAACCTGGCGGATGTGGCCGTCATCCGGACCGACACAAGCACGGACACGTCGACGGTGATGTTGTTCGATCGACAAGGCGAGCTGATGCCGTACGCCGGCGCCGATGTGACACCCTGGCCCTATCCAAAGTGGGCTCATGGCGTCGCGAAGCTGTACCCGCACATCCGTGTGGAATCCGACTGACCGGCGGCGTGGCTATGTGGAGGCGTGCTGGGCCGGCTCGCGCACCGCAGCGATTTGCAGCCGCCCGCCAAGCCTGGTGCCGCTGAGCGCCCTCACAAAACGCGCGTCATAAAGACCTGCGCCGGCAAGGAAGCGCACCGCTTTTGCCTCAAGGTCCCTCGCGCGCCTTGCCTCCGCATCATCGCGTGTCCGCACATCCCGGATCGCTGCGAGCAGCTGCGCCATTGCGCCGGCAGCGGAAACGGCCTGCACCTCGGCAAGCCGGTCACGCGCTTCGTCTGCAGCGATGATCAGTTCGTCCGAGATCGCTTCCAGCTGCGCCATCAGGTCGGGCGAGCGGCCAAGGCGCGCCTCGTCCATCAGGCGGGCGACATGGTCGATGAACCCCTCGATCCGGACGATGGCGGCGGCGCAGGCGGCGGCGGGGCAGAACTCGATCGGGTCGGCAGTCATCGTTTCCATGGGCGCGTCCTCCTCCGCCGGTATGCCGCTGACAGCTGCTTTTAGCAGCTCCCGGCGGCTGAGGGGAACGATTGGGCGCGAAAGGTTAACGAGGTCTTAAAACAGGTCGCAGAGGCCCGTTCTGAAAGGCTTGTCTTGTGGATGGACGAGGCGTTCCGGCTTCAGCCCGGCAGCTTGCCGGATTTCCAGAGCTCTTGCAGGTGCTGGAGGATGATGTTCCGCGCGACCTCAGCCCGATTGGAGCCGTAGAGACCTGAATCCACCAGTATTTCAAGGCGTTCGGCCGCCTTCTCGGGCAGCACGACGGTGAAGGGTTTGGTCCCCTGCGTGGCGGGTGGCTTGGCCATGCATTGCTATTGCAATGCCTTGGCAATGCCTGCAAGGTGATTCTCGCTACAAGCGTCGGGGGGCCTCCGACAGCTGCCAATGGAATCACTCATGTCCAAAACAGCAAACCGCCAGCCGCTGACTGTCAGGCTCGATCCTGAGTCAAAGAAGCTGTTCGCTGAAGAAGCGGAAAAATGCGGCCTCGAGGCCGGGGTCGCGGCGCGGCAGATCCTCGAACTCTACGTCCAGCGCCTCCGCGAGAGCGGCGACTACATCCAGACCCTGTCGGATTTCTCGCAAGCGCTTAAGACGCGGACGGCTTAGGCCGCGCCGAGCTTCCTTCTGTGACCACGACCACATAGGAAGGCGCTCGCCTGCGGAGCCCTCCATGAAACTTCTCGACTCGATTTCATTTCCCGGCTCGAAGCTGGGCGGGGGAATGAAGACCGGTACGGGCGATGATCGCTACGCCTTCGACGAGGCGGCGGGTTGGGCGTGTGTGGTCGACGGTGCGACGGATGTGGGGCCGGTGCGTATCTTCGCGGCGGCTGAATCGGATGCGGCGCGCTATGCCGAGATCTTCGCCGAGACCATCGTCAGGCATCCGGCAGATGCGCGCGAGATTCCACAGGCATGGTTTGCCCGTCTGCTCCCGCGGCTGCGTGCGGCAATCGAGCGTGAGGTGAAGATACCCCTCAAGGATGCGCCGCTGGCGAGTTATCCCACCGCTGCTGCGACCTGGGTTCGCCATCGCAAGGGCAGGCTTGAAGGCGCGACCTTGGGCGATTCAATCGCGATCGTGAAATCGCCTGACGGCGCGGTCACCGTGTTCGGCGAGGCCGGCAAGGCTGCGGACGAGCAGGGACGCGCAAAGACCGTGATGGCGATGACGCCCGAGGACCAGCTGAAATGGCTTCAGGACGTGCGGGCGATCCACAACACGCGCAACGGCTATTGGGTGTTCGGCGTGCAGCCGGAGGCGGCCGAGCACATCGTGCACCAGAGCTGCGATGCGCCGGCGGGCACGAAGGCGCTGGTGATGTCAGACGGGTTCTACCGACTGGTGTCGCCCTATGGGCGGTACACGGATGAGGGGCTGATCGATGCGGCGCTGGATCGCGGCCTTGGCGCGCTGATGCGCGAGTTGCGCGAGATGGAAGCCTCGCCCGAGGACGACGCCAGGATCGGGCGCTTCAAGACGAGCGATGATGCGACGGCATTGCTCGTCGAGTTCTAGGAAACCAGATTGTCCGGGTACAGCACCGCCGACGCGTCAGCCGGCGTTCCCGGGCTGGTCCAGAACCAGAAGAGACGCCCGTTCTTCGCCATGACAGAGATATGGCCGCCATCGATGCAGTCGCCCTGGGTGATCTCTTCGCGGAACACGGTTTCGTTCGGCGCAGCGGTGACGCGATGAAGCACTGACTTGCAGCCAAGCTGGGGGTAGGCGATCTCGGCTGCGCCCGCCGCTGTGATGGAGAGCTGGATTGTCCAGCTCGACTGAACACCCTCGGGTCCGACCTGCAGGCCCGTGCCGTGCCAGTCACCCGCGATGGCATGCGCGCGTTGAGCCTGTGCAGGCGCGGACATGGCGAGCGCCAAACAGGACATCAGCAATAACGCGCGCATTGGCAGCCTCCCCATTACCAGGCGAGGCTGGTCGCGGTTCGTGTCGGAATTTGGCCGAAGCGGAAGCGGGCTGCTGGCGGGGCTGTGTTACTCGTCCCCGCCCACCACGGCCTCGCCGCCCTTCATGACGAAGACAGGCTTTTCCAGCAGCGTCACGTCGCGCGTGGGATCGCCCATGACGCCGACGAGGTCGCCGAACGCGCCCTTCGCCACGACGCCGACCTTGCCCTTCTTGCCGAGCGCGTCTGCGGCGTTGATCGTGGCGGTCTGGATCGCCTGCAGGGGCGTTGCGCCATAGCGCACCATCACCCCGAACTGCTTTGCATTGTCGCCGTGCGGATAGACGCCGCTGTCGGTGCCGTAGACCATCTTCACGCCGGCCGCGAGCGCGCGCTTGAAACCCTGGCGCTGGACTTCCGCCACTTCGCGGTCCTTGCGGAGGTTGTCTTCCATCACGCCGTTATTCGGGCCTTCGCTCTGGGTGTAGTCCGTGTTGTAAATGTCCATCGACAGGAACGTGCCCATCTTCTTCGCGGCTGCGATGCCTTCGTCGTCGATCAGGCTGGCGTGTTCGATCGTGTCGATGCCTGCGAGCGCTGCATCGCGGATGCCGGTGGCGCCGTGGGCGTGGGCGGCGACTTTCAGGCCCCACATGTGGGCTTCCTCGGCTATGGCTTTCATCTCGGCGAGCGTCAGCTGCTGCTGGCCCGGCTCGGTGTTGTGCGAGAAGACGCCGCCAGTCGCGCAGATCTTGATCACCTCGGCGCCGTATTTGCGGATCTCGCGCACGCGCTTGCGGCCCTCGTCCGGGCTGTCGGCATTGTAGGGGCTCGCCATGTTGAACGAGGGCGACAGGCCGGTGATGTCACAATGGCCGCCGGTTGCGCCGAAGGAGTGTCCGGCGGGCACGATGCGCGGGCCGGGGACCTTGCCCATCTCGATGGCGGCCTTGAGTGCGATATCGTCCCAATTGCCCGAGCCGACATTGCGCACCGTGGTGAAGCCTGCATCGAGCGTCGCCTTGGCGGCGGGGACCGAGATCACGGCGGCATAGGCATCGGGCAGGCCGATGCCGGTAAAGCCGCCCATGGTCGGATCGCTATCGAGGTGTGTGTGCATGTCGATCAGGCCCGGCAGTAGGGTGACGCCCGTGAGCTCGTGGACAATCGCGGCGGATGGCACCTGCAGGCGGTCTCGCGAGCCGACCGCCGTGATGACGCCGTCCTGGATGATGATGGCGGGGTTCTGGATCATGCGGCCGGTCGAGACATCGAGAAGGCGGTCGGCCGTGACGTAGACGTTCTGCGCCATCGCAACCGGGGCGGCGGCGGCCATCAGGCCGGCCAGGACAAGCGTTCTCATCGATTCCCTCCACATGAGCCCGATTGATGCGACGCCCAGACGTGCCCGTAAAGCACGGCTCTGGGCAATCATGAGAAAATCGCGATGTCTGCCGCTGCCTTCGCCGCCAGGATACCTGCAGGCAGAAGGCTGGAGGCCTCCATGGCAGCATCACAGGCAGACAAGGCCGCGGCATTCGAGGCGCTGCACAAGGCGCCCGGCGTGTTCGTGATTCCCAATCCGTGGGATCCGGGTTCCGCGCGGCTTCTGGCGGGTCTCGGCTTCAAGGCGCTGACCACGACCAGTGCGGGCTATGCACGCTCGATCGGGTTTCCCGATTACAATGCGGGGCGCGAGAATGTCATGGCGCACATCCGGGCGATGGCGCCGGTGATCGACGTTCCGTTGGCGGCCGATCTTGAGGATGGTTTCGGGCCAAAGCCGGAAGACTGCGCCGAGACGATCCGGCAGGGCGCCGCGGCAGGGCTCGTCGGCGGCTCGATCGAGGACTTCACCGGCGACCGCGCAAACCCGATCTACAGCATCGCGGAGGCGGCCGATCGCATCCGCGCTGCGGCAGAGGCCGCGCGAAATCTGCCGTTCAAGTTCATGCTGTGCGCCCGCGCCGAGAACTATCTCAACGGACGGCCTGATCTCGCGGACACGATCGCGCGCCTTCGGGCCTATCAGGAAGCGGGCGCCGACGTGCTGTTTGCGCCGGGCCTAAACACGTCGGAGGAAGTGCGCGAAGTGTGCCGGTCGATCGACCGTCCGTTCAACATCGTGCGCGGTCCGCGCAAGGAACAGCTGACGGTGGAGCAGGTCGGCGCGCTTGGCGTGAAGCGCATCTCCACCGGCGGCATGATGCACGCAGTCGCCATGAGCGCGATGATCGGCGCGGCGAAGGAGATGCTTGGCCCGGGTACGTTCGAGTTCTCGAAGGCGATGCCGCATGCGGGCGAGATCGATGCGCTGCTTGGCAAGGGGGGCGTTTCATGAGCCGGCCACCATCCAGCGGTTCATTACCTGCAGCGTAATTGGCTGCCGCCGCTCTCCGACTATGCTGCACTGAACATTCAGCGAGGGAAGCAAGTCATGTCGGCATTCTGGCGGGGTTGGTTGAACGCCTGGGCATGGGTCGTGATCGTCTTCGGCCTGGTGTTGGCCGGAGGCGGTCTCGACGCCACGGACACGGTCGCAGAAGCCGTCTTCGCCATCGTCGGCGGGGGCGCGCCGCTGGAGTGGACGCCGCACCTCCGCTTCAGTGTCGCGCTGATGGGCGCCGTGACGATGGGGTGGGGCGTCACCTATCTCGCGCTCTTCATGGCTGCGCACCGGCTGGGGGCGGATGCTGGTCCGGTCTGGCGTCTTGCGACAATTGGCATGATCGTCTGGTTCCTGATCGACGGCGCGCTGTCGGTCGCCACCGGTTTCTGGCTGAACGCCGTATCGAATACCGGGCTGGCGATAGGCTATCTGGTTCCGGTATTGGCGAGCGGTGCGATGAATGGCTCCGCTCCTTCGGCCGAGCCGCGGCCCTCCGCGCGAGCGAGCTAGGTGCGCTGACCCAGATTCGGGGTGGCCCACACGCGCCCGGCACGAAGCCTGCGGCTGAATGGCATGGCTAGCGCCGACGTGGAGGGGTTCCCTTCCGCCGCCGCAACAGGTCAAGTGCCGCCCATGCTGTTGTGGACATTCGAATTCACCACCGACCGGTTCCGGCCGTTCCTGCCTGAGCCGTGTCAGGTCAGCGAGGACCTCTATGGCTTCGAGCTGGCGGCCTGGCTGGCGCAGGCGCTGGCCGAGGAAGGGCTGGTGACCAGTTATCCCCACGGCGAGGAGTTCGGCTGGTTCCTCGAATATCCGACGGAGTCGGGCCAGGAGATCACCATCGGGTGCGCGAGCCATGGGCCGACCCTGGGCTATCCGACGCAATGGCGGGTCTTCGCGCGTCAACGCCGGAAGGCTTTGAAGGGCGCGGCGGCCGGCGGGCCGGACGCTGGCGTCGTGCTTCACGATGCGATCTTGTCAGTCCTCGCCGCCGAGGGCATCGAAGCGCGCAAGCTATCGTGAGCACCAATTTGTCCACCCCGACTACGGCTACCCCCTCTGCGTCCGCACCGGTTGGCGCAAAACCCATCCTCGACGTGCGTGACCTCTCCGTGTCCTTCCAGACGCAGGACGGGCTGGTCGAGGCTGTGAAGAAGCTGTCGTTCAGCGTGGCGCCGGGGGAGTGCCTCGGCCTCGTCGGCGAGAGCGGCTCGGGCAAGAGCCAGACCGTGCTGGCCGCGATGGGCCTCACGGCGGCCAACGGCAAGGTCGAGGGATCGATCCTGTTCGACGGCGTCGAGATGAACAGGCTCGATCGCAAACAGCTCAATGAGATTCGCGGTGCGCGCATCTCGATGATCTTCCAGGACCCGCTGACGTCGCTGACGCCGCACATGACGGTCGGCGCGCAGATGGCTGAAGTGCTGGCGCGTCACAAGAAACTCAAGGGCCGCGCCGCTGATCAGCGGATCATCGAATGGCTGGAGCGCGTGCGCATCCCCGAAGCGCGCCGCAGGCTGCACCAGTTCCCGCACGAACTCTCCGGCGGCATGCGTCAGCGGGTAATGATTGCCGCCGCCATGCTGTGCGAGCCGCAGGTGCTGCTCGCCGACGAGCCGACGACAGCGCTCGACGTGACGGTGCAAGCGCAGGTGCTCGACCTGATGGACGAGCTGAAGCGCGAGACCGGAGCGGGGCTCGTTCTCATCACGCACGACATGGGTGTCATCGCGCGCATGGCTGATCGCGTGGTGGTCATGCGCCATGGAGACGCCGTTGAGCGTGGCGAGGTCGACCAGGTTTTCGCGGCTCCGCAGCACGCCTACACGCGCATGTTGCTCGAAGCGATGCCGCGCATGGACCGCACCGATCGCGGCGGCCGGCCCGCCATCGGCGCGCCGCCGCCGCTTGAAACAAAGCCGATCCTTGAGGTCGAGGACCTCCATGTGACCTTTCCCGTGCACGTTCCCGGCGGACTTTTTGGAAAGCGTGTGCCGCTGCGGGCGGTGGATGGCGTGAGCTTCACGCTGCGCCCCGGCGAGACGATGGGCGTGGTTGGCGAAAGCGGCTGTGGCAAGTCCACGCTGGCGCGCGGTTTGTTGCGCCTGCTCGATCCGAGCGCGGGGTCGGTCGCCTGGCTCGGTCGCGATATCGCGAAGTCATCGCGCAAAGAGGTGCAGCCGCTGCGCCAGGAATTGCAGATCGTCTTCCAGGACCCGCTGGCGAGCCTCGATCCGCGCACGACGATCGGCCAGTCGATCTCCGAACCGTTGACCGTGTTCCGTCCCGACGTCGATGCGAAGGGCAAGGAAGCCGCTGCGCGCGAGATGATGGAGCGGATGGGCCTCGATCCGGCCATGGTGAATCGCTACCCGCACGAACTGTCCGGCGGACAGAACCAGCGCGTCGGCATTGCCCGCGCGATGATCCTGCGCCCGAAGCTCGTCGTGTGCGACGAGGCGGTGTCCGCGCTCGATGTCTCGGTGCAGGCGCAGATCCTCGACCTCCTGATCGGCCTGCAGAAGGAATTCGGGCTCGCGATGATGTTCATCAGCCATGACCTCTCGGTCGTGCGCGAGATCTGCCATCGGGTTATGGTGCTCTATCTCGGTCGCGTCGTGGAAATGGCCTCGCGGGATGAGCTGTTCGCCAACCCGCGCCATCCCTACACGCGCGCGCTGCTTTCCGCTGTGCCCTCGCCCGATCCAGTGGCGGAGCGATCCCGCGCCCGGATAAAGCTTGTCGGCGACCTGCCGTCGCCGCTCGACCCCCGCGCCAGCCTGCGTTTCATGAAGTCTCGGCTGACCGACAGCCCTCCGTACTACCGCCCGCAGCTTCCCGAAGTCGCGCCCGGTCACTGGGTTGCCGAACACGATCCGGTTTGACGCCCAAACGGTACCGCCCGTTAACAATTTTCGGTGAGAACCGCTCGCACAGTCTTGACGCTGTCAGGCCTTCGTAAGATGCAGTACGACGGCCAAAATAAGAGCTGGAGGACCTCCCCGCATGAAGCGCCACGTTACCCTGACCGCAATCGGTCTCGTTCTTGCCCTTGGGGCAGCAAGCTGCGCCCAGCCCGGCGACATGGCTGCCACGAATGATGTGGCGATCGCCGTGCAAGATGCGGCCCCGATGGCCGAGGTCGCCGCGCGTATCGACAATTTCCGTCTGGTCTCGGCTGATGGCTATGCCCGCGAGCTCTATCGCCTCAAGGACGCCCCTGCCGTGGTGCTCGTCATGCATGCCGCGGGCTCGCCCGACACGGCCGCCGTCGCGCCGAAGCTCGCAGCGCTGAAGGCCGAGTGGGCGCCGAAGGGCGTCGAGTTCATGATGTTGAACTCCAACCCCTCGGAGAAGCGCTCCGCCATTCTCGCCGACGCTGAGAAGAACGGCATCACGGTTCCGGTCCTCCAGGACGACCTGCAACTCGTTGGCGGCCAGATCGGCGCCTCCCGCGTGGCGCAGGCTTTCGTGATCGACCCGAAGACGTGGAAGATCGCCTACTCCGGTCCGCTTACCGCTGACCCGATCAAGGCGCTTGTCGAAGGCAAGTCTGTCTCCCTCAAGCACGACGCGCTGAAGACGCAGGCCATTTCCTTCCCGGCCCGCTCGTCGGAAGCCAAGGCCCAGTTCGCGAAGATCTCATACGCGAACGAGATCGCTCCGATGATCGAAGAGAAGTGCGTCGCCTGCCACCAGGAAGGCGGCATCGCGCCGTTCGGCTTCGAAAGCTACGAGAAGGTGAAGCAGTTCTCCGGCATGATCCGCGAGGCCGTGCGCACCGACCGCATGCCGCCGTGGGATCCGGATCCGCACGTGGGCAAGTTCAAGGACGACAAGTCGCTTTCGGGCCAGCAGATCACCACGCTGATCAACTGGATCGAAGCCGGCGCACCGCGTGGTGAAGGCGAAGATCGTCTCGCCAAGGTCAAGCACGTCGCTCCGGAATGGCCGCTCGGCAAGCCCGACCTGATCGTCGACATCCCGAAATACACCATCCCGGCCACCGGCTACGTCGACTACCAGTACCCGAACGTCCCGAACCCGCTGAAAGAAGGCAAGTGGCTCAAGGCCGCCACGGCCAAGGTCTCGCAGCGCCAGGGCGTGCACCACATCCTCTCGGGCGTGATCCCCGAAGGCGCGACCTCCAGGGGCATGCAGGCCTGGGGCGGCGCGGTTGGCGGCTACACGGTCGGCATGGAATCCACCGTTGCTCCCAACGGCATTGGATCATGGGTCCCGGCCGGCGGCCAGTTCGGCTACCAGATGCACTACACGCCGTTCGGCAAGGAAGCCGTCTCGGCCGAGCAGATCGGTCTCTACTTCTACAAGGACGGCGAAATGCCGGACCTGATCATGCGCGAAACGCCGCTCGTCGATCAGTTCATCGAAATCCCGGCGAATGACGGCGCGCACAAGGAAATCGCCTACTTCGATTTCCCGAAGGACGCGATCCTCCACACCGCAGTGGTGCACGCACACTATCGCGGCACCTACTCGAAGCTTGAGCTGATGACGCCGGATGGCAAGCGCGAGACGATCCTCAACGTGCCGTTCTACGACTTCAACTGGCAGCGCATGTACGAGTTCGAAAAGCCGATCGACATCCCGGCCGGCTCGAAGGTGATCGCGACCTACGTCTATGACAACTCGAAGCGGAACCCGGCGAACCCGAATCCGAACGAGAAGATCGTCTGGGGCGACCAGTCGTTCGAGGAAATGTTCTACACCTCGCTGCGCTATCTCTGGAAAGACGAAACGGCGAAGGATCAGAAGGACTACGACAAGCTTCTGAACCGCACGCGCCTGCTGGGCATGCTCGACGACAACATCGACGGCAAGGTCCAGATGGCCGAGCTGCGCGGCCAGTTCAAAGACCGGATCGGCAATCCGCTGGCCTTCGGCGTCGTCGACAAGAACAAGGACGGCGGCATCGACATGACGGAGTTCGAAGCCGTGATGGGTCAGATGCGCCGTCCCGGCCAGGCTGCCCCGTCGGCTTCGGCTGCGCCCATGCCGGGCAATGGCGGGCAGTAACGCTCGTTAGCTCGCACTGATTGCAGCGCCCTGGATCGAAAGATCCGGGGCGTTTGCTTTTTGGCGCGGCGCATGACGTCGCGTTGCGGCTCCTTCGCTGCCGCTGGAAAGATTGCCTCGCGCCGCTAAGGTCCCTGACAAACAATGTGGGGAAGAAACGATGATCCGGACGCTTTGCACTGTCTCGCTGCTCGC
>JBBAUA010000052.1:0-22944 GCA_040398465.1 Hyphomonadaceae bacterium | reverse complement strand
AGCACAGGCAGCGGCAGCGACCCGCCGGTGATCACCGTGTCGTGGAACGCCTTCCAGTCGAACTTGTCGCCAAGCTCGGTCCGCGCCTCGTCACGCAGCTCCAGTATCTCGAGCATCCCGATCTTGTACGTCGTCGCCTGCGCCGGATTCAGCAGATACCGCTTCACCTCGCTCTTGATCGAGCTTTCCGGCCGCGCCGAGTTGGCCATCGCCCACGCGACAGCCTCGTCCTCCGTCCAGCCCTTTGCATGCAGCCCGGTGTCGAGCACCAGCCGCACCGCGCGCCACAGCTCCGACGAGAGCCGCCCAAAATCGTTGTACGGATCGGTAAACCCGCCCATCGTCTTGCCGAGATCCTCCGCATAGAGGCCCCAGCCCTCGGCGAACGCGCCATAACCATACTGCGTCCGGAATACCGGAATGTCCGTCAGCTCGTTCTGGATCGCGATCTGCATGTGATGGCCCGGCACGCCCTCATGATAGGCAAGGCTCTCCAGCGCCCACAGCGACACAGCGCTCATGTCCACCAGGTGCGCGTAGAAAATGCCCGGCTGCTTCCCGTCCGGCGTCGGGCCATAGTAATGCGCCGCCCCGCCGGGTTGCTCACGGAACGCCTCGACGCGCTTCACCACCAGCGGGGCCTTCGGCAACCGCCCGAAATACTCCGGCAGCCGCTTGTACATCACATCGAGATAGCCCTGCGCCGTCGCAAGATACTTCGCGCGGCCTTCATCCGTATTCGGCAGGTAGAACTGCTTGTCCGTCCGCATGAAGTCGAAGAAGGCTCGCTTGTCGCCCTTGAACGCCACCGTCTCGCGGATCTTGTCGATCTCCGCATGGATGCGCGCGACCTCCTTGAGCCCCAGCTCGTGGATCTCGTCCGCCGTCATCTTCGTCGTCGTCTGCAGCTCCAGCGCGACATTGTACCAGTCCGCGCCCTTCGGCAGCGTCAGCGCGCCCACCTTGCCCGACGGCGCATTTGCCATGTCGGACTCAAGCCACGCGATCAGCCGCTCGTAAGCAGGCTTCACCTGCCCCGTCAGCGCCGCAGAGGCCGCATCCAGCCATGCCTTCTCCTGCTCCGCCGTCGCCTTGCCCGCAGCTTTCAGCTCCCCGATTTTCGTCTTGAAGTCCGCGAACAGCGGCGAGTCCTCACCCGGCCCGAACGGCGCGCCAGTGATCACGTTCTTCGCTTCCGTCGCCGTCCGCTCATAGCCGAACTTCGGCGTCCGGATTTCATCCGCCACAGCCAGCTTCGTCCGCTCCACATACTGGTCGAGCGCCGCACCCAGCTTCCCGATCCGCGCGACATACGCATCCGCATCCGCCGGCTCATCCACCTTGTGATAGGTGATCAGGAAGTTCGGGATGCCCGTATGCGGCCCGCCGAACCCGAAGATGTAGTCATGCCGCTGCCACTGGCGCCGCGTCTCAGCCCGCGCCAGCTCCAGCTCCCAGATCTCCCACGACGTCTTCGCATCATCGTCCAGCTTCGCGGGATCGACCTGCGCCTTCATCCCCGCCACGCTCTCGCGCCGCCACGCCAGCTGCCTGTCCGCATCGGCTTCCGAGAAATCGCCAAGCCCGTCGTACAGCTCCTTGCGCCCCATCGAGGTGAGCATCATCGGGTTCATCGCGAGTTCTTCCTCGAACTCCGCGTTGAGATACGCCGTCAGCTTCTGGCTCTCGGCGGCGATGTCGGCGGCCGTCGGCCCGGCAGGCGCCGCAGGACTGCAAGCAGCCGCCAGTGCGATGAATCCTGCCGCAAACAAAGCTCTCATGATGAACCGCATCCCGTATGCAGGCCCCCGTCCTTCGAGATGGCCCTCCGGGCCTCCTCAGGATGAGGGCTATCCAATGCCGGCGGCAGAGTAGCCCTCATCCCGAGGAGCGGACAAAGTCCGCGTCTCGAAGGACGAGGGCGTGCTCACCGGCGTCTCAACACTCAAGCCGCCTTCTGCGCTTCGATCCAGCGATCGATCTTCCGCTCCAGCACCGGCAACGGCAGAGCGCCGCCGCCGAGAATCTGGTCGTGGAAGGCGGGATAGCTGAACTTGTCGCCCAGCGCCGTGCGCGCCCGGTCGCGCAGCTCCTGGAGCTTCAGCATGCCGATCTTGTAGGCCGTCGCCTGCCCCGCCGACGTGATGTAGCGGCGCACTTCGGACGCGATGGCGCCATCCGCGATCGACGAGTTTTCGGTAAAGTACTTCACCGCCTGTTCCTCGGTCCAACCCTTGGAGTGAATGCCCGTATCCACCACAAGCCGGATCGCGCGCCAGATCTCGCCCGAGAGCTGGCCGTAATGGCTGTAGGGGTCCTTAAGGAAGCCCATCTCCTTCGAAAGCGCTTCCGAATACAGACCCCAGCCTTCCGAGTACGCCGTATAGCCATACTGCGTGCGGAACTTCGGCAGTTTGTTCGCGCCCGTCTCGGCTTCCAGCTCCTGTTGGATCGAGATCTGCATGTGATGGCCCGGCAGGCCTTCATGATAGGCGATGTCTTCCAGCATGTAGGTCGGCATCGCGTTCATGTCGGAGAGGTGCGCGTAGTAGATGCCCGGCCGCGATCCGTCGGGCGTCCCGGACTGATAGTGCTGCGCGCCGCCCGGCTCTTCGCGATAAGGCTCAACCCGCTTCACGATGAGATCCGCTTTCGGCAGGCGACCGAAATACTTCGGCAGCGCCAGCTTCATCTCCTCGATGTGCTTGGTCGCCATGTCGACATATTGCTGCGCGCCTGCGTCGTTGTTGGGCAGGTAGAACTGCTTGTCCGTGCGCATGAAGGTGAAGAACTCCTGCAGCGTGCCCTTGAAGCCCGCCTGCTCCTTCACCTTCTCCATCTCGCCCTGGATACGCGCGACTTCCGAAAGGCCAAGCTGGTGGATCTGGTCCGCCGTCATGTCCGTCGTCGTCATCAGGCTCAGCATGGCGTTATAGTACGCCTCGCCATTCGGCAGCGACCCCACGCCCTGCGGCGTAGCCGACGCATTCGCCTTGTCCTCGGCCACCCACGCCGACAGACGGTCGTAGGCCGGCTTCATCTTGTCGACCATCGCAAGCCGAAGCTGCTCGGTCAGCGCCACAACTTCTTCGGGCTTCAGCTTGCCGGCATCGCCCAGCGCCTTGATCTTGCCCTTGCCGTCGGCAAACAGCGCCGAGTCCGGCCCCGGACCAAACGGCGCGCCCGTCAGAACGCGCTTCACTTCTGACGCCGTCTGCTCATAGCCAAAACCCGGCATGCGGATGCCATCCGCCGCCGCGAGCTTGGCGCGATCGATCAGCACGTCGATCGTCGGCCCGATCGCATTCACGCGCGATGTGTAAGCCTCGACGTCGGACTTCTCGTCCACGCGATGCTGGTTGACCATGAAGTTCACGAGGCCCGTATGCGCCCCGCCACGACCGAAGATGTAGCGATGGCGCCGGAACTCCGCCGACTTCTCCGCCCGCGCCAGCTCCAGCTCCCAGATCTCGTAGGACAGCCGCGCATCCTCGCTAAGCGCTTCCGGCTTGAACTTCGCCTTCATGTCGGCCACCGACTCGCGCCGCCACACCAGGTCGCGCTCCGCCGCTGCTTCCGAGCGGTCGTCCAACTCGCCATAGCGCTCCTTGCGCCCCTGCGATGTCAGCTCCTGCGGAGAGTCGAGCAGCTCTTCCTCGTATTCCGCGTCCAGATACGCCACGAGGTCCGCGCTGGCCTTGGCGATCTCCTCCGCCGTAGGCCCAACCGGCGCCGCCGGCGCACACGCCACAAGCACCGCCGCCATCGCGACCGCGCCAAAAATCGACCTCATGCTATATACCCCACTGGAAAGACCTGCCCTGAGCTCCCGCCGATATAGCGCGATGATTCCACCACTGTCACGCTGGGTTGCCGTCAGCTTTCCGCAAACCGTGAACCCCGTTGTTCGGGGCGCCGGTCGCCCTCCCGGCTCCGGCGCGACCCACCCCTCGAAGTCATTCTCGGGCAAACCGAAGGCGCGACCCGAGAATCCCGGTTGTGCGCCTCGAAGGGACCGAACCAATTCCTTTGCCGGTGAAGCGCGCCCGCGCGTTTGATAACGCCTCTGCGCGCCCGTTGACGCCACGCCCCCAGCATCCGCATAAACCCGCACACACAAGAGGACACGCGCATGGCCCGCTTCACCGGCAAATCCGTCATCGTCACCGGCGCCGCCTCCGGCATAGGCCGCGCCTCCGCGAAACTCTTTGCTGCGGAAGGCGCGTCCGTCATCGCCGCCGACAAAGCCGCCGCCGTCAACGACACCGTCGCCGACATCACCAGGGCCGGCGGCAAGGCCATCGCTCTCGAGATGGACGCAGGCAAATCGTCTGACGTGCAGAAGCTCATCGATCTCGCCCTCGCCACCAACGGCAAGCTCGACATCATCTACGCCAACGCCGGCATCTCCGGCGGCACGCCCGGCCTGTTCGAGCAGACCGAGGACCAGTGGCTCAACATCCTGCAGGTCAACCTCATCGGCCCGATGCTCGCCATCCAGCTGGGCGCCCCGCACATGATCAGCCAAGGCAAGGGCGCCATCGTCTGCACAGCAAGCGTCGCCGGCATCCGCAATGGCGCTGGTTCGCCCGCCTACTCCGCCTCTAAAGCCGGCGTCATCTCGCTTGTCTCGCTCGCCGCCAACAACCTCGCCGGCACCGGCGTGCGCGTGAACGGCGTCGCCCCCGGCCTGATCGAGACCGGCATGACCAAGCCGATCTTCGACCGCGCACGCGAGAAAGGCACCGACGACAAGATCGGCCAGCTCAACGCCCTGCGCCGCGCCGGCCAGCCGGAAGAGATCGCGAAGGTCGCCCTCTTCCTCGCGAGCGACGATGCAAGCTACGTCAACGGCCAGGTCCTGCCTGTCGATGGCGGCCTGTCATCCTCGCTACCGATCGTTCCGCCCAAGAGATAAAGGGAAGCGAGGATTTCTTGCCCCCGCGACGATCTGTATCTGCAAAAATGTTCCACAACAACGGCGATATCGACCAAAAGTCGCCTCGGTGGCATTTGCCAACGATTGACACCCATTTTGGGCGCTACTCTGCAGTTCCGGAGTTCAGTTTTTGCCCTCAACCGATCGGGTCTGCAGCTTAATCAAGCGGGTCGAGCAGCAGGACTACGCTGGGGCGGTCATGCATTTCTATCATCATGATGCGACGACCCAGGAGAACCACGGCGAGATTCGACAGGGCCGCGACGCCATCCTCGCCCACGAGATGGAAGTGCTGCTGCGCTACGGGAACACGCCGGTCCGCAAGGTCGAACGGTTTGCTGTCAATGGCGACCTGGTCTTCGTCAACTGGCAGATCGAGGTGAACGTCCCCCACGTCGGCAGACGCATGCTCGATGAGGTGGCCATGCAGCTGTGGAGCGGAGACCGTATCCGCACCGAACGCTTCTACTACGACCCCGCCCAGCTCCGCACCGTACCTACTTGATCGCCACCAGCGCCGCGCCGACACCCAGCAGCGCAAGCCCGCCCAGCCGCCTCAGCTCCACCGGATGCACCGGCGCCCCGAACAGTCCGAACTGGTCGATCAGCGTCGAGACCGCCAGCTGCGCGATCACCACGCACATGACAAAGTTCCCGACCCCGAAATGCGGCGTCACATAGGTCGCGCTGATCGCATAGAACGCCATCGCCGCGCCGCCCAGCCACGCAATCGGCGGAACCGCGGCGAACAGATTGCCCGCCGGCATGGGCGGACGCACCGCCGCGAACACCAGCCCCACCGCCACGAACGACATTCCCACCGCAATCAGCGACGCATGAATCGGCGACTGGATGGTTCTCCCCAGAGTTCCCTGCAGCGCCGCCATCACGGGGATCAACCCGCCCGCCAGCGCAGACCATGCAGCAAGGACCAGGACGTTGTTCATGTGATCGCTCCCGCAGATACTCTTTCCTCACTACGCCGCATCGCCGGACGCTACACCTGTTCGAAACGAGCAGTTTTTCTGATCCTCCCCACGCCCTTTACCGCCAGCCCCGACCCGGGCAGTGTCCGGCCGATGAAGACGCTGGGCCTGCTCTCCCTGTTCGCTATCGCATTCGCGGCGACGCCCGCAGCGATCGCACAATCCTATTCCGCGCCGCTCAACAGCGCCGGCCAGCCCGACCTCTCCGGCTACTGGACGCACGCCACCGCCACAACGCTCGAACGCGATCCGGAATTCGGCGACCGCCTCGTGATGACAGCCGAAGAAGCAGAAGCCGCCAGCGACGAGATGGCGATCGGCGCCGAACACCGCACCTCCTTCCTCGTCGCCCCCGCAAACGGCCAGTTGCCCGACCTTACGCCCGCCGCCAAAGCCGCCCGCGCCGACCGCCTCGCAGCTTATCCCCGTGGGCTGGGTTTCCAGCGCGGCGACCATCCCGAAAGCTTCACCCTCGCCGAACGCTGCCTGCGCGACTACGGCTCACTCCTCGGCCCGCCAATGATGCCCGTGGGCTACAACAACAATTACCAGATCATCCAGACGAACGACTACGCGATCATCCTTGTCGAGATGATCCACGACGCCCGCATCATCCCCCTGACGACCAGGCACCGCACCGACGTCATCCGTCCCTGGATGGGCGATTCCATCGGCCGCTACGAAGGCGATACGCTGGTGGTTGAAACCACCAACTTCAAACCCAATCTCGCTTTTCGCGGCGCGCCCGAAACCATCACGGTGATTGAGCGCTTCCGTCGCATAAGCGACACGCAGGTCCTCTACTCATTCGACATCAACGAGCCCGGCGTGTTCACAGCGCCGATCCGGGGCGAGCTTGCGTTCAACGCGATGCCCGGCCCGGTCTACGAGTATGCGTGCCACGAAGGAAACTACTCCTTCCCCAACCAACTCCTCGGCCACAGGCTCGCGGAGCAGACACGCGAGGCCGACAAATGATCCCGCTCCGTCAGAGTGGACTCGCAGCGGCGGCAGGACTCGCGGCCATGCTGGCGAGCGCATGCGAAAACATGCCGGCGATGAGCCTGCCCTTGCTGGGCCCGCCGCCAATCTGCTCGGACGCCGGTCTCCGCGTCGACACCAGCTTCCCCGCCGCCGGCCGGCATGACTGCGCCATCGCCCCGGGCGGCGCCATCGTCGTCTCCGTCGATCACGAACCCGCGGTGACCGAAGGCATCAATCCGAGCCCATGGTTCGCCTTCAGGATCAACAGCGACACGCCTCGCGAAACCACGATCACGCTGGACTACACGGACTACACGCATCGCTACGCCCCGTGGATCAAGCCCGGCGGCGCGGCTTGGGAGAAGCTTCCCGAATCCAGCCTGTCGCTCAATGAGCGCAAGACGCGTGCGACGCTCCGCGTGCCGCTCAAACAGGGCGAAACCTATATCGCCGCACAGCCGATCTCGCCAGCGAGCGACAACATCGGCTGGACGCGCAACTCCGTCTCCGGCCGCGGTTTCACGGAGACAAAGTACGGCGTCTCGCGCGAGGGCCGCGACCTTGTCGGCTTCGTTGGCGGCGGCGGCATCGAGGTGATCGTCGCCCTCACCCGCCAGCATCCGCCCGAGACTTCGGGACAGGAGGCCTATCGCGCCTTTGTCGAGCGCCTGATGAAGCGCGATGATGCAATCGCCACCTCCTTCCGCGCCCGCCATCGCATGATCCTCGCGCCAATGCCGAACCCGGATGGCGTCGATGGCGGCAACTGGCGCCTCAACTCCGGCGGCGTCGACCTCAACCGTGACTGGGGCCAGTTCACCCAGCCCGAGACCAAGGCCCTTTCCGACTGGATCATGGCGCAGGCCGGCGACCGCCGCGTCGTCGCCATGATGGATTTTCACTCCACAGACCGCACCGTGATCTACGCCCCGCCGCTGGAGTCGCCGTCCCCCACGATCGGCTTCCTGACACATCTCAAGAAGGCCTTCGACACGCGCCTCAAGGCGCCGCCTGAATGGACCTATTCGCACAACCCCGCCGGCGGCACCTCAAAGGGCTGGGCCCTCGAAGCGCTGAAAGCGCCCGGCATCACGGTCGAGTTGTGGGATCAGGTTTCGATGGAGGACGCCCGCGCTCTCGGCGCTGCGGCGGCCGATGCGATGATCGAGTATTTCGCGCGGTAGCGGTGAGCTCGGCCCCTCGTGGTTCGACGGGCGCGCTTCGCGCTGCTCACCATGAGGGTCCTTCGCCGCCGCCAGTGAGAGCCCTCATGGTGAGCAGCGACCGCAGGGAGCGTCCGTCGAACCACGAGGGCTCGGGCTCACGATCTCAAAACGTCTTCCGCACATTCAGATAAACATAACGCCCCTGCGGGCTGTGCAGATCGCCAAGAAAACCGAACGTCGTATCCGCCAGCGGCGGTGCTTCATCGGTGAGATTGCGCACACCGAGACGGAAGCGCGTCGGCGCATCACTGTCCTGATCCAGTTCGTACTGCACATAAAAATTGTGCGTCTGGTATTCGTCAATGATCCAGGGCTGGCCGTTCAGCAGGTTGAAATCGTCATAGACGTCGCCCACGTAGGACGTGAACCAGCCAGCGCCGAACTCATTCAGACGCCATGTCAGCGACGCTGAATACCGCCATTCCGGCCGGCCGAAATCGCGAACAAGCTCGCCCTGCCCGTCAACGCCGAGCGCATCCGGAATGTCGCCAGCCGCTGCAGCAGCATTGATGAGCGCGCCGTTCGTCGAGACGTCCTGGAAGAAGGTGTCGAGATACGCGGCATTGGCGCGGAAAGCGAAGTCGCCAGCGGGCGTGTCGTCCAGTTCATAGTAGAGCCCGAAGTCCCAGCCTTCGACTTTGCGTGCATCAAGGTTCAGGTAGTTGTCATTGACGAACAGGATCTCGCCAACCGGGTCGATGCCCGTGCCCGCGAACTCCGCGATGTCATCCGCATTCGGCGTCGCACGCACGACAGCCGCGTTCGATCCGCCATTCAGGCGCAGCACGTAGTCGAGCAGGATATGGTTGTCGTCGCCGAAGATGCCGACGACATTTTCCTGCTCCACCCGCCACCAGTCGGCGGTGAAGGTCAGCGTGCCCCACTCATCTGGCAGGAAGGTCGTTTCGAACACACCGCCATAGGTGAGGTTAGTCGACTCCTCGGGTTCGAGCGCAGCGCTTCCCTGCCGGCTCGATGTTACTGACTGCGACACGCCGGGGACGGTCGGGCATGAGGTTGTGAAGCTCGCGATCCGGGCCTGCCTTACGGCGGCTTCGCAGCGGACGAGGTCGAACCGGTTGTTGGAGCGCTGCAGGCCGCTTTCGTATTGCTGCTGCAGGTTGGGCGCGCGGAAACCTTCGGACCAGGCGGAGCGGAACATCAGGAAGTCGAACGGCCGCCAGGACAGCGCCACTTTCGGCTTGGTGACGTCGCCAAACGTGTCGAAGTTTTCATGGCGCACCGCCAGCTGCATGTCCACGCTCTGGACCAGCGGAATGCCCATGCTTTCCGACACCAGCGGAACCTGCAGCTCAGCATAAGCCGACTGCACCGTGCGGCTGCCCCGCGTATCGAGCGACTGGTTGTTGCCCTGCAGGTCGTTGGTCAGCGGCCCCGTGCCGATGATGTCATCGAACAGGATGGTCCCGTCCTGCCGAGGATCGCGATCATCGTAGAATGCCTCGCGCCGCGCCTCGATCCCGAACGCCGCGCCGACATCGCCGGCCCACAGTGTGAAGAGGTCCGGCCTCGAGACCTTCAGGTCCCACGACGCAAGCGAGGTACCGCTGCGGCGGAACGAAGGAACGACGAACGAGCTGATTGAGGCAGGCGTGCTCGGCGTGCAGTCGCCTGCCGCGAAATCATCGACACAACCGCCGCTGAAGGGGTTGTACGCATCCGGCGTCGCAAGCGCGAGCGCCTGCTGGAACAGGGTATTGGAGACGCGGTTCTCGCGGTCTTCCGTGCGGGCTTCTGAATAGAGCAGCGCCGATTCCCAGTTCCACCCGGCAACGTCGCCGCGCAGGCCAGCGAGCGCGCGCGTCGTCAGGTTCTCAACTTCGGTCTTGCGCGGACCAGCATCGATCGGCCGGTATGACGTGAGCGTGATGTCGAGGCCCTGCGCAGGCGCGTTGGTAACGGCCAGCCTGTTAGGCGAGCCTGCGGGTCCGAACGGGTTCCAGTAATTGCTCGCAGGGATCACGATCGGCACGGCGGCCAGCATCGCGGTCTGCTCGCGGTAGCCGACCGAGTCGGCAAGGTAGACGCCGGCTTCAGCGAACAGTTCCAGACTGTCGCCAAGGTCCTGATTGAAGAACGCGAACAGGTTGTAGCGGTCGACGCCGTTGGTGACCGTCGTGTCCGCGTTCGTGTTGTAGCGAAGCGCAGCGTCGCGTGTCGATCCGTTGGCGACGTCCGGGATCTGTCCGGTCGGGAATTGCGGACTCACCGGGTCGGCCGGCGCCAGCGTCCAGAAATTGTTGTCGATGCAGACGCCATTGCCGATCTGCACACGGCATCCGGGCAGCGTGTTTGGCTGTGTGTGGAAGCGGCCAGTCATGTCGGTCACCGGCACGCCGCCCACAGTGATGTTGCCGGTGCTGAAGCGGTCGAACCCGCCCCACGCCGTGGTCGCCGTGCGGTTGTCGAACTGTCCGGCCACCGTCGCATTCGCCGCCCACTCGGCCGGCAGGCGCGATCGCAGGTCAGCATTGGCCGTGAAATCGCGATCGCTGGCAAAGACCGGATCGCGCGTGAAGTAGGATCCCAGCAACGACAGCCGCGTCGCGCCATCATCGGACTGGATGCCCAGCTCCCACGACGCCGCGAAATCGTCAGCCGAGGCGCCGTCCTCGCTGCCAAAGGTCAGGTCGAGGGTGAAACCTTCGATGTCATCCTTGAGAACGGTATTGACCACGCCCGCGACCGCATCGGTCCCGTAGATCGCCGACGCGCCATCCAGCAGGACCTCGATCCGGCTTACGCCGCTGGTCGGGATGGTGTTGGCGTTGACCGTGACGACAGGCACCAGGTTCTCGGCCTGCGTTCCCGGATGATTCACCATCCGCCGCCCGTTCAGCAGGACCAGCGTGTTCCCCGTTCCGAGCGCCCGAAGGTTGATCGAAGCAGTGTCGCCCCGGGCGGCGTTGACGCCGCCGACGTTGTTGACGCCGCTGGCGCTGTTGAACCCGACATCGCCCAATTGGGGGATTGATCGAAACAGATCGTCCCCGGAACTCGCCGCGATGGCGTCCAGCTCTTCCTCACCGATGACGGTGACAGGCAGGGCGTCGGTCGGCCGGGCGCCCACGATCTGCGAGCCAACGATCACAACCGTGTCAGTTCCCGCCGCATCTTCCGCTGGCGGCTGTTCCTGGGCCCAACCGGCTCCGGCCAAAGCCAGCGCGGTCGACGCCATCAGAACGTAACGAACTGCAGATACGCGGGGCGCTAAGCGCATGTCATTCCTCTGTCATCGCCCTGCGCGGCGCTGCACAACGCCTCGGGGCGACATCAGGCCGGGGGCGACTGCTGTCAACCGGATTCCCTAGCCGCGATCTGATCACCAGGCGGCGGCGCGCGAATGGGCGAGACGACCATCAATCCGCCCGGCTTCAGGGCCAATTGAAGCATTGCTTTAGCGCGGTTTGCGCCCGCCGTTGACCGAATTTCAAGCCGGCCCCCCTATGGTCCCGGCCAATAGGTTCAGGCAGCGCCTGTTCAATTGCGGATCTGGCCCTTCATCGCGGAAACGTCATCGGTTTTTGGCAAACCGCGTCGGCGAGCCGCAGACGGGATACCGCTTGAGCCGCGTATGAGGACCGTGCCCGAAAAGGGTCGCAAGGATGGCGGCTGCGGCATGTCGGTGTAGTGTGGTGGCGGAGTCGCAGTCTTTATGGCGCTGACCAGGAAACAGATCATCATAGGCGCGGTGGCTGCGGGTGTGCTCGCGGTCGGCGGCATCGCCTATGCGGCGCTCAACGGCGGCGGCGAAAGCAAAGGCGCGCCGCAAATGGCAGGCGGGCGTCCTGGTGGACCCGGCGGTGGTCCGGGTGGACCGGGCGGGCCCGGTGGCGGACGCGGCGGCCCCCCGACGCAGGTCGAGGCGGTTGTCACCGAAGCGCGCGTCTTCTCCTCACGCATCGAAGCACTCGGCACGCTGGAACCACGCGAGCGGGTCGTCCTGACGGCCAACGCTGCCGATCGCGTCACCGGCATTTTCTTCGAGGACGGCCAGCGCGTCACCAAGGGCAAGGTGCTGGTCACGCTCGTGAACGAGGAAGAGCAGAGCCAGCTGGCGTCGGCCAAGGCGGCCGAGGCAAACGCCAAGCTGGTGTTCGAGCGCAACGAACGGCTTGCCTCCGCCGAGGCTGTGGCCCAGCTGGAACTCGAACGCACGCGATCCGGCTACGAGGCCGCGTCGGCAAACGTCGGCGCCGTTCAGGCCCGCCTCCGTGACCGGGTGCTGCTGGCGCCATTCTCGGGTGTTCTCGGCTTCCGCCAGATCAGCTTGGGCGCCTATGTCTCGCCCGGCCAGGCCGTCGCGACGCTGATCGACGACAGCCAGATGCGCCTCGAATTCGGCGTGCCCTCCATCTACCTCGCAGACCTCCGCCCCGGTCTGGAGATAAACACCGTCACCAAGGACATTCCGGGCCGCACCTTCGTCGGCAAGCTGACCTCGATCGACAACGCGATCGACCCCGTCTCTCTCGCCGTGAAGGTCCGCGCCACGCTACCGAACGCCGATGGGGCGCTCAAGGCCGGCTCGTCGATGAGCGTGCAGCTGATCTCCAAGCCGCGGACGTCACTCGCTGTGTCCGAGATTTCGGTCGTCGCCGAAGGGTCGAAGAACTTTGTCTACGTCGTGGACCAGTCCAAGGAGGCCGCTGTAGCCCTCAAGAAGGAAGTCGTCCTCGGCGCGCGCGAGCGCGGCACGGTTGAAGTGCTGTCGGGCCTGAACTCCGGTGATGTCGTTGTCACGGACGGCGTGCTGAAGGTCCGCCCCGGCGGCCCCGTCAAGGTGCGCCCGACGGCGTCCGCTTCCGTTGCAGCCCAGGGATCGTCCGACAAGGCCGGACTCGCTCAATAGCGCCGGGAGGCAAGCGCCATGCTACTTTCGGACGTTTCAATCAAACGCCCGGTCTTCGCGACCGTCATCGGGCTCCTGCTCGTCGCAATCGGCATCGTCTCGTTCACGCGCCTCGCTCTCCGCGAGTATCCGGATATCGACCCGCCGATCGTGTCGATCCGCACCAGCTATGCAGGCGCCTCGGCCAACGTCGTTGAATCCCGCATCACAGAAGTGATCGAGGACCGGATTTCCGGCATCGAGGGCATCCGCTTCATCAACTCGACGAGCCAGGACGGCCAGTCAAGCATCTCGATCGAGTTCGACATTTCGCGCGACATGGACTCGGCGGCGAACGACGTGCGCGACCGCGTGGGCGGTATCCTGCGCCAGCTGCCGCTCGAGGCCGATCCGCCAGACGTGCAGAAGGCCGACGCCTCGGAAGAAACCGTGCTGTGGATGCGCCTCGCCTCCGAGACGCGAACGCCGCTGGAACTGACCGACTATGCCGAACGCTATCTCGTCGACCGTTTCTCCTCGATCGACGGCGTCGCCCGCGTGCAGATCGGCGGCCAGCGCACGCCAGCCATGCGCGTATGGCTCGACCGCCAGGCGATCGCAGCGCGGGGCCTCACAGTCACCGACATCGAACGCGCCGTGCGCGCCGAAAACGTCGAGACGCCGGCAGGCTCGCTGACCTCGGAAGACCTGATCTTCACCAACCGGATCGAGCGGCCGTTCCGCACGGCCGAGGAGTTCGCCCAGCTCGTGGTCGCCAAGGGCGATGACGGCGTGGTGGTGCGCCTTGGCGATGTCGCGCGCGTGGAAGCTGGCGCCGAGGAAGATCGCAGCATCTTCCGCGCCAATGGTCTCGACACGATCGGCATCGGCATCGTGAAGCAATCCGTCGCCAACGTCGTGGAAGTCGCGCGCGTCGCGCGCGAGCGGGCCGCAGAGGTCGCCCTGACCCTGCCCGAAGACATGAACCTGCGGATCAATTTCGACGGCTCGGTGTTCGTCAACGCAGCGATCAACGAGGTGTTCATCACGCTCGGCATCGCCGTGCTGCTGGTCATCGGCGTGATCTACGTCTTCCTCGGCAACTTCAAGGCGACGATCATTCCGGCCGTCACGGTTCCGATCTCGCTGATTGCAACCTTCACCGTGCTGCTCGCGCTCGGCCTGTCGATCAACATGCTGACGCTTCTGGCGCTCGTCATGGCCATTGGCCTGGTGGTCGACGACGCGATCGTCGTTCTGGAGAACATCCACCGCCGCATCGAGGAGTATGGCGAGACGCCGCTGGTGGCCTCCTATCGCGGCACCCGACAGGTCGGCTTTGCCGTCGTGGCGACCACGATGGTGCTGATCGCAGTGTTCGTGCCGATCACCTTCATGCAGGGCCAGGTTGGCCGCCTGTTCACCGAGTTCGCAATCACCATCGCCGCGGCCATTGCGTTCTCGATGCTGGTTGCGCTGACCATCTCGCCGATGATGGCGTCCAAGCTGCTCAAGGGCCATGCCGGACATGAGAAGCCCAAGGGCTTCGCCGGCTTCGTGGACCGCACTTTCGCGAGCCTCCGCAACGGTTACGGCCGCGTCTACGACGCGACAGTGAGACGCCCACTGCTGATCGCCATCGCCTTCTTCCTGGCGCTGGGCGGCAGCTATTTCCTGTTCACCCAGATCCCCGGCGAATACACGCCGAACGAGGATCGCGGCTCCTTCCAGGTGATGATCTCGGGACCTGAGGGCGCATCGTTCGAATACATGCAGCCCTTCATCGAACAGATCGAAGACCGCCTTCTGCCGCTCGTCGACCAGGGCGAGATCGAGGGCATTTCGGTGCGCGCGCCAGGCGGCTTCGGTCCCGGCGGCAGCTTCAACTCCGGCTCGATCCAGGTCGTGCTGACCGAGTGGGGCCACCGCCGCAACGGCTTCGATATCGTCAACGACATCAACCGCCGGCTTGGCGACATCACCGGCGTTCGCGCCTTCGCCAACATGCCGTCCGGCTTCGGCCGCGGACCGGGCGGCGGCAAGCCGATCCAGTTCGTGCTCAAGGGACCGTCCTATGAATCGCTGGTCGAGTGGCGCAACACATTCGTCGACGCGCTGAACGCCAACAACCCGGGCGTCAACCAGATCGACTGGGACTACAAGGAAACGCAGCAGCAATACCGCGTCAACGTCGACATCTCGCGTGCATCCGAACTCGGTGTGACGGTGCAGGAGATCGGCTCGACCCTGCAGACCATGCTGGGCTCCAAGAGGGTCGGCACGTTCGTCCAGAACGGCGAGGAACGCTATGTGATCTTCGAAGGCGAGCGGAGCGAGCAATCGACGCCGTCCGACATGGAGAGCATCTATGTGCGCTCGGCCCGGTCGGGCGAACTGATCCCGCTGTCCAACCTGGTCAGCGTCGAGCCGACGGCGGATTCCCGCCAGCTCAGCCGCTACAACCGCGTGCGCGCCATCACGATCAACGCCAACCTTGATCCGGGCGTGTCGCTGGGCGCGGCGCTCGACCAGATGGAAGCCATCGCGCGCGATGTGCTGCCCGAGGAAGCGGCGATCGACTACAAGGGTCAGTCGCTGGACTACAAGCGCGCGGGCGAAAGCATCCTGTTCGTGTTCGGCTTCGGCGTGCTGGTTGTCTTCCTCGTGCTCGCGGCGCAATTCGAGAGCTGGATCCACCCGTTCGTCATCATGCTCTGCGTGCCCGCGACAGTGGGCGGCGGCCTTCTCGGCATCGCCCTCACCGGCAACTCGCTGAACATCTACACGCAGATCGGCCTGATCATGCTTGTCGGACTGGCGGCGAAGAACGGCATTCTCATCGTGGAGTTCGCCAACCAGCTGCGTGACCAGGGCAAGGAGTTCAACGCGGCGTTGAGGGAAGCCTCCCTCACCCGTTTCCGTCCGATCGTCATGACCTCGCTCACCGCGATCGCTGGGGCCATACCGCTGATCTTCGGCCATGGTGCTGGATCGGAGACCCGCTCGGCCATCGGCGTGGTGATCCTGTTCGGCGTCACGACGGCGATGCTGGTGACCCTCGTGCTCGTTCCGGCAGCCTACGCGCTGCTCGCCCGCCGCACGGGCTCGCCGCGCGATGTCGAACGCAAGCTGGCGAAGGAAGAGCTCGCAACGCCGGCTGAAGTAGCGCCCGCGGAGTAAGCGGCAAAGCTATTTGCCGCGAAACTCGCTGGGGCTCCTGCCCGTCCAGCGTTTGAACGCCCGCGAGAAAGCCGCCGGGTCAGAGAAGCCGACGAGATACGCCGTCTCGTTCACAGACGCCTTGCGTCCGCTGAGATAGTGCAGCGAAAGCCGATGGCGCAGGTCGTCGAGCACCTTCTCGAATGTCGCCTCCTCCGCCTTGAGGCGACGGAACAGCGTCTGCCGGCTGACCGCCATTTTCGCGGCGATCGCGTCCATGCCGATTTCGCCCGTGTGCAGGATCGGCATCAGCAGGCTCTCAACCCGGCCCCGCGTTGATTTCGACGTCTCCAGCTCCTTCAGCAACGCCTCGGCCTTCTCGCTGAGGACGCCGAACACGTATCTGGAGTGAAGCTGGATGCGATGGGTCGCCAGCTCGGGGTCGCCACGCCAGGCGTTCCATTCTGCGTTAAACACGACCGGGCACTGGAAGATGCGATCGTACTCGGCGCGGTGCGACGGCTCGGGGTGCGTGACATGCACTTCGAGAAAATGCGGTCGCGGCAGGAAGCGGCGCGGGTGACAGCACATCCGCGCGAACGTCACCTCGGTGAGTTCGGGAAAGTCGTTCGGGTTCGTGCGATCGTCGACCAGCCAGAGCCCACGCGCATCGGCCACGTTGCGGAAGCGGCTCCCGCCCGGCGCGACGCCCTCCACTTCGATGGCGAGACGACCGAAGCGATTCATCTGGACGAAGGCGGCGCCCATCGTCTCGGACGCATTCATGATCAGACCGGCGATCGACAGCTCGCCAAGATCGACCTCCTCGCCATAGTGAAGCGCGATCGCGGAATCGCCAGTCAGCTCTTTCGCCGCGCGCATCAGGGCAATGTAGTTCGGCATGGCGATGCGGTTGTCCTGGTCTTCCAGGTCCGCAAGACTGACGCCCGCCCGGCTGGCAAGGTCTTCCGCGCCGGCGCCCTTCTTCACGGCGATGGCGACAAGGCCGCGCGCGAGGCCTGCGCCAACTGTCAGGGTCTGCATCGCCACTCCCGACTTTTGCTGCTGCAACCTGCGATCATGGTTTTGTCGTCCCGGGTCACGACGAACCGCTCGCCGCTGCACATTCATTCATGTCGCACTCACGGCCAACCCACGATGAATGGGCCATCACACAACAAGAGGGCCAACCCCGATGATCCGCCTCCCCATCCTGATAGCCGCAACCATCGCCCTGGCGCCAATCGCCTTGGCGCAGACAGCCGCAACCGACCCATTTGCACACTCGCCCACCTCGCTTCAACCGACGGAGGCGCTGCCCCGTACGCCAGACGGCAATCCGGATTTCCAGAATGTCGTCTGGGCGACGAACTACTTCCCGGTCTTCGAAGCAACGCCGATGAGCTCCAGCCTCGTCGTGCCCGAGGATGAGGCGCGCCGAATCGTGGCGACGACGTTCGCAGGCATGCAGCCTTTTCTCGAGGAGAGCATCGATCCGGAGGCGCATGTGATCATGGGCGAGACGGACGGCCTTCCCATCGTGCGCGGGGAACGTCGCACCCGGCTGATCGTGCTGCCAGCGACCGGCAAGCTGCCGCTCACGGATGAGGCGCGCCAGATCGCGAAGGCCACCGACACCACGGACGGGCCCAAGGACGATTACGAGCAACGCCCCGCCGGCGAACGCTGTCTGGTGGTAAGCGGCGTACCGCCGATCCACGCCGTGATCTCGTACAACCGCCAGCGCATAATCCAGACCCCGACGCACGTCGTGATCCACAACGAGAATGGCGACGAAGCCCGGATCATACCTTTTGCCGCCGAGCACAGTGCGCCTGGTCCGCGCTCCTGGTATGGCGAGTCCATCGCGCGATGGGAGGGCGACACGCTGGTGATCGACACGATCCGCACGCCGCCACAGGAGCGGGTGCGCGGCCTGTTCACCAAATTCGTCATCAACGAAGACGCGCGGATCATCGAACGCTACACGCGCCTGTCGATGACGGAGCTGCTCTACCAGTTCACCATCGAGGACGCCGCCGCCTATTCCGAGCCGTGGCTGGCTGAGTTCTCGTTCAAGGCGTCGGACACGGGCATGTTTGCCTCGCCCTGCCACGAGCACAATCATTCGCTGCCCAACATCCTGCTGGGACAGCGCATGGCGGATACGCGGGTGGCGCAGTAAGCGTCGGTGAGCCGGAGCTCGCATGGGGGGCGGCGCGCAGCGACGTCGAACCACGAGGGGCTGGGCTCACCCGCGCAACAAAAAGGGCGGCTCGATGGAGCCGCCCATTTCAGTTCCAGAGTCTGCGAGCGCCTACTTCTTCAGCGCGTCGTAGATCCAGGTGCGGTTTTTCCTCTGGTATTCGGAGAGAAGCGCGCGGTCCTGGATCAGGAAGACCATGAAGAGGTCGTTCTTCGGATCATACCACCATTCGGTGCCGGCGATGCCGTTCCAGGAGAATGTGCCGTTGCCGGTCGTCTTTGTCTTCGTGTCGTCGATCACCAGTGACACGCCAAGGCCGAAGCCCATGCCGGCGCCCGGGAAGAACAGACCCTTGCCGCGCACTTCCGCCGTGGTCTGGTCGATCATCATCAGATCGACAGTTTCCGGCTTGAAGATGCGCACGCCGCGATACTCGCCGTCATTCGCCAGCATATGGACGAAGCGGAGATAATCTTCCGCTGTCGACGACAGGCCGCCGCCGCCCGCGAAGAGGACGCGGTCCATCGTGTAGTCGTAGTATAGCGCGTCCTGCTTCTGCGACTGGGCGAAGCGCGGGGCCTTGGCCTTGGGCTGGATGAAGCCCGTGTCGGTCATGCCGAGCGGCCCGGTGACGCGCTCGCGGATGGCCTGTTCGAGCGTCTGGCCGGTGATCTTCTCGATCACCCCGCCGAGCACATCGAGGCCCTGCGAATAGTTCCAGGCATCGCCCGGTTCGGCTGCCATTGGCAGCTTGGCGACGACCTGCTCGGACCAGTCCTTCGCGTTGAGATCCTGGCGCTGTTCGCCGCCGGCGACCCACGCCTTCGAGATCGGAAGCTGAGGCTGGATGAAGGAGTAGATGATCCCCGACGTGTGGCTCATTAGGTGACGGACCAGCATCGGCTTGGTCGCAGGCTTCGGATCGCCTTCCTTCTGCCAGACCTTGATGTCCTTGAATGCCGGCAGGTAGTCGGAGACCGGCGCGTCGAGGTTGAGCTTGCCCTCTTCAACCAGCGTCATCGCCGTGACGGCGACAACGGGCTTGGTCATCGAAAAGATGCGGAAGATGGTTTCATCCGACATCGGCGTGGTCTGGCCGGGGCCCTGGACGCCGAAGCCCTGCTGGAACGCGACCTGGCCCTTGCGGCCGATCAGCAGGTAGGCGCCGGGAATCTTGCCGCTCTGCACGTCGGCGTTCAACGCCGTCCGGATCGCGTCCAGCTTGGCGGGGTCAAAGCCCAGCGCCGCGGCGTCGCCCGGCACGATCGAGGAGGTCGACGGATCGACAGTCGTGGGGATGGACTGGCAGGCCGAAGCGGCGAGCAGGAATGCTGCACTTGCGGCAAGCATGCCGCGTCTGGATATCAGATTGAACACGTTATTCCCTCCTGATCCGTCCTGTCTGGACGGACTGTTTCCCTAGCCTGTACAGCCATTCCGCCGCTGCTGGAAAGTCCCGCCAGAGCGACGGGCGACGCCGGCATACGCGTTGAACGACAGGGCATGCGACACCTAGGCCATGGCGCAGCGTCACATGGCGGTCTAGTTTGCCCGTGGAGGAATAAATGCGCAGCTGGTCGAGACAGGCGAATACGCCGTCCAAGCCGCAGCGCCCGAGGGGAGTGGTGATGATCCGTTCGTCCACGGCGCTTGCTGTAGCGCTAGTCCTTGCTGCCTGTTCGCCGCAATCCGCACCTGCGACCTCGACGCCATCTGGCGCGGCTGTCGAAGGCATGGGCGGCGCTACGATGGCCGATTTCCGCACCGACGTGTCGATGGCCGACCTTATGGCCCATGTGATCGACTACAACGCCTTCGGCGTCTGGCATCGCCAGGGCTGGATCATCGGCGACACGGTCGTCGAACTGTTTCCGACCGACGACGATGGCTGGCACGCCGCCGAGAGCGCCGCCTTCTCGATCGCCGAGGCGACCAACCTGCTCCTGCTGCCCGGCCGCCCGCTGGACGACGATCGCGCATGGGTCGATGCGACCCACATGCTCTACGATGCCGCAATGAAAGCGCAGGCTGCGGCGCTGGCGCGGGACAAAGTCGCTTTCTTTTACGCCGGATCCGACATGTATCAGGCGTGCGTCGCCTGCCATAACCGCTACGTTGCCGGCGACATGGGCCAGCCCGACACCACACTCAAGCCAATGCCGGGCGGACCGCCGCCACCTAACCAGTAGAGCCTTGATCCAAATCAAGGCCGTAGAGCTTATGCCTGGGTCACCGTAATTGCGCGACCGCCGAGGGGAGAGACCAGCTTGTTTCACGACTTCTTCGCATGGCTTCAGTTCGACCTCGGCAAACAGGGTGAGGAAGGCCTCTCCTGGTCGCAGGCGCTGAACGGGTCCCAGAACCTCTGGAACCTCTTCGAAGGCACGCACGTGCTGACGCTGATGTTCTTCGCCGGCACCATCTGGATCATCGATCTGAGGATGATGGGCGTCGCGTTCAAGAACGTGCCGTTCTCGAAGCTCAATGACCGCATCCTGCCGATCACCATGATCGCGTTTGGCGTGATGGTGTTTACTGGCGTGGTCACGCTGTTCGGGCGGCAGCCGGCGACCTTCTATTACCACGACATGTGGTTCCGCCTGAAGATGATCTTCCTTCTCATCGCGATGGCGAACATCTTCTGGTTTCACTACAAGGTGCAGACCAGCCAGGCCTCGTGGGATGCTGATCCGACGCCGCCGCGGAATGTGCGCCTGTCGGGCGCGATCTCGATGACCTGCTGGGTACTGATCATCATCTTCGGCCGGTTCATCGCCTACGACTGGTACAAGTGCGACAAGCTTCCGTCGGATTCGTTCCTCTACACATTCCAGGAGTGCGAGCACCTTTACGAAGGCATGGACGAGGACGCGCTGGAGGAAGAAGAGCGCCTGCTCAATGAAGATGAGGATCCGCTGGCTGGCGGAGGCCGGGTCGATCCGTTCGCTGAGCCGCCGCCGAATCCCTTCGGCGACCCGCCGGCCGCGACGACCGAAACACCTGCAGAAGAGAGCCCGCCAGATCCCGGCGCGCCGGCTGAGACCGAAGCTGCAACACCGGGCCAGGGAGAGTAATCATGACCTTCAACGATCTCTTCCCCGGCGCGGCCGACTTCGTCGCCAACCTCGGCAAGACGCCGCCCTTCTCCGTCATCGGCGATCTCTATGCGCCGTTCGGCGCGATCCACCTGATCGGCCTCGCCCTGCTCGGCGGCTGCGTTATCATCATGAACCTGCGCCTACTGGGCGCCGGGATCACGGATGAGGCGCCCTCGACGATCGAGCGCAATCTGAGGCTCTGGCATTATGTCGGGGCGGCGATCGTGATCGGCACCGGCCTCGTCATTGGGGGCCTGAATGCGGAGCGGCTGTACACTTCGGGCGCCTTCTTCGTGAAGATGATCTCGATGCTCTCGGCGCTGATCTTCACCTTCGGGGTGGTGAACGCCATCGCGAAGAATGAAGGCAAGGTTTCGACGGCATCCCTGGTGCTGGGCGCCATCGCGATGGTGATCTTCATGATCGCGATGGGCGTGTTCTCGATCACCGACGGCATCAGCCCCGGCACGTTCCACGTGCTGACGGCCGGCTATGCGGTGCTCCTGCTGTTCGGCAAGAAGACCAGGGTGCTGGCAGGCGTCGCGTTTGTCGTCATGTTCGGCACGGTCATCGAAGGCTACATGGTGGCTGGTCTCGACAGCTTCAGCCCGGAACTGCAGAACCTTGGCATCGTCAGGAGCTGGACGGCAGGCGTCCTGCTGATCACGCTGATCGGCTACGAGATCTACCGGCAGGATGCGACGGCAGGCGGCCGCGTTGCGCGGCTGATCGCGGTGCTCTCCATCCTCAGCTGGGTCGCGACGGCGGCCGGTGGACGGTGGATCGGCTTCAGCTGATCTCACGCACGATCAGAGTTGCAGCAGCCCCGGAAGGTTTGCCCTTCCGGGGCTTTTTTGGTCGGGTTGCGGCCTAGGCGCTGCGCATGAAGGCGTTCTCAGACTCGCCAAAGCGCAGAGGCGGCGAGCGGGCGACAGTTCGGGATCGGGGATTGCGGGCAAGACCACGACAACCCCCAGGGTTGGAGACCGCAGGGAAGCCGGGGCTTGCCCGCGCGCCTTTGTGCCAGCTGAACAGTTGCCCGGGACGCCGTTGACGCGTTGAGCCCCCAGACAAGGGTAAGCTGCATAAGCTTCCACCGGAGCGTCCTCGGCGTCGACGCAGCCGGGGGCCGGATCGATGTGTCGATGTTTCGAACAACATTTCTGGTCCGTGTGATGACCGACGGGATCGCGTCTATCGTGGCCGCGCTGCCTCTCGGCGCGTCCGCGGTCTTCGAGGCGACGGGCGGATAAGGGCGACCCTTGATGGACGCGCTTGAGATGGCTGGCGTGCGCCAGGCCCTGCTCGACACAACGCATGTGCGCAAATTCGTCAGCGCCACAGGCCGCCCTGCCGTAACCGCCCGATTGCCACGGCTTTGTGATGCTGACCGATCTGTGATCGGGGGCGTGGATAAGGTGACGTGTTTAGGGGCGTCCTTGGTAAGTCATCAGACAGGGCTCTGCGATGAGGCTGCCTGCGGTGGGGAGGCTC
>JBBAUA010000051.1:0-24357 GCA_040398465.1 Hyphomonadaceae bacterium | reverse complement strand
CTAGTCCTCGTCGCGTTTCACGCGCGCTTGCCCCCGGCCATGCGCCAAGGCCTTTATCGCGCCGCGGAACGTGCTGACCTCCTGCGATGTCCATCCGGCCCGTGTGAATGCGTTGCGCAGGTTCTGGCTCATCGGCGCGCGCTTGGCGTCGGGATAGAAGAATCCGGCGCGGTCCAGCTCCGCTTCGAAATGCTCCATCATGCCGACAAGCTCTTCGCGCGGCGCAGGCGCGCCCACGCTGTCGAAGCCATCGGGAGGACCGGTGGCATTCGCTTCGGCGATGGCGTGCGCGAGGAGAGCTACAGCTTGCGCGAGGTTCAGCGAGGCGAAGCGTGGGGACACCGGAAAGGAGAGGATGGCGTCGGCGAGCGCGACCGCCTCGTTCGGCAGCCCTGCGCGTTCGGCCCCGAACAGTATGCCAGCACGTGATGGAATGCCCTGCAGCCGCTCAACAGCTTCAGCCGTGCGCAGGACCGGCTTCTCCATCCCGCGCGGCCGGGCAGTCGTGGCTAGCACCAGCGCGCAGTCGGCGATCGCCTGCTCGACCGTGTCGAACACCGTGGCAGTCACCACGTCGGGCAGCGCACCGGCGCTCATCGTTTCCGCCGCCGGGTTGGGCCAGCCATCGCGCGGGACGACGAGGCGCAGGTCCGTGAAGCCAAAGTTGGCCATCACGCGCGCGGCGGCTCCGATGTTCTCGCCCATCTGCGGGGCGACGAGGATAAAGGCGGGTGGCGTCATGCGCTCCTTTTAGGCTGGAACTGCAACGGGCGGAATGCTCGTCTTTGAGGCCCAGACCCAGCCAGCTTCCCGAAGCGCCACCGCCGCCCATTGTGCATCGGAACGTGTCTGCTATAGCCCCCGGAAATCGCGTTTCAGGAGCTGTGTCATGGCCGTCATCAAGGTTGCGAATCCAGTCGTCGAAATGGACGGCGACGAGATGACCCGGATCATCTGGGCGCTCATCAAGGAACGACTTATCCTTCCCTATCTCGACATCGACCTGAAGTATTACGACCTGTCGATCGAGAACCGTGACGCGACCAACGACCAGGTCACGATCGACTCGGCCGAGGCGACCAAGAAGTACGGCGTCGCCGTGAAGTGCGCAACGATCACGCCTGACGAGGCGCGGGTCGAGGAATTCAAGCTGAAGAAGATGTGGAAGTCGCCCAACGGCACGATCCGCAACATCCTGGACGGCGTCGTGTTCCGCGAGCCGATCGTGATGAAGAATGTGCCGCGCCTCGTGCCGGGCTGGACACAGCCGGTTGTGATCGGCCGCCATGCTTTCGGCGACCAGTATCGTGCGACGGACTTCCGCGTGCCGGGCAAAGGCAAGCTGACGATGACGTTCACGCCGTCCGATGGCGGCGCGCCCATCACGCACGAGGTGTTCGACTTCCCCGGCGAAGGCATCGCCATGGGGATGTTCAACCTCGACAAGTCGATCCGCGACTTCGCGCGTGCATCGTTCAACTTCGGCCTGCAGCGCAAGTGGCCTGTCTACCTGTCGACCAAGAACACCATCCTCAAGGCCTATGACGGCCGCTTCAAGGACATCTTCCAGGAAGTGTTCGATGCTGAGTTCGCCGACAAGTTCAAGGAATTCGGCGGCGTCTACGAACATCGCCTGATCGATGACATGGTTGCGGCCTGCCTGAAATGGTCGGGCGGCTATGTCTGGGCGTGCAAGAACTATGACGGCGACGTGCAGTCCGACACCGTTGCGCAGGGCTATGGCTCGCTCGGCCTGATGACGTCAGTGCTGATGACGCCGGACGGCAAGACCGTGGAAGCCGAAGCCGCCCACGGCACGGTGACGCGCCACTACCGCGCCCACCAGCAGGGCAAGTCGACCTCGACCAACTCGGTCGCGTCGATCTTCGCCTGGACGCGTGGCCTCGCCCACCGCGCCAAGCTGGATGGCAATGCCGAACTCGCGAAGTTCTCCGAGACGCTGGAAAAGACGGTGATCGCCACTGTCGAAGCCGGGTTCATGACCAAGGACCTGTCGCTGCTGATCGGCCCGGAGCAGCCTTGGCTGACCACCGAGGGCTTCATCGAGAAGATTGCATCCAACTTCCAGGAAGCGATGTCGGAAGCCTGACACGTCCATCCAGACCAGAATGCGACGGGCGGATGCGCAGGCATTCCGCCCGTTTTTGCATCTGGCGTCCGGACGATTGGCGCTGGCAAGACGCCGCAATGACTGAAGGCTACTTGGCCCGCCCTGAATGCCTGCGCCCCAGGGTGCGCTTCGATCACGCACATCGGAGCCACCAGATGCCCGCACTTACGATTCGCACCGGCTTGATCGCGGTTTCGCTTGCCACACTGGCTCTGTCCGGGGGCGTTGGCTATGTCGCCATGGCTATCGCCGAGACGCTGCGCACGCAGGTGGAGCGTTTCCTGCGCGAAGTACGGGCGGCTTAAGGTTCAGGGCTGTGGAGTATCGCCCAGGAGCACGTCCCTGAGCGCGATTTCCATCTCTGCCTGCAGCGGCTCCAGCCCTCGCATCTCGAATGCCCCGCCCTTCTGGCGCCGATGCGGGATGGAGCGAACGACGTTTCCCGTCGCCACATCGACGACATCGAGCGTGAACTGCACGTCGCTCCACGTGCTCCACAGCGCCGGGAAGGACACGACAGCGATCGGCCCGAGTTCATCTATCCGAACAAGGATCGCCGTGTTGGCGCCTTCCATCCTGGCCTGGGCCAGGCGCGCGACGGATGTATCATCAGTCGCGATGGGAAGAACGGTCGCGCCTGCTGCGCACGGTGCGCCGGCGAATGCCGTGTTGATCGCCTTCATGGCGATGGCCTCGCGTACTTCGGGCTCCTTCTGATCGGCGCGCCAACGCGTGAGCGGCGCAACCGTGACCTTGCCGAGCGACAAGCCGGGCGCACAAACCGCCGCCTGTGCGGCTGGCATCGTGACAGGTGGCGGCGCGGACGACGCGCAGGCTGACGCTGCAAGCAGCGCAATGATTGCGGCGAAGGAATGGGTTTTCATGCGCGGCGTCCCGAATGGCCCCGCGCCCATGATGCGAGGCGCCGCGGGCGACGTCAAATGCGCCCGCGAATCCTCATAAACCGGGCAGACGAAACCGGCCTAATCCGCCAGCGCCGCTTTCACTGCAGCGATCGCATCGTTCGCTTTTGCGCCGTCTGGCCCTCCGCCTTGCGCCATATCGGGGCGGCCGCCGCCCTTGGCGCCGCCGACAGCCTGCACAGCCTTGGTGACGAGGTCGCCGGCGGGGAAGCGCTTGGTCAGATCATCGGTGACGCCGACGACGACGGTGGCCCTGCCCTCCGCCACAGCAACGAACACGGCGACGCCGGAGCCAAGCGACTTCTTGGCGTCGTCGGCGAGGCCTTTGAGATCCTTTGCCGGGACATCGACGACCTTGCCGATGAACTTGACGCCGTTGACGTCTTCCGGACCGGAGGCTGCGCCGCCGCCGCCCATGGCGAGCTTCTTGCGCGCGTCTGCGAGCTCGGCCTCGAGCCGCTTGCGCTCACTCGAGAGCGCGGCGACCCGCGCGGGCGCATCGGCGATGGGGGCCTTGAACTGGTCGGCGATCTCGCGCGCGATGTTGACGCGCGCCTTGAGGAAGTCGAGCGCAGCGGCGCCGGTTACGCCCTCGATACGGCGCACGCCTTGGGCGACGCCGCCCTCGGAGGTGATGACGAACACTGCGATGTCGCCTGTCCGCGCGACATGCGTGCCGCCGCAGAGTTCGACCGAGTACGGTGCGTTGGCTTCGGACACGGAGTTGCCGAGGCGCAGCACGCGCACTTCATCGCCGTATTTCTCGCCGAAGAGCGCCATCGCGCCCGCCTCGATCGCCTTGTCCGGCGCCATGACACGGATTTCAGCGGGGGCGTTCTGGCGGATGACGGCGTTCACTTCGGCCTCGACGATCTCGACGTCCTCGCGTGTCATCGGCGCGGTGTGGGAGAAGTCGAAGCGGAAATAGTCAGCTTCGACGAGCGAACCCTTCTGCGTGACGTGCTTGCCGAGGCGGTTGCGCAAGGCGGCATGCAGCAGGTGGGTGGCCGAATGGTTGGCGCGGATCTTGGCGCGGCGCATACGGTCGATCTTGAGCTCGGCCACGTCGCCGACCTTTGCCGAGCCGGAGACGAGTTCGCCCACATGGGAGAACACATCGCTGGCGCGTTTCTGCATGTCGTCGACGCGGAAGCGGGCGCCGTTGGGGAAGAAGATTTCGCCCTTGTCGCCAGACTGGCCGCCGCTTTCGGCGTAGAACGGCGTCTGGTCGAATACGAGTTCGGCCTTGTCGCTCTGATTGAGCGCATTTACACGCTTGCCGCCGACCAGCGCGGTGACGAGGCGGCCCGAGGTTTCCTCAGCTTCGTAGCCCTGGAAGTTGGTGGCGCCGGAAGCGTCGCGAACCGCGAACCAGACCTCGCCTGCGCCTTCGCCGGCCGCGAATTTCGAATGCTCCTGGCTGCGTGAGCGCTGCTCGTCCATCGCGACATTGAAGCCGGCCTCGTCGACCGTCATGCCGCGCGCGCGGAGCACGTCCTGCGTGAGGTCGAGCGGGAAGCCGAACGTGTCGTAGAGCTTGAAGGCGACATCGCCCGCGAGGACGCCGTCCTTGCCGAGCTTCGCGGTGGCCTCGTCCAGCAGGGCGAGGCCGCGGCCGAGCGTGCGCTGGAAGCTCTGCTCTTCCTGCTGGAAGGCGCTTTCGATTGCGGGCTGGGCGCGGATGAGATCGGGATAGGCCTCGCCCATCTCTTGTGACAGCGCGCCCACGAGATTGAACATGTTGGGTTCTCGGGTGCCGAGGATGTGCGCGTGGCGCATGGCGCGGCGCATGATGCGGCGAAGCACATAGCCCCTGCCCTCGTTCGAGGGCGAGACGCCATCGGCGATGAGGAAGCAGGCCGAGCGCAGATGATCCGCGATGACGCGGAAGGAGGCGGTCTGCTCGCCCTGCGCCTTCACCTTGTAGAGCTCTTCGCCGGCCGCGATGAGATTGACGAACAGGTCGGTCTCGAAGACGGAGTCGACGCCCTGCATGATGGCCGAGATGCGCTCGAGACCCATGCCGGTGTCGATGGACGGCTTGGGCAGGGCGATGCGCGGGCGACCGTCGTTGAACTGCTCGTACTGCATGAAGACGAGGTTCCAGAATTCAAGGAACCGGTCGCCATCCTGTTCGGGAGAGCCAGGTGGGCCGCCCCAGATGTGGTCGCCGCGATCGATGAAGATTTCCGAGCAGGGACCGCAGGGGCCGGTGTCGCCCATCATCCAGAAGTTATCGTTCGTCGGAATGCGGATGATCCGCGAATCCGGCAGGCCGGCGATCTTCTTCCAGAGGCCGTGCGCCTCATCGTCATCGTGGTAGACTGTGACGAGGAGTTTGTCCTTGGGCAGGTCGAAGTCGCGCGTGACCAGGGTCCACGCATGCTCGATCGCCAACTCCTTGAAATAGTCGCCGAACGAAAAATTGCCCAGCATCTCGAAGAAGGTGAGGTGGCGCGCGGTGTAGCCGACATTGTCGAGGTCGTTGTGCTTGCCGCCGGCGCGGACGCATTTCTGCGAGGTCGCGGCGCGCGGCGCGAAGGGCTTCTCCGCGCCGGTGAAGATGTTCTTGAACTGCACCATGCCGGCATTGGTGAACAGCAAGGTGTTGTCACCCTGCGGGACGAGCGAGGATGACGGCTTCACGGCGTGGCCGGCCTTGGCGAAATAATCGAGGAAGGCGGCGCGGATGGCGTTGACGCCCGACTGGCTTCCGGACTTTGCAGGCGGGGTCTTGGACGTCATCGGCGGCTCCAGCAATCAGCAGGCGTAGGTAGGGGCGCAGGGTGCGGGCCGCCACGCGTCAGGCGGGCCCATTGTCCCACGTCCGGGGCGGTTTGGGTCCCGGCGCCAGCCATCCCAGCCCGGCGCGGAAACCTTCAGGCGGTATAGGGCTGCCCCGGCGATCCGCCAAGGCGGTGAACCGGCCTTTGGGCGATAGCCGGGCGGAGGCGGGTGCGCAAAAAGAAAGCGCCGGCCAGAGGCCGGCGCTTTCCCGTTCTGACATGGCCGCCAGATCCTATTTCTCGTCATCCTCGTCTTCTTCCTTGCCCTCGACCAGCAGAGCCTCACCGAGAACACCGGAATTCCGACGGATGGCGTCCTCGATCTCGGCCGCCGTGGCGGGATTTTCCTTGAGGAATTTGCGGGCGTTCTCGCGCCCCTGGCCGATACGCTGGGATCCGTAGGAGAACCAGGAGCCTGACTTCTCGATGATATTGCCCTTCACGCCGAGATCGATCAGTTCGCCCGTCTTGGAGATGCCTTCGCCGTAGATGATGTCGAAATCGACCTGGCGGAACGGCGGGGCGACCTTGTTCTTGACCACCTTCACGCGGGTCTCGTTGCCGATCACCTCGTCGCGGTCCTTGATCGAGCCGACGCGGCGGATGTCGAGACGCACGGAAGCGTAGAATTTCAGCGCGTTGCCGCCCGTCGTGGTCTCCGGCGAACCGTACATCACGCCGATCTTCATGCGGATCTGGTTGATGAAGATAACCATCGTCTTGGACTTGGAGACCGAGGCAGTCAGCTTGCGCAGCGCCTGGCTCATCAGGCGCGCCTGGAGACCCGGCAGGCTGTCGCCCATCTCGCCTTCGAGTTCGGCGCGCGGGGTGAGGGCGGCGACCGAGTCGATGACCAGCACGTCGACCGCGCCCGAGCGGACCAGCGTATCGGCGATTTCGAGGGCCTGTTCGCCCGTGTCCGGCTGCGAGACCAGAAGGTCGTCGAGATCGACGCCCAGCTTGCCAGCATAGACCGGATCGAGCGCATGCTCGGCGTCCACGAATGCGCCGACGCCGCCGCTCTTCTGGGCTTCAGCGATGACGTGCAGGGCCAGCGTGGTCTTGCCGGAGCTTTCCGGACCATAGATTTCGATGATCCGGCCGCGCGGCAGGCCGCCAATGCCCAGCGCGATGTCCAGGCTCAGCGAGCCTGTCGACAGCGCTTCGATGTCCATCGCCCGCTGTTCGCCAAGGCGCATGATCGAGCCCTTGCCGAAATTGCGCTCGATCTGGCCGAGCGCTGTTTCCAGGGCCTTCTGCTTGTCCATGCCCTTGTCTTCCACCAGCTTCAGAGCGGCGCCCGCCATGTTCGACTCCTCATGTGCCATGCTGGTGGTGGGGCGGCAAATCCGTCCGATTCCCAGCTCGATTGTCGCATCTTGTACTACAAATGTTCTTGAGAACAAAGCGTGAAAACGAGTGAACGCTGAGTTTCTTGCACGCGTCCAGGTGTAGGGGCGCTAGGGTGGGTTTCGCCCAATGGATTGGGCCGTGGGACGGGTGACCTCATGAGAACGATTCGGCTGGCCTGCTTCGCGTTGCTGCTATCCGCCTGCCAGGGCCCGACGACGCCGGCGGTTTCGCAGGACCAGCGGGCGGTCGAGGTGATTCTGGCGAGCGATGGCTTGGCGGCTGCCGACGCCGCCCTCGCCGGCCGCGCGCAAACGCCGGAGACCAGCTTCCAGCTTGGCGGCGTCCGTTTCCTGCGCGCGATCGAGACGGTCCTGCAGACACGCTATGACAGCTATGACGGCAGCGTGCCGTTCATCCCGGGCATGGCTGCGCCCCTGCCCCAGAACCCCAATGCGAAGTTCAGCCCGGATTTCATCGAGTCGGCTTTGGAGGGGGCGCTTACGCATCTGGACGGCGCGAGCACGGCGCTGGCTGGGGCGACCGCGGGGGAGTTCGCAACTGCATTGCCGCTCGATGCGCTGTGGTTCGACATCGATGGCGATCGCAAGCGCGCGGAGTGGGAGTCGCTTCGGGTTATCCTCGAAAGCCTCGGCGCGCAGGCGGACTGGGCAAGCTTCGATGGCACGATACGCTTCGACACGGCGGATGCGGAATGGCTTGCCGCCTATGTCCATCTTGTCTCTGGCACGAGCCAGATGGTGCTGTCGGTCGACCCGACTTCGGCGATCCGGACGGTTTTTGAGGGCCGGCAGAAGATGGCGGAGGTTGGCGCAATCGGCGCGCCCGATCCGCTATTCGGGACGGACGACGTGGTCGACCAGATTGCGGCGGTGCTTGTGGCGCTGGACGGCAAGCCCGACGCGACGCGGACGCGCAAGGCGCTGGACCATTTCCGGTCGACGATCGCGCACAACAGGAAATTCTGGCCCGAGATGATGGCCGAGACCGACAACGACCATGAATGGCTGCCAAACCCGACGCAGACATCACCTTTCGGGATCGAGATCACCACCGAGGTTGCGGCAGGCTGGCAGGAAGTGCTGGCCGAGCTTGAGGAGATGCTGGAAGGGCGCGCGCTGATCCCCTTCTGGCGCACGCCGCCAGGAGCAGAGGGCGCGACCACGGGCGTGGGCATCAACTTGCGCCGCCTGCTGACCGATCCGCCTGATCTCAATATCGCGCTGCTGATCCAGGGCGCGTCGATCGCGCCCTATCTCGAAAAGGGCAAGCTGGTGACACTGAATGCGTGGGGCCGGTTCGGCATGCTCACGCGGGGCGACGGGTTGCTGATGGCGGCGATCCTGAACTGAGCAGGACGCCTGCACGCAAGACACGGAGTTAACTCGATCCGTTCCTGCTACTCCATTCGGCGCCTGACCAACTTTTCCAGATTGTGGACGCGGCTTTCGTAATAGTTGCGTTGGTGAGAGTTCAACTTACGCCCGAGTGCGCCAGCGAGCACTTCGCGACAGCGTGCAATTTCCCCCGTCAGCTCATCCGTGGAGAGCTTTTCCAGATCCGCCTGAACCGTGACCGCGCCAATGAACCTGACCAAGCGGGAAACCAACTTTTGGGATCGACAGTCTCAATGGCTCGCAGTCGCGTCAGTCCGGCGAGCGCGGAGACATGGTGCATTTCGCCTTGCGAAATGCACCTTACAGCGGGCCGCGAGGCCTCGCCTATCGCTTGACGGCATCCGCCGACCGTCCGCCAGCGAGCATGTTGACCATCGAGAGATTGGCCTCGTGGCAGGCGTATTCGAACATCGGCTCACCGGTGTCTGTGAGCAGCATTTCGGCGGACCATGGGCGCGAGAATGTCTCGGGGTCCACGACACGGAAGCGATAGAGGATTTCCTTCTCGGAGATTCGCGTGAACCGCTCAGTCACGCGCGCATTCTGGCCGACGAGGATCGGGGTCGCGGGCTTGAATTCATCGCCAGGCACGAAGCCTGCGGTTTCCACGACCAGCGTGTCGCCTTCCCAATGGCCGCGAGAGTATCCCATCCAGCGTCGCATCCATTCTGGCTGGGGCTTCACATCGAGCGGGATGATCCGCGCATCGTGGTTGTGTTCGGCGAGGATCACGACGTGGTCGGGCGTCTGCACGATCTGGTAGTTCGCGTTGTAGCGCGGCACGAACAGCGGTGAGCCCGTCGAGCCCGAACCGCCGGCGAGGCAGCGTTCGGTTGCAGGCCGGGCCTCCGGTCCATCGAAGCCGGTGAAGACTTCACCCTGCAGCCGTTTGAGCCGGGCGCGACCTGCCTCGCTGTAGGGCATGCGGCCCTCAGGCGGGTCAACGATCAGGGACGTGCGTATCTCGCCATTTATTCGCGTCATGCCGCCGCCGAATTCCCACCATTCGGATTGGCGCGCGCCGACGCCATCACTGGCGTCGGACTTGAAGGCGTCCGGGCTTGCCACGGCGAACGCTGCTGCGCGCTCCTCCGTTGTGGTCGGTCCGTCGAATGCGGGCGGACGCTCCAGCGGCGTCGCCGTAAGCGTCGACCAAACGCCTTCCAGGCTGGGCCGACCGAACGACGTGGACGGCGCGGCGCCGTCCTGCGCCAGCGCCGGCTGACCGGCAAAGCAGAGGCTGGCGATGGCAAGCAGCATGGATCGCATCCTGGCTGTCTAACACGCGCGCCCGGGGCCGCGAAGCTGGGGCAGATGATGGCGCCGTCAGCAGCTCACGGATCTTCTATCCGGCTTGAGCGGGATTCAGCCTGGCGCCCCTCTCGCCTGCGCGTCTGCACATGCTATGCAGCGGGCGACAGAGGGACCCTGCCATGCGACTTGCCAGCATCTTCGCCGCCACTGCCTTCGCAATAGCGCTCGCCGCTTGCTCCGAGCCGGCCGCGCCCAACGCCGCGCCTGATCCAGCTGCAGCGCAGGCAGCGACGGATGCCGCCGTCGCCGAGGCTTTGGCCGCGCGCGATGCCGAGGCGGTGAAGATTCATGGCGCGGCAGGTCCGATGGTCTACTTCGTCAACCTGCGCGACGGCATGACCGTGCCGCAGTCTTTCCACGTCGTATTCGGGGCCAGCGGCATTGGCGTTGCGCCGGCGCTGACCGACAAGCCGAACACCGGGCATCACCACCTTCTCATCGACACCGAGCTCAGCGAAGAGGAGAAGCAGTTCGCCATCCCGAACGACGAACAGCACATGCATTTCGGTGGCGGACAGACGGAAGTGGTGCTGCAGCTGAGCCCCGGGCCGCACACGCTGCAGCTTGCCTTTGGCGACCTGAACCACGAATTGCACAAGCCCACGCCGATCATGTCCGAGAAGATCACAATCAACGTCCAGTAGGACGCGAGCTTATCTCACTCCTGGTTTGGCCTTGGCGCGCAGCAGCGCCATGATCGCCTGCGCCAGCGTGGTGTCCGCATAGGGCTCGCGCACCATCGGCGCGCCGCGAAGGGATTCCGGGATCATCACCGTGTCGCCATAGCCGGTGACGAACACGAATGGCACGCCGAGTTTGCGCAGCAGTTCCGCCACCGAGGCGGATGTGTGGTCGCCAAGATTCACGTCGATAACGGCGAGGTCTGGCCGCACCATGTTGATCTGCTTCGGCGCGTGCTCGGATGTCGGGGCAATCACCACTTGGGCAGCGCCGAGGGCCTTGAGGCAGGTTTCGGCGTCGAGCGCGAACCCTCCCGAACGTACAGCACGCCCAGGAGTTCCGCGCGATTAGGGCCCGTTTGCGAGTTTGTTTGCAGGGCCTCGCGAGGTGCAGATCGGCCATGTCGTGCGCGGGCAACTCGGCTATCCGGCGCGAGGGCCATTCCGGCCAGATTCCCGCTGCGCCCTTGATGTCCAGCAGGCGCTCGAACCGGTCGCGCATGGCCCGGGTCGCGGCCAGGTAGCGCCGGTACCCCTCGACAGTCGCGAGCATGTCGCCCGACTGGACGATTTCCTCGAGCCGCGCATGGGCTTCGTCGGTCGCGCGTTTGAGGCCGAAACGGCGCTCCGAGACGCTGCGCCCGCCCACGGCAAGACTCGACGCGTTTTCTGGGGAATTCTTCACTCAACTCCCCTGACTTCCCGCATGCGTCAACAACTAGGGCGCAGGCCCCCGGCTGGCGAATCCGTTACCAGTTCCGCAGCTCGGTCCGCTTCCGGGCATCTTGAGCCGGCGCCAGGAAGGGCCAGATATCGTCCATGAACCAGATCAAGACCTTCATGCTCCTGGCCGCCATGACGGCCCTGTTCGTCGGCGTGGGCTACATGATCGGCGGCCCCACCGGCATGGCCATAGCGCTGGCGTTCGCGCTGGTCGGCAACCTGATCAGCTACTGGAATGCCGACAAGATCGTGCTCTCCATGTACAAGGCGCAGGAAGTGCCGCCCAACCATCCTGACGCACGCGTTCGCGCGTACGCCAGCGACGTGCGCGAGATGGCCCAGCGCGCCGGCATGCCGATGCCGAAAATCACCATCATCGAGAGCGAACAGCCGAACGCCTTCGCGACCGGCCGCGACCCATCGCATGCCGCCGTCGCCGCCACGACCGGGCTGTTGTCGATGCTCGACCGCCGCGAGATCCGGGCGGTGATGGGGCATGAACTGGCGCACGTCAGGAATCGCGACACGCTGACCATGACCGTCACGGCGACGATCGCCGGCGCGATCTCGGCGCTGGCCAACTTTGCGTTCTTCTTCGGCGGCAATGACCGCGAACGCCCCGGCGGGTTTCTGGGTGTTATCGCGATCATGATCCTCGCGCCGATTGCGGCAGCGCTCGTGCAGATGGCGATCAGCCGTGGCCGCGAGTATGAGGCGGATGCAGGCGGCGCCGAGATTTCGGGCGATCCGGGTGCGCTGGCGTCGGCGCTTCAGAAGATCGACGCGTATGCGCGTGGCGGACGCGTGAACCTGCAGGCCGAGCGCAATCCGGCGACGGCGCACATGTTCATCATCAATCCCCTGCTCGGCCGCGGCGCGGACAATCTGTTCTCGACCCATCCGAGCACGCAGAATCGCGTCGAGGCGCTGGCTTCGAAGTTCGGGGGGCGGGCGGCGGCGACCCAGCCGGAGCTGGTCTCGCCGCGCCGCAATCGTCCGAAGGGGCCGTGGGACAAGGCGCAGGACGGCGATCGCAAGCAGGGGCCGTGGGGCTGAGATCGCTCAGCTATTCTCCAGCTGCGCCAGGCGTTCCGCCTGATCCTCAGCGTGGAGTGCGTCCAGCAACTCTTCGATATCGCCCTGGACGAACTGGTCGAGATTGTAGGCGGTGAAGTTGATGCGATGGTCGGTGACGCGGCCCTGCGGGAAGTTGTAGGTGCGGATGCGCTCCGAGCGGTCGCCGGAGCCGACCTGAAGCTTTCGCGCTTCTGAGCGCGCGTTGTCCTTGGCGGTGCGCTCGGCTTCGTAGAGGCGGATCTTCAGCTGCTCCATCGCCTTGCGGCGGTTCTCGTGCTGCGATTTTTCCGATGACGTCACGACGATGTTGGTCGGCAGGTGCGTGATGCGCACGGCGGAGTCGGTCTTGTTGACGTGCTGGCCGCCTGCTCCCGACGAACGATAGGTGTCGATGCGGATGTCCTGGTCACGGACTTCGATGTTCACTTCTTCCGGCACAGGCAGGATCGCGACGGTGGCCGCCGAGGTATGGATGCGGCCCTGTGCTTCAGTCGCCGGCACGCGCTGGACGCGATGCACGCCGCTTTCGAACTTCATGCGGCCGAACACGCCCGAGCCGTTGAGCTGGGCGACGACTTCCTTGTAGCCGCCCATCTCGCCATCGGTCGCCGAGACAAGTTCGACCTGCCAGCCGCGGCCGGACGCGTAGCGCTGGTACATCCTCCAGAGGTCGCCCGCGAACAGGGCGGCTTCGTCGCCGCCCGTGCCGGCACGCACCTCGATGATGGCCGAGCCGTCATCGTCGCGGTCCTTGGGCAGCAGCATGAGCTGCATCTCGCGCTCGATGCCCGGCAGTCTCGACCTGATCTCGGCGCGCTCCTCGATCGCCATGTTGACGAAGTCGCGGTCGGCGCCGGCGTCCTCGATTAGCGCCTCGGCCTCTGCCAGCTGGTTGCGGAGGGTCAGCACGTCACGCGCCTTTTCCGCGACGCGTTTCAGTTCGGCATGATCGCGCGAGAGCTGGACGATTTCCTTGGCGTCCGTGGCGACGCCCATGCGCGCCTCGACCTGCTCGAAGCGGTCGATCATCTGGCGCAGGCGTGATTCAGGCAGGGCGGCCATTGGGGTTCCAAACGAATAGGGAGTGGCGAGTAGCGAATAGTCGCCCCGCCGTCCAGAAGCCTATTGGCCTCTCAGTACTTCGCTGTTCGCCTCGTCAGATCCCGAAAAGACCCAGCACGTTGCGCAGGGCGATGATCGCAAGAACAAGCGAGCCGAGATTGAACACGGCAAAACGTAGCGGGACAAAGTTCGTCGTGACCTGGATCAGGCTGTGGACGATCCGGATGGCCACATATGCCCACGCCAGGCCGACATTCAAGCCGTCCCAGACGCCGACCAGATGGGTGTAGACGCAGAGGGCGTAGAAGATCACCGGCTGTTCGTGCAGGTGGTTGTAGTTGTCCCCGATCCAGACGGCCTTCGGGTTCATCGGCGGTAGGTTGGCGTAGGATTCCGAGCCCTTGACCTTCGCCGGGTCGATTCCCGCCTTCCGCATGGCCGGGATGCGGCGGACATAGAGCCAGACCAGGATCACCATGGTCCAGACGACCAGCGCCAGGACGGGCGTCATCATGTTCGAAAGCGATTGCGGCATCGAGGCCCTCCAGCGAGGGGGGACCATAGGGGCGAGTCCGGATGGAAATCCAGCCTCGCCGACCGGAGCCGCCGGGTGTTAGGGTCCGCCGGGGTCACATTGGAGGGATTGATCCATGAAGCGCTTGCTGGCTGCGACCGCCCTGCTCTCCCTTGCCGGCTGTTCGACGGCGCTTCCGGGAGCCCCGCCCTCCGCGCCCGCGCCAGGCTTCGCGCCCGCGCCGGCCGAGGAGGCCGCCATCCTGCAGTTGATCGATACGTTTCTCCTCGCTGTCGGGAATGGCGACCGGACGCTGCAGGCGTCGGTGCAACTTCCTGACGGCGGGCTGGCAATCTATCGCGCGCCCGATGGCGTGCCCGGCCCTGTGCGGCGGATGCCGGCGAGCGACTTCCAGAAGCCGACGCCGGATCATGACCCGTTCGTCGAGATGTACTGGGCGCCGGATATCCTCGTGCGCGGATCGTTCGCGCAGGTGTGGACGCCCTATGTGCTGCACAACAATGGCGCGGTGGTGCATTGCGGGATCAACGCATTCCAGATGGTGAAGCTGGAGGGCGGATGGAAGATCCACTCCGCGCTGTCGAGCATGGAGCCGGACGCGTGCGATGAGCTGGGCGCTGCGACCGCGACAGGACTGCGGCCGCGCGATGGCTGGCGTGAGACGCGGAACGAGTAGGCGCTAGAGCTCCCAGCCCTTTCGGTATTCGCGGTCGAGCAGGTGATCCATGCCCGGCAGGTTGGTGATCTTGCCCGCCGCGCCATCGTAGGTGATCGGCTTGCCGGCGTTCATGGCGACGACGCCGAGGATCATGGCTTCGGTGAGCGGGCCTGAGACTTCGAACGGGTTGGAGATCTTCTCCTCGCCGCGGATGGCGCGGATCCAGTTGTTCTCATGGCCTTTCGAGCCATCGGTGATGCGCGGCAGGGACACTGGGATCTTCGCGCCGAGAGCCGCGGCTTCTGCGCCGATCAGCGTGGGCTTCGCGCCGTAGGTGTCGTGCAACAGCTGTCCCTTGTCGCCAGTGTAGAGGACGCCGCCCTCCTCTTCCATGATGCGGTCGGCCGGAAGGTTGGCAACGGTCGGCGGGGCGAGGCCGCCATCCTGCCAGACTATGCGGACCGGGCCATCCTTGGCGTTGCCGAATTCGTAGTAGGTGATCGCGGCGAGCGGATAGCTGGTGAGGACGTCAGGGCGCTTGTAGTCCCACGGATCGGTGTCGCCGCCCCAGAGCGTGTGGCGGGTTTCGACTTTCGTGGGCAGGCCGAGTTCCAGCGCCCAGACGGGGAAGTCCATCAGGTGGGCGCCCATGTCGCCAAGAGCGCCGGTGCCGAAGGGCGTCCAGCCGCGCCAGTTGAAGTGCGCGTAATCGGGGTGATAGCCCCAATCGACAGTGGCGGGACCACGCCAGAGATCCCAGTCGAGGCCAGCTGGCAGGGGCTTCGGCTCAGGCTTGCCGACGCCCTGCGGCCAGACGGGACGGTTGGTCCAGATATGGACCTCCTTCACCTTGCCGATGGCGCCGCCACGGATCAGCTCAACGGCGCGACGGCCATCGTCGCTCGAGTGGCCCTGGTTGCCCATCTGCGTGACGAGCTTGGGATTGTCCTTCGCCATCTTCGTAAGCAGGCGCGCCTCGCGCACCGTGTACGTGAGCGGCTTCTGGACGTAGACGTGGAGGCCGCGCTCCATCGCCATGCGGGCGGCGACGGCGTGATGATGGTCGGGCGTTGCGATGACGACGGCTTCGATGTCGCGCCGCTTGTCGAACATCTGGCGGTAGTCGGTGAAGCGTTCGGCCTTGTCGTAGGCAGCTTTCAGTTCGACGCGCTCGGGACGCAGCTGGCCGTCCTTGAGCATCTGGCGGGCGACGCGGTCGAAGTCGACATCGCAGGCGGCGACGATGTTCTGGCCTGTGAGCGCCGACATGTTGCCGGCGCCCATGCCGCCCGCGCCGATGGCGGCGACGTTGACGCGCTTGCCGGCGCCGGGCCGGACCGGACCCTGTGCCGTCGCGCAGCCCGGCAGCACCGACCACGCTGCAGCTGCGACGCCGCCTGCGAGGATTGCCCGGCGTGAATGGCCCCTGCCCGCCGCCTGAGTGCGTTTGGTCATGATCGTGCTCCGCCGCTTATGCGTTTCCCTCGACGGATGACGATTCTGCGACCGCCGCCCCGTCCCGGGGATAACCTGCCTCAGCAAGCCTCCGGAGGGAATGGCGCCGTTAGGTGAAGCTGATCAGGTCAGGGCCCCGTTGCTGGTGTCGAGTGCCCGCAGCGCGTCGGCAAGGACGGCGGCGGAGCCTTGCAAAGCGGCAACCTCTTCCGTGGTGAGCGCCGGCGTGAGGATGCGTTCGGCGCCGCCCGCGCCGAGGATGCAGGGCAGGCTGAGGAATATGTCGGCAATTCCGTACTGGCCGGTCAGCAGCGTGGAGACCGGGAGCACTGCCTTCTCGTCGCGCAGGATTGCTTCGCAGATGCGGACGGTTGCGGTGGCGACACCGAAGGACGTATAGCCCTTGCCGGCGACGATGCGGTAGCCGGCCTGGCGGACGTCTTCGGCGATCTGGTGGTGGTCGGTGGCGGGCTCTTTGCCCGTGAACTGCCGCAGAGGGACGCCGCCGATGCGGACGGTCGAGAAGGCGACGACTTCGCTGTCGCCATGCTCGCCCAGCACGTCGCCGTCGACAGAGGCCGGGGCCACGCCGAGCGTTTCGGCCAGCAATTGCCGCAGCCTGCTGGAGTCCAGCAGCGTGCCCGTGCCGATGACGCGGCCGGGCGGCAGGCCAGCGTGGCGCGCGGCGACGAGGGCCATGAGGTCAACCGGATTTGAGGTGACCACGATCACGCCATCGAAGCCTGCAGCCGCCAGCAGCTTCACGCAGGCCGTCACGATGGCGGCGCTTTGCGCTGCGACGGACAGCCTGCTCTGGGAGCCCTGCGTCGCAGCGCCCGCAGTGATGACAGCGATGCGTGCTGACGCGGCATCCTTGTAGTCGCCTGCCCAGATGCGTGCCGGGCGAGCCAGTGCATTTCCATGCGACAAGTCTGCTGCTTCCGCCTCAGCGAGCGCCGTGTCGCTGTCGATCAGCACGATTTCGCGAACCAATGCGCGCAGCATCAATGCATAGGCCGTGGTCGCGCCGACATGGCCGGCGCCGATGATTGCGATGCGTTCGCGCGGAGGCATGGCGGATCCTTTGAACGCTGATGGTTCACCAGTAACTCTCGGGCATGTGCATCGTTCATGCATAGCTGATTTCGGAACGATCACTGGCCGAGAGCATCTGGTATCGCATGAACGCTCAGCATCAACTTCCGCAGCCCGTCCGCGATCTCGCCGAGAGACTGTGCGGCAGCGTACAGGGTGGCGATGTCCGCCTGACGCAGAGGGGCCGGATGCGGCAGGATGCGGCTGCGGGCTGGATGAAGTTCACGGCGACGCAGACGATTTCGACGACATCGTGCGCGTTCGACTGGCGCGCGCGGACGGGACCGTTTGGCGTTGTCTCGGTTCGCGACGCGCTTGTCGGCGGCGTCGGCGTTCTCGACGTGCGCGCTCTGGGTTTCATCCCCGTTGCGCGGCCGCCCTCGTCGCCTGCGCTCACACGCGGCGAACTGATGCGTTACCTCGCCGAGCTTGCGCTGGCGCCGGCCGCCATTCTGCGCAATGCGTCCCTGCGCTGGCGCAGCGAGGGGCCTGACCGGCTGATCGTCACTGCTGGCGACGGCGAGACGGCAGCGGATGTCAGCGTCACGATCGACGGTGACGGACGCATTGCGAGCATTTTTGCGCCGGACCGGACGCGCGGGGTTGGTGGGAAGTCCACGGCTACGCCATGGAGCGGCCGGTACTCCGACTACCGGCAGCATGGCGGATGCTGGCTGCCTTTCCATGCCGAGGTCAGTTGGACCGTGGACGGCAGGGAATTCGTCTACTGGGAGGGAGACATGGAGAGTTGGGCCGCCGGAGGTTAGCCGGCGACCCTTTTTACGTCTCCAGTTCGACATCCCAGTAGAGGTAGTCGAGCCATGTCTGGTGCAGGTGGTTGGGCGGGAACTTCCGGCCCTGCTCCTGCAGCTGGAAGGTGGTTGGCCTGTGCGGGCGCACGCTGGGGTGCATGCCGATCTCGCGCGCGAGCCGGCCGCCCTTGCGGAGGTTGCAGGGGCTGCAGGCGGCGACGATGTTTTCCCAGCTCGTCCGGCCACCCTTGGAACGCGGGATGACGTGGTCGAAGGTCAGGTCTTCATGGCTGCCGCAATAGGCGCATTCGAAACCGTCGCGCAGGAAGACGTTGAAGCGGGTGAACGCCGGCTGGCGGTCCTGCTTCACGAACTCCCGCAGCGCGATCACGCTGGGCAGGCGCATGGTGATCGAGGGCGAGTGAACGTACTCGTCGTATTCCGCAACCACATCCACCCGCTCGAGAAACACGGATTTCACCACCTCCTGCCAGGGCCAGAGAGAGAGCGGATAGTACGATAGCGGACGGAAATCGGCGTTGAGAACGAGGGCGGGCCACCCGTTCGGCGCGTGCGAAACTATCTGGGTCATGTGTACCCGTCGTCTTTGACAGGTCAGGCGGCGCGACCCGCCGGTCCCGTCAGGTTCCCCACCTTGCGCCACATGGCTCCAGCAAGCGGGGTGATCGATTCTCTCGCATAACATCGTGACAGGGGGGCGACATGGCAAGGCCCGACGTCAGGATGGGGGAAAGGTGTGGTTGCAGCGCACGTTTGCGGGGGTGGGGTTCTGGCGTGCGTTCGCATTCAGGCCGTTGTGAACCGCCTATGATGCTGTCGCTCTGGGTCTCCAATTCATTGGAGGGCCCGGGGACGCGGGATGCCCCGCGTGTTTGGCGTCTCTGTTTCCACAGCTACCGGTAGAAAAGAGGTTCGCGGATCCCACGCCCCCGGCGGTGTGTTGTGCGGCAGCGCGCGGACGGCGGCCCTGATCCATATGCTTGGCGCCACTGAGCTGCCGGGGTGCGGGCCGGCCTGTTCAGGACCCGTCCCCGGCGAGCTTCTCTTCGCGTTGGCTCGAGAGGCTCATCACGCTCGCCTGCATCCAGCCCCCGCCGCTGAACAATGACCAGCCGCCCTCCCTGCGGGATGGATGACTGGAGTATCTCAGAGGTCTGGAGGTGGGGGACGCGCTGGTCTGGAATCGGCGGGATTGATGCGTGCAGCGCGTTGAAATGGTTCGCGATGAACTCGAGAAGGTGCGTCCAGAATCAGCTGGTTTTGGCGGGACACGTTGAGAGATCACCCCCACCTGTCCGCCCCCTTTCAGTGGGCGGAACCGCGTGGCGGAAGCTTACCTCATTGCGAAGGGCGTCCGCGCTACCTGTCGGCGCGCTGTTCGGCGGCGGGCGTTTCGGGCACAGGCATGAGGCCGGCGACGGCGAGGGCCATCACGAGGATGGCGAAGGCGGGGACCCATATGATGAAGCGCTTCTGCATCGGCGAGTTCCGTGGCCCCCTGACGTCGGCAAGGTTCGCTACACTCAGCGACACAGACGTGACATTAGCCATGGCGTGTTGACGCAGGCTGGGACGGCTCACCGCAGAAACCGGTGGCGCCGGGCGAATTCGGGCTGAGACAGAACGTCCCGCTGCGGCGAGATGGCCGGATCAGGCGGCTTTGATGGCCTTCGAGGACAGCTTGTACAGGCCGCGGCGATCCTGCGCGCTTTCGAACGCCTGCGTCAGGCCGATGACCGTTTCGGCGGCGCCCAGCATCAGGAAGCCGCCCGGGTTCATCGACTGGGCCAGGCGGTTCATCACCTCGGACTTGGTCGGGCCGTCGAAGTAGATCAGGACGTTGCGGCAGAAGATGACGTCGAACTTGCCGAGGTTGTAGGCCGGATCCATCAGGTTCATCTTGCGGAACGTCACCATCGAGCGGATGCGCTCGGAGATGCGCCAGTGATCATCCTGCTGTGTGAAGTGATGCATCAGCATCTGGATCGGCAGGCCGCGCTGGACTTCGAACTGCGTGAACAGGCCCTGGCGCGCACGGTCGAGGCAGCGCTCGGAGATGTCGGTGGCGACGATCTCGACGGGCACGCCGCCGGTGAGCGCGGGCTGCTGGTCGATCATCATCGCGATGGAGTACGGCTCCTGTCCCGTCGAGCAGGCGGCGCACCAGATGCGGATGCGCTGCCCCTTGCGGGCCTGGCCGAGGACGGGGAGGACGGCTTCCTTCAGGTGGTCGAACGGCGTCTTGTCGCGGAAGAAGAAGGTCTCGTTGGTCGTCATGACGTCGACAAGCTGCGTGATCAGGCGCTCGTCGCGACGGGAGCGGACGACCTGGATGAGATCGTCGATCGAGGGCAGGCCTTCCTTGCGCGCGAGCGGGGCGAGGCGGCTTTCGAGCAGGTACATCTTGTCGGTGCCGAGCACGATTCCGGCGCGCTTGCGCAGAAGCTGTGAGACGAAATCGAAATCCTGACTGTTCACGCAGCTTCTCCGTTCAACATACGCAACGCCAGTGCACCGAGGTCTTTGAGAGGCTTCACGGCTTCCGCGTGTCCGGCCGCGGCGACGGCGCCGGGCATGCCCCACACAACGCTGGTCGCTTCATCCTGGGCGATGATGCGTCCGCCGGCTTTCACGACATGCCCTGCCCCGTCACGGCCATCATGGCCCATGCCGGTTAGGACGACGCCGAGGACGCGGTTGCCGAAGGCGGCGGCGGCGGATTCGAAGAGAGGATCGGCGGCGGGGCGGCAGAAGTTGACGGGCTCGCCGCGATCCAGCGTGACGATGCGGCCGGCAGGTCCGCGCGCGACGCGCATGTGCTTGTCGCCCGGCGCAAGGAAAACGCAGCCCGGGGCGAGCACATCGCCATCGACCGCTTCGCGGCAGCGCTTGCCGATGACGGATTCCAGCTTCTCGGCGAAGACGGGGGTGAATGTTGCCGGCATGTGCTGGACGATCAGGATCGGCACTTCGATACGGCGCGCGATGGGTCCGAGAAAGACGGGGAGCGCCGACGGCCCGCCGGTGGACGCGGCGATGACCAGGACGGAGGCCGGCGCGAGCACCGGCGAACGCGGGCGCAGGTTGAACGGGCGCGACGGCGCCGTGCCGGATCGGGACAGGCCTGGCCGCTGTCCGAGAGCGACGATCTTGTCGATCAGGTCGCGCCGATAGCTGTCGACGCCGCCCATGGCGCTGGCCTGCGGCTTGGCGATGAAATCAGCGGCGCCGAGCGACAGCGCCTTGACCGTCTGCTGTGCGCCCTGGGTCGTCAGGGTCGAGGCCATGATGATGCGGGCGTCGGGCGCGAGACGGCGCAGATGCGGAAGGGCGGTGAGGCCATCCATGTTCGGCATCTCGATATCGAGCACGATGACGTCCGGCTTGGTGGCGGCGACTTCGGCGACGGCCTGCTGGCCGTCGGAACAGACTTTCACGAGATCGACGCGCGGGTCCTCGTCAATCCAACGCCGCATGAATCCGCGCACGATCGCGCTGTCGTCCACAAGCATGACGCGGACGCGGCGGTCGGACTCAGGCTGGCGGGATGCAAGCGTCACGGTTTCAAATGGCTCAGCAGAGGCCGACTTCGTTGAACTTGGATTCGATGATCTCGGAGTCGAACGGCTTCATGATGTATTCGTTGGCGCCGGAGCGCATGGCTTCGGCGATGTGGCTCATGTCGTTCTCGGTCGTGCAGAAGACGACGGTGGGGCGCTCGCCGCCCGGCTCGCGGCGCAGGGCGCGCAGGAAGTCGATGCCGTTCATCACGGGCATGTTCCAGTCGAGCAGGATGCAGTCTGGCATGGTCTTGCGGCAGGCTTCCAGCGCCTGGGCGCCGTCGGCGGCTTCGTCGGCCTCGAAGCGAAGGTCTTCGACAATGCGGCGGGCGACTTTCCGGACGACCCGGCTATCGTCAACAATCAGACAGCGTTTCATGACCCATCCCTCAAGCCGCGGCCGCGGCGCTTCCCTGTCCTGCGCCGGCGAGCATCTGGTCGATATCCATGATGACCAGCAGCCGGTTGTCGAGGCGGTAGACGCCGCGCGATACACCTGACCATGTCGCGTCAAGGTTAACGGGATTTTGCTCCAACTCGGTGTCGTCGAGCCGGACAACATCGCCGATCTCGTCGATGACCATCCCGAAGCTTTCGCCGCCATACTCGACGCCGATCGCAAGACTCTGAACTTTATCTGTTTTTTCTCGCGCAGGCAGGCCGAGGCGGCTGCGGGCGTCGATTGCGGTGACAATTCGTCCCCGAAGATTGAGGACGCCGGCGATTTCCGAATTGGAAAGCGGGACGGGCGTCATCCGGGCGGGGCGGAAGACGTCGTGGATCTCGGTGACGCTCAAGCCGAACAGCTGCTCGCCGATCCGGAAGGTGACGTATTCGCGAATGCTCATGCGGCTTCTCCGCTGCGGATGGCGCGCTGGATCGCGTCCAGCAGCGCATAACGATCTGATTTCGGAACTGCTTCTGCGTCCCGGCGGCTGGAGAGCGGGATGACCTGCGCTCCGGCGACATTGTCGATGGGGCTGTCGGCGTCGGTGAGAACCACGTCGAACGTGGCGCCGGCCGCGAGGCGCGCCCTCGCCTCTTCGAGGCCTTCCGCGACGGTGACGTCATAGCCGGCCGCGCTGACCATCGGCGCGAGCAGGTTGCGGAAGAAGGGGTGGGACTCGATCAGCAGGACGCGCTTGCGGTTGGCGCGCGGGTCCATCTCGATGGCGGCAGAAGCCCAGGCGGGTTCGGCCTGGCTGAGGTAGTGGCCGACATCGACGATCTCCGTCGACTTGCCCTTGAGCACGGCCGTGCCGAGAACGCCGGGCGCCTGGCCGCCGAGCTGGATGTCGAGGGTCTCTTCGACAATGTCGAGGATGGCGTCGACGGCGAGACCGACGACGACGGAGCCCTGGCTGAAGACGAGGACGGGCTGGCGGCCCTCATGGCGGACCATTCCACCGGCCGGGGCGAGCGGCATGAGACGGCCGCGGTACTGGACGACGGGGCCACGACTGGTCATCTCGATGGTCGAGGCGTCGAGGTCTTCGAGACGCGTGACGAGCGAGAGCGGGCAAGCGCGCGGCTCGGCGCCGCCGGCCGAGAAGAGCAACAGGCTGACCTTGTGCTCCGAAGCCTTCGCCGCGGCCGCGGCAGCGCGGGACTGCTCGTCGAGCAGGCGGTTGACGCTGCGCTCGACATTGGCGACCGAGCGCGAGATGCCGTTGGGATCGAGGATCATGATGACGGAACCGTCGCCAAGGATGGTGGCGCCCGAGTACTCGGACATGGCGCCGAGACGCTTCGACAGCGGCTTGACGACGATTTCCTCGGTGTCGAATACTTCGTCGACGATCAGGCCAAAGCGCAGTTCGCCGACCTGCATGATGACGATGCAGGCGCTGCGGTCGCCGCGGTCTTCGTCGACCATGAGGTTGAGGCAGTCGGAGAGAGCGACGAGCGGCAGCAGGTGGTCGCGCAGGCGCAGGACGCGCGTCGAATTGATGAGCTCGATCTTGTGCTCGAAGCGCTTGCCGGCGCGGACCAGTTCGAGGACGGAGAGTTGCGGCAGGGCGAAGCGGTGATCCTCAACGCCGACGATGAGCGCCGAGATGATGGCGAGAGTCAGCGGGATCTTGATGATGAAGGTCGTCCCATGGCCGTAGCGCGAGCGCAGGTCGATCGTGCCGCCGATGAGCTCGACATTGGTCTTCACCACGTCCATGCCGACGCCGCGGCCTGAGATGTTGGTGACCTTTGCGGCCGTGGAAAATCCGGGCGCGAAGATGAGGCGGTGGATCTGGGCGTCGGTCATCGCCATGGATTCGGCGATGTCGATGACGCCCTTCTCGATGGCTTTCGAGCGGATCCGGTCGGTGTTGAGGCCGGCGCCGTCGTCGGACACCTCGATGAGGATGTGACCGCCTTCGTGATAGGCGCGCAGCTTGATCGTGCCGTTCTCGGATTTTCCTGCGGCAATGCGTTGCGCGATGGTTTCGACGCCGTGATCGCACGAGTTGCGGATCATGTGCGTGAGCGGATCCTTGATCAATTCGAGCACCTGGCGATCCAGTTCGGTCGCCTCGCCTTCCATGACGAGGTCGATCTTCTTGTGCAGGTCGTTCGAGGCGTCGCGGACGATGCGCGGGAGTTTCTTCCACGCCGAGCCGATGGGCTGCATGCGCGTCTTCATCACGCATTCCTGCAGCTCGGCGGTAACGCCGGAGAGGCGCTGCAGCGGGGCCTTGAACTCGCTGTCGGTGGAGTTGCGAAGGATCTGCAACAGCTGGTTACGCGTGAGCACCAGCTCGGAGACCATGGTCATCAGCGATTCCAGCACGTCGACATTGACGCGGATCGTGCTGGGGCCGA